>CBDULB010000005.1:0-108312 GCA_965367965.1 uncultured bacterium | reverse complement strand
GACGCTCGAATATTTCTTCCACGCCATCTTCGGCGAGCAAACCGAAGTCCGCTTCCGTCCGCACTTTTTCCCGTTCACTGAGCCCAGTTTCGAGGTCGACCTCAAGCTCGAGCTGAAGGGCCAGAAGCCCAAATGGGTGGAGATCGCCGGTTGTGGCATCGTCGACCCCGCCGTGTTTGAAGCTGTCTGCGAATCGCGCGGCGACGACATTTACTCACCCGATAAAGTCAGCGGCTTCGCCTTCGGCATGGGCATCGACCGCCTCGCCATGATCCTTTACGGCCTGCCCGACCTGCGACTGCTCATCGAAAACGATCTGCGCTTTCTCAAACAGTTCGCCTGACGCGTTGCGTTCTCTGGACGCGCTCCCGGTGTTCTATTTTTTGTTTTTTAGATCCTACCTGAACCAGAAGAATTCGCGTTCATCCGCGTTCATTCGTGGTTCCTCTTTTTTAAGTTATGAAATTTTCTCTGAAGTGGTTAAACGACCATCTCGATCTCAGCGATCACTCCCTCGAAGACCTCGACTCCCTGCTCACCTTCGCGGGCGTCGAAGTCGAAGGCATCCAGTCACTCGGTGTCAGCATCGAAAATCTCGTGGTCGGCAAAATCCTTTCGTCCGAAAAACATCCGGACGCCGACAAACTTTCAGTCTGCAAGGTGGATGACGGTTCCGGAACGCCCCGACAGATCGTCTGCGGAGCGAAAAATTACAAGGTCGGCGACAATGTCCCGCTGGCGCTGCCGGGCTGCACGCTTGGAGAAGGTTTCACCATCAAGTCCGGCAAGCTGCGCGGCGTCGAGTCGCACGGCATGCTCTGTGCCGCCGGCGAGATCGGTCTGGTCGACAAGGAGGAAGGCCTGCTGATTCTCGATAGCGACGCCAAACCGGGCACGCCGGTCGGTGACCTGTTTGAAGACGATACGCTGCTCGAACTTGAGGTCACCCCCAACCGTCCCGACCTGCTCAGTCATCTCGGCATGGCACGCGAGACCGCCGCGCTGACCGGCAAAACGCTCAAGGGAGTGATCGCTCACAACCAATCAACCACCGCCACAACCAAGGCCGGCGACGCGCAGATCAAAATTTCGGCACCTGACTCCTGCCCGTTTTACACCGGTCGATGGATTCGCGGCGTCAAGGTGGCACCGAGCCCGGCCTGGCTGTGCGAAAAACTTGAAGCCATTGGCTTGCGCCCAATCAACAACATTGTCGACATCACCAACTACGTGCTGATGGAAATGGGCCAGCCGCTGCACGCCTTCGATCTCGCTAAACTCGACGGCGGCATCGACGTGCGCCTGGCCGCGGAAGGCGAAAAGTTTCTCGCCCTCGACGGTGAAACTTACCCACTCGAAGCCAGCGACCTGGTGATCGCCGATGCGTCGAAAGCGCTCGCCATCGGCGGCGTCATGGGCGGCGAAGACAGCGGCGTCACCGACACCACGACTGACGTGCTGCTCGAAGCAGCCTACTTCACCCCGTCCGTGGTGCGGCGCACCTCGCGTCGCCTGACACTGCACTCCGATTCGAGTTATCGCTTCGAGCGCGGCGTCGATCCGTCGCAGGTCGCCGGCGCTTCCGATCTGGCCACCAAGCTGATTCTCGAACTCGCCGGTGGCACCGCCGATGATGAACTGGTCGTCTGCGGTGAAGCTCCGGCAACGCTGCCGCCGGTCACGCTGCAGCGCGAAGCCGTCCGCGATCTGATGGGTCACCCGATCGATGACAGTGAGATCGATCGCATTTTGAGCTCGCTCGGTCTGGAGCTGGATTCAGCCGGTGGCGATACCTGGACCATCCCCGGCTATCGGCTCGACCTGCAACGCCCGGTCGATCTGATCGAAGAAGTCGCCCGCGTGTTCGGATTCGATCCACTCGAGTCGCGCACCGTGGCCCGTTTTTCGCCCGCTTCGAAAGCCGACGCACTTTACGATTTCACCCGTCACTTGCAGCTGCGCCTGGCCGGCCTCGGTTTCAGTGAGTGCCGTCACATCAAACTGATCTCCGACCAGCAACTGGCCGACGATGTTGCCACACAACATCGCGGCATGAGCGAAGTGCGTTTGAAGAATCCGCTCAACGATGAACAGAACATCATGCGCCCCGGTCTGATCCCGGGTCTGCTGGCGACCGCCGAGCGCAACGTGCGCATGGGCAACAGCTCGCTGCGCCTGTTTGAAATCGGTCGCGTGTTCACGATGACGCCGAAGGGTGACGAGATCGAGCACGAGCACGTCGGCCTGCTGGTCAGCGGCGGGACGACGCAACGCTCGTGGCACGATCCACGTCCTGCGGACCTCGGCCTGTTCGATCTGCGTGGCGCTCTGGAAAATCTCGCCGCGCCCGCCGCCCTGACTTTACATCCGGTCGACGATCCACGCCTCATGCTGGCCAGCCAGATCGAGATCGGTGGTCAGAAAAAACTCGGTCTGATCGGCGTGCTGCCTCCGGCCCGCGCCCGCGAGCTCGGCATCGATGCGCCAGTCATCGTCGCCGAACTGAATCTGAAAAAGCTCTCTGCCGCACTGTGCACCGGCGTCACCGCCGAGCCGCTGCCGCGTTTCCCGGCGATCAGTCGCGATATCGCGCTCGAAGCTCCGGTCGAACTCAGCAATCTCGAGATCGCCAACTTCTTCCACAAAGCCAGCAGTCAGGAAGCTCTGCTGGTCGCCAGCGAGATGTTCGATCGCTTTGTCGATGCCAGCGGTGAAAAGCTCGCCACTGACCGCAAATCGATCACCTGGTCGCTGACCTACCGCTCACCGGACCGCACTTTGGAGAGTGCTGAGGTCGACGCCGCCCATCAGAAGATCCTCGAAAAACTGAAAAAGGCATTGCCGGTTGAATTCCGATAATTTACACTCCGGGAAGTGAGAGAAACGATGCGAATCGCATCCCTCACCCCCTTGCTGAAAATGCAGGGGAAGTACAGATTTTCTGAAACTTTCCTGCTGTGTTCGACCGCATGTGGTTATAAAGGACCCGGACCGTTGATACGTTAATGGGGGCTTAGCACGATGACGGCTGTCAGGCCTTCGCTGGAAGGCAAAAGTCGACGCGGCGGCTCCCGCCCTGTTGAGTAACGGGAACGTGAGTCCTCGACCACGGACGGCACGAGTGGGAATTCATCACAGCAAAAACGAAAAGGCGCTCCGGAACGAAACGGGGCGCCTTTTTTGTGATCTGCTTCGGCCTGTCAGTCGATAGCTCCCGCAATTTCCGACAAGCCTGACACACACTCGATTGGCGCTCACGCCCAGCGGTATCCTGTGATATAGTCCGCCGCCCTCCAGCGCTGCTGATATCGCACCGGTCGGATTCGCTTTTACCCTCGAGCCTCCCCAAAATGGAACCGCCCACTTCTTCGGAAAAACCCTCGGATGCTGCCGCCAGCTCCGGGACCGAAGCAGCACGCCCCGGCAAATCCGTCTCCGCGGAGGACGAGACCACGATTATGCCCGCTGGCGACAGCTCAGTCGCCAAGCCGGTCAGCCGCGAAACGCCGCGCCAATTAAAGATCGGGCGACGCCGCCCGTCATTGCTGCGCCGCCTCGGTCGCCGCATGCGCCGCCGCCGCGGGTCGCGCACGGAGCAGACCATGCTGCCGGTGCTGATTCAGGTGTTCGCCGGGTTCAGCAAGATGGATGGCAAGATCGACGAGGCGGAAATCGACTCGACGCTTGGCTTTCTACGCTACGACTATCCCGAAACGGTCTACTCGGAGCTGCGCGAACTTTACTCGCAGGCTCTGCGCCAACCGCAAAACCTCAATCAGATCGCCAGCGACCTCGCCGCCCGCCTGCCGATCGAGGAAAAGGTTCTGCTCGGCGTGCAACTCTACGTGCTGATCTCGCGCGCCGATCTGCCCAAGGAACGGCTGATCACTTTTTATCAGTTCATGACGACGCTCGGCGTCGCGTCGGAGGCGATCAACATCGTCTACCAGCTCAATACCAGCGAACTGCACGCCAATGTTCCCGAGCCCGAAGCCGAACAACCACTCGAAACGATCATTATCGCCCGCCGCAAGCCGGCCGACGTGGTGTTGCAGAACATCTCTGACGATCACTCGATCGCCATGTTCCGCTTCCAGGATCTGATCCTGCTGAAAAATATCGGCGGCGAGTCAGTAATCGTGCGTGGCCGGCAAATCCGCGAAGGCGAATTCTGCCGCGTCTACCAGGGCCAGCGCGTGCTGATCTCCGAGGTGGTGCTCGACTACCAGGATCTGGTTTTCTACTTCAACGCCAAGAAGGACGTTTCCTCGACGCAGTTGTATCTGTCGCTGGACAGCAACGGCACCCACTTCGTCGAACGGGCGCGCTCGAAACAAAGTTATCTGGAGATCAAATTCGGTCTCAACATCGTCGTCAACGTCCTGCACACTACGCCCGGCCGCATCGGCGGCGCGCCCCTGCAGCGCGGTGTCTCCCGCGAGGTCTCGCTACTCGACAAAATCGTTTTCGACGACCGCTCGGAAATCGCCGTCGTCGATCTGCGTCAGCGAGCCAAAGAACTCGGTGGCCGCTTTGAACTGGCACCGAGTAAATCCGAGTATCTGGTGTCCAATGACCCGACCCGACTGCGTCAGGGCGACATTCTGGTGTCCACAGGTGCCAGCGGCGAGCTGCTGCTGCGCATCATTTGCGACTATCAGGAAAAATGCGGCACCCTCGAAGTGCTCGCCGCCGACCGCCCGATTGCGGTAGAGAACACCCCGGTGCGCGGCACCTGCCACTTGCGCGACGGCGATACCATCAGCGTCGGCAACGGCCAGTACCTACGCTGTCATTTTTCCGACCGGATCATCGAAGAAGAACGCAACCTGATCAGCACCCTGAGCGTGCGCGATCTGTCGCACAGCTACGACCGCAAGGACACCGCCCTCGACAACATCAGCCTGTCGGTGCAGCGCGGCGAAATGATCTGTGTCATGGGACCGAGCGGCTGCGGCAAAAGCACGCTGCTGAAAGCCCTCGCCGGCCAACTCAAACCGGCCGAAGGCAAAGTCCTGCTCAACGGTTCTGACCTCTATCAGCATCATCAGGACCTGACGCCTTACATTTCCTTCATTCCCCATCAGGAAGCGATCGATCCGCTGCTCACGGTTGAGGAAAATATCGATACCGCCGCCGCCATCCGCGCGCCGCACTTTACCCGCGCCGAGCGCCGACGCCGCGCCGACGCCAAGCTGGTCGAACTCGGTCTCAACGAGATGCGTCACCGCGTTGCCGGCGATGCCAATGCCAAAAACCTGAGCGGCGGCCAGCGCAAACGACTCAACGCCGGGCTCGACATGATCGGCATCTCCGACGTGTATTTTTTCGACGAGCCGACCTCCGGCCTGTCGTCGAAAGACTCCGAGCACGTGCTCGAGATCATTCGCGGGCTGACCCACAACAAGATCACCTTCGTCTCGATTCATCAGCCGAGCAGCCGTCTGTTCCACATGTTTCACAAGGCCATCCTGCTCGACAACGGCGGCAAGCTCGCCTTTTTCGGATCGCCCGCCCAGACGCTCGAGTACTTCTCCGAAGCCGCCGCGCAGGAAGGCGTCTCCCACCCCGGTCTGCCTGCCGTGCCCAGCGCACCGGCATCGACACCGGGCGAAAAACCGTGTGCACCGATCGTGCTGACACCGGATTTTGTTTTCGACATTCTCGAAACGCCCCTGCGCGACCTCGGCGGCGACGTGATTTACGAACAGGACAGTCGCGGCCAATTAATCCCCGCGCGTCGATTCAGTCCCGGCTTCTGGCGCGACCGCTTTCAGACTCATCGACTGTTGCAGGAGGTAAACCTTCGCGAAATCGAGCCCGACAGCTCGAACGCATCCAAGCCCCAGCAGGCGCCGAAACGCCCGAGTCGGACCAAGCGCGACGAATGGATCCATTTCGTTAACCAGTTCAAACGCAGCTTCCTGAGCAAACTGCGCAACCGCTCCAATCTCGCGACAACTCTGCTCGAAGCTCCCGCTCTGGCCATCCTCGTCGCCAGCGTGTTGCGCTATTCCGAAGAGGGCGCCTACAACTTTGCTTCCGCGTTTCACATTCCCACCTACCTGTTCCTGACACTGGTGATCGGCCTGTTCCTGGGACTTACCAACAGCGCCGAAGAAATCATCCGCGACCGCACGCTGCTCGAACGCGAACGCAATCAGGGCATCAGGGTCGGCACCTACCTGTTGAGCAAACTTTTGTCACTCGGTGTGTTCGCCTTTTTCCAGTGCGTCATCTACCTGCTCATAGGCGACTACATTCTCGGTATTCGCGACATGTTCTGGCACAACCTGTTCTGGATGTTCATGACCGCCTTTGTCGGCGTCGCTTCCGGCCTGCTGATCTCCAGCATTGTATCCAGCTCCAAAACTGCGCTGAATATCATTCCGCTGATCCTGATCCCTAACATCATCCTCGGCGGTGCCCTGATCAAATACGAGGAAATGAATCGCGGCTTCGATATCCTCGGCAACCTCAGCCAGTGGCTCGGCCCCGACAAGGCCGATGGCGAACCTGAGGTATCAAGCAACCTCAGGGTACCGACCATCTGCGAATTCATGCCGCTGCGCTGGTCCTACGAATCGGTGATCATCGCCCATGCCGAACGCAATCCCGCCAGCGCTCTGATCAACGACATTTATGCTGAGCTGGATCACTTTGTCGGCATGGCCAGCGACGACCCGACGGGCAAGCTCACCCCCGAACAGGAAAAGCGTCTCGACGCCGCCAAGGAAGCCCTCACCGTCGTGCATGGACTGGAGGCCAAGCTCCCCAAAGAGGTCCATCAGGCAATCAAAGCTATCCGCGAAGACCTCGAAAACGGCACCTTCGATCGCAGCAAATACAGTACGCCGGTAAAAGGCGAAAGTGTCACCGCCGAGCAGCTTTACCTGAACAGCAAGGTCATCGACCTTTTTAATCGCGCCGAAATCGAACGCAACGACTACCGGCAGAGCACCCCGCCAAACGTGTTTTTCGGCGCTACCAAGCGGATCGGCCTGCCGAAGCGCTTTTCCCTCACCCGGCCCGAGCCGGGAGAAGCGAACGACAGCAAAGCTGAGAATGAAGACGAAGCGAGCGCATTCAGCATTGACACGCTGTTATTGAACGGCATCGCCCTCGCCATGTTCTCCGTGCTTGCAATCGCCGCCCTGCACATCAATCTGGCCCGTCAGTTACGGCGCGTCTGAGCAGGCAGCAAGCAACGGGGCCGCCTCATCCTCCTGCCCGCTATCGGTCAAGATCGCCACGAGACGGGTCTTCGCCAGTTTAGCCAGGGGAGCCGCCAGCGGCATCGACGAACTCTCGATCCAAGCCAACAATGCGCCCTGCGCAACAATCCGCATGACCGCCAGGGAACGCCCTCCATCCAGGCTCATCCTCGCGACCGGCGCTTCTTTTTGAAAATCTTCAGCCGCCAACTCCAGGCGTTGCGGCACCAGATCAAGCACCGCCGCCAATCTCAGCCCGAGATCGTGCAAAGTCACATCATCGCCCACCGATCCATCGCTCTCAGGTAAGAGCGAATAGCCCCTCTCATCGAGCAGAAATAATCCACTGATATCCCCCTCTCGCGTCAACCAATTCGCCAGCCCCAGCAATCGGTCACTGGTCGAAGCGTTGACGTCATCACCCAAAGCTTCCGTGTCAAGCGGACCTGCAGATGCAACCGCCGCAACCTGCACCGTCGGTGGAGCCTTGAGTAAGCCCCGCTCGCGAGCCGTGCTGTGCACCTCGGCAAGCGCCTGCGCCGCACGGCGGGAGTGTTCCCGACTGCGATCCACCAAACTCGAAGCCGGCGCGACAGTTTCAGCTTGAGCTTCCGCCGCAGCCTCAACCACCGCCGCAGCCCTGGCCTCTACCGGCGGCAGGACCACCGGATACGCCGCCGCGAGATACGCGGCTGGATCGTAAAATTCCAGAACGCGCATCATTGGCACCTGCGATACAGGCTTTACCCCGTTGCTGCTCAGCTTGTCATTCGCCGCCATGGCTCAGTTGAAAACGCCTTTCGTTCATCGACGGCGATACTAACCTCACCAGCACAAAAAATGCCACCAAAAAGGGCAACTGGCGGTCACCCAACACGAAAAAAGGCACGAGGCACGTTTGTGATTGTTTCGACTGCTTGAAGTCAGTATCGTTTACCGAAGATCACATTGATTAAATCTATGCACTTTCTCCCACGCACCATGAAATTCACTCGTTCGCTAGTCACTCCGGCGAAGCAATGCACGGCAGGCATCGCCGCCTCGCTGCTCGCTCTGCTCAGTCTGGCACTCACTGCCACAAGCCATGCCGACGTGGTCACCTTGAAAGATGGCACCTCGGTCGAAGGGCGCATCATCGTCGAAGGCTCCGATATACTGCGCATCGAAGTGCAGGTCACGCCATCGATCAAAGAGACCAAAACTTACTCCATGACTGATGTCGCCAAGGTGGAGAAAACCGCCCCTGACAAACTGGCTTTCGCAGCAATCAAGGAACTGATGCCAACCCAATCGCTCATGACCGCGAGCGATTACGACCGAATCATCAAGGACGGACCCAGGAAATTTCTCAGCAATTTCGCCGACAGCGAACACAAAGCCGAAGTCGAGACGATTCTCACTGAGTTGGAAGCCGAAAAAGAGCGGGTGCAGCGTGGCGGTATCAAACTGGACGGTGAATGGATCGACCGCGAAGAACGCCAACTCTACCGCTTCGCCGTCGACGCACGCGTGCGCCTCGACCGCATTCGCCAAAAAGCGCAAGCAGACAATCTTCTCGGCGCACTACGCGACTTTCAATCCATGGGCGAAAGTTTTGCTGAGACTCCGGCCTACGTCACCGCGATCGAGGAAGCGCAGAAGATCATCTCTGCCTGGGGCAGTACCCTGCAGCGCAAATTGGCCAATGTCGACATCCTCAACGAGCGCGACGACGCCTCTCTCGCACTGGCAGCCGAAGATCAGCGCCGTCGCACTCAGGAAGCTCGCGACGCCGAGCGGCAGCGTTTTTCCGACCTGCTGCGCCAGGAAAAAGATAAGGGCATCGTCTGGGTCTCCGTCAGCGATCGTGACAAACAATCCCTCGAGAATGCCATCAGCATTGCCAAAGCTCAATTGGACCGGCTCCGCGCAATGGACATCGCAGCGCTCAAGAAGCAGGCAGAAGGTCTTACCGAAGCCAATCGCCTGCTCGGCGAGGGTGATTTGGCCGAAGCACGGCTGGCAATCGCCGAAGCCGCAGTGGGAAGATCGTCATCCAGCAAATCCCGGTCGCGGTCGAGGTCGAAATCAAAAACGGCGGCCAACACCACTCCCACGTCGTATTCCCAATGGCTGACCCAGAGAATCACTGACGAGGAAACTACGCTTGCAGAGAATGCCCGCGCCAAAGCCGCTGCCGCCGAAGCTGCGGCAGCCGCAAAGATCGCCGCCGGCGGAGACGCCAAGAAAGACGACGCAGAAGCCACCACCGATGGCGAAGTCAAAGCGGATGGAGAAACCGCAACGGCCACCGACGCGCCGGCAACCGCAGGCACCCCCAGCCGCGCTGAAATCATGGCGGCTGAGAAAGCCCGCGAGCAAGCCAAGAAGGCCGCCGAAGAAAAGGCCGCTGCCGACGCTGACAGCAAGAAAAAGTCCCGCTCGAAGAAGGGTTCCGGCGATGACGAAGACGAAGACGGGAAGAAGAAACCCGCCCCGGCTGCCAGCGGTGGCGGCATCAACATTCAAGTCCTCGTACCGATCATTGCCGTGTTGCTGATGGTGACGATCCTCGTGCTCAAGAAGTTCGGCATCGGCGGCAAGCCGGCAGCAGGCGGCGACGATGCTGCTCCGCCAGCGGAGTAACAATAACAGCAGGTGCCCGGGCGATTGATTGCGGTCGCGGCCATCGGGGTTTATATTCCAGCAATTCCGCCCGTCCGGCATGAAGCCCGGCGGGTGATTTGCTTTTACCCTTTATAGCGCCATGAGCGAAGCCGCCGCCAACCGCAGCGCCAAAATCGACCGTCAGACCGGCGAGACAGACATCAGCATTTCCCTGTGCCTTGACGGCGTAGGTGAATCGAAGATCGATACCGGCGTGCCGTTTTTCGATCACATGCTGACGCTTTTCTCCAAGCACAGCCTGATCGACCTCGAAGTGAAAGCTAAAGGCGACATCGAAGTCGATTTTCACCACACCGTGGAAGATACCGGCATCGTTCTCGGCCAGTGCCTTCGCGAAGCGCTCGGCGACAAAAAGGGCATCGTTCGTTACGGCTCCGCCCTGCTGCCGATGGATGAAACTTTAGCGCGGGTGGCCCTCGATTTCAGCGGTCGGCCTTTTCTCGACTATCGCTGTCCGGAACGGGTCGATAACATCAACGGCAACTTCGCCTATACTTTGGTCGAGGAATTTATGCGCGCTCTGTCGTTTAATGCCCTGATGAACCTGCACATCGAGATTGTTTACGGCCGCGACGCGCATCACATGGCCGAAGCGACCTTCAAAGGCGTTGCCCGCGCTGCCGGCGAAGCTCTGCGTATCGATCCGCGCATCGCCGACCGCGTGCCGAGCACCAAAAACGTTCTTTAAAACTGGCCTGAAGTGAGTGACTCCCCCGCCAAAATCGGCGTCATCGACTACGGTGCCGGCAATCTGCGCAGCGTTTGCAATGCGCTGACTCACCTCGGCGTCGACAGTCGGCTGGTGCGCGCCGGTAGCGATATCGACGGTCTCGACAAACTGGTTTTTCCCGGCGTCGGCGCGTTCGGCGACTGCGCGGCGGCCGTCGACCGGCAGGACCTGCGCACACCGCTCACCGACTGGCTTCGGGCCGACCGTCCGTTTTTCGGTATTTGCGTCGGCTATCAGGTGCTGTTTTCCGAAAGCGAAGAATCACCCGGCCAGCGCGGACTGAGCTTTTTCGAGGGCCAGGTGAAGAAGTTTCGCTTCGCCGGAGACAGTGAACACGCCGGCCTGAAGATACCGCACATGGGCTGGAACCAGATCGAGGTGAAAAATCCCGAGCTGCCTCTCTGGCAGGGCCTGCCCGCCAATCCGCATGTCTACTACGTGCATTCCTACTACCCGGAACCGGTCGACACCTCGCTGATCAGTGCCACCACTGACTACGGCGGCCCGTTCGCCGCGGCCATTCAGTCCGGTAACATCACCGCCACTCAGTTCCACCCTGAGCGAAGTCAGTCCGTAGGCCTGCGCCTGCTGCGCAACTTCCTCGAAGCCGAGTTAGCGGTTAGCGGTTAGCGGTTAGCGGTTAGCGGTTAGCGGTTAGCGGTTAGCGCCAGAAATCTCGCGAGAAGGCGCCGTCAATTTCATTTTCGCCGGCGATTTCCCGCCAGAGTTTTTGGTGAACGCGCACACTGCCCTCATACCTTGAGAGCAACCCGGTTGCGTGATCGTAGAGCCCCAGCAGTCGCCGGTCCGGCCAGGTTTGCACCAGCGCTACCGCCGTGCCATCGCGTGCGGCCAAAAACTCAAAGCGCCGTGCGGCATTTTCGTCCGGGAGGCCCGTTGCTACAAAGGTGCGTTCCGCAGGCAAACCTGCCGCGGAAACACAAAAATACACCGCCTGCGAAACTTCCCAATACTCGCTCGAAGTCACCGCGCACTTTAAGCCTGCCGCCGACTCAAATTCGGCCCACACCTCATCACGCAGTTCCTTTGCCAGCCAGATTGCAGAGCCCACCGAAACGCATGCCACCACGAGCAGGACAACAAAAACGATTGCCGTATCACGCCTCATTACTCCCAGCCAAAAGAGCGAAAGCCTTTTGGACGAGAAAAATCCACCTCTATCCGCGCTAAAAATCCCGTCAGCCGCCTCGTGGACGATTCGTCCAGGGACAAGCATTGACGAAAATCAGCGACCATCAGCGGTTCAACCCACTGTGGACGAGCCTCCTAACTCCTTGCTCCCAGCTCCTTCCTCCTGATCAAGGATTCACCCGCATCGGCATCAACACGTAGATAAACGGCTCATCGATCTTCAACACGCCGGGGCTCATATCATCGATCAGGTCGAAGTAGATCTCGTCCTCATCGAGATTGCGCAGCGGCGCCATCAGGAAATCGGGATTGAACGCGATGGCAATGTCTTTGCCTTTATAGTTCACTGCCAGCGACTCCTTCGCCTCACCGATTTCCGGCGAGTTCGCAGTGATGTGCAGCTGATCCTTTTCAAACATCAGCTTCACTGAGTTCGACTTATCGCTGGCCAGAAGGCCGACACGATGCACCGCGCTGAGCAAAACTTCGCGCTCCAAAGTCACGCGTTCGGTGGCTTCACCGGGGATGACCTGCTTAAAGTTCGGGTAATTGCCTTCGATCAACTTGCTGAACAGCACGTTGCGGTTCAACTCGAACGACAACTGGCTCTCAGTGACGCTCATTTTGACATCACCTTCGTCACCGAGCAGTCGCTGCAATTCGTTGACCGCCTTGGTCGGCACGATGATATCGATTTCGTTGGCCTGCGGAAATTCGACTTCGGTCTCCACCATCGCCAGACGACGACCATCGGTAGCGACCATGGTCAGACTGCCGTTCTTGAACGAACAGAAAATACCATTGAGCACGTAACGGGTCTCGTCGGTCGAGATCGCGTAACCGGTCTTGCGCAGGCTCTGCTTGAGCGCCTTTTGCGAAAGCGTAAACTCGCGCGCTTCGCCGAAGTCCGGCGGCGGCGGGAACTCGGCACGATCGAGGCCGATGATTTTGAAGAAACTGGGACCGCTGCGGATCGAGGCGACGTTGTCTGAGTCAACTTCCACCGACACGTCGTTGCTGGGCAATTCACGAATGATGTTCACCAGGCGCCTGACCGGCAAGGTGGTCGAGCCCTCCTGCTCGACATTCGCCTTGGCACAACCGGAGACACCAACATCAAGATCGGTGGTAGTCAGTTGCAGTTCATCACCCTGGGCCTCGATCAGAACGTTGGAAAGAATCGGCAAAGTCGTCCGAGTGCTGACCACGTGCTGCACCTGCTGCAAGGCTTCCAAAAAAGCGTCTCTGTCTATTTGAAACTTCATAAGCTAGACGGATGGGCCGCAGCGAAACAATACGACTAGACAGCCGCGCTTCGCCAGCCCGAATCGGTCGCATATTGAACGCGAATCGCCCGTCTGTCTAATGAATTTCCCCATTCTGACAACGACGCGCACTTCAGCGCAGGTTGAAACCGGACGGCCCGGTGGGTCACAGCGACTTACGGCGCTTCGCTGACGGGGAATTGCCACCGCGGCCACCACTACGCGTTAGGCTTTTCTTGAGATACTCGGTCTGGCGACGCAGCGCGCCATCCTCGACGCATTTTTTCCGTATGGCCCGCGCTCCATGCAGCACGGTGCCATGATCCCTGCCACCATAGTACTCCCCGATTTCCTTCAACGAATACTGGGTCAACTCCCGGGCCAGCCACATCGCCACCTGGCGGGCACTGGCAATCCGGGAAGTGCGTCGCCGTCCGGTCAAATCCTTGACCTGGAGATCATAATGATCCGCCGTAGCCTCAAGGATCGAATCCAGGCTGACATCACGGGCATCCTCTTCGACACAAAAATCAACCAGCACTTCTTCGAGAGTCTTTTCGTCGAGCGGTTCGCCGTTCAGCGAGGTCACCGTGGCGGCCCGCATCAGCGCTCCCTCCATCAAGCGAACATTGCTGCGAATCCGGTCAGCGACAAATTCGATCGCCCAGTCGGGCACGTCGACCTTCCACTCATCACGCTTGCGGCGCAAAATGGCGATCCGCGACTCCAGCTGAGGAACCAGAATCTCCGCACTCATCCCCCACTGAAAGCGCGAAACCAACCGTTCTTCCAGCGATTGAATCTCAGCCGGAGCGGCATCGCTGGTCAGCACCATCTGCTTGCGGGCATCCATCAGCGTGTTGAAGGTGTGAAAGAATTCCTCCTGGGTCGCGTCTTTGCCCGCCAGAAACTGGATGTCATCCATCAACAGGACATCTGCCTCGCGATACTTTTTACGGAACGCCACCAGTGAATGCTTTTGCAAGGCTGCGATGAATTCATTAGCAAACACCTCACCGGACACAAAGGCGATTCGAGCCCGCGGATTTTTACGCAGAATTTCCCAGCCGATCGCATGCAGGAGATGGCTCTTGCCGAGACCCGGTGCTGAATAGAGGAACAGCGGATTATAACGCAAGGTCTGCTTTTCAACGATCGCCATCGCTGCTGCGTGTGAGAGCTGATTGTTGTCACCAACGACGTAGCCGTCCATCCAGTAGCGCTCAGACAGCCCAATCGCACGTCCACGGCGCAGCAGCTCGGAATCCGACATCAGGTCAGCAATCTCCCCAACGGAATCCGTCGAATCTTTCAATTGGCGCGATTTTGTCGTTTTAGCCTCAACTTTCTTAGAGGTCTTTGCATTGCCATCACCACTTTTGCGCCGCTTCGATTTCGGTTTCTCCGATTTATCGTTAGCCACCGCCACTGCGACCTGAAAAGACACCGGGGGACAGTTCTGAAGAAAAGTCGCCAGCGACGAATTGAGGTCGGTTTTAAAATTTTCCTCGATCCACAATTGATAGATCGGATTCGGCGCAACCATCCAGGCAGCCTCGGTGTCAATGCGATCCAGCTCAACGTGTCGAAACCATCGCTCAAAAGTGCTCTCCCCGATCCGTTCGCGAAGATCTTCAGCCGCGCACTTCCAGATACTGGCGCATACTTCTTTTTCAATGCCGGACGCAGCGTCCAGTCGGGTATCAAATTTTGGGTCAGAGGGGTCGGCAGGCACTATTTGCGGATATGTTAAGAGTGGCGCCGACTTTTCGTCCATTGTCGCAACACACTCCATTTTAAAGGATAACGATAAAACTAAGACAGAAAAAAGGCGACAAACCTCCAAGGAATGTTGAAAGTGCCGAAGAAAATCGTTTAACCAATAAGAACACCTCCACACACGGTTCCAATCAACTCCGTGCCAATGTTCTGATCAATTCTTCGATGCTCGCGGCTGCCTCTCGGCTGTTCCCTGCTGCAGTTTCTTTTTAGGTCACCACTGCGACTCAGACAAGCGGAAATGATCACCTGAATACGTTTTTTTTTGCGTGGATCTTAATTGCCACAGAGAACTCTCAGGTTTTCTCAAAAATCGGAAAAACTAGAATCTGGTGACATTTCCGACATGTTGAATGCACCTCTTGTTACGACAATGCTCGGAGATGGATAACAAAAACGACCAAATCCAGCCTGCGCGATGAGCAACCTTATCGGCCGGACATCGGCAATCTCCTAACAAAGCTCCCCTTACAAACCTACATTATTGCGCCAAAGTTAGGGCGAGTTAAGGTCAGGCAAAACGCACGATTTGGGAGTTCAGTCAGGGTCATCACACGCTTGCCTCAACCGAGTTATCGCTATCTTTGCCACGCTCGCCCTTGCCGCTGCCGGGAATGAGCAACCCGACCGCAAACGTCAGCGCCGCCGTAATCGGCCACATCCAGACATAGGCAACATTGGATTTCAGCCCCCCTCCAGAATTCAAGTCATAGGTGGGCAGCGACGCAAGCCATGCCTCGCTGACCCATCCCGCCTTCAGCAAAAGCACCCAGATGTCCAGGCGCACAAACATCACCAGCACGAAGGAAATCACCGTACCCGCTAACAATCCGCGCACTGAACCCTTGCCAAGCATCGCTGCGACAAAGATGGCCAGCATTGGACCGACCGTGTAACTGGTCATACCGAAGGCCAACGGAATGATCGGAATGTCCTCACGCAGCTTATCGAGCTGGAAGGTGAACAACGTCAGCACAATGCCCCAGCCGATCACCAGTGCCCTCGATTTCCACAGCAGATCAGCGTCACTGGCAGTCTGCCCCCCCTTTTCCGGATGGTAAAACATCGACAGCGTGGTCTGGCTCAAAGCCGCAAGGATCGAGTCGAGGCTCGAAATCGCCGCCGCGAAAATACCTGCCAGGATCAACCCTTTCAGCCCAACCGGCAGCACCGTCACAATCCACACCGGAAAAACGTTGTCCTGCACGGCCGGCTTGATGACGTTCGAAACCTCTCCCGTAGCAGGATTCGTGATGAACGGTGCGTTCTCTCGAGTTTCGGCAACCAGTTCCGCCGGCACTTCGAACAGAACCTCGACCTCCGCGTCGGTGAACGGCGTGTTGTGGTAGTGCACAAACAAGGCCGCGCCGACAAGCATCATCAACAGTGTCAGGCCCTGCCCGACCGAACTCCAGATAATCGCCTTGGTAGCGGACGGCGCATCCTTACAACAGAACATGCGCTGCGCCATCAGTTGGTCCGTGCCGAACACCCCCAGATTCTGAAAGGGCACCGCAAACAGAGCGACCCAAAGCGTAAACTGCAGGTCCGCCTGCAGGCGAACATCCAGAAAGCGCGTCCGCCCATACTCACTGGCGGTGGCCAACATCTCCGAAAATCCACCATCTATCGACATCACAATCCAGCTCAGCGCAAACAGCCCCCCGAACGCAAACAACACAAACTGCATCACATCCGTCCAGATCACGGTGCGCATGCCGCCCATCAGCGTCCAGCCAATGGCAAAAACACCGATCGTGATGATGCACGCCCACATCGGCATATCGGTGACCACGCGCAAAGGCAAAGCCGCCACCAGTACGCGCACGCTTTGCGCAAGGATGCTGCCAACGGTAAAAATCACCGTCGCCAGGGTCTTCGCCGCCGGCCCGAGTCGTCGCCCCATGTAATCGTAAGGGCTGTAAATTTCGCGCTCATAGTAGACCCGCACAAATACCAGTCCGACAATGATCCGTGCAATGATCGATCCTATCGCCCACTGCAGGTAGGTAAAGTCGCCGCTCATCGCAAACAGCATGCCGGGCACACCGATAAACGTCACCCCACTGATTTCGGTGGCGATGATCGATCCGCTGACCGCCTGCCACGGCAACGAACGACCGCCCAGGAAAAAGTCGCGGATACTCGACTGCTTACCCTTCATCAGATGACCGACAAAGGTGGTCAGCAGCAGATAACCGCCGACGACCGCCCAATCGATCCAGGTGAAATATTCGTGTATCGCCTTTTCCATAAGTCAGTTAGTTTGGGGCAGTTTTGTAAATTGCCGAAAGTGGACGGGCAGAACTACCCAGCCAAATATTCGCTCTCAAAGCGCCGCCATTCTTTGCAACCGGGCCATTGCTCTCTAAAATAGCAAGATGTCCGCGACCGAACCTGCCCCCTCTGAACTGCGCGAACTCGCCACCCTGCTCGAACAGCGCCTCGCTGTCATCGCCGACACGGCGCTGCGCGACCGCGATCCCGACGCCCAACTGCGCCAGTTGCAGGAAGTCTCCGCTTCGTTGGTGAAAATACATGGCAGGCTCAAAAACGCAGGCAAAGTCCCGCCCCGCCTCGATCATTTCCTGACCCAGTGCAGCTACGGCAAAGCCCTCGACTTTGTGAATGAGAAACTACGGCCTTGAATTTGGTTCGTAAATCTTAAATAATAGAGGCTTTCCTGCCCCCGGCCCACCCCCAAACCTGCCACCGCTCCCGACTACCTGCCATGTCCGCCGACTATACCGAAGACAGCATCAAATCCCTCGACTGGCGCGAGCACATCCGCCTGCGCCCCGGGATGTACATTGGCAAACTCGGCGACGGCTCGTCCGAGGACGACGGCATTTACATCCTGCTCAAGGAAGTCATCGACAACTCGATCGACGAATTCGTCATGGGACACGGCAAATCGATCGACATCGAGATCGACGAACGCTTTGTCCGCGTGCGCGACCACGGCCGCGGCATCCCGCTCGGCAAACTGATGGATTGCGCTGCCAAGATCAATACCGGCGCCAAGTACGACTCCGAGGCATTCAAAAAATCGGTCGGCCTCAACGGCGTCGGTATCAAAGCCGTCAACGCCCTGTCGTCGTTTTTCGAAGTACAGGCTTTCCGCGAAAAGAAGACCAAAGCTATCGAGTTTTCTCAGGGCAAGGTTGTCGAAGAAATGAAGAACGCCCGCGCCTCAACCGAAGGCAACGGCACCAGCATCAGCTTCGAAGCCGACGCCGAAATCTTCGGCGACTTCGCGTGGAACCTCGGCACCGTCGAGCAAATGCTGCGCAACTACGCGTATCTCAATACCGGCCTGACGCTGACCTTGAACGGCAAAAAGTTTAAGTCCAAAAACGGCTTGCTCGACCTGCTCAACGAAAACCTCGGCGACAGCCAGGAGCGACTTTATCCCGTCATTCACATCGCCGATCACGACATCGAAGTCGCCTTCACCCACACCGAGCAAAGCGGCGAGGAATACTACAGCTTCGTCAACGGCCAGCACACCACCCAGGGCGGCACCCACCTCGCCGCCTTCCGCGAAGCGCTGGTCAACACCGTGCGCACCCATTTTAAAAAGCAGTACGACGCCCCCGACATTCGCGGCGGCATTGTCGCAGCGATCAGCGTCAAGGTTGAAGAACCGGTCTTCGAATCGCAAACCAAGACCAAACTCGGCTCGACCACCGTCTCCCCCGACGGCGAGACCATCCGCACCTTCATCGGCAATTTCCTCGGCCAACACCTCGACAACTGGTTGCACCGCAACAAAGACGCCGCCGGCTCGATGGTCGAAAAAATCCAGCGCTCCGAACGCGAGCGCAAGGAGATGAGTGGCATCAAGAAAATGGCCCGCGAGCGCGCCAAGGTCTCCAAGGTGCATAACAAAAAGCTGCGCGACTGCCGCGCCCATTACGGTACCAAACACAAGCTCGCCAACGAGACCACCCTGTTCATCACCGAGGGCGACTCCGCCTCAGGATCGATCACCAAGAGCCGCAACGTCGACACCCAGGCGGTTTTCTCTTTAAAAGGCAAGCCACTCAACTGCTACGGTCTGACCCGCAAAATCGTTTATCAGAACGAAGAGTTCAACCTCCTCCAGGCCGCCCTCGACATCGAGAACGGCGTCGACAACCTGCGCTACAACAAAGTCGTGCTGGCCACCGATGCCGACGTCGACGGCATGCACATCCGCCTGCTGCTGATCACCTTTTTCCTGCAGTTTTTCCCCGAGCTGATCCGCGAAGGTCACCTCTACATCCTGCAAACCCCGCTGTTCCGCGTGCGCAACAAGAAGCACACCCGCTACTGCTATACCGAGGAGGAACGCATCGCCGCCCTTGAAGAACTCAAGCCCGCCCCGGAGATCACCCGATTCAAAGGCCTCGGTGAAATCGACCCCAGCGAAATGAAACTCTTCGTCGGTGGTGACATCCGCCTCGACCCGGTCGAACTGCCCTCCAAGCCGAAGACCATCGAAGAGCTGCTGACCTTTTACATGGGCAAAAACACTCCCGACCGCCAACAGTTCATCATCAAAAATCTGCGCGTCGAGACCGACATTATCGACGACGACCCCGGACCCAAACCCGAACAGCTGGAAGCCGACGCCACCGCTGCCTGACGCAGCGTGAAACGCTATCGGCCCCCTGAATATCGAATTCAGGCACTTCAGAGTTCGCTATTCCCTGTTCGATATTCATCATTCCATCCCAGTAGCTGAGTCAGTGGACGATCCGTAAAACGGAGTTCCACTCCGTTCCTCAAACTTGGCCTCAGCCAGTTTCCCTCTCTCTAGCAACGCACCGAAAACGGAGTAAAACTCCGTTCTACTTTTCCCCTCCTCCGCCACCCTATCTGCCACTATGGACGAAGGCACCACCACAACCGCCCCCACCTCCGGCCCGCTCAAGGGCATGTACGCCGACTGGTTTCTCGACTACGCCAGCTACGTCATCCTCGAGCGCGCGGTGCCCCACCTCGACGACGGCCTCAAGCCTGTGCAGCGACGCATCCTCCACTCGCTTAAGGAAAAGGACGACGGCCGCTACAACAAAGTCGCCAACATCGTCGGCCACACCATGCAGTATCACCCCCACGGCGACGCTTCGATCGGCGATGCCATGGTGCAGATCGGCCAGAAAGAACTGCTCATCGATACTCAAGGTAACTGGGGCAATATCCTCACCGGTGACCCCGCCGCCGCGCCGCGATACATCGAGGCGCGCCTGTCCAAGTTCGGCAACGAAGTCCTGTTCAACCCCAAGACCACGGTCTGGGCGGCCAGTTACGATGGACGCAACAAAGAACCTGTCACCCTGCCGGTAAAATTCCCCCTCGTCCTCGCACAAGGCGTTGAAGGCATCGCCGTAGGTCTTGCCTGCAAGATTCTCCCGCACAATTTCATTGAGCTCATCGACGCCTCAATCGCCGCGCTGCAAAAAGAAGAGTTCGAAATCTACCCTGACTTTATCCAGGGTGGCATTGCCGACATCAGCGACTATCAGGACGGTCTGCGCGGCGGCAAAGTCCGCGTCCGCGCCCGCATCGAGATCACTAAAAAGAAACTGCTGACCATTCGCGAAATCCCGTTCAGCACCACCACCACCGGCCTCATGGATTCGGTGATGACCGCCAACGACAAGGGCAAGATCAAGATTTCCAAAATCGAAGACGTCACCTCCGACGAAGTCGAAATCCAGATTCATCTCTCGCCCGGCAGCGATCCCGAACAAATGATGCAGGCGCTCTACGCCTTCACCGATTGCGAAGTCTCGATCTCGCCCAACGCCTGCATCATTCAGGACGACAAGCCCCAGTTCCTCGGCGTCAGCGAAATGCTGCGCCGCTCCGCCAAGGCCACCAAAGCCCTGCTCAAGCTCGAACTCGACATCCGCCTCGGCGAACTCGAGGAGCAATGGCACTTCTCCAGCCTCGAGAAGATCTTCATCGAAAAACGCATCTACCGCCGCATCGAGGAGTGCACCACCTGGGAAAGCGTCATCGAAGAAATCTGGATCGGCCTCAAGCCCTACCTCGGCCAGTTCAAGCGCACCATCACCGATGACGACATCGAGCGCCTCACCGAGATCAAGATCAAGCGCATCTCCAAATACGACTCCTTCAAGGCCGACGAAAAAATCCGCAACATCGAAAAGGCCATCGCCGAGGTCAAAAAGCACCTGCGCAACCTGACCAAATACGCCGTAGCCTGGTTCGAAGGCCTCAAGGAAAAATACGGCAAAGGCCGCGAGCGCAAAACCGAATTGACCACCTTCGACCGCGTCGATGCCAAGCAAGTCGTCGTCGCCAACGACACCCTCTACGTCAATCGCAAAGAAGGCTTCGCCGGCTACAACATGAAGCGCGACGAGACCATCGGCAAATGCTCGCGCATGGATGACATCATCGCCTTTTCCCGCGACGGCGGCATGCGCGTGGTCAAGATCGCTGACAAAGTGTTCATCGGCAAAAACAACATCAGCGTCGCCGTTTTCCAAAAGGACGAACCCAAGATCTACAACATGATCTACCGCGACGGCCGCCAGGGCAACACCTACGCCAAACGCTTCAAAGTCTCCGGCGTCACCCGCGAAAAACTCTACGACCTGACGCTCGGCACCCCCGGCACCCGCGTCCTCTGGTTCAGCGAGCACGACACCGAAGCTGACGCAGCCCTGAAAGTGCGCGTCCACCTCAAGCCCGCCCTGCGCCTGCGCAACGTGCAGATCGATTTCGATTTCAGCGAACTCGCGGTCAAAGGCCGCGGCGTCAAAGGCAACATCCTGTCCCGCAACGCCGTCGACCGGGTCGTCCGCATCCCCAAAACCGAACTGGAGGAAGCTGACAGCTAAATCTTCCGGTCACTTGCTGTTCGCTTTCAATCGCTCCTCGAGAATCCCGATGCCCTCATCGTAGACGGCACGCACAACGGCACGTTCGCCGTCTGCAGCGAACGACCCCTGATTTTCGATAGTCGTTAACCCGGCTTTCATCTCCTCGATCATTTCCCGCGCCAGCTGCGCATCAAATCGCCGCTGCCCTTCAACCGTCAGGTAGACTGGACTGGTGTGGGCAAACAAAGGCCTGCCCAGCTCGTTGGTCACCCCGTCTTTCGCTTGAATTCGCAGCGCCAGCCAGCCCGGTTCGTTTATTGCCAGTTCGGTTTCGATCAGGGCTTCGAAACCAGATTCTGCATTTTCTGCGGAAGCCTCTCTCACCACTGATCCGTTGTGAACCAACTGAAGGTGCCCGAAGTCGTGGCGCCCGACCACTCTAGCGACGACGGTTCTTTTCCCCGCCTCCAGCTCAGCCCCGGACTTTTCGCCATCGACGGAAAAGTCCAGCCAGGGACCATTAGTGATGAATCCCTTGCCTGCGCGGATTCCTTCCAACCAGCGCCCGCCACTGATATCCGCAGCTTGGTCGATCGGCACATACACCCGCGAAAAATCGTAGATGAACCAGTCCGTCCCGGTCGAGAACGGCACTTTCATACCGATATTCAGGTAACGGTAAAACGTGTCCTCGTAGCCCCCGCGACTGCCGCCGTCGAAAATGTTCTGCGCATCGACCCGCCCCGCGATCCAGTTCGGTAAATCCTCCAAACCGAAGCCATTGTGGCACCAGATCACCGTTGCATCCTGCGCTCGTGCAGCATCGATCCCGCGCCTTAGCGGTGGACTGTCGCTCCCCGCCTGACTGATCCCCGGACCGATACTCACCGGCCGAACCAGTCGTTCAAGATCGATCAACAAAACATGACCGAAGCCCTCGCCACCACCACCGAAATTGTGCCGATGCTCCTCGCCGTATCCAAATTTCAGCGATGCCGTCGACAACTCATTGACCAGATCGTCCCGTGAATACGAATTGGTAACATAGCTGCGATCCACGATCGCCCGCTCCAGGTGTGAGACAAAAACCACCGCTAATCCATCGCCCACCGGGACCTCGCGCAGATAGCGATCACTCTGTTCGCGCGTCAGGTCACGCAGGTGAACATGCGTATTCCCCGCCACCCAGCCGCAATCCGCCGCAGAGAAAATTCGCTGCAGAGAAATCTCTATCGAAGCCTCCGCCTTTCCTGCCAGGGCCAGCGTCCGTTCGCCCAGATCCGTTTCGATTCCGGAGAACGCTTCGACTTTCAAACCATCGACGGCTGGAAGCTCGATCACACATTCGCCCACGAGCACATGCCAGCCCAACTGGCGGGATTCGAGCGGCAAACCTACACAACGATTCTGCAAACTGCCCAGTTTCAGATACTCGCCATCACGCCCGACCCGGACCACACCGGGCACAACTTCACCCGACTCCGAATCGCGCAATGTTATCGACACCCGGCACGTTTCATCAGCAGCGCAGACCGTCGAAACACTCAGCGATAAAGCCAGTAGCTGCCACCATTTCACCCCTCGCCCTCCCCGCCTTTACCCCCACACACCGCCACCGCATTCGCCGCCGCGTAGTGATCCGCGTGCGACAGACTGACCATGATTGCGGTGATTCCATTGGCCTCGGCGTACGCCTTTCCCGCGCCGTGCATGACCACATAGGGCTCGCCCGAATGACGACGCAAGACCTCCATATCCCGCCAGCCGGTCTGCTTGCCGATGCCGGTACCAAAGGTCTTCGAGATCGCTTCCTTAGCCGCAAACCGCGCCGCGTAGTGACGCTCCGGAAATTTCATTTTGTCGCAGTATTCGCGCTCGTTCTCCGTAAACACCCGGTCCAGAAAACGGTCACCGAAACGCTCGATCGACCGGGCGATTCGAACGGTCTCCACCACGTCGATGCCGATACCATAAATTTTCATAATGTTTCAAATTAGCTACCGAGTCAGCGAATCAATCATCACCGACAATCCGATTCCCAGAAAACCCAACCACACCGACAACGAAATCAACGACAACACCAGTGCCAGCCACCAGCGTCCGGCGGTACGCGGCACCAGACCGCGCGGCGCCCTTCGATAACGTATCAGCAGATACAGCGCCACCGGTGCCGTCAGCAAACTCAGCGGTGCCAACAAGGTGACCAGCAGAAGTGCCAAATTGTCGTAAATTTTCAGCCTTCCCAGCAGCCCCTGCCCCTTGTCGACAGCATCCCGGGCGCGCAGGCGATGCACGCAGGGTAGACAAAATACTTTCGCGCCCCAGTGCGCCGCTGCTTTTTCAGAAAGCAAGGCACCACAGGAATCACACACCGTTTCCGCTTTCAGCTCCGGCAGAAAACGACACCGCGCATCGTCCTCAGCAGCGATCGATCCCGCGATCGCTTCGGATCTCGAGCGCGCCATCGGCGCGACGCTCAGCTCAAGCTTAACACGGCACCCTCGACACTCAGCTAACGCCGCACCTGCATCGATCGGCGCGGCGCAAATCGGACAGAAAGCCGTTGCCGTCACGTCAGCACTCACGACCTTTCCTCCTCCGCCAGCGGCGCATTCACCACCCGCGTTGAAGCCACGCGGTCGTGCAAGCTGCGTTTTTCGCGATCACTGATTGCCATCCAGTAGGGAAACAAGCTGAGCGGAAAAAACACCACGCCAACCGCAATCAAAGCCCAGATCATCAGTGGCAAAATCGCCGTCACATCACCACCTTGAGCGGCGGAAAATGCAAATAATCCGAGCGCGAGCCCGATCGGCAAACCGAGCACTGCCCAGAATATCGCGCCATTGAGCAGCGACTTCGCCACCCAGCGCAGCGCAGCCCTTGGGTAGCTGACCCGGCCGCCATCGGGCATAACCACCCGCGCACTGACCGCCATTTTTCCCAGTGTCGCCCCATACCGACCGACCATCCACGTTTCGTAAATCGAGCTGATCAGTAAATTGCCAATCTTAGCCCCCAGCCAGGCGGCGACAAAGCTGACGGTCAACAAGCTCGCCATGTCTTCCGGTGCCGTGGTTTCGACTTTCTCACTGAACCTGGTTGCAGCGATAAAGTACGGAGCGTGAACGATGCTGACCGGAATCAACTTGATAAAATAATCAATCACCAACGCCAGCGCCCGACGGCGCGTGCTGACGTAGGGTGAAGCCGCGCTCGCATCACTGCCTTCGAGCACTTGTTCGACGAACGCGTCACTGTGCTCCGCAGCCACCCACGAATCGCCATAAGGCAACATCTCCTCAATGGGTCGCCATTCGCCTGACGCAGCACAGCGGGCAGTTCCGCCCGCTGTCTGATCTTCGGATTCTTCTGCCAATGCTTCGGACATCGTCTATTTTTTCGCTGCACCTCAGCCACCCTGCACCGGCGGCATGATGGCAATCTCCTGTCCGGCGACCACAAACGCATCGCGGCCCACGTATTCACGATCGGCGGCGACCAATATCCGGCTGTCCCATTTTTCTAATCCCGCAAAACGTTGATACAACAACGCGAGCAGATCGCTGATCGTCGCTGACCCGGCGAGCTCGATCTCGAGTTCCTCAACTCCGCAAATATCGCGCAATTGAGAGAAAAAAAGGACCGTGACGTTCATCGTTTGGTTTTGTGCAGGCTCAACCTTCCTCACCAGCGTCGTCGAGCTTAATATATTTGCTCTTCAAGACACCGATCTCAGATAGATTGCGGTACTCTCCCCGATAGTCGAGTCCGTAGCCAACTACGAATTCATCGCCGATTTCGAAACCGCAGTAATCAGACTCGACCGTTTCCGCACGAGGCACGCGCTTTTTTAAAAGCACGCAGACTTTCATACTGGCCGGATCGCATTCAGCAGCGAAGCGTTTTAAAATAGCAGCCAGAGTTCGTCCGGAATCGAGAATGTCATCGAGCACAAGAACATGCTTTCCCGAAATGTCGGGCATTTGCGACTGATGAAAAGTCACCGTACCACTGCTTGTCGTGCCCCCGTGATAACTCGCCACGCTCACCGAACCAATCGTCAACGGCAGATGAATTTCGCGAATTAAATCGGCCATGAACAGCACTCCACCCTGCAGAATAGTCACCACCGCCAGATCGCGGCCGGCATAGTCCTCCGTAATCTGCCGCCCCATCTCGGCGATGCGTTTGCGCAGCATCGATTCATCGATCAATACCCGCTCGAGCCGCTCGTAAAGCAGTCGGTCGGCCCGGTTTGGCACATCACTAGTCATCTCACGACATCTTGCCCAATCGCCATGCACTGTCCAACAAAACCAACCAACGCGTCGATGTTCGTGAAAAAGCACTGCCGGGTCAGCGGTTCAGACGTAAACTGCGTGCAGCTATGGACAACGTTTCCCCGGAAAAACCCGAAATGGAATTCGCCGAACTCCGTGAAAATTATCAACGCGCCGCATTGCGCCGGGCCGACCTCGACGCAGATCCGTTCGTGCAGTTTCATCGCTGGTTCGATGATGCTATCGCCTGCGGCGTTGCCGAAGCCAATGCGATGAGCCTGGCGTCGAGCAACACCGATGGCCAGCCTTCCCTGCGCACCGTTCTGCTGAAAGGCATCGAATCGGGCGGCTTCGATTTCTTCACCAACTACGACAGCCGCAAAGGCCGTGAACTCGATGCTAATCCGCACGCTGCCGCTCTGTTTCTGTGGAAATCAGTCGAGCGACAAATCGGCGTACGCGGCCGGATTGAAAAACTCGACCGGAAAACTTCGGAGACTTACTTTCGCTGCCGTCCTTATGGCAGCCGTATCGGTGCCTGGGTTTCCTTGCAATCGCAACCCATCCCCGATCACGATTGGCTGATCGCGCGCGACGCCGAGTTTCGCAAAAAATTTCCCGAATCCGATGATCCCGCCTGCGTGCCGATGCCGGCTAACTGGGGCGGCTACCGCTTGATTCCCGGAGTTTTCGAATTTTGGCAGGGCCGCCCCAACCGTCTGCACGACCGCTTCGAATATCGGCGTGAATCCGATGCCGAAGCCCCCGCTGACAACGGTGGCAATTGGCAAATCAATCGTCTGAGCCCGTAGCTCGCAGTCCGCAGTCGCCTCGAAGCAACCCAGCCGCCGCCGGGTTTCACCTCGAGCCCCCTTCCCGGGTCGCTGCCGCTAAACGTGAAATCAAATTGCCATCCGATTTGTCAACGATAGATGACCGTGTCTTTTATTGGCAACGGACACGGGGCCTACAATGGTGATTTTTCCGCCCCCTGCAGTACCCCCTCAGCTTTCCAGGTCGCCACCTGATGCCGGATCACGGCAGCGTGTGACAGACTTCAGTCTGAAAAGACTGGCCGAAGGTCTCGCGCAGACGGTAACCCAGCCGTTCGCCACTGTCGTTGCGGGTCAGGATGGCAAACAGACAGGAGCCCGAACCTGATAACAGGGCCGCGTGAACCTCGCCTTGATCGAGTAACCACATTTTAAGACGGGCCAGGACGATAAATTTTTCGTAAACGGGTCGCTCCAGGTCATTGAGCATCTCACCCCATGGACACACCTGCGGAATGTAACTGATGCCCGGATTCTCGATTGAGTCAGCCCACTTCTGATAGGCATACGACGCTGAAATCTCGAAGGGCGGCTTAATCACCAACAGCGGCAGCTTCCACTCGAATTCAAACGGTTCGACAATTTCGCCGCGACCGCTGCACAACGCAGTCGCGTCGTAACAGAAAAACGCCACATCGGAGCCGATGCCGGCAGCGATCTTCGCCAGCTTTTCGGGACTGAGACGGAGGTCGAAAAGATGGTTCAGCCCTTTGAGAACCGCCGCAGCATCACTGCTCCCGCCGCCCAACCCGGCGCCGGACGGAATACGCTTTCTCAAATCGATGGCAACATCGAAACTCTGATGACAATAGCGCTCCATGGCCCGCACCGCTTTGAGCACGAGATTCTCCTCACCCGCGGGAAGATCATCATCGTCACAGGTCATTGTCGCCCCCTTGCCTGCGGCCGAATAGCGAAATTCCAGCGTGTCGCTAAGTGAAAGACGACAGATTCGGGTTTCGATGGCGTGAAAGCCGTCGGCCCGCTTGCCCAGAACGCGCAGCGAAAGATTGGTCTTCGCCGGGGCTTCGATGATAAAATCCGCTGCTTTGCTCATGCCTATAGGTGCGCCGTCGCCTTCTCGTGCAGTTTTCATACCACCGTTTTTCCGACATCCCAGCCGAGAAACGCCAACATGCGTCCGGTATGACCTTTTTCCATGCGATAAGAATAATAGCGCTGCAGATCTTGACTGGTATCGCGACCTGAATCGTGAATTTGAGTTCGCGGAACGCCAGCCGCTGCCACACTCTGACGAATTTCGGCGGCAAAATCGACCTCATAAGCAGGAGGTCGAATGCACGGACTGAGCACAACGATTAAATCAGTAACTTCACTGGCACAGCGATCGACCATCTGTTCGATCGCTCGCACCGCAATGCCGAGTTCGGAACCTTTGCGGCCGGAGTGCACCAGAGCACATGCCCGCTGCTTCGGGTCGACCAGATAGACTGCGCAGCAGTCAGCGACATAAATGCCCAGCGCCACCCCCGGCCGACCAGCTATCAGGCCATCGACGCCAACATGTAAAGCTGTCTTGATATCGTCCGGTTTTCTGCCGATCAACGCCACGGCATCGCCGTGGACCTGCTCGGCCATCGCCAATTCGGAAAAATCGATTCCGACGCTGCCGACAGTCCGGGCGTAGTGAGGTCGCAAATGTTCGAGCACCTGTTCGCGGTCAGCGCTGTCGACTCGCGTATCCGGGTCGCGCAGCACAAATCCGTGAGTCAGGCCATCGACGGCTGACAATGGCGCGAAAGTTTCAAGAACAGCGGTCGGCATACCTCCTTTAGATTGCCCGCCTCCGAAACTTCCGCAAACGCTGATCACCACTTTCGCCAAACAAAAACCGCCACTCCCGTAAAGAGAGCGGCGGATTTGTCGAACCGAATCGATCGGAACAGCGTTAGCCAAACGGAGTCGGAATTCTCAGCGTACCAAAACGTTTGCTGCTCTTCAGGTTTCGGAAAAAGGATCAGTCAGAACCAATTGAACACTAATCACAATTTGAGATCAGTGAGCAAAACCTCGCGCCCTGACCATCCCTCAGAAATCCCAGAGATGGTCGCGGCGCAAGCCACTCAGTTTGCGGCTGAGGAATTGAGGAATTCGTTGATCTGGCTGTGCGAGGACACCGCATCGCTGTTTTCGCCACCGGAACCATCCGACATAGCATCGGAGATATTAGAAGCGATGACGTCGCGCAGACGGGTGACCAGTTCGAGGCCCTTGCGGGTGATCTGGACCATCACCTTGCGGCGATCTTCAGCAGCGTGAAGGCGTTGCACATAGCCGAGTTTCTCAAGACGGTCGACCAGGCCGGTGGCGGCTGCCGTCGAATGACCCATCTTTTTAGAGATGTCAGTCATGGTGAGAAAGTCTTCCTTAGCGAGATAGCCGAGAAGAAAGAACTGAGCATAAGATATGTTTCCTTTGTTCAATTCCTGCGACAGATCGAGCAGAAACGAACGTTGGGTGAACATGATGAAATCTGCCAACCGGTCCGGGTTGGCGTCGACGGGGATCTCGCGATCGTTGACTAGTTGCATGGCTTTATTCTTTTTAAGATTGGTTAGTATGGTTACACTGAGTTGGGAAATTTACCGAGCATTTGCCTTTTTGTAAAGCCTTTAATTACATTTACCATAATTATTAGATGTTTTTTATCTCGGATTGAGTTTTGTAATAAACTTTTGTCCTACTTTAGCGCCTATTTCGCAAAATTAAACTATAAATACGCGCTTATTGTCAATTCTGAATCGTTTCGGTGCGAAAATTTTTTATCGTCTGTGAAGCTCAATTAGCGCTCAATTTGCCGTATTGACACCCCACCAAGCTAAGCCGCGTTAGCCGCAATAGATTAATGCGGAAGACGATGCCGGCGCGCACAAACCGGACCGCCAGGCCCCCCGGCAGCAGCTCACCGGACAACCGGAGGCTGAGCGCGATTCACGCGCGCACATCGATTGGCACGCTTTGGGCATTCTCTACGTCCCGGGATCGCCACATGGCCCCCCCCGAGCTGCCCGCCCGTTTTTGCCGATCTCTAGAGGTCGGCAACGATTCGTTTCAAATACTCGGCCAATCCCGGACCGACATCGTCCCGGCGCAAAGCGAAATCGATGTTGGTTTTCAGGAAGTCCAACTTGTTGCCGATATCGTAGCGCTTGCCTTCAAAGCAGAGCCCGTACATCTCGCCCCCATTGAGCATTGTCGCCATCGCATCGGTCAATTGGATTTCATCATTCTTGCCCGGCTGAGTCTTTGCCAACAGCTCAAAAATATCGGCGCTGAAAACGTAACGACCCGCCATGGCCAGATTCGATGGCGCGTCGGCAACCGACGGCTTTTCGACCAATTGGTTGAGTTTGTATACCCCCGAACCGTCGATTTCATCTCCGCCAACGATCCCGTAACGCTCCACCTTTTCCTCGGGCACCCGCTCCAAAGCGACCGCCGACGCGTGGTAGGTCTCAAAAACATCGATCAACTGTCGGGTCACCGATTGAGCACCGTCAGGCGTTCCCAATAAGGTATCGCCAAGCAAAAGCGCAAAGGGCTCGCCACCGCAAAAACTCCGCCCGTAAGACACCGCATCACCAAGACCACGCAGTTCCTTCTGCCATACGAAATGGATGTTCGCCAGGTTCGAAATTCTTGTGATCTGCTTCAACAACTTGGTTTTGCCCTTTTCCTCCAGCTCGTGTTCGAGTTCGAAATTGCGGTAGAAATGCTCCTCAATCGCCCGCTTACTTTTGCCGATCACCATTAAGATATCAGTGATCCCCGCCTCAACGGCTTCTTCGACCACATACTGAATCGTCGGAGTATCAACAATCGGCAGCATCTCTTTAGGCTGCGACTTGGTAGCTGGAAGGAATCGCGTACCGAAACCGGCCGCCGGGATAACTGCTTTGCGAACTTTCATAATAAAGTAATGCGATTGGGTTCAGGCATCGCTCTGCTCGGCTTCAACCTGAGGTTTGATCACGCTCAATCCCATCGGTTCGAGCTTTTCCTTCAAGCGCTTAAACATCGCATCATCCTCGCAAGTGCCGACGATGGCTCCGCCTGAGCCGGTAAATTTTGCCGACGCGCCACACGCACGCGCAGCCTCGACCATGCGAATGTTGCCCTCCCCCATCCGGTAAACTTTACGCCGCAGGTCGAAGTTCGCATCGAGCAGAGTGCCGATTTCAGAACCGCGGCCCGCAACTAACAGATCACGGGTTTGCCTTGCCAGGTCAGCCCATGTCTCCATCGCTTCGACGATCTCCTTTTCGCCACGATTAAAACGACCGCGAATATCATTGTGAAACACCTCGGTGCCTTCCGACAAACCTGTCGAATAAGCAACAAACAGCGGCGGCAGTAACTTCGGATCCAGCTCCTCGTAACTGCCAAAACCCTGGCTCTCCATCAGTTGGCGGTCAAAGTCCATGTAGACTAAGCCCTCGTATGCCTGAATGACCCGATCCTGAAGGCCCGCCGGGATGTTGAGCTCATCATTTTCCACCGACAAAATCAGCGATGCCTGAACGGCCCGCGGTATCGTCACACCGTAAAATGACATCAGAGCCCGTAAACAGGCAGTGATAATCGCGCTTGAGCCCGCCATGCCGACATGGGACGGCACGTTGCTGCGATACTCCAAAGTGAAATTCTGCCGGGCTAGATCGATACGCTTCTCCGAACAGTAGTCGTGAAACCGCTTGATCGTGGCCTTCAACAAACGAATCCCGCCATAGTAGCCGAAACTGTGCACGTCGTCCGCCAGCGCTGCGATGCTTTCGAAAGCCGAGTGATCCCGCGCCGCAGATAGAATCTCCAGTCGCGGCGACTCCCAAAGCACTACCTCTGCGTGGAAGTTCCGCACGATAAAAGATATCGTTTTTCCAAAGTAGCCGTCCGACGGATTGCCGATCAAGCCGGCACGGGCGAAAGATTTTTGGCGAATAATCATATTTTCCAACGGCGCTGAGAGCCAAGACACGCCGGCCATTCTTCTGCCCGTCATATTAGACCAGGCAGTTAGACCGAACAAAGCGGCGACCCTAAACGATCGCCCCCGATCTGACAAGCACCAGCGGCGCCCTGACAGGCCAGCATCACCGGTAACGCCGAAAACCGCTGAATAACTGACACGGTCATTTATTGTTGCCTGTGTCATTATTTAAACTATCCTTAGGCATGCTTAGACCGCGAATCCTGCTTCCGCATGGCGGGTGTTATCATTGCATCTCAAGGGTCGTCGACCGGCGGTTCATCTTTGGCACAGCGGAGATGAACTATTTCCACGCGACGATGAGGAGACTCGAAGCGTTTCTGGGCGTTCGGGTGCTGACCTACTGCCTGATGAGCAACCATTTTCATCTCCTGGTAGAAATTCCTGACCCTGATTCTGTGCCACCGCTCACTGCCGGCGAGTTGCGACGACGCCTGCCATTTCTCTATCATGGTAAGCGACTCGTTGAATTACTCGATGAACTCGATCGGGCCGACGCTTCATCATATTCGGGAAAATCTTCTCAACCACTGGACGCCATCCTTGATCGCTATCGGTCGCGCATGGCCGATCTGACGGTGTTTCTTAAAGAGCTGAAACAACGATTCGCGCAGTGGTACAACCTCCGCAATGCTCGCTGTGGCGTCCTTTGGGAAGACCGCTTTAAGAGCGTGCTGGTGGATGGCGAGGACGAGCATGCACTGATGACCATGGCGGCCTATATCGAGCTCAATCCAGTCCGCGCCGGCCTGGTCGACGACCCAAAAGATTATCGGTGGTGCGGTTACGCGGAAGCAGTGGCAGGACGAAAAACCGCTCGCTCCGGCTTGATTCGGATGCACACCAGAACCCGCGCATGGCAGGGGCGCGGCGAGACTTGGCGCCACGTTGCCCCCGCCTACCGGATCCACCTATTCGGCAAAGGCGAGCAACGGATCGGCACACCCGGTTCGACCACGGGTTGCCGAAAAGGTATCGATCCGAAACGCGTAGCCAAGGTAATTGAGACTGAAAGAGGCCGCTTAGCTACGCACGAACTGTTGCGTTGCCGGGCACGCTATTTTTGTGACGGCGTCGTGTTCGGCCGGGCCGCTTTCGTTGAGGAAATCTTCGAGAGCCATCGCCAGCAGTTCAGCTCAAAGCGAAAGTCCGGTGCGCGAACGATGCGTGGCGGAGATTGGCAGGGCTTGTCGACGATTCGCGATCTTCGCAAGGATGTCTTCGGACAGAACTGACCTGCGCGGCACCCCGGTTCGCGGCCGTTCCATCTGGCTAATTCCGTGAAAAACCAGCCCCGACAGCCCCCATTGCCACCTCGCGATCGGCAATCATGACCCGCCGCATACCGGTGCGTAGATCGTCGACATTAAAATTCACCCACAGTCCCGCATTGAGTCCGGACAACCGCAGATAAGTCTCCAATTCGCGCCGCCCGTGGGACATTTCCGCCTCGATATCACTGCCATCTCCGGCCGTTACCAAAACCACCAGCTGATCCTCAACGACGAAATCCAATGCGATCTCTGCACTCGGCACATGCTCGCCCCGATACATGATCAGCAGCGGCGAGTTGCGCTCAAATTCAAGTTCGCGCATGCGCATTTCTCGTTCCAGGCAGTCCCGATACACCGCTTCAGGCAGACCGGGGCCAAGCTGGCGGTGCACCTCAAGGCACACGCCTGCGATAAGATGCGGCAATTCATTGGCGTCCAGTTTCAAAATGCTTAAACGAGGTTTCGGTAAGGCTTGATAAAATTATCATAATTTCTATAATTAGAAAAGCTAAAATTTTATTCATCGGCTCGCCACGCTTACCTCGCGTTACTCCTGCGCTTGCATCCATCGCCATTTCAGACGACCTAGCAGCCTTTCCCGCTGTGCTTTTGGCCGACTACTATCTTCATCACTTCGACCCGGTCCTGATCCAGTTTACGGAGCGGCTGGCGATTCGTTGGTATGGATTGGCTTACGTCGCCGGCTTTATCGGCGGTTTCGCCCTGCTCCTGCATCTGGTTCGCAAAGGCTGCAGCGAACTGCGCGGCGAACAGGTGGGCGATTTCATCACCTATGCCGCCATCTTCGGTGTCATGCTGGGCGGCCGTCTCGGCTCGATGCTGTTTTATGATTTTGATGATTTCATCCACAATCCGCTGATCTTTTTCAACTTCCTCGACGGCGGCATGGCCAGCCATGGCGGAATCATCGGCGTAATGTTATTCACCTGGTTCTACGCCAGACGCCACCAACTCTCCTGGGCCGGTATCGGCGACAATCTCGTCGTGGTCGCCCCGATCGGCCTGTTCTTCGGCCGCGTCGCTAACTTCATCAATGGCGAACTCTATGGACGCATCACTGATGTCGCCTGGGCGGTAAAATTCCCGCCCGAGTTGACGACCTGGAGCATCGAACAGATCGCTGAAGTCTCGGCCCGGTGCGCCGCCGCAAGCGACAACTTCAGCGTCCGACTCGCTGAACTGCAACAGGCACTGCAGTCCGGTCAGTTCACCAGCGAAGGCCAACTCAGCTACTGGGCCGCTCATGAAATGATCGAATCGGCCCGCGACGATGAAGCCGTCGCCAACGTTCTGCGCGAAGCCCTGCCACCACGTCACCCGTCCCAACTTTACGAAGCCGCGCTGGAAGGACTTGCCCTGCTGGCGGTTTTATTGTGGGTGCGCCTGCGCTGGAAGAATCTCAGCCACGGAATCCTAACCGGCTTGTTTTTTGTCTGCTACGCCGTGTTCCGCATCATTGTCGAAGCGTTCCGCCAACCCGATCACGGCATCGCGCAGTTTGGTCCACTGACCCGTGGTCAGTTTTATTCAACTTTCATGGTCCTTATCGGAGTTGGCTTTTTCATCTACGCCGCCCGCACCCGTCGTCGAAACAAAATTCCGGACGCCGCCACTGCAGGAATTCCGACTCACAAAAAGTAGGGCCGGCCCGCCCCCGTGCCACTTCATTGCTGCCGCAGGAAGCGGTGCCCGTGCCACTGGCGCCTGATTGCGTCCGCCGGGAAGGCCGATTTCGGCGCGAACCGCGCTTGAAGTTTTTAAAATTTGTTCGATATTTTTAAAAACTTAGGTTTGTTAATTAATTCGTCGCCCTCCATGACTTCGGCCCCTGACCTTCTACCCCTTATCGCCAACGCCAACCCCCTGGCTCACCTCCTCAACGGACAACATCCGTGGGCGCTCGGCTTCGGCGCACTGCTACTCGGCGTTTCGCTGTTTGCCTGGTCGGTGATCGCTTCCAAAACCATGGGGCTGCGCCGCTCCAACCGCAACGACCGGATCTTTCTCCGACACTTCCGCGACTCAGCCCACCCGCTGCAGGTCTACGGCTCGAACGCCAAAGCGAGCGGCTCAGTCCTCCACGAAGTCTACACCAGCGGCGCCGAAGAACTCACTTATCATTGGCTCGGCTCATCGGAAGTCGACGATACCTTCGAGGCACGCCTGCTTCGCGCGAACGCCATGTCAAAACGTGAAACCGCCCTGTTCCGCACCCGCCTGCGACGCATCGCCGACGAATGTGGACAAGGTCTGGAAAGCCGCATGCACCTGGTTACATGCCTGGTAAACAGCGTGCCCCTGCTCGGACTTCTCGCCACCGCCTGGGGATTGATGGCCGCTTTCGGCACCGACGCCGCCACCAGCCTCACCAACCCACCACCCAGCATCGGCACCAGTATTTCACTCACTGTTCTCGCCTTGCTGATCGCTGTTCCCGCAAGTATCGGAGCGCGCTTTTTGCGCGAAAAACTGCAATACAAGAGCCGCGAAGTTCGCCACTTCTGCAAAGAACTCGACGCATCGATCTCCACTGCCTACCTGACCGGCAGCAGATCGAAAGGTGACCCCAACGTTGCCGGAAAAAGCACCGCAGCCCCCCACGCCCGCCGCCACGACACTGACTCCAAAAAAGTCATGGAGGAAGAGGTCGAGATGGTCACCGCCGACCTCGACCAGCCCGTGATTCCGCGCCCGCTCGCTCCCCCTCCTGCAGCGGCAGCCGCTGCCACCACCGCGAACCTGTCCGGGCAACAGTTGACCTTCGAAAACGCGGCTGATTCCGACACCACCGGACAGATCGAATTTATCGACGAACCCGCCATCAACCCCGTCGCCCGCCAGACAGCTCAGCCGGCGCCCGGCCTGCTCTTCGAACCACAGGTTTAAGTCGTTCACTGAACTTGAGCACGCCCGTCAGCATGCAGTCGGCTGCCGTGCACTGAATGGCCAAACGGCGCTTTTTCTTTTCTATCCCCTTCTCTTCTCGACCACCATGTGCGCCCCGCCCAAAATTGCCGTCTTCGTTTTTGTTCTGACGATTCATCTCGCGATTCTCGCGTTTGCCTTCCCGCGTCTCGATCTCCCCGGTCCCGCACAGCACACGGCAACATCGTCCCCCACTCCCCCCATCAGCAACGAACGAAATTCGGCCTCGACCGGCGTTAACGAGACTGACGTGCAACCATCGGCCGGGCCGCAGTCTGGCACTTCTCCCGTGCAGCTTCACCGGAACGGGCAGCAAGCCACCGACCACCCCACTGAAAATAAACTCCGTGAACCGGCAGTGTCCCACGACCTGCACCAGCACAGCCTGGCCGAATCCACGCCACGAGAATCGCGGCAACCCGATGCCACCTCCGAGGCTGAATCGGAAACCGAAATGTCGATCGCACGCCCCGATCGCATCGCCGCCGTTGCCCCCGCTCAACCGGAACCGTCGCCCCCCAAAAGCGAAGATCCGGTAGCTGTATCGAGCGCCACCACGACCACGCCTGATTCCACTCCCAAGCCGGTAACGCTAACCAAAGCCGAGCAGCCAAGCGCTTCAACGGATGCGACCAACATACCCAAACCAACGCCCGCCGCCGTGCATCGCCCAACTGCGACCACCTCGACCAGGGCCGGTTCAGACCGGATGAGCAATCTACGTCCGTTAAAAGGCACCTCCCGCTGACCCCCCGCTCAACTCGACTCATCTTCCGCTTCGAAACCGAGCCTTCCCGCCCCTCGTCGATCTGACCCGGGGGCAATTTCTCCGGTTTCGCCCTGATAAATCTCCGTTGCTTCGAATGCTGAATTCCGCCCCATCCTCCAACTGTCAAACAGGGAGTCGACACGCTCTGCTGATCGCTGTCTTTTCCGCGCTGCTCACCTTCGGTTCTGCACCCCTCGGCCATGGCCAAACACCTGCTCTTCCCCCGATTGTCATCAAAAAGGTGGATGGCACCCTCGGTGCCGCCGCGACGCAGATGCTCGGCCGGCATTTGCAACAATCGGCTACTCTCCAACTTGTGACTTCACCGAACGGAGCTTTCATCGCCGAAATCAGGCTGGAGCTGGGCAATAAATTGAGCGGAAAACTCGTCTCCGCTGACGGCAAAACGCTGTTCGAGCGCAAATATGACCGCAGTGACATGGACCACGACTTGCGACAGTTCTGTGATGACATCGTGCTGGCCATTACCAAACGCCCCGGTATCGCGACCAGTCAGATTGCGTTCGTCAGCAACAAGAGCGGCTCTAACGAAATTTTCGTCTGTAATTACGAAGGAAAGAACGTGCGCCAGATCACCCGTGACAGTCGCAACAACCTTTCGCCGGCATTTTGTCCGCGTGGATTGCGCCTGATTCATACCACTCACGCCCCGGGCTTCGCCGATCTCATCCGGATCGACCTGACCCGCGCCCAACCGGCACCACTGGTGAAACAGCAAGGCGCGAAATCCGAAGCCGCCTTCTCCACCGACGGCAAGCGGGCCGCCTACGCCCTGACCGTAAATGGCAACGCCGACCTTTACACCGTCAAAGCCGACGGTGGCAAACCCAAACTGCTGATCGCCAGCCCGGCCCACGAAGCCACCCCGTCGTGGTCGCCGAATGGCAAGCAGATCGTTTACTCATCCAACGGCGGCGGCACCCCACAACTCTATTTGATTGACTCCAAAGGTGGAAAACCGCAACTCCTGCCCACCGGTCAGCCCGATTGTCGAAAGCCTTGCTGGTCCCCTGACGGTCGCAGCATCGCCTATGTCTCCGGCGGAACGCATCCCGCGGTGACGATCTACGACCTTCCCAGTCGCAAAAGCCGCGTTCTGTCCGCCGGCGACAGTCCGTCGTGGGGCGCCAACTCGCGCCATCTCGTGTTCGCTTACCAAGGCAACATTTACCGCGCAGATACCGCGACCGGAACCTCCGTGCCGATCATCTCCGGCGCGGGTGCCGCCAGCGATCCCAGCTGGACACGCTGATCGCGCTGCAAAACGCTCTCGAACGCAAACCGCCCTATCGCGTGTCAATTTATAGTTTTCCCGGAATAAGATTGGTGGGGAAACGAAACAGCACCATCGCGACAGCTCGCGCGGAAGCCCAGGCTCGATACCTCCTCCGCTTCCACGCGTGACAGCGGTTGATGAAAGTGGCAAAGTGGCGCCATGATCAAACCCGGTGGCACTGACGGCGGTGCACTCAAATTTCTGTTCGGCCTCGTGCTGTCAATTGTTGGCGTTTATCTGTTGATCGATTCGGTGCGCATTGAAACCGGTCACGCCGGTATGATCTCGGGGCGCATGGGCGGCGCGGGCGGAATGAACGGCACCGCCTCGATGGGCGTATTATTCGTGCCACTCTTTGTCGGCGTCACCGCACTGTTTTTCAACGCCCGCATGACCTGGGCCTGGGTGGTGACCTGGGTCGGCCTGGCGATCATCGTCATCGATGTCGTCAGCCGCATCCGTCCGGTGATGAGCATGAAGCTGTCCTACCTGATCATCATGCTGGTCATGATCGCCGGCGGTCTCGGGCTGATGCTCAAAGCCTTCAGCGAAAATGCCTCGCTCGGCAAGGATTCGGACGACGATAAGAAGCAGTTCGGCAACTGAGCGATTGAAACACCTGCTCTTCATCTGCTCACAGAACAAACTGCGCAGCCCGACCGCAGAGACCGTGTTCGCCGGCTACCGCGGCGTCGAAGTCGATTCCGCCGGCCTCAACAACGACGCCGAGGTACCTCTTTGCGACGAGCAACTCGAATGGGCCGACGTCATTCTGGTGATGGAAAAAGCGCACCGCAATCGCCTCAATCGAAAATTCTCCCACGCCCTCGCCGGAAAACGCATCGCCGTGCTCAACATCCCGGATGACTACGAGTATATGCAGCCGGAGCTGGTCGAGCTTCTGAAAACGAAATGCGCGCAGTACCTGCCCTAGCAAACCGCTCATTTCAGCGCAACTACGATGCAACCGACCGCAGTGATAGCCATAGCTGCCGGGAGCAGCGTCATCGTTAAGCCCAGCGGGGTACCGACGTAAGCCAACCATCCGTCGCTAAACCAAACATCCCGAGTAAGCCCTTCCCAGAAGCTGCCGTAGTGATCCTTCATGAAAATCATCCGCAGTCCGGCCTCAACAAGTCGCACGAACGGCAACGAGATTATCAGCACTCCTGCAGCAACCAGCAGTGGTGACACTTTTTCTGTAGCCGCTTTCATTCCAGAACTGCGTGAAAAGCACGGCTTCGATATTCCTCCTGAAAAAATCTCCCCCTACTCCACCCCCGCCGGCTCGGGCGCGTCGATCCATCGATCGTGTTCGCGGATCAGATCGATCAAACGGTCGACGGCTTCGTCTTCGGGGATGTTGAACTTCACCGCTTCTTTGCCGACGTAAAGATTGATCTTACCCGGGGCGCCGCCGACGTAGCCGAAGTCGGCATCGGCCATTTCACCGGGACCGTTAACGATGCATCCCATCACGGCGATGCGCACGCCCTTGAGATGCCCGGTCGCAGCGCGGATTTTTTGCGTCGTCGTCTGCAGGTTGAACAAGGTGCGGCCGCACGAGGGACAGGCGACGTAGTCGGTTTTGAAAATGCGTGCACCGGAAGCCTGCAGCAAGTTGTAGGCGAGCCGCAGGGATTGACCGGGAGCTTGTTCGCCCTGGATCAGGATGGCATCGCCGATGCCGTCACAGATCAACGATCCGATCTGTGCGCTGGCGGTAAGTAAGGTATCGATGAAAGGTTTTTCGGCATCGTCCGAGGCGACCAGCGTATCTTTCAACAAAACCGGATGGCGGGGATCGACCTTTAACGCAAGCAGGCGATAACCGGGCACGATGCCGAGATCGAGTCCGTCGGCGAGCGTGACCAATCGCGCCTCATCAAGCTGGTTGACCACGGCGATCGCCGCCGGGTCACGCGGATCAACAGCGACGACTTCAGAATCTTCGACCACCAACTCAGGTTTAAAATCGCCGAGCTTGTCGATCTTGTGCGCCAGCGCATCCCATTTTTCGCGTGAGGTAAAAACTCGAACCGTTTCCTCGCCGCCAAGCGCAATGCCATTGACATCGATTTTTTCGCTGGCACGCGGAACAAAGTCGAAGGGATCGAAGGGCCAGTCATCGCCGAGCGACCCGTCGGGGGCGGCGGCACTTTCCTCAACGGCTTCACAAGCAGCGATCAGGGCGCGTGCTACCGGTATTTCTTCGACTGCGTCTTCGGTCAGCGACACGCGGATGGTGTCGCCGATGCCATCGAGCAGCAGCGAACCAATGCCGATCGCGCTCTTGATACGGCCGTCCTCGCCATCACCGGCTTCGGTGACGCCGAGATGAATCGGATAGTTCCAGTCATCACCCTCAGCGTCAAGGCGCGCCACCAACAGGCGGTAAGCCTCGATCATCACCTTCGGGTTGCTGGCCTTCATCGAAAACACAAACTCGTGATAACCGTGGTCACGCGCGATGCGGGCAAACTCGAGCGCGCTCTCGACCATACCGAGCGGCGTGTCACCGTAGCGATTCATGATGCGGTCGCTGAGCGAGCCGTGATTGGTGCCGATGCGCATCGCCACGCCGCGCTCGAGACAGCGCTGCACCAGCGGCACAAACTGCTCCTCGATGCGCTCCAGCTCTTCGGCGTACTGTTCGTCGCTGTATTCGCGCACCTGGAACTTTTTCTTATCGACGTAGTTGCCCGGATTGACGCGCACCTTTTCCACCCACTTGGCCGCTTCCATCGCCGCGTCGGGTTTAAAATGAATGTCCGCAACTACCGGCACATCACAGCCCGCAGCGCGAATGCCGGCGACGATCGATTCGAGGTTGGCGGCGATCTTTTTAGTCTGCGCGGTGACGCGGACGATCTCGCAACCGGCCGCCGCCAGTTCGAGCGCCTCGCGCACGCAAGCATCCGTGTCACGCGTATCCGAGGTCAGCATCGACTGCACCCGGATCGGCGCATCGCCACCGACCGTGACGTTGCCGATCTGGACCTGACGCGAGCGACGTCGAGCGAAACGATAGGGACTGGCGCAATGGGAGAGCATAGTTGGCGTAGATAAACGTTGCCAACTACTCAACACGACGAGCGCGCTGCCGTCTACTTTCTTACTCCTTCGGCGCAGCAGTTTCTGCTCCTGCCGGAGCATCGAAACTGATCGTTTCCTTACTGCCGCCACCAAATAAATCGCCGGCGTCCTTGAGAGTAACGAAGCCCATAAAGCCGAGCAACAGCACCACGCAGGCGGTCTGCACGACTTCAAGCACGCGGAAATTGATCGGCTTGCGAGTGATCCATTCGATCAGGGCCATGGTGATGTGGCCGCCGTCAAGAACCGGCAGCGGCAGCATATTCAATACCGCGAGATTGATATTCAGCACGACACTGAACCAGAGTACGAGACGCCATCCGTCGGGATGCTGGAACAGGCGATAGTAGAGACGCATGATGCCAACCGGACCACTGAGGTGACCGGCGTTGACGCCGGTTCCTTTCTGACCCACCGCCTTGAGCGTGCTGACAATGACGCGCAAACTGCTGGCCACCTGCTCGTCCGGTTTCGGATGGGCGATGGAGCTGATGCCGTACTCGTCCCAACCGATGCCGGCGAGTGGCTTCTTGCTGTATTCTTCACGAAGTTCCTCCGGCCAGTCGGCGGGAATGTTTTCCGGGATCCGCGGTGTCAGCGACTTGGTAATCGTTTTTCCATCACGACGAATCTCCAGTTCAAGCGACTTCCCCGGATGCTCATTGATGTAATCAGTGATGAAGAAACGACTCTTTACGTCGATGCCATCGATCTTGAGAATGACATCATCCGACTGAAGGCCGGCAACTGCCGCCGGACCGTTCGGGCTGACTTGTCCGATCATCGGATTTTCAGCACCGCGCAAGCCTGTATCGGGGAGGGCTGAGCGGCTGAAAATCGCGGCACCAGTGCGCTTCCACCACGAACGCTTGTCGGCGTTCGGATCCTTCAGAGCAGCAAGGTCCTTCTCCAGAGTCAGCGTCATTTCGCCGGTACCCGGACGATTGATGACCACCGGAACGTCTTTTTCCGAGCTGGTGATGTAATTCCAATCGACGCTGTCAATCAAGCCGTGAAAGCGGGCGATCTCTTTGCCACCAACCGAAATAATTTCATCACCCGGCTGAAAACCGGCCTCAGCCGAAGGGCTGCCGGGCGACGCGTAGCCGACCGATTTAGTCTGCGCCATTTGGGCCTCAGGCTTGCCGACAATCCAGACGACAAAGGCAAACACCACGGCCAGCAGAAAGCTGAACAACGGGCCGGCAAAGGCGACGATAATTTTGTCGAGCGGACTGATCGGCGGCAGGTTCTGCGGCTTGAGTTCAGCTTCGCCATCGCTATCGCCGTTTTCGTCATCGATCGCCTGACCTTCGATGGCTCCCATCGGCGCCATTTGTGGCAACGACACAAAACCGCCGGCAGGTATCGAACCGAGACCGTACTGCACGCCGTTGATTTTCTTTTTCCAAATTGGCTTGCCGAACCAGATCTGAAAGCGATCAACCGTCAGGCCACGCCAGCGCGCCGCCAGAAAGTGACCCCACTCATGCACGATGATGAGAAGATTAAACACCATCACCACCATCAAAATGATGCCGATGACTCGAAGAATATCGCCAATTACGCCCATGTCTGAAATTCTGTAAAAATATGAAATTTATGTGCCGATCGAAAAAAATAGACCACTTTGGTTGGCCGGATCGATCTGCTCGCTGTGAAAAAGCCGTAACAATACCACTGCCTGAGGGCTTCACAACCGGCGCGCGCACGCTTGGCACCCGAATCGGTAAATTTTTCGCTCAAAGCCTGCAAAATTTTCGTCATCAGTCCGGTCCAAACACCGTCTCCATTGAAAAAATCAATCTGTCGTCGATCGATACGCCCGGCTGAAATGAATTCCCTCATGCGCTCAACTTCAGCCGCAATTTTTGCGTTCACGGATTCAGCTCCGTCAATAGCACATAAATTCACCACAATTACTTGAACTATCATGATAATTAATATTTATTAAGTTTCGCTGAAATTTTAAAAACTTCGGCGCTCATCGGCCTGGATCTCATCCCTCGAGCTTCTTATTTTGACCGCCAGAATCAATCGTCACCGGCTTCGCCAACGCCAGCGAAAGCGCCAAAGAGAGCGCGAACGCGCCCAGGCTTTAAAGCGTGTGCTCGGCCCCGGCACTGGCGACTCGACCTGGGTGAAACTCCAGGCAAAAGTCAGCAAAGGCGTCGCTGAAATCGGTAAGGCCACAAAACGCAAAGCGGCGAAATCCAAACCAAAAAGTCGCCAGCGCCTTGCGGCATCGACGAGTCGCAGCAACGGGAAAGCGACCAGGCCGAAGGCTAAGGCGAAAACCAAGACCGCTGCAGCCAAGACCAAGCGCGCAAAGTCCAGCGCCGCCACTCGCAGCCAACGCAAAACGGGCCGCGCCGCACCCTCCCGGCAAGCTCCGGGAGGAATTTCGGGCGGCATTCTGATTCTACTGCAACATCTCTGGCCGCGCTCGTGGTGGGCGCGCAGTCTCGCCAGCCTGACGATCTTTATCGCCATCATCGGCGGCACCATCGCGCTCGGCGTTTATGTACGCTACAAACGCATGGCCGGGAGCTACGATCTTCGTCAGATCGGTCGCATGCCGCAGGAATCGGTGGTGTTCGATACCTACGGCACACCTTTCACCCGCTTGCACGGCGACGGCCGGGTCATCGTCGGCCTCGAAGATGTCTCGCCGTTTTTCGTCGATGCCCTGATTGCGCGCGAAGACACCCGCTTTTACCAACACTCGGGCATCGATCTTTTCGGCGTCGCCCGCGCAATCGTCCGCAACGCTCGCGAGGGCGGTTTCGCTCAGGGAGCCAGCACTCTCACCATGCAATTGGCGCGCATCAGCTTCGACATGCGCGAGAAGACGCTGCATCGCAAACTGGTCGAAGCCATGCTCGCCCGCCGCATCGAAAACCACTACTCGAAACAACAGATCATCTTTCTCTATGCCAACCGGGTATTTCTGGGCAGCGGTCTGTACGGGATCGAAGCCGCTGCCCGCGCTCACTTTGGCAAACCCGCCAGCGATCTCTCGCTCGGCGAATCGGCCATGCTCGCCGGAGTGATCCGTGCGCCGAATCGCTTCTCGCCGTTTCGCCATTACCAGGCAGCTTTGAGCGAACGCGACACCGTCCTCAACCGGATGCTCGAGCTGGAAATGATTTCCGCGGAACAGGCTCAGGCCGCAAAAATGGAGATCATTCCGGTGCTGTCGCAGGACGAAATCTCGCCATCAGACCTGCGGCCGATGGGAGTTACCGAAATCGATCGCAAGCATCGCAACGAATCTTATCTGAGCGAGGCTGTCCGCCGCGAAATCGAACGCCTGCTTACCGACGAACAACAGCAGGTCGGTGGGCTCGACATTTACACCACCTTCGATCTCGAGTTACAGGAAGCCGCTGAACAGGCGGTCGAAAATCGCTTGCACAGTATCGAAGCCACGCCCGGCTACCCGCACCCGACGCGCGCCGCCCGTCGCGGCGATCAAATCGACTACCTGCAGGCTGCCGTCACCGTCGTCGACAACGGACTCGGCGCAGTACGCGCCATGGTCGGCGGACGCAGTTTCGAAGAAAGCCGCTACAACCGCGCCACTCAGGCGCGACGTCAGGCGGGTTCGATTTTTAAACCGTTGATTTACGCCATCGCTTTCGAGTCCGGACTTTTTCCCGGCACGCTGATCAGCGATCAACCAATTCAGCCCGGCGAAATCGCCTGGGACACTACCGGCTGGAGTCCCCGCAACTCCGACGGCACCTTCGGCGGCTGGACCCGCGCCGAAGAGGGACTGATTCGTTCGCGCAACACCATGACCGTGCGCGTCGGTGAAACTGCCGGTATCGACGCCGTATCAGAAATGGCCCGCTACGCCGGCATTGCCGATCCGGCGGCCGAAGCGGCGTTTTCCTCACCGCAGATCTACGTCGGCAATCTCGGCGCCAGTTTGATGTCACTGACCAGCGCCTATTCGGCATTCGCCAACGAAGGCTTTCGCGCGGATCCGTATTTCATCGAACGCATTCAGGACCGGCTCGGCAATGTTCTCTACCAACGCGAACCCGAAGGCTATCGTGTAGTCAGCCCGGGAGCGACCTGGCTGACGTCGCAAGTTTTACAAAAAGTCATGGAACCTGGCGGCACCGGCCAATCGGTCAGCGACCTCGGCGTCAGCTTTCCCGTTGCCGGCAAAACCGGCACCACCAACGATTACCACGATGCCTGGTTTGTCGGCTACTCAAGCAGTCTGAGTTGCGGAGTCTGGGTCGGACTCGATCAACCCGAGCGCATCGTCGATCGCGGCTACGGCGGACGCATCGCACTTCCGATCTGGGCTGACATTATGCGCGCCAGCGAAACCCTGCGCTACCCGACCATGCCGCTACCGGTCGCCGATGACGTCATGACGGTTGAACTGTGTCAGGCCTCCGGGCTGCTCGCATCATCTGAATGCCGCGCCCACGGCGACGCCTACGAAGAACGCGCTCCGGACGCCATGATCCCCCGCCAGACCTGTGATCACCGGGGCGCCAATGCCCAGCCAGGAAACATCCACGGCCCAAGTCGCTCAACCGACGGGAAGCACGACGACGATGACAACAAAGGCTTGATCGGACGATTGAAGAGCCTGTTTTCGGCCAGTTGATGCCGTCCAGGCCGTGAAGGGAAAGCGCTGCGGCTCACTGCCCCGCACTACAAACCACCTTGGACTTTGTAATCGCTGAGTGATTTACTGTCAGTGAGTGTTGACCAACACCCACTCCCGCGACGGCTCCAGCTATGCTCAGAATCTATGAGAGTCACCAACAGAATAAGGTCGGTCATTTTCAGTCGATCTTAAAGAGCGGAGACATTGCCACGCTGCTCAGAAACGATTTCCTTCCGCCGCCAACGGCACCTTTCCCGGCGACATCTATCTGCCTGAACTCTGGGGCGCCAAAGATTCTGACTACGATACCGCTGTTGAAATATTGAATCGTTTTTACCTCAACTCATCGTCGTAACGAGCCAACCAATCCACTCACGCCCCTCCCGACCTTATGGAAATCATCGACCAACTCTCCGTCGCGCTCGGCTTCGCCACCCTGGCCGGGTTGAACCTTTACCTGACCGTGCTCATTGCCGGACTGGCGATTCGCTTTAACTGGATCGCCCTCGCCGATCAGTACGAGCAACTCACCGCACTCGGTCATCCTGCAGTGATCGCCGCAGCCAGCGTGTTCTTTCTCGCTGAGTTTTTCTCGGACAAGATTCCCTGGGTCGATTCCGCCTGGGATACCGTGCACACCCTGATCCGGCCGGTCGGCGGTGCCCTGCTGGCGATGAAAACACTCGGTGCGACCGACCCCGCCTTCGAAGTCATCATCGCCCTGCTCGCCGGTAGCGCTACCCTGGTTACCCACGGCGTAAAAGCCAGCACGCGTCTGGCCGTCAACACCTCGCCCGAGCCTGTCTCCAATATCGTCGTCAGTACCGCCGAGGACACCGCGGTGGTCGGAGGGCTGGCGCTAATGGCGGTCTCGCCCCTGATCGCCGGCATCGTCTTCGCGATTTTCCTCGCTGTCGCACTCTACCTGACCCCCAAATTTTTCCGGCGAACCCGCGTGTTCGGATGGCTGTTACTGCAAAAATTATCCGCTCCCGCCGAGGGCGACTGCGACAGCTCAATGCCCGCTGATAAGCTTGATACAAGCTTAAGCAGCAACGAACAACTCGAACTGCGCATCGCCATCGGATCTCGCGAACCCGACGTGCGCTGGGTCGCCAATTGTATCATCGGCCGTACCAAAGGCTTCCCCGGATTCACCCCGCAGACCTTTGGCAAACTTGTCGCCGAGAATAGTACCACCGACTCCACCCCCGTCACGATCCGCTTCATCGGGCGCCGCAGTTGGCGCCAATATCACGCAGAAATTCCGCTTGCCGGACTGACCATTCGCCACCAATCGCGGGTACTGAGCGAAGATATCCTGATCGGCGATATTCAAAGCAACAGTAAACGCCTGCTCGTGCTGCGCTTACCCCGCGGCCAACGCGCCATTGCCAGAAAAGTCACCGAACAAATGCAACAGCTGCAATCCCAATCAATTCGCGACCACGACTACGCCCCCGACACAGACATTGGCATCGGCACCATCACAACTATCGAGACGTTGACCGCTGTAAACGACTGAGCGATTGCCGCCGGCTAAGATCGCCCCACCCCGGTCCACCCACCTCATTCGAAAACGCAAAACCCCATGTTATCTAAATAATTTTCCGGTAAAATTATATCTTGCCATCTCGTCAACTTGTGTGACTCTCTTGGTGTAACCCGCTACGCCATCACCCCATGCCGCGCCGCTTGCTTCGCCCTCAGACTGAATCCTACTATCACGTAGTTTCCCGTGTCGTGGATCGCAACCGCACTTTGGGTGAGCCGGAGAAACGGCATTTTCAACAGTGGATGCGCCGCCTTGAGCAATTTTGCGGATTGCAGGTGGTCACTTACTGCCTGATGGAGAATCATTTCCATCTTCTGGTTAGAGTTCCGCAACGGGACATTCAAGCTGAGTTGACCGAGGGGCGATTGCGGGAATTGTTACCGTTGATTTATCGCCGGAGAGAGCTGAAAGATGCCCTGCAGGAATTGGATCGGGCGGCGCAGGATTCGACGGGGAAATGGATGGCAGAGATCCTGGCGCGTTATCAGGCGCGACGGTTTTCGCTATCGATATTTCTGAAGGAACTCAAACAACGCTACACCCGATGGCACAACCACCGGCATCATCGGACCGGGACGCTGTGGGAGCACCGTTTTGGAAGTGTATTGATCGAAGGAGATGAGACAGCCCTGTTGACCGTTGCTGCGTATATCGATCTGAATCCGGTCCGTGCGGGGATTGTTGACGATCCTAAAGATTACCGCTGGAGCGGCTATGCAGAGGCGGTAGCCGGAGAAAGATGTGCGCGTCGAGGGCTCGGCGCGATCCTTGAACGGACCACCTTCGGCGTGAACCGACGGGTGACCTGGCGGTCGACAGCACCACGCTATCGGATGCTGCTGTATGGTCACGGTGAGGAACGGCATGGGGATGAAATAACGGGTAGCAAACGCCGCCTGGGAATCACCCGGGTAGAAGTGGAGAAGGCACTGGAGCGCGGCGGCAGGTTAAGCGTAAGCGAGATACTGCTCTGTAAAGTGCGCTACTTTACCGACGGAACGGCGATCGGGGGCGCGGAGTTTCTGCAGCATGTCTTCGATGAAAACCGCGAGCGTTTCAGCAAAAAACGCCAAACGGCAGGCCGTCCGATGCGAGGCTCAGACTGGGGAGGACTGCAGGCACTGCGCAACCTGCAGAGCAAAGTCTTCGGCTGAGTGGGGCATTCCAGCGCCCGCGCCTCCGCGAAACTTAGATTACCCGTTAATGAAGCCCTCGCTTCGACTCGCTGACAAAAGCTGTTACGCAGGCAAGCACGCCATCCGGGTCATCGAGGTCAGCGAGTGCCGCTAAAGCCTCGGAGAGCTTCAGTTTTTCGCGGTAAATTTTGCGCAATGCCACTTTCGCCGTTCGCACGGCCGCTTCGGAAAAGCCCCTGCGCTGCATGCCGACCGAGTTGACGGCACGAACTCTGGCCGGATTGCCGTCAGCGATAAAGAACGGCGGTACGTCCTGCACAATCTTCGAGCAACCACCGACCATCGCGTGGGCACCGATCTGGCAAAACTGATGAATGGCCACCAGCCCACTGAGCACCACATGATCACCAACTGTGACGTGCCCGCCGAGCGTGCTGTTATTGGAAAAAATAACCCGATCGCCGACGATGCAATCATGTCCGACGTGAGTGTAGGCCAGAAAATTTCCGTAGCTGCCGATCACGGTCGCATCGTTGGCCGAAGTCGCCCGGTTCACGGTTACGAATTCACGAAATACGTTACCGTCACCGATGCGCAGCCAGGTCGGCTCGCCATCGTATTTTAAATCCTGAGTGCGCTGACCGATCGAGGCATATGGAAAAAATTCATTGTCGGCACCGATTTCTGTCGGCCCGGTGATCGTGACATGATTGCCAAGCCGGCACCGGTCGCCGAGCGTTACGCCCGCTCCGATCACGCAATAAGGACCGACCACGACCCCGTCACCCAGGCGGGCGGCGGCATCAACGATAGCGCTGGGGTGGATTTCAGTGTTAGCCATAGCTTGGCCGGGTTTACATCAACGCAAACTTCAACTCAGCCTCCGATACCGTCTCGTCATTGACGACACAGCGAGCGCGAGCCACGCCGATATTGCGGCGGATTTTGAGAATTTCCCCCTCGATAAACAGCGTATCGCCAGGGAACACCGGCTTGCGCCACTTCACATTGTCGGCGCTCATGAAATATCCGATCTTGCCCTGATTTTCCTCCACCCGGAGCAACATGACGCTCGCCAGTTGTGCCATCGCCTCCAGCTGCAGCACACCCGGCATTACCGGATGATCGGGAAAATGTCCCTGAAAATACGGCTCGTTAACCGTGACTTGCTTCACACCAGTGCACTTGGTTTCGCCTTCAAAGTCGACGACCCGATCCAGCATCAGGAACGGATAGCGATGCGGCAGAATCTTCTTCACCTCATTGACATCGAGAACGCCTTTGCCGGTCGGAATATTCACCGGCGGCACCATCGACATGATCTGACCGAACTCTTTCGCCAGACGGCGCGCCATCTCGGTATTCGGACCGTGTCCCGGCTTGACCGCAATGACATGGCCCATGATGCGTCGCCCCGAAAGCATGAGGTCGCCGATCAGGTCGAGGATCTTGTGCCGCGCCAGCTCTTCGGGAAATCGCAACGGCTCTTTGCTCATGAACGTGTCATCGCGAATGACGATGGCATTTTCCAGACTCCCGCCCTTGATAAGCCCCTTCTCCAGAAGCGGTTCAACATCTTCATAAAATACGAAAGTCCGCGCTGCCGCGATTTCCTTTTCGTAAGTCTCGGGCGTGACCACAGTCGAGTAATACTGCGTCATCCTCCCGTCCGGACCGGCCTGCGTGCAGGAAATGCGAAAATTTTTGTCCGGAACCACGATCAGGATCGAGCCGTCACGCGTCTCGGCGCTGATCGGCTCGCGCACTTCAAACACCGCCCGGTATTCGTCCTGCACCTCGATGCCAGCCTGCTTGATGCACTCCACGTACGGCGCCGCCGAACCATCGCCGATGGGCGGCTCGTTGGCGTCCATCTCGATGATCGCATTGTCGACGCCCATCCCGGTCAGCGCCGAAATGACATGCTCGACGGTGTGCACCTTAACACTGCCTTTTGCCAGTGTCGTCGCCCGCTCGACTTTCTGCACGTTGTCGACGTGCGCCTCGATAAACGGCTGATCGTCCAGATCGATGCGACGGAATTTCAACCCGTGATTCACCGGCGCCGGTTTCAAGGTCAGCGTCACCTTTTCTCCGGTGTGCAGAGAAGTGCCGGTCAGGCTGGAAGGACCAGCCAGGGTCTTTTGATAGAGCTCGGAGTCAGGCATGAGAAAACGGAAACGGAAAACTAAACGAAGGGCCATTAAGTAGCGCGGAACGCCCGCTAGTCCAGCATTTTGCGATCAATCGCCCAGCTGGCACTGGATCACCCCTCCGGCAGAGACTACCGTGCGCCGTCCATGAGCCTGCGCGACGAAGTCCTTCATGATCTCGATTTTTCGGTTATTGCCGAAGACGAGGACTTTCTCGCCATCGACAAACCGTCGCATCTGCTGGTCCATCCAACCTCGCCAAATCACCCCTCAACCCTGTGGGACGAGCTACGCGGTCTGCTCGCCTTTGAAATCGCCAATGGCGGTCAAATCTCGATCATCACCCGGCTCGATCGCGAAACCAGCGGCATCGTGCTGGTCGCCAAACACCACGACGCCGCCAGCCGCGCCGGAGTAGCCATGCAGAACGGCGAGTTCGACAAACGCTATCAGGCACTCGTCCACGGTTGGCCCGACGCGGATGCGTGGACGGTCGACAGTCCGCTGCGCCGCAAGGGCGAATTCGCCGCCTCACCGATCTGGGTCAAACAAGCCGCCCATCCCGACGGCAAGCCCAGCTGCACCGAGTTTGGCACCCTGCGCCGGTTTGAGAACCGCCACGGCCAGTTCGCTCTTATCGATTGCCATCCGCTGCATGGTCGCATGCATCAGATCCGCGTTCACCTCGCCGACAGCGGCCATGCCATCGTCGGTGACAAAATCTACGGCGTCGACGAGACCTGCTATCTCGACTTTATCGAAACCGGTTGGACCCCCGGGCTCGAACAGCGCCTGCTGATCGATCGCCACGCACTGCATGCCTGCGAATTGCGCTGGCCTGCCCTGAACCGTCGCTGGACCAGCCCGCTGCCGGCAACGCTGCAGCGCTTCCTGAGCCTTTAGCACTCCGTGCACAGCGACTTTCATCGCCGCCATCCCGGTCATTGGTCATTTTGTAAATATATAATTTACCCGGAAATGTTTTGAGATGGGAAATGTTTTGAGCTGGCTGTGGATTGTTGGCGGGAGATTCGATTGGCCGGGGCGGTGAGACGCCGTCGCCGTAAGGTCCCGACGGGCAGCGCGTCGATACAGGTAGCGGTTTATCCCCCGCCCTCAGCTTTATGAAACCCTTTGTCGCGCCGATCCTGCTCATTTCGCTGGCCTTGATCTGGCTGACGCAATCGATCACAGCCCAGCGGCCGGACATCATCGTGCCCGCCGGATCGAAAGTTTTTGAAAGTGGTTCCGATCGGGTCGCGCTGGTCGAACTGTTTACTTCGCAGGGATGCAGCTCGTGCCCTCCTGCCGATACCTACTTGAGCAAAACGCTGCGCAACGATGATCTGTGGAAAAAATACGTTCCCGTTGCCTGGCACGTCGACTACTGGGATCGGCTCGGCTGGCCGGATCCGTATGGCAGCGCCGCTAACACCCGGCGCCAGTATGACTACCAGAAATCCGGCAAAATCAACTCCGTCTACACTCCCGGCTTCGTGCTCAATGGCACTGAATGGCGCGGCTTCTTCGAACGGAGGGCGTTACCGGACAGTTCCGAGCTGTCCGCTCAGCACCCGAAGAATCTCAAAGCCACCGTCGATGGAAAATCGGTCATGATCGACGTCGTCGAGCCGGCAGCGGGAGCATGGGATATTCATGTCGCCGTCCTTGGGTTCGGTTTGGAGACCCGGGTTGAACGCGGTGAAAACGCCCGCCGCACGCTGACCAACGATTTCGTCGCCCTCGATCACCAACAGGCCGAACTGTCTACCAACCGGACCGCGAGCTTCACCCTGCCGGATCTGTCTGCCGCCGATGCCAAAAACCACGCCATCGCCGTGTGGATCACGCCCGCAGGTGAACTTTCACCCATTCAGGCGACGGGTGGCTGGCTGGATTGAGTTATCCGGCCGTATGTAAGGTGAATCCAGCAAGAGCAAGGGCATCATGATTGTCCGGAAAATGGTCAGTGAAAGTGACGATTTCAAGCGTATCCGCAATACCATCCGAAAACCAGATCAGCGTCATTCCTCCATGCTCAACTGCAGGGCTCTGAAATATGGGACCCGACAGCGGACCCAATGCTGAAACGGGTTGGATCGCCGGCGGTGCATTGTTCGGAGTCGAAATTTTGCTGTAGCAGCCCACTCCGGTAGGTTCTCTCTCCACGATATCGACTTCAGCCAGCTGCCGTTGAATGGCCGAATCTTCAGTGTGGGCAACGACCCATTCGAAAATAGCATTTTCGAACGCCGTGGGTTTCATTTCACAGAATATAATTGGCCGGCCACAGGCTACCGCAGCGCTTTGTTTGTTTAAGGTAGCCAGCTCAATTACTGACTTCAAGATCCGAACCAGTTTCCGTTTATTCACCCCCACGCCACCGGATCCAGGCCGTAGAACTTCTGCAACGCAGCATACAGATCCGGCGCTTCCTTTTGTAATCGCTCCGGTTCCTCGAAAAAAGTCTCCGTCGCGACCGCGAAGAACTCGGCCGGATTGGTCGCGCCGTAGGGGTCGAGAACCGGCCGGCGGCGCTCGAAAAGATCGTCGAGCATTTCCTGGTAGTTTTCACCCAGTACCCGAGCCCAATCCTCATAGTCGCCGCTATCCTCATACACTGCCGACTGCTCAAGAATCGGTGCCCCGTCGCCGACTCCGTCCGCCTGATCGAGTTGATGGGCGAACTCGTGCATGACGACATTCATGCCGTCGTCTTCGTTTCGGGCTCCGGCGACGACACTTTCCGCTGACAGGATCACCGAACCGCTGGTCCACGACTCGCCGAGCCGAATCTCGCGATCGTCGTCGTCGGCGAGATGGAAGGTCTTGCGGCGCGCATCGTGAAATGCCCCCGGATAGACCAACACCGAGCGCAACTTCGGATAGTAGCGGTGATCTTTTAACCCGAGCAGCAAGACACAAGCCTGAGCGGCGATCAGCAATCGCATGCGTTCGTCAACCTCCTCCAGCCCACCGCAGGCTTCGAAATTTTTCTCCTCAAGAAACACCCGGACGTGTTGGTGCAGCATTTCCCGTAGCGGCGTCGGCAGCTTTGCATAGATGCCAAATTCGTCACTCAGGATTTTCACCCACGCCTCCGGGAATGCTTGCGACCGCAGCTGTGATCGTCGCCGCCGGCGCAGTAGACGGGGCGCCATTGTGATCAGGAGGACCGCTATCACTCCAGCTAATCCGAGGCTTAGGTACATGAGCGGATGAAATGTAGTGATCTGACGGAAGCCCGCTCTTGACGGTTCAGCGGCGCACCCCTAGTTTGGCCGCCTCCAGACTGAGGTGGAGACAATTCACGATCATGAATATTCACGAGTATCAAGCCAAGGAACTGTTTGAAAAATTCGGCGTGCCGACCCCCCGTGGTGCGGTTGCCGGAACGGCCGGGGAAGCTGCGGCAGTTGCCAAAGAACTTGGCACGGACAAGCTGGTGGTGAAAGCCCAGGTTCACGCCGGCGGACGCGGCAAAGGCACTTTCAAAAATGGCTTTCAAGGTGGCGTTCACATCGCCGCAACCGCTGAAGAAGCTGCGGAGCTTGCCGGCAAGATGGTCGGTCAGACGCTGGTCACCCATCAAACCGGCGAAGAAGGTCGCCTGGTGCGTAAGATCATGGTCGCCGAAGCGGTCGACATCGAAAAGGAATACTACCTGTCGATCATCATGGATCGCGACAGCGGCGGCCCGGTCATCGTTGCCAGTACCGAAGGCGGCGTCGACATCGAAGGTGTCGCCGAACAAACGCCGGAGAAAATCATGCATGAAGCGGTGCATCCGCTGCTCGGTCTGCAGGCCTATCAGGTGCGCAAGATCGCCTCCAAGCTCGGACTCGGCGGCCCGCAGGGCAAAGCCTTCGGCAAACTGCTCGGCGCGCTCTACAATCTTTTCACGTCGTGCGACTGTTCGATGGTCGAAATCAATCCGCTGGTGACCACACCGGATGGACAGGTGTTGGCGCTCGACGCCAAGTTCGGTTTTGACGACAACGCACTCTACCGTCACCCGGACATCGAAGCACTGCGCGATCCCGAAGAGGAAGATCCGCGCGAAGTGGCGGCCGCCGAATTCGACCTGAACTACATCGGCCTCGACGGCAACATTGCCTGTCTGGTCAACGGTGCCGGTCTGGCGATGGCGACGATGGACATCATCAAGCATTGCGGCGGCGAGCCGGCCAATTTCCTCGACGTGGGTGGTGGCGCAACTCAGGAGCAGGTGCAGAACGCTTTCAAGATTATCCTCAGCGACCCGAACGTGAAAGGCATCCTGGTGAACATCTTCGGTGGCATCATGGACTGTGACGTCATCGCCAAGGGCATCGTCGCCGCAAGTAAGGAAGTCGATCTGCAACTGCCGCTGGTCGTGCGACTCGAAGGCAACAATGTCGCCGCCGGCAAAAAGACGCTCGCCGAATCCGGTGTCGATCTGATCGCTGCCGACGACCTCGCCGATGCCGCCGAGAAAGCCGTCAAAGCGATTGCTGCTTAAGTTTTTATGAGCGACGGCGACTACGACATTGTGCTGCGATTCAGCCGCCGCTACGCCATGGGGCATCGCCTCATCAGCGGTGCCGCCCCCAATTGTCGGGTCCCGCACGGCCACGATGAAGTGGTCACGGTCGACATCGCCAGCACCAGCAACGAGGCGCTCGATCCGGCGACTAACATGCTGGTCGAGTTCGAGTACGCCAAAGGCCGCTGGTTCGAATGGATCGACAAAAGCGTCGACCACAGCTTTCACATCAGCGATCAGGATCCCCTGATCGATTTTTTCCGCAACAACGAGCCGGAGATGCTGGCCCGGCTTCTGGTCACTCCCGGTGATCCGACGACCGAACTGCGGGCGGCGTGTTATTTCTCTAAACTGACGGCTTTGCTCGATGCCGATAACCGTGGCCTGATCTGCACCCGTGTGCTGCTTCAGGAAACGCCGACCAATGCGGTCGAATTTAACGGTTCCTCAACGGAGCGGTTTCTGCCCCACGGCGACAGCTACTGGTGGCATCGCGCCGATTCAACCATCAACGATCTGGCTGCCTGACGGCAACGATCTCACGATCCATCAACACGGGACTCCCGGTAGCGCTTAAACTTAATTCTTAAAATCTTAACACTTTCCCCATGGCTATTCTCGTAGACGAAAACACCAAGGTCCTCGTGCAGGGCATCACCGGCGGCTTTGGCGGTCGCCACGCCAAACTCAGTCTCGATTACGGCACCAAGCTCGTTGCCGGCGTCACGCCCGGCAAGGGTGGTCAGGAGTTTGAAGGCCAGGTGCCGATTTACGACACCGTTTCCCAGGCCGTTGAAGAAACTGGCGCCACCGTGTCGGCGATTTTTGTGCCACCGCCATTCGCTGCCGACGCCATTCTCGAAGCCGTCGACGCCGGAATCGATCTCGCGGTATGTATCACTGAAGGTATTCCAGTGATGGACATGATGCGTGTCCGCGCCGCCATGGTTGGCTCGAAGACCCGCCTCATCGGCCCTAACTGCCCGGGCATCGTGACTCCGGGAACGGGTGAAGATTCGCACGGCGGTTGCCGCATCGGCATCGCACCGGGTTACATTCACAAACGCGGTAACATCGGTGTCGTGTCGCGCTCAGGCACACTCACTTACGAAGCCGTCTGGCAGGTCACCCAGCTCGGCATGGGGCAGAGCACCTGTGTCGGCATCGGCGGGGATCCGATCAACGGCACCTCACATCTCGATGTGATGAAAATGTTCAACGACGATCCGGAAACCGAAGCCATCATCATGATTGGCGAAATCGGTGGCAGCGCCGAAGAGGAGGCCGCCGCCTGGGTAAAAGAAAACTGCGACAAGCCGGTTGCCGGTTTCATCGCCGGTGCAACCGCGCCTCCGGGACGTCGCATGGGTCACGCCGGGGCGATTATTTCCGGTGGTCAAGGAACCGCCGAAGCTAAAAAGGCGGCACTTGCTGACGCTGGCATCGTAGTTGCTGAGACTCCGTCGGACATGGGATCCGCATTGTTGAAAGCAATGGGTTGAGCCCCCCGTTTAAATCTGTCAAAGTCCCCTTCGCCAAAAATTTTCCACGTTTCTTAAAAGCTTCACTGCACCCGCCCCGATCATGTCAGACTCATCCGCCCCGGAATATGCCAAAGGCCTCGAAGGCGTTATCGCCAACGAATCGAAACTGAGTGATGTCCAGGGCAAGCAGGGCATCCTGCGTTACCTCGGCTACAACATCGACGACCTGGTTGAGCACACCACGTTTGAGGAGGTTCTCTATCTGCTGCATCGCGGCGCTTTGCCGACTCAGGCACAGCTCGACGAAATGACCGCGACCCTGCGCGCCCAGCGCTCACTGCCCGACGGTGTCGTCCAGTTTCTCAAGAACGCCCCGAAAGACGCCGGCCCGATGGATGTGCTGCGCACCGGTGTCAGCATGCTCGGCCTGTTCGACACCCGTGGTGACAATCAAAACCGGAAACTCAACGAAGAGCGTGCGCTGGCAATTTGCGCCAAGGTGCCACTGATCGTGGCCTACTACCACCGCGCCCGTCAGGGCCTGGATTTTCCGGAAGTCCGCCAGGACCTGAGCGAGGCCGGGCACTTTCTTTACCTGATCAATGGCGAAGCGCCTTCGGCTGCGGCCACCAAGACGCTCGACGTCGCTTACATTCTGCACGCCGATCACGGCATGAATGCCTCGACGTTCAGTGCCCGGGTAACCATCGCCACATTGAGCGACATTTATTCAGCGATCACTTCGGCGATCGGCACCCTCAAGGGCCCGCTGCACGGTGGCGCCAACGAAGGAGTCATCCGCATGCTCAACAAGATCGGCAGCCTCGATAAAGTCGATGCCTACGTTGATGACTGTCTGGCCAACAAAAAGAAGATCATGGGCATCGGTCACCGCGTCTACAAGGTGCTCGACCCGCGCGCGCCGCACTTGCAGAAGATGGCGATCAAACTCACTGAAGACCTCGGTGAAACCAAATGGATCCAGATGTCCGAACGCATCGCTGAGCTGATGCGCGAGAAAAAGGGCCTCAACGCCAACGTCGATTTCTATTCGGCCACGGTTTATTACTCGCTCGACATTCCGACCGATCTGTTTACGCCGATCTTCGCTATTTCCCGCGCCGCCGGCTGGACTGCGCAGGTGCTCGAACAACTCGACGACAACCGTCTGTATCGTCCGTTGACCTACTATTCAGGTCCGACCGAGGATCAACCGATCGGCCCGATTGCCGAGCGCGGCTGAAATCATTTATGAGCATCATCATTGCGATTTTGCAATGCGCGATGCTTGACTTTATAAACGCTCCGGTCATAATCGCCTCTCCTATGAAGAAAGTTTTCACATTTTTCGCGCTTGTTGCGCTAGCCAATCTCAGCTTGGCGTCCTACTCCATCGGTGGAGAAGTCAAAAAGCAGCCGCTGCAGCTCGAGGAAAAAGTCGAGCTCACCAAGCAGGAAGCCAAAGACCATCCCGAAGTGAAGCACATCGCCGCCGGTGTCACCAGCGGCTACGGCATCATCCAACTCGCCGCCGCTCTGGGAGTCGGCTACCTCGCTTACGAGCAGCTCACTGACTAGTTCGAGACAGCTCGAAACCCTTATTTTCAAAAAAGGCGCTCATCAGTGAGCGCCTTTTTTCGTTTCCGGCACCGCGATTACGAACGACGAGGCTCGCGAACCATTCGACCGTCGCGATAAACTACCCAGTCGTAATCGCCACGCGGGAAAACCACGCTCTCACCTTTGACGTCGAGCGCCATCGCCGGGCGACCGTAGCGCCCCGGTTTGGTTTCCCGGAAAAACCAGCCTGCCAGAAAAATCACGCACGCAATCGATGCCACCCGGCGCACTGACAAGCGCCGGTCGGCCCCGAATACCGCAGCCGCGCGAACCTCGGCCGCGTCGGCATGCGACCACCAACTGGTCGCCCCGATCGCGATCAACATGAACAGAAACGGCAGGGCGTAAATCCAGTACCAGTCATAGAGATAGAGCCCTGTGATCAAGCCGTGATGGATCCACGACAACAACGGAGCCAGCAGTCCGGTCGCCAATAACGCCCCCCCCAGTGGATCGCGACGAAACGCACGCACCAGTCCCCAAATGGCGAGCGAGGGCAACACCAGCAGTAACAATGCAGCCAGGCCGGGGTTTTCGGGAATGACGCTGTCGAAGATATATTCTGTCGCCGTCATCTCTGCAGTATCCGACCTGTCGGCACGGAGAAATCGAACGCCACCGAAATATTTCTCGTAGGCCAGGTAGTACCACTCCGCGTGCAACGGGATTTTTTCAAAACTCTGTGACAAGTGCGCACGCACCTGCGGAATCGATGGCGCGACCAGTTGCAGATAACAACCCGCCGCCACTACCGCACACACTGCCAGTCGGCTGAGCTGAGCCAAACCCGCCTCGCGGCGTCCACGCACCAACATCGCCAGCACGGCAGCCAATCCTACTGAGCCGAGCGCGACCACCGCGTAGACGGAACCCGCATACGCGTAAAACATCGCCACCAGACTGGCGGCAAAAGCCCACCACCACCGCCAGCGGCCACTGTTGAGTGCGCGCAGCAAACACGCCGAGGCCAGCGTCACAAACAGGATCACCAGGCTGTAACCGCGCGCCTGCAGCGTGTAGTCGGCGTGATAAGGATGGAATGCCAGCAGCAGAGCCGCCAGTGGCGCGGCGCGGATAAAGCCAAACACATTCAACGCCCACCAGACGGCCGCCAGCGATGCGATACCGGCAAGGAATGCCGGTAACCTCACCGCCACCAGACTGAAGCGTTCATTGCCTCCGTCGGCAAATTTCTGCCAGATCTGCAGCGATGCATGTGACAGCACACTGAATAAAATCGGATTGTTGGCGAGCCGGTTTTCGAAAAAAGTGTCCTGCCAGGACACATCTTCAAAGACCAGCGTGCCGTCGGGCTGGCGTTCATGGTAGCCGAAAATGTTGCGGCGCAGATTATCCTGTTCATCGCGCTGTATTTCCCGATTGAGCAAACGCCCCCGGTAGACCGCGGCGAAGGTCATCGCCAAAAGCAGAATGAACACGCTCCAGCGGGGCACCCCCCGGGTTTGCCAATGGCGTTGGGGCCAGCCCTGATCACCGACCTGACCGCCTTCCGGCTGAGTCCATTTCCGCCACCGCGGGCGGAACAGGTACAGGATCAGCAATATGCCGAAGTTGGCCAGGGCAGCCCACCACGTCCACATCGCAACGTAGTGCTCGACCGCCAGCCGGTCACCTCGCGCGATCCGTTTCGCACCATGTCCCTGCCACGGTTTTTCACTCTCCCAAAGCCAGACACCCAGAGCGACAACAGCTATCAGGAGGATCAGTCGCCACGGATCACTGCGCAACGACTTTGCCGCTGCTGTCAGCCATCCCAACCCCCGCTTCATGAGTTTTTAACTGAATCAGTCTTCGAAGCGCTTGACTGCGCAACAGGCGTTGTGTCCACCAAAACCGAACGAGTTACTCACCGCCGCATCGATCTTCAACTCGCGAGCCTCGTTAGCGCAGTAGTCGAGATCACACTCGGGGTCCTGATCGGCCAGGTTGATGGTTGGCGGCACGATGCCGGTCTCGATCGCCTTTACACAAGCCGCCAGTTCGACACCGCCAGCGGCACCCAGCAAGTGACCGGTCATCGATTTTGTCGAACTGACCAACAGGCCGTCCTTGGCATGATCGCCGAAGCTGACTTTGATTGCCTTGGTCTCACAGACGTCGCCAAGCGGCGTTGAAGTCCCGTGCGCATTCAAATACTGGACATCGGTCGGATTAAGTTTGCCGTGCTTCAACGCCATATTCATGCAGCGGGCCGCCCCGTGACCTTCCGGATGCGGCGCCGATAAATGATAGGCATCCGCCGAAATACCGTAGCCGACCAGCTCACAGTAAATGCGGGCACCGCGTTTTTTGGCATGCTCAAGTTCTTCGAGGACCATCACCCCCGCACCTTCGCCCATGACAAATCCGTCGCGGCCGGTGTCGTAGGGACGAGAAGCCGACTCAGGGTCGTCATTGCGCAGACTGAGGGCGCGCATATTGCCGAAACCCGACAGTCCCATCGGCGCAATCGACGCTTCGGAGCCACCTGCCACCATGGCGTCAGCATCGCCGAATTTAATAATGCGCCACGCTTCGCCGATGTTGTTGTTGGCCGTGGCACAAGCGGTAACGATACACATATTCGGACCGCGCAGGTCGTAGTCCATCGACACCATGCCACTGGCGATGTTGGTGATCATCATCGGGATCGTAAACGGCGAGACCCGCGACGGGCTCTTTTTGATCAGCGCTTCATGCTGATCTTCCAAAGTTTTCAGCCCACCGATACCACTGCCGACCATGACACCGAAATTGTCGCGATCGACCTTATCGAGATCGACGCCTGAATCCTCAAGCGCCAGCTTCGACGCCGCCATGCCGAGTTGAGCAAAGCGGTCGGCGCGGCGCGCGTCCTTGGGGTTTTTGAAGAACTGCCCGGCGTCGAAATCCTTCACTTCGCCACCGATCTTACAACTGTAGTCGCTGGTGTCGAAAGCTTCGATCAAACCTATCCCGCTTTTGCCGGCGGTCAGGCTATTCCAAAAAGTATCGAGGTCATTGCCAACTGGCGACAACACCCCCATTCCCGTGATTACAACTCTGCGTTCCATTATTTGTTCTAGCGGTTTCTTGGCCGGGGTCTGCGCCACGGCGTTAGACCGTAGCATCATTTCCGAAGGCTCTCCATTCTAGGCGGTAGCACACAAACCGCCAGCGTTTTTCAAATCTCACGCACCCGGCCACGCTCGTTCAAGCGCCCGCAACGCGGGCAGGTCAGCAGCGTTTTCTCCGATCCATCCTCGAAAATGTGTTCACAAATGTCGCAGATCACATAGTCCCGAAGCCGCCGCCGCTCACGCCGCGCCCGATTAATCTCTGTCCCCACCCAGACGATCGCCAGAGCTCCCACCATCGCCAGCAGGTAGATGATGATCATGGCACTGAGGTCGACGCGGATCATGAAGGGGGAAAGGTTGGGCAGCGATAGTAACGATTGTCAGGAAATCATCAACGATCAAGGCGGAACTCACCGCGCTGCAACGGCACTTCGAGATCGGGTCGAAAACGCAACCAGGCACGAATCAACGCCGCGATATCCGCCTGCAAAGGCTGATCCATACCACGCAAAGTCAGAGCATTGACGATTTTTCCGGAAGCATCCACCCAGATTTCATAGCTTACACCGGGACTCGATTCGAGGGGCGGCAATACTTTCTCGAGGCGACCGGCGACGCCGTCGATCAGCGCCCTGTTCGCCAAATCCCCCGACAGCCGCCAGCGCGCGGCCGAAGCCGATTCAGCATTTTCCACCGGCGGGAACTGGACTGCCTCCACCGGCGGCAACACCAGGCCATCGCGCGGTGACAATTCACCCAATAACGGTTGAACCTTTTCCGGCGCGCCCGGTTGCCGGAAAGGCACCCGATGGCGCATGAATGACGGCGAAAAGGTCACGGCAAAATCTTCAATTTTCAGCCGGCTTGAGGTGCCCAGCGATGCCGGCCGCAAAAACACCAGCCGGTCATCAATCTCGCGCAACATCGCCGCCGTGGTCGGGTCTTCACTGTCGAGAATCGTCACTTTCGCGGGTTGCGCCTCGATGCGGCCACTCAGCGGCGGCACCACTTGAAACAGATAGAAACCGGTCGCGTGTACCAGCACCGCGACGCCGGTAAAAAACGTCAGAGCAAACGCATGCCCGCGCTTCGCCCGCCAACGGAACACCAGCCCCTCAGCGGGTTCCGGATCCAGCACCGTACCCGCAGCCGCACCTTCTCCTTCTGCAGCCTCGCTCACGAGTCAAAATCCGGAGTAGTGGCGTAGGCCAGATCGTAACCGTGCGACAGCACCAGATTGGAAACTTCCGCCACCGCACCGAACGGAGCCGCACGATCCGCCCGCAGGATAATCTGGCGAATGTCCGCCACTCCTTCAGCGAGACGCTTGTCGAGCTCTTCCATGGTGACCCGGTCCTCGTTGAAGAAGATCGTGGACGCACCGCTCGCCGCCAGAGTGATGACGTGAGAACGATCCACCGAGGGCAGGCTCGATTCTGAATACGGCACCGTTACGGCGTAACCCGATTTCAACACCATGCTCGAGCCGAGCAGGAAAAACACCAGCATCAGCAGTACCACATCGAGCAAGGGCGCGACATAGAGCATGCCGGCACGATTGCTGAGATTGGTTTCGAGTTTCATCGCTTATCGAACTCTCTCTGCCACTCAGGACAAAGTCAACCCGGACAGGCGCTTGCCTGAAGTCGAGGCAGCGCCCCCGTCCGATCAGGCGCCGTCACGCGACCTGCTCGCATCGGCATCATCACTCCTGCGATCACGCTCGCGTTGATCGCGCTCCCGCTTTTCGGCGGCGTCAGCCTGATCGGCAGCATCCCTGGCATTGAATTCGAGAATATCGCTGCGTTCGCGACGCGTGTCGCTGATGATATTGACGATCTCGATACCGGCGCGCTCCATGTCGTGGATCAGCGTCTTCGCGTAGGCGACCATGAAGGAGTAAAAAATGAACACCGGAATCGCCACCATCAGACCGGCCGCCGAACTGATCAGGCTTTCGTAAACCCCTTTGGCGATCTCGGTCGAAGTCGCGTAACCACCACCCGAATTGATCTGCATGAACGTCGTCACCAGACCCAGCACCGTGCCGAGAAGACCGATCAAGGGTGCCACGTAAGCGATCGACAACAGCACCGCGAGGTATTTTTCCAGCTTCGGCACCTCCAGCTGACCGCTCTCCTGAACGATCTCCTTCAATTCGCTTCGCGGCGCATCGTGGCGAATGATCGCCGAATGAATTACCCGTGCCGCCGGTCCCGGGGTGCCCGCGCACTCATGCAACGCTTCCGCGTAGTTGCGGTTACGGATCAGATTACGCAGGCCGTGCAGCAGATCGCCGACATCGACGCGGGCGCGATGAAAATGGAAATACCGCTCGAGGGCGATCGCCATCGCCAAAATGCTGCATCCCAGCAGCAGCCACATCAAAGGGCCTCCTCTCCAGATCAGAGTTTCCATGCGTTCCTAGTGTCTCGCCTTATCTTTTCAGTCGCTTCAATAGCAGATCACGGGCCAATCCGAAAGCGCAAAGATGTTCTTCCCGGCATATCGCCGCCGCCATGTCGGTGTTCGCATCTCTCATACTTCGATATTACCCGATCTCAAAAACGTAACGGTCCTTCGACAACACGGTCGAATCTCCAGCCAGACGATTGCCTAATCCGCCTGCCACAGTTGCTTTCGGCGCCTCCGCCAAACCGGTCGGTGCTGCGGCCGGCGTCAATGATCGCCCCGAAGCGATGTCATCGCCCATCGCACCGACCAGAACCTTCACCGCACGCCTGGCTCGAGCTCGTAAAAAGCCAGGCGCCAGATCTCCCGACCAGACACCGAACAGAGCCAGTCCCGGCGCCACTTCGGTCAGATAAAAACTTCGCGTTCCGGCATGATGTAACAGCTCCCGCGACGCGTCACCTCCCAGTTGAGCCGCCAAGGCCTGAGCAGCAGCAAACGTTCCCATCGCCAGCGCAGCACTGCACTCGACCGTGATCTCCGCCGGTGATTCGTCATCGTTTTCGCTCCCCGCCCAACCGAGCAGCGCGCCGCTGTCGTTGAGGAGGGCTGCAAAGTCGAGGCGCACTTCGGCAACCAGATCCGCCAACACCGCATCGATCTTTTCGGCCGCCTCTGCGCCGATTTCGATGGCTGGCGGCGATTCCGGAAAAGCGTCACCGCCACTCAGCCAGTCGTCGCTGTCGCTCATCTCGGCAAATATCGGTGGGTCACTCATTGGGATTCGGATGCTGCGCTTGAACTGACAAATTTTGAGCCGCTGGCGCAAGCCACCGCCGGATTGGCCGCAGATTCCTGCTGCACTGGAGTCGCCTCCGGCCGCCAGTCCGCGTTGTTGGCGCGCGCCTGCGCTTGATGAAACCGTCGCAATACCATTTGCGTCACCGCCTCCAGGGTTGAAAACACCTGATACCCCGAAGTCGCCACACCGGGAAACGACGGCAGGTTGCGCCGGTTTAAGGTTCGATTCATCACCGACAACGGCGTCGCCCGCGCCAGGTCCCGTTTGTTGTGCTGAAACACCAGCGGAATCGTGCTCATCGATTGACCGAGCCGGTTGAGCACCGCTCCTGTCACCGTCAGCGCCTCCAGATTTTCCTCCATTCGTTCCGGGGCTGAATCTGCGACAAACACCAGGCCGTCGGCGCCACGCAGCACAATCTCCCGCGTTTGATCATAAACCCGCTGGCCCGGCACCGTGTACAACTGAAACCGGGTTTCGTAACCGCCGATTTCAACGGCATTGACCGGCAGGTAGTCAAAAAAGAGCGTCCGATTCGACGCCGTCGCCACTGAAATCATGTCGCCGCGCAAGCGTTCGTCGAGTCGTCGATGCACGTGGAGCAAATTACTCGTCTTGCCACCCAACGGAGTACCGCAGTAGACGATTTTAAACCGAACCTGCTTTTTGCCGTGATTGATGATCGCCATTTTCGTCGTCCGCCGCCTGCTGTGTATCAGCTTTCAAATGCCGCCACACCGCGAGCCACAAGAATCAGTTTTTCGCGCACGCCCGGTCGAAAATCGCCTCGCTCGTGATGAATCGTCACGCATGCCGAACCGCGAGTGAAAAAACTGATCGCGTGCGTCTCCGTATGCAGCGTCAACTCCTCCGCCTGTTCCAAGCCGGCATTATCGGCCAGATCCCGAACATTGCGATACATCGCCTTGGCACGCTTGCCACGACTTGCCGCCTCAGCTCCGTCCACTGCCCCGAAGCGACGCGAAGCCGACACGGTTCGACCGCGGGCCAACACATCGCAGGAATCGATGCCCGAGCAAAGTTCCAGCGTCAGGTCGGCGATCCGCTGCAAAGTAAATTCTTCCGTAGTGGCAAATACCGCCCGCAATTCGATGTCGCGAACCCGGTCAGCACCACCCCGCGTAACAGCGCCGGGACGGGGGGCGGGCGCGGTTTCGGAAATCAGTGGCTCGTCACGGACATCGTCATCGACATCTTCCCCAGCGGCCTTTCTATCGTCGCTGACTGCCTCATCGAGTTCGTCTTCGGTTTCGACCGGCGCCTCGCTTGAATCTTCCTCATCGACTTCATCTGCAGCAACGGACTCCGACTTTTTGGCAACCGGCTGCGACAGCTCATCTTCAAAAGAAAATGCCGGCGGCGGCAATTCGTCAAAAAAGCCTCCACCCTGGTCAACATCCGTATCTTCCTCATCGAGCACCGGCAGAGTATCCAGCGAATCTACATCAGGCACGGCGCGTTTGCCGGCTACCCCCAACTCCTCGCTGTCCGGACGCGACGGAGTGAAAAATGACGCCACTTCGTCATCGCTTTCCGAATCGATAGCAAAATCGTCAGCACCTTCCGCCTCCGAATCATCGTGATCGCTATCGTTCTCCGAGCCTCCAAACAGCGGCACGCCCGCCTTCTCAAGCGGCGGTTTTTCAAACGCCTTGAATTTGTCCGCCGGCTCAATCGGGTCCCGCTTCACGGGCGGCTCAACCAACAGATTTTCCTTAAGGGCGTTCGCTGGTTGCTCGATGTCAATCATATCACTCGCGGCGGCAGGACTGGGCTCGAATCCTTTTAAGGGACCGGGAATCGACTTCGTCCAGTCCACTGCAGCCGATGCCGGTTCGCGGCTCTCGTCCCGGGCATCAACCTCTGCAGAGTCTTGCGCAGGTTTCGTTTCCGGCAAGGATTTCGTCTCCGGCAATTCGGCAGCGGTTGACGGAGGTCCCGCCAGAAATTCATCGTCCTTGGCGAACGACGAAAACGGCGTCGAAAAGCCCACGGAGGCGCCACTCGGAGGCAGATCATCCCCCAGTGGATCGGCGGGCGCGGGAGCAAAGGCATCATCATTCTGCTCAGCGGTGGGCCAGGCAGTCTGAACAGGAGGCAGCGAATTAACCGGCTCGGCCGACTCCGGTTGTTCAGCGGCGATTTCTTCCGGCGCGGCAACTTCGGCCACCGGTTCAGTCAAAGTCGGCGCATCCGGCAAATGATGGAACAGCAGGTTTTGCGGAATATCGATTTCCACCGCCTGATTGCCTTGAGCGAGAATCACGCCGTGCTCCCGGTCGGACGCCGCAGCCAGATCCCCCAAGGTCACCGTGACTCGCCCGGTCGACAGCTGGTGCTCGATTCGGCTCATCGGCAGTTCCGCTTCTGCGCCATCCGGCAAACTCTGCGGAGAAAAACCGAGGCTCTCCGGACTCCGACCACCCAACAGCTCGATCAATGGCAATTTGATCGTCTCCGGCGATGCAGGCGATTCCTCAACAGGAACCGACGCCGGCTCATTGGCAGCCTCTCCGAAGATGCTTTTCCGCGGCGGAGCAGGAGCATTTTCAGCAACACTTTGCGCTTGCTTGATTTCCGGCTCGGGCGCCAGTTCGGGCGCTTCAACCGGTTGAGATGACGGCATTGCCGCAGCAAAAGCGGTACTCAATGGCAGCGGTGGAGGCGTAGCAGCTTCAGGTTCGAAAGCCTCCGCCACTTCATTTTCCGGCGCAGCAGTGTCCGCTCCGGTTCCGACTTTAGCATCCGCTTCGGTCGGCGGGACAATCGCAGCAAAAGCAAAAGGCTGAGCCTGTGCCTGTGCCGCAGCGCCAGGCGCTTCAATATTGGGCATCGCCGAGGTTGAAAATGGCGTCCCGGGCTGAGCCGGCACGTCAGTCGCATCGCTCTTAAACGCCGGCTCAACAGGCGCGGCAGCCTCCGTGACCGGATTATCGCCCCAAGCGGCGGCGGCGGCAGTTGCAGCCGACTCCGCCACGGGCGTTTGCTCAGGGCCAGCTTCGACCGGTGTTTCCCCGCCGCTTGCTTGAGGCTTAGACGTCGACGTCCGGGACGTCGCAGCCGCCGCGGCTACGGCAGCTGCCCAGGGCGATTCTACCGGAGCGGTCGCCTGAGGCGTTTCGGGCTCAAGCTGCGCCGGGGCGGGCGCAGGCTCAGGAGTGGGCGCAGGTGCCGGCGCAGGCTGCCCGCTGGCTTGCGCGAAAGGGTTGGTCGGCGCCACGGTCGCTTCCGGCTCAGCCGACGGTTGCGCAAAAACCGAACCCTGCACCTGAGCAGGCGACGATTGCGGTGCGGGAGCCACTGGCGCTGGCGCAGATTGCTGAACCGGCGGCGCCGGCTCGAAAGGTTGCTGCGCAGGACTTTCCGGGACACCGGAACCCGTCGGCGGAGAAAACGCGGACGGATTGACAGCCCCCGACTCGCTCGGCGCATCGTCAGTGGCCTGCGTTGCCATCGCACCGAAGTCCCCGTCGTCATCGTCTTCGGCGAGGAAAAATGGATTGTCCTCCTCCAGGGAAAATGGCGATGGCATGTCGTCGGCAGCGCCGCCACCAAAGGCTCCGCCGGCAGCATCATCATCCGCCGCAAGAAACGGGCTCGCGTCATCGATATTTGACGGCTCCGGAACAACCTCGATCGGCTCCGCAGGAATCGGCACTGGCCCCTGTGCAGCGTGAGGCGCCGGAGCCTGAGCAGGAGCCGGCCCCGGATTGGGATCGAAAGGGTTCAAGCCGCCCGCCGACGGCAACCCACCCTGGGTCGGCGCTTGCGCAGCCTGCGGCGATCCGCCAGTCGCCTGGGGATCCGGCTGATGCCACGATAGCGGCGACATGGACGCCGGCTGCGGGGCAGCACCGGCACCGGCACCGGCACCGGCCGAATGCTGGCCGGAATTAGGATCAAAAGGGTTTGGCGTCGCAGCCGGATCGGCAGCACCCGCCTGTGCCACGGGGACGGCAGGAATCGGCTGCTCTCCCTGCGCCTGAGGGTGAGGTTGCTGGGAAATCGAAGGCGCGCCGAACGGATTCGCAACTGCAGCCGGGGCGGCAGTCCCCGTCGCATCCGGCAAGGTCAGCTGCGAATCATTGAGCGGGGTAATTTCGGTCGCGAATAACTGCGGACACGATTTATACAAAGTCGACAGCTTAACGTCGTGCGATCCATCAAGTGGCAATTCCACCTCCACCTGGTGCTCCAGCGAGATCGCTTCCCGCGTCGCCAACGCCGGCGGAACGAACTGCAACAAATCGCCAACCGAATACACCGCACGCGGTCCCGCCGGCGCGACAGGAGCCGCACCGAAAGGCATCGCAGCAGCACCGGATGCTTCCGCAGCCGTCCGGTTTCCAGCGGCAAACATTTCCTCAAAACTCCCCCGCCCGGTCGGCTGGGGATCAAACGGCGTCGCTCCGTTGGTCGGCATCTGGCTGACACCACCTCCAGGCGCAGCCTGCGGAGGAAGTCCATTTCGATCTCCTCCGTCGTTCGCAGGCGGTAACGGCCCGCCTCCCTGCGCAGCACCTCCAGCCATGCCGCCGGCGTTGTCGTTAAATAGATTGCGGAACGAAAATCCCATGCGGTTGGACTCGGTAGAAGGCTGGTTTGTTAACGTCGCAAAAGGTGTTCAGAAAGCGCCCAACCCCACTCGGAAACTCCTGTTCTCGCCACGTCGATAAATGTCAAGCTCTCAGACTATCAAAAATTTCATAATAATCAATAACTTTGATTATCAACTTACCTTAACGAAATCAACAAGGAAATTCGCTGTGCCGCAGATTTATTTTTGCAGCATTTCCGGGAACCGGGCAGGTCAACCGGCAGCCATTGCGGCTTAGCCTACGTCGCCTGCCCTGTCGGGCGCATCAGAATGTCTGTTATCTCGGCCGTTCGAGGCAGTTGCAACATCGACAAAACCGCACCTGCAACCTCCTTCACTTTCAGGATCGGGTAGTCAATTGCCTGGTATCGATCCGCCCCTGCCGAGCGGAAATATTCATCGAGCAACTCCGTCTCGACAAAGCCGGGCGACACCGATCCGACCCGCGTCGCATTGCCCGCCTGCCGCAATTCCTGACGCAGCCCCTCGGTCATCGCCCGCACAGCGAACTTCGTCGCCGAATAAAAGCCACCCCGCCCGGGCACCCGATGCCCTGACATACTGCTGATATTGATAACATCGCCCCCCTCGTCGGGAAAAAATTTCAAGGCCTCGCGCGTCACCACTGCCAGCGCCAACACATTGATCTCCAACATCGACCGCCAATCCTGCGTCGCCCCGTCACTAAGTCCGGCCTGCCTCGCCACCCCCGCCGCGTTGATGACGATGTCCAATCTCCCGCCCCAGTGATCCGCCGCAAACGCCACCGCCTCCTCGATCGCTTTAGTCTCCACAAAATCCGCCGCCACCACCTGCGCTCTGCCACCCGCCTGACGAATCACATCCGCGGTTTCGTCGAGGCGCTCCACCCGCCGCGCGCACACCGTGACCTTGGCACCGGCCGCTCCGAGTTGAACCGCAATTTCGCGACCGATACCGCTCGAGCCGCCACTGACAAAAGCCGACTTACCTGCCAGCACAGATTCATTTGCTGCATTTCCAACCATCCCATAGCGTGTCTCCAGTCATGCAAAAATCAACGCTGCATCTCACCACAGCCATCTCGACGACGGTCGCAACGATCGCGCTGGCGATCGTCATCGCCGGCAGCTTCGCCAACATCGAATGCCGAGCAGCAGACGGCCTGACATTCCACCAAAAGCCGAAACCACTCGCCGCCGGGGCAGTGACTGCCGACTGGCCCCGCTTCCTCGGCCCCGACGACAACTGTCACAGCCCCGAGTCACCCTTGCTGAAAGATTTCGGCGAGCACGGTCCGACGCTGGTTTGGGAAGTGACACGTGGCACCTCACACACCGCCCCCGTCATCGCCGCTGACCGATTGGTTTACATGCATGTGCTCGATGATCATGAGATCGTCGAGTGCCGCAATCCCGAAACCGGCGAGCCGCTGTGGTCGACCAGATATCCGGTCACGCTCGGACAGAATTTCGGCGTACTCGACACCACCCGCTGCTCACCGGTGATCGACGTCGACAGTGGACTGGTTTTTTCGCTCGGCGTGAAAGGCAAACTGCTCGCCCTGAATCTCAGCGACGGCAGCAAGGCATGGCAAAAGGATTTACCCACCGAGTTCGGCGCCGCGCCGTTTTTCTTCGGCTATGGCGGCAGCCCCCTGGTCTACGATGACCAACTGATCATCAACACCGGTGCCGATGATGCCGGAGTCGTTGCCTTCGAAAAAACCAGCGGACGTGAACTTTGGCGCGCGCCCAGCGGATGGAACGGCTGCTACGCCTCACCAGTGGTCGGCAGCGTTAACGGCAAGCCGCGCATTTTTGCCATGGCCGCCGGCATGGTCGATCCGCCGCACGGCGGCCTGCTCTGCCTGAATCCTGCGACGGGTGAAATCGACGACCGCGTCGCATGGCGCTCAAAGCAATTTGCGTCCGTCATATCCGCCACCCCCGTGCCGGCCGGCGACGGTCAGGTATTCATCACCGAAGACTACGGCGAAGGCGGAGCGATGATTCAGTTCGACGAAAACTTCAAAGCCGACTTCGCCTGGAAAGCGCCCCGCTTCAGCCAGCAGTTGCAAACCTCAATCTATCACCAAGGCTACCTCTACGGTTTCGCCGGCCGCACCGATATCGGCGCCGAACTGGTCTGCTACGACGCCGGATCCGGCGATGAAAAATGGCGCGAGAGTTTCCCCAGACTCAGCGTCAATCTCGGACGGGCTCACCTGTTGCACGCCGACGGCGCCTTCTGGTCGGTCGGCGCGTCCGGCACCCTGGTCAAACTCGACCTCTCGCCCGCCGGTGCCAACATTATCGACACGGCAGAGCTGTTCTCCGCCCCCGAGACCTGGGCTCTGCCGGCACTGAGCAAAGGGCTGCTCTACGTCCCCGAAAACGGTTCGTCTCCCAGGCTGAGGTGCTACGATCTGCGCGGCCGCTAGCCCGCGTCGACTGCGACCGCCCTGCACCTGAGCAGTGCGCGGCGATCAGCGGTACGGCTTGCGCACCATCGGCGAGCGACCCGCCTCCGGGTAACGCGAGTCCACTGAACGCGCAGCCCGACCGCCGACAAAGCGGTGGCCGCCGCCGCGAACGTCACCATTGATGCGTTCGTAGTGACAAAAGAAAGCGAACAGCAGGCCCGCCACAATCGTCGCGAACCAGTACGGATTCATCGCAAACACGAACACGGCACCATACCAACTGTCCACCGTGCTCAGATAATCCACGGCCCCGGCGAAGTGCTCGTTCAACAATCCGATCGGCAGTGACGCCACGAACATCGCCATGAACCAGACGGCGATCACAAACAACGGCGAAAACAGCCCGAACACCAGTGCCCCTGCGCTGCCTCCCCTGGCGTAAAAGCCCCCCAGAAAAGTGATCGCAAAAAGCAGTCCGATGGCGTGCGGCGAGTGAATGACTTCCTCAATCATGCACCACCCTCACCGCTGGCGGGCAGGCTGACGATTATACAGCCCGGCCTTGTTTATACCGCCACCGTCCCGCGCTTTACCCTCTTTGCTTTTCTTGTTCTGAATCCCGCAAACTCTCGATCATCCCCTGCGGCGCATTCGCGAGACCCTTTTCGACAATCGATTCGGGCCAGTTCTGTGCAGGGTCCTGCGGATCAAAAACAATCTTAAGCGAATCGCCGACCTTCAACTCCCGATCAGAAATCTCGCCCTCAAAGGTGCCTTTGCCGGGGACCTCAAAGCGGTAGCAGACAAACCGTCTCGTCGTCGGGCTGGCAGAATCGCCGGCCATGGTTCCACCGCCGACAACTTTCGTCACCAGCGCATCGGCAGTTTCGCCGCGAACGACCGTGTCGCGAAATCCCGTGGCCCGATTTTTAACGCCTTTGACCATTTTAAAAATGATCCATGCCAGCAGCGCAAACGGCAGCGTGATCGTCACCACCAGAAACAAAAGCATTCCACAGCCCTTCATGGCATCAGGATAGCAGTCTCTTCAAACACCTCGACTCTGCCCGCGCACAGCAAAGTCGTTCACTTGCCAGCATCGCGTTCCGCGTCGCCGATCCGTCGCAGATAATCGAAGGTGTAGATGCCCGTCTTGTGACCGTCGCTGAAACTGAACTGAATGCCATAGCCACCGACCGGCACCCACGCGGTGACCGTGACCCCCGGAAACTCGGTCTGATCGGTGCCGCCGTAGAGATTTCCAAAAAGATCGCGCTCGCCCTGGTTCTCGGCACTCGGTGACAGCGCACGCAGATTTTCCATCGGGTAAAAATCTTCGACGCCGTCGGACCAGCGCAGGGCGACCGTATCGCCGATCAGTTGTATCTCGTCAGGTTTGACCATAGTCATCATTTTATGGTAAGCGAAGCTTCGGCGACCCGCCAGCAACAACCATCATGATTCAAACCACCACCGTCGGTTCCTACTCTCCCATCGACTGGCTGGCCGCACTGCCCAGCGAGCAGGCCGTGCTCGACGCCACTGCCGTGGTCATCGCCACGCAGCGCAATGCCGGCATCGATCTGCCCACCGACGGCGAACTGTACCGCTTCGACGTCAATCATCCCGACACCAACGGCATGATCGAATACTTCACCGGTCAGATTGGCGGCATCGACCCGGCGGTCACGCTCAGCGATGCCAAACGTTTCCGCGAGCGCTCCGATTTCACCTGGCGACGCAAACCCGCGGCCGTGGTCCGCGAGGCGCTCGGCGAAGGCACGCTCGACCTTTTCGAAGCCTGCTCGCGCTCGGCGTCGGTGGCCGGCGGCGATTTTAAATTCACCCTGACCAGCCCCTACATGCTGGCGCGCACCCTGCTCGACGATCATTACGGCGACTTCGACGCACTGACGCTGGCGATCGCCGACGTACTCGCCGCGCAGGTCAGCGAGCTGCCCTGCGCCTGCGTTCAGGTCGACGAAGCCAACGTGCCCGGCAGTCCGGAAAACGCACCGATCGCCGCTGAAGCGATCAATCGCATTCTCGATAAAGTTGCCGACGGCACCCAAACCGCCGTGCACTTTTGCTTCGGAAATTACGGCGGCCAGACCATCCAGTCAGGCGAATGGGCGGCGCTGATCGAATTTCTCAACAGCCTGCACGCCGACCATCTGGTGCTCGAACTCGCCCATCGCCCGGACGATGATCTGCACGCGCTCGCGGAAATCGATTCGCGCATCCAGCTCGGCCTTGGCGTCATCGACATCAAGGTCAACCACGTCGAGTCAGCCGACGAAGTCGCCGCCCGCATCGACAAGGCTGCCCGCGTGGTCGGCGCTGAGCGCATCGCCTTCGTCCATCCCGACTGTGGATTCTGGATGCTGAAACGCTCCATCGCTGATCGCAAGATCGAAGCCCTGGTTCGCGGCCGCGATCTTTTTCAGAAATCTTGAAAACCGCCTCAATCCAACTGACTAGCAGAACACCATGGCAGATTTTTCCACAACCACATCACAGGGCTGGGGCAGCCGATTGAAGAATTCCATCGGCGGAATCATCTTCGGACTGATCCTCGTCGGTGGAGCATTTATCGCCCTCTGGCTGAACGAAGGCCGCTCCGTGCACCGCTACCAGGATTTGAAAGACGGCAAAGGCAAGGTCGTCTCCATCGGTTCAGAAAAAATCGACGCCGCCAACGAAGGCAAACTCGTCCACTTCAGCGGCGCCACCAGCGCCGGCAACACCCCGGGCGACGCAACCTTCGGCGTCACTTCCGAAGGAGCGCTGAAACTGCGCCGTGAAGTCGAGATGTATCAGTGGAAAGAATCAACTTCCAGCAGCACCCGCAAAAAAACCGGCGGCGGCACCGAAACCACCAAGACCTACAGCTACGACAAAGTCTGGTCCGGCGATCTGATTCGCTCCGGTTCCTTCCAGCAGGCGGGCCACGATAACCCCACCGAAATGCCTTTCCCATCCACCACTGAAACCGGCAGTCCGATCACCGTCGGTGCATTCACGCTATCAGATTCGTTAGTCAACCGGCTCGACGATTTCGTGCCCCTGCCGTTGGCCTCGCTCGACGGCCTGGCCGAAGCCGCTACCGCAAATGCCAAGCTCCATCAGAGCGGTCTCTATTTCGGCGAGGACCCCGCCGCCCCCACCATCGGCGACACGCGCGTGACCTTCTCCACCGTCCAGCCCGGTGACGTCAGTATCGTTTCCCAGCAAAACGGTCAGACACTGATCCCCTACCAGGCGAAACACAACACCGTCGAGTTGCTGCAATCCGGCATACACGCCGCCGAAGCGATGTTCGCCAAAGCCGAAGCCGACAACAAAGTGCTCACCTGGATCCTCCGCCTGGTCGGATTTCTAGCCATGGGCTTCGGCTTCATCCTGCTGAGCCGACCGATCACTGTCGTCGCCGACGTACTGCCCTTCGTCGGCAATATCGTCGGTGCCGGACTCGGCTTCATCATGTTCCTGCTCGCCGGCGTGTTGTCCTTCATCACCATCGCCATCGCCTGGATCGCCTACCGCCCGGTCATCGGCATCAGCCTGCTGGTGGTCGCCGGCTTTCTGGCATTCTTGATCATTAAGAAGACCCGCGCCGCATCACCGCAGGTCGCCGCAACCGATGGGCCGCCGCCGTTGGTGTGAGGTGCCCTTTCGCCTCAGTCAAAGCCGACAACTATTTTCGGCTCGCCGCTTTCGGTAGCAATTCGATAACGCTTACCTCGCTCGAAGACAAAATCGAGCTCGATGATGTCCCGGGGTTCGGGCTGACGGTGCAGTGCGACTGTCAGTTTGTGTCCCCCGGGCGAAACGTAGGCGTAGGGAACGATCGTGACAACCATGCCATGCTTTGCCCGCTCGACCGCGTGAGCATCTACCCGCAAAATTTCGTAGTCGGAGCCGCCGATGAAATCTTCCACACAGATCCGGCCCCCACTCCAATCCGGAGCTACCCCCCAAAAGGTGACCATCAAGATCACCAATGAAACCAGAATGGCGCTGCCGAATCTTTTGATAATCGACCTGATAATCTTCTCCGAAAATTTTCTACATCCACTGTGTTCGACATCACTCATCCTGCCCGAACAACAGCCGCAAGCTATTCAAGCACACCAGCACCGTGCTCCCCTCGTGCATCAGCACACCGACTGTCAGCGGCACGATGCCGAACAGCGACGCACCGACCATCAGCGTTACTGTACCGAGCGAAATGGTCAGGTTTTGGCGGATGATCGCCCGCGCGCGACGACTGACGGACCAGGCGGTGAGCAGTTTTTCAATGCGGTCTTTCATCAGCACGACGTCGGCCTGCTCCATCGCCGCATCGCTGCCGCGACCACCCATCGCCACCGACACGTAGGCCGCCGCCAGACTCGGCGCGTCGTTGACGCCGTCGCCGACCATGGCCACCTTGTGACCTGATTTTGTCAGTGCATCGATGATTTCGACTTTGTCCTCCGGATGCAAACCGGCGCGCACCTCGTCGACGCCGAGCTGCCCGGCGATGGTTTCCGCCGCACTGCGTCGGTCACCGGTCAACATCAGGGTGCGGATGCCGGCTCCGGACAGCATTTTCAGAACTGCCGCGCTTTCTTTACGCACTTCGTCCTTGAGCAAAATCCGGCCGATCACATCCTTGTAGACCACCCAGACTTCGGAAAACTCCATCGGCGGTTCCGAAACGTCGGTGAGCCATTTGTCGAATTCACCGGACTGCATCAGTTCACGGCGCCCGAGGTAACACACCTGCTCGTCAACTTTACCGCGCAGTCCCTGCCCGGCGATCGATTGAAACTCGCTCAGCTCGCGCGGCGTCAGTTCCTCTCTCTGCCCATACAGCGTGATCGCGCGGGCGATCGGGTGATTCGAGTTCGCCTCCAGCGTCAGCGCGATCTCGGCGACGTCTATTTCCCTCCCCGGGGGAAAGCTTTCCACCTCGTGAACCACCAACTCACCGGTGGTCAGCGTGCCGGTCTTGTCGAGCGCCACGACGTCGACTTCAGCCAGCTTTTCGATCGCCGCGCCACCACGGAACAACACGCCCTTTTTCGCGCTCCACGCAATCGCCGCCAGAATCGCCGACGGGATCGACAGCACCAGCGCACACGGACTGGCGACCACCAGCAGCGTCATCGCCCGGTAGAACGCCGAAAAACTGCCGTCGGCCGGATCCGCAAACGGCGAAATGCCAAACACCAGCCACCACACCAGAAACATCGCCAGGGTCATGCCCAGCACGCCGTAAGTGTAACGGGTACCAAATTTGTCGGTAAAACGCTGACTCGGCGCGCGCAGATGTTGCGCCCGTTGAATCAGATCGATGATCCGCTGCAGCGCACTTTCGGATGCAGCGCGCGTGACTTTCACCGTCGCCATGCCCCACAGATTCAGAGTGCCCGAAAACACCGCGTCGCCGATTGCCTTGTTCACCGGCACCGCCTCGCCGGTCAGATTCGATTCATCGGCCGCCGTCTCACCATCGATCAGTTCGCCGTCGACGGCAAAATTTTCATCCGGACGCACCCGCACCCGATCACCCGGCGACAAGTCTCCGACCGGCACGATTTCCTCGCTGCCATCGTCGCGCAAACGGCGCGCAGTCTTCGGCGCCGCCCGCGTCAGCGCATTGATCTCGCGATGCGTGCGATGCAGTGCGTAGTGCTCGAGCGCACCCGACAACGAAAACAAAAACAACAACAGCGCGCCCTCGTTCCAGTGACCGATCGCCACCGCGCCGACTGCGACCGCCAGCATCAGAAAGTGAATGTCGAGCGACCCCTGGCGGATTTTCTCCCAGGCATCGATGGCCGCGTCCCAGGCACCGGCGACAATCGCAATGCTGTAAAGCACCAGACTCACCGCGCGCGGAATCGCCTCAATGGCACCGCAGATCCACGCCGCAATCAGCGCGACGCCACAAATCCCTGCCTGCCACGCCAGCGCCTTCCACTCCTCCTCACTCTGCGCTTCGATCTCCTCCGGCTCGGGCCACTTGAACTCGCGCCACTTCCACAGCGTCGGCGCAGTCGGGCAACTCGGCTTTTCGAACAGCGTCTCGTTCGGCAACTGCCGCATGCGCACACTTCCGAGATTCGCCCCCGAAGCGCTACTACCCACGCTCAGCGTTTTTTCATCGAGTGAACGCAACACGGCATCGAGGCGCGCGCGCAACTTCGTCTCATCGACATTGCCCAAAGTCGCCAGCGACACACGATGCGCCCCCGGCTGCACCAGAATCGCCTCGACCTCACCTTCGCGGTTGAGAAAATCCGTCAATCGCTCCACCCATTCGGGAGCCACCGGCATGACTCCACCGCCTGACGAATCCGCAGCGCGCGTTTGCGGACTCAGATTTGAGCTTCGTTTATCGGGTTTTCCAGACATGTCACCAGCAATGCTCGCGAGCCTCACCTCAGCGCCACGGTGACGCAAGGCTATTTTAGAATTATTCTAAGTAATGGAATGGGACTCGATCTCAACCGGGATGGCGGCATGCCGCAATGGCGACCGTCACCACCCCCGTAACTTATTATTTTCCCGGAATATAGTATCGAATCCGATCTCAACCGCGATGGCGTCGTGCCGCAATGGCGACCGTCACCACCCCCGTAACTTATTATTTTCCCGGAATATAATATCGAATCGCCCGGTCATTCCCCGCAGGCTATCAGGCCCCTGTTGTTCAAGCAGGCGGCCGAGTGCCTCGCCCGATGCCGGCCGACCCGGCATTTGTTCCGCTCCATTTTAATCGGACTGGAACGCCTGGACTTGGCAAAAGCCTCGCATCGACAAATATTTTAGATTACTAAGATAAATATTGAAGGAATTTAGCTCGCAGCTTACTATTTACTGTGATTTCTCTGGTTTAATCCAGTTTTTATAGAATTTTAACAAAGCAAGGGCATCCAGGGGCTTCTTGGTTGGTGATCGGCATTTTCCACCATCGACCAGTCAGCAACGGACGGGGTCCTGACGCGCTCCATGGCTGCCAACCGCAAAAACACTCCCCGCAAGAAGAAAGCCAGTGCCAAAGCTGGCGCCGCCCCGACGCCCTACGTTTGGCATGAAGGCATCGCTATCGCCCTCGGCGGCATTGCGATCCTGTATTTTCTGGCACTCGTCTCCTACACCCCCCGCGATCTACCCAGTTGGGTGCCATTCAGCAGCACTGCCGGTGCCAAGGAAGCGGTCAGCAATTTCATCGGCCCGGCTGGCGCTCTGCTCGCCGGCTGCTCGTATTTCTTTTTCGGCGCCGCCTGCTATTTAATCCCCGGCGTGCTGGTCTGGTGGGCGGTATTGAGCCTGCTCGGCAACCGGTTCTTCAGCGTCCGCAACGTCTGCGCCCTGATCGCGCTGGTGATTTCCGCCACCTGCCTGATCGAATATCAGGATCTCTTCTTCAACGACTGGGTACAGCAATACAATCTGCCAAAAAGCTCCGGCGGCCTGTTCGGCTATGCCATCGGGGAAAAACTCTTCGCCAGCATCGTCGGCACCGTTGGCGCGTTCATCGTCGCCCTGATCGTCTACGCGATCAGCCTGATCGTGATCACCGGTATGCACCCGCTGCGCTTTGCCCTGCTGATCCGCCAGCGCAGCGAGGAATGGTTGGAAAATCGCCGCATTGCCCGCCAGGAGGAACTTGAACAGGACCTCGAACCGGTCCGCCGCCGACGTCGGCGCAAAGCAGTCGAAGACGAGCAGGACGCCGAAAGCGAATCCATTTCCAGAAAGAAATCCCGCACCGCGGCACCGGTCGCCGAAAAGGCCGAAGCCGAAGAACTCGAACTGCCACTCTCCGACCCCACACCGGAACCCAAGATCATCGACTCCAGCCAGCGCCGCAACGAAGCCGGTGCCGACGGTGAAAAGCTCGATCCGGCGATGGCGCTGTTCCGCAATCGCAAAAAGGAACGAGCTGCGGCCAACGCCAACCAGGGCCTGATTTCATCAAACGGCGAATTCGACGACTACGAGCTACCCAGTCTCAAGCTGCTTGAGACCCCGGACCCGGACGATGCCGTTCCGACCGATACCAACGCACTGCTCGATGTGCAGCGCACCATCGTTGAAACCCTCAACACCTTCGGCGTCGAAGTCACCGCCGGCGATATTACCAAGGGGCCGACCATCACCCGCTACGAGATCTACCCGAGCCCCGGTCTGCGCGTCAATCGTATCACCGCACTCGAAGCCGACCTCGCCCGTGCCACCAAAGCCGAGCGCATCAATATCATCGCTCCGATCCCCGGTAAGGACACGGTCGGTATCGAAATCGCCAACAGCGACAAAGTCCTCGTTCCGCTGCGCGAACTGTTCGAAGACGACGCCTTCAACAAGACCAAGGCCCATATCCCGCTCGCCCTCGGCAAAGACGTCTACGGTCGCACCATCGTCGGCGACCTCGCGCGCATGCCTCACCTGCTGGTCGCCGGCGCCACCGGTTCCGGTAAGTCGGTGTGCATCAACTCGATCATCGCCAGCCTGCTCTACCGCTTCACGCCCGACGAACTGCGCTTCATCATGATCGACCCGAAGGTCGTCGAGATGCAGATGTACAATGCCCTGCCGCACCTGGTCGTGCCGGTCGTCACCGATCCGAAGAAAGTCCTGCTCGCCCTGCGCTGGGTGGTCAACGAGATGGAACGTCGCTACGCGATGTTCGCCAAGCTCAACTGCCGCAATTTTGACAGCTTTAACGCCCGCCCCCGCGAAGGTGGCGAAGCAGATATGGCTGCCAAAGAAAAGCGCGCCGCCCGCATCGCACGCCCGGGATCGCCGCAGGCCGTCGCCGCGGATAACGACGACGACGACGATTTCATGGTCGATCTGCCCGAAGACGGCGCCATGTCCGACGCCGTGTTGCCGCCGTTCGAACCCGACAACATCGACGCCAATGCCGAAGCCGCGCTGACCGCTCACGCCGTCAACATCAACCAAAGCGCCGGCCAGGGCTTTGACGCCGTCAGCGGCCCGACTCCGGGATTCAAGGAAGACGAAGAACCGGAGATGACCTCCGCCGAACGCGCCTCCACCGACGAGAACAACGTCCCCGATACCCTGCCCTACATCGTCGTCATCATCGACGAGCTCGCCGACCTGATGCAGACCGCGCCCGCCGATGTCGAAACCGCCATCGCCCGCATCGCGCAAAAGGCCCGCGCCGCCGGTATCCACCTCATCGTCGCCACGCAAACGCCACGCGCCGACGTCGTCACCGGTATCATCAAAGCCAACATTCCATCGCGCATTGCCTTCCAGGTCTCTTCCAAAATCGACAGTCGCGTCATTCTCGACGCCGCTGGCGCCGACCGACTCGTCGGCAAGGGCGACATGCTCTACCTGCCTCCCGGCAGCTCGCAACTGTTGCGCTGTCAGGGCGCGATGATCTCCGACGACGAAATCCTCGGCGTGGTCGAGTTCTGCGCCGAACAGGGCGAACCCAATTTCGAGCCCGATATCCAGCAGACACTGGAAGGGGGCGGCGACAACGGCGACGATGACGTCTCGGATGAAGACGAGGAGATCATCGACAAGTGCCTCGAAGTCATCGCTCAGGAGAAACGCGCCTCAACTTCCTTTTTGCAGCGCCGCCTGCGCCTCGGCTACACCCGCGCCGCACGCATGATGGACATCCTCGAACAACGCGGCATCATTGGTCCCGGCGATGGCGCAAAGCCGCGAGAAATACTTGTCGATCTGAGTCAGGACTTCGAATAAGTTGACAGCCGCTGCAGACTCGGCAAAAAGTCAAGATAGGCGGCACCTTCAACTCAAATGGCAAAAACCATCGGCGAACGTTTGCGCGAAACACGCGAGCAGAAAGGCCTGTCCATCGAGGACGTGGCTCACGCCACCCGTATTCATGCCAACACCCTGCGCGGGCTTGAGGACGATGACTATTCGGGATTCGCCAGCACGACCTACGCGAAAAGTTTCCTAACTCTCTACGCTCGCCATCTCGAGATCGAAGTGGGCGACGCGCTTGAGCAGTTCAGTCACAACGACACCGCCCCTATCGTCAGCGGTGCCAACTACATCCGCTCGGTTGCCAATTCGATCAAACCGGTCGAGCGCACCAATGACCTCCGCAGCAGTGGCAGCCACTACGCCGAGCCGAAAAAGAGCCGCCCCGCTAACGAACAACCCGCGCATCCCATCGTGCTCGGCATGTTTCTCCTGCTGGTTATGGGCGTTTTCGGCCTCCTGCTTTACGCCGGCAACAAAGCCGAGACTCCGGAAGAAGCCCTGCGTAACATTACCCGCATCGTAGGTGGCGATGACGTTGACAGCGAAGGCGAAGTTTCCGGCGACCGGGCTCCGGTCGTCGAAATCGATGCCCGTCCCGGCACGCGGGTCACCCCCGCTGCGCCGATGACGCGACGCACCAATCCTGAGCCCGCTCCCGCTCCCGCAGTCGACAGCGAGCGCTCGACCCCGATTGCACAGGCTGACCCGCCGATCTCGCCGAAAGCCACGCCCATTTCCGCTGCACCCATCAAGGCCCGTCCCATCGTCGCCACCCCGGTCACATTGCCGGCAGAGGAAGATGCCGTCAAAAAGCCTGAAAATGCCGACGAAGCGGCCAGTGACGACGACGCGACCGATTTAGACGACGACGGCGAAACGGAAGCCAAGCCTAAGCCCCAACCGACCGACAGCGACGGAGGTCAGCAGGGCAACGGTAACGGTTCCGGCAACAGCCCCGCCCCCGGAACTGCAACGACGGCCTACCGGACCAGCCAGTAGAACGGCCAACGCCCGTTTGTGCTGCTACTTCTTCGCTTCGTTGACGATCAGCTGTTCGAGCTTTTCATCCCACAAACCGGGCAGGCCGTAGTAAACGTTTGAAGCTCCCCCTTCGTAGCCGCCTTCCTTGAGCACGCGCACGCTCGGCACATAGGCCATGACATCATTCGAGTAGCCTGCCACCCAGGTCGCCTCACCGTTCATCTCGCGCTTGATCCGCAAGGCGTAGTCAACGACGACCTCGCCACCGAGAAAGACAAAGTCGACGCCGCCCGCCTGCGCACCGCCGCCACCGAATTTCCACACTCCCACCGGATACGGGTAGTGGTCTTTCAGCCCGCCACTTTTCTCAAACTGACCACGCAGGTGTTTCGCCCGCGCCACTTCGAATCGATTCGTCGAGGTCGTCGCCGTGGCCTCATTTTCCTGCCTGGTCGGCAAGCTTGCCAGCGGCAGGTCGATCTCCTTAAAGCGGGTGCTCAACGAATCACCCAGCTCCGCCATCGGCGAGCTGACCGCCTCGTTGACCGCCTCAGCCAACTCCGCTCCATACTGCTGCGCCAACTCAACCGTCCTCCGTGGCAAAGGATTCTGATCCGCCCCGCAACCCGCCCAGAACATCGCCACGCAATCCGGATGCACCTTTTCCAACTCGATCTGCGCGTAGCCTGGATAATCACCACACCACTTGTTCAAGCTGATCACGGTCGAGTGACAGGCATAGCCAAACAGCAACGCCCGCAATTTCCCATCTTCCGGCGAACGCACACTGAGCACCGGCACATCGTGATCAACCGGTCCAGTCAGCGTGCCTTTGTCACGCCACTCCGGCACCATCGCTTCCGGCTTATTCTCGCGGCGATTGACGGCAAAGTTCGCCAGGCCACTGCCCCACTGCACCCGTGCCGGCGACAGCGCCGCGATTGCCTCGCCGATCGCAGTGACAACTTCGTCGTGCAGGCGCAGCGCGTAAGCGTCGATGAGTTTTTGCTGCTCCTTAGCCACCAGCATGTAATGCAGCGGACCGAGATTCTTGTTCACCACCGGCCCTGAGTGGGTATGCGACGTGCACAGCGCGATCTGATCGCGATTCAGGCCGTGCTTTTCGGCCGCCGTCTGACAAATCTTCGCCGCCGTGGCGCGATCGATGCCGACCAGGTCGAGCGTCACGATGACGGCGCGATTGCCATCCGCCGCTTCGAGCACCAGCGCCTTCGCCCACAGATCAGTGAGCTTGCCATCGGCCGGCTTGTCACGCGAGCCGTAGCCTGCCATCCACATGAAAGTGTCCGGCGTGATGTTGCGCGACGCCGCGCCGGCTTTCCACTCGGCGTGGACGGTAGCGGCTGAGGAAAGAATAAATGTCAGAGCGACGGAAAGAAAACGGGCAGTATTTTTCATGATAAATGGGCAGATGGATTGGCAAGACCCGGTAAACGCGTCAGCGACGGCTGCGCCCCCCGGATTGTATTTTTTCCAGCAAGGTTGTCATCGCCGCGACGCGTTCGGGATGCTCAGCGTAAAGATTTTTCGTCTCCTGCGGATCCTCCGCGAGGTGGTAGAGCTGTCCATCGGGTAGCTCAGGATCGTGCTTCATTCCGCGCGGCTGCGAAAAACCTCCCGACCCCTGACCGACGACAAGCTTCCAGTCGCCCTGACGGATCGCGAACATTCCGCGCAGCGAGTGGTGCACCAGCGCCTCGCGAATCGGTTCGCTGTTCTGTGCCAACATCGCCGGCAAAATATTGTAGCTGTCCTCACCGGCATTGGCGGGCAATTCCGTGCCGACAATCGCCGCCACCGTGGCCAGCATATCGGTCAACTCAACCGGTTCGTCACTGACCGTGGCAGCAGGTATCCTGGCCGGCCATTGCATGAGAAATGGCACCCGATGACCGCCCTCCCAGATGTCCGCCTTGGTGCCGCGCAGATGGGCATTGCCCCGATGACCGAGGTCACCGACCGCCTTGGCACGTGGCGTTGGCTTGTAGCCGGCGACATCATCGGGATTCTGCGGATCCCAACCATGCCAGAGACTGCCGTTGTCGGTCGTAAACAGTAGCAGAGTGTTGTCGGCGATGCCGTTGCGCTGCAGCGCATCCATGACACCGCCGACGAAATCGTCAACCTCGACGACAAAGTCACCGTATTGTCCCGCCTCGCTGCTGCCGCGAAATTTTTTGCCCGGAACCACCGGCAAGTGCGGTGCATTCAGAGGCGCGTAGAGAAAAAACGGGGCGGCCTTGTTTTCATCGATCCACTTTACCGCTTCGGTTTTCAGGCGCGGCAAAACTTCTTCCAGTTTGAAGTCGCTGGTCATTTTTCCAGTGGTCGTAGTCAGAGCGATATCGCGCTGACTTGGCATTACCGCGTCAGGTTGCTTCACAACACGATCATTTTCGATCCACAGATATGGCGGCATGTCGAGCGACGCTGAAATGCCGAAGTAGCGATCGAACCCGACCGCATTCGGTCCCCCGGTAATCGCTTTACTGAAATCAACGACATCACCGGATCGAAACCCGCGCACGTCCGGGGCGCGATCACCGATGGCCGTGCCATCGACTCCGGTCCACTGCATGCCGAGATGCCATTTACCGATGCAGGCCGTAGCGTAGCCCTTGTCTTTTAACAATGAAGCGATGGTCATGCGCTCCGGGGTGATCAATGGCGCACCGAAGCCATCGAGCACGCTGCTCTTCAGCCGCGTGCGCCAGCAGTAGCGTCCCGTCAACAGTCCATAGCGGGTCGGCGTGCAAACTGCGGACGGCGTGTGCGCATCCGTGAAGCGCACACCTTTCGCCGCAATCGCATCGAGATGCGGCGTGGGAATCTTCGAAGTCGCCGTGTAACAGCGCGGATCACCGATGCCCATATCGTCCGCGAGAATGATGATGACGTTGGGCTGTTCGGTCGCGTGAACCAACGAGGCCACACCTAGCACTACAACAATAATCAGCTGTCGGATTCGAACCGTCACGCTGACAACCTAGAAACCCCCGACGCGCACGCCAAGCGCCGAAATGCGCCAGCGTTCTCGGTTTGACTTTAGGGCGGCGAAAGGGTGAACTCCCTTCATGAGTGACGCTAAGAAATCTGCCTCTTCCCCTTTAAACACTACGACCCGCCGTGAAGCCATCAAGGACGGCGGTAAAGTTGCCGCCGCAGCCTCCGTGCTCAGCGGCATCGCTCTGCCCCAGGTCTACGGCCAGGCTCAAAACGAAGAGGTCAAGATCGGCCTCGTCGGTTGCGGCGGTCGCGGCACCGGTGCCGTCAAGAACGCCCTGTCAGTTTCCGGAACGCTCGGCCCGCTGAAACTTCATGTCATGGCGGATGTCTTCGACGACAAACTCGAACGCAGTCACGAGACCCTTTCCAAAGACCCTCAAGTCGGCGATCGCATCGACGTCGGCGAACGCAAAGTGATCGGCTTTGATGGTTACAAAAAAGCCATGGATGAGCTCAATCCCGGCGACATCGCGATTTTGACCACGCCCTGCGCTTTCCGCTGGCCGATGTACGAATACGCCGTCGAACGCGGACTCAACGTGTTCATGGAAAAACCGCTGTCACCGGACGGCTACTCCTCGCGCAAACTTCTCGAGATCAACAAAAAGGCCAAAGAGAAGAATCTCAAAGTCGGCGTCGGCCTGATGTGTCGCCACTGCAAGTCGCGCAACGCCCTGCTCGAACGGGTCAACGACGGCGCCATCGGCGACATCACCTTCATGCGCTCGTATCGCATGCAGGGCCGCATCGGATCCTGTTTTACGCCGAAAAATCCCGGCGACATGAGCGAGCTGATGTATCAGATCCGCAACTTCCACAGCTTCCTCTGGCTCAGCGGCGGCGGCTTCAGCGATTTCTTCATCCACGGCATCGATGAAATGTGCATGATGAAAAACGACTTCCCGGTCAAAGCCCACGCCGTTGGCGGCCGCCACTACAAGAACATCACCGTCGATGGCAAAGAGGTCGAAGCGGTCGATCAAAACTTCGACAGCTACGGTGTCGAGTACACCTTCGCAGATGGTGCCAAAGCGATCTACGACGGTCGTAACATGGCCGGCATGAAGCAGGAGTTCGCCGCCTACGCGCACGGCACCAAAGGCTCCGCCGTCATCTCGACTTCGAGCCACGTGCCTGCCCGTTCGCGAATTTACAGCGATCAGAACATCAATCTCGACTGGCGCGCCACGCCGGACAATCTCGTCTGGGCATTTCCGACCGGACCGCGCGGTGCCAGCCTCGAAGGCAACCCCTACGACATCGAGTGGGAAGTATTCATGGACGCCGTCCGCAACGACAAACCGCACAACGAAGTCGACCGCGGCGTCGCTGCCAGCACCGTTACTTCGATGGGCCGCATGGCCGCCCACACCGGCCAGGAGGTCACCTACGATCAAATGCTCAACAGCGAGCACGTGATGGCGCCGAACATCAAGGAACTGACACTCGACGGCGATTCGCCGCTGATGCCCGACGCCGACGGCCGCTACGCGAAGCCCGAGCCGGGCATCAAAAAGGACCGCGAATATTGATCCCCAAGGAGGCAGGCAAATCGGGCTGCAGCGGTTTACGATCGCTGTGGCTGATTTGCCTCGTCTCCATGATCGTCTCAGATCAGCCGAAATTCAGCGCCTGCGCTGGCGAATTCCCGGATATCACCAGCGTCGCCGCCGACCTCGGACCACCGCCACCGATGCTGGTCGGCGAAGCACCGTCTGCCGGCAAACGCGTGCGCATGAGCCTGCCCGCTTACGCCGGGACCGACGTCCATCACGCGCTCTACCTGCCCACCGATTGGCAACCTGGGCAACGCTACCCGGTCATCGTCGAATACGCCGGCAACGGTCCCTACAGCAATGCGTTCGGCGACATTTCCACCGGCAAGGTCGAGGACTGCCTGCTCGGTTACGGCATCAGTGGCGGCGCAGGCTTTATCTGGCTGACCCTGCCCTACGTCAGCGAAGACGGTCAGAACAACCAGCGGCAATGGTGGGGCAGCGTCGAAAACACGGTCGATTACTGCAAGCGGGCGGTGCCGAAAATCTGTGCAGAATTTGGCGGTGACGGCGACGCCGTGTTCATCGCCGGATTTTCACGCGGTGCCATCGCCTGCAATTTCATCGGCCTGCACGATGACGAAATCGCCAAGCTCTGGCGCGGCTTTATCTGCCACAGTCACTACGACGGGGTGAAAAAATGGAGCTACGAAAAAAGCGACCGTGCATCCGCTGCCATTCGCCTGGCCCGCCTCGCCGGCCGACCACAGTTCATCAGCCAGGAACGCAGCATCGACGCCACCCGCGACTACCTTGCCGGGGCCGCACCCGATGGCGACTTCACGTTCGTAGCGCTCCCCTATCGCAACCACAGCCCCGACTGGCTTTACCGCGACATCCCCGAGCGGCGCAAACTGCGCGCGTGGTTGGCGCAGCATCGGTAGCAGCGAGTGCCTCTCTGGACCAGCTCTCCTGCAGAATAGCAAACCGCAACGCGTTCCACTCGCTGATGCTCGCAGCGACCCGATCGAGGTCGACTACGCCGGGACCACCGTCGCCAACGCTAAAGCAATCGTCCCGAGGAGCAGCAACGCGACCAACACCATAAAGTTAAACAGCCACGCGAAAAGTCCGAGCAAAACTCTTCGGCGGCGCGGCCACCATTTCGTTGTGAGTTCGGCCACGATCACCAAAACTGTCCCGCATAGAAGAATGATATAGAAATTGCCGAAGAAAAAATCGTAGCTACTCACGAGCCCCCTCAACGGCCCCATTTCCTCAATCTCAACTGCAGCCGCCTCGAGGAGCTTGCCCATTCTCGGAACAAGCAACACATGCGAAAACGCAGACGCCAGTAGCGCAGGCCAAACCCAGAGCAAAAATCTCAGATAGTCCCGCAACGGACGACTCTCTTCTCCCGCCCTGTCGCTGGACGCTTCAATCATCACTGATGATGGCAGTTTCCCGGCATTTCATGCAACACCAATGATCGGACACATTCCGACCGATCACTTGTCCCCCGAAGCTGAGTGAAAATTCAAACCACTTCGACTTCGCTACTGCGCTACTGCGCCGGGATCGCCAAAATCAAGCGCACGGAGTCGACACGCAGACGGGCTTTTTTCAAATACCCATCCAACTGCTCACGCTCCGCTGTTGCCAGTTCGATCTCGGACTCGCGCACCGGATGACCGAGTTCGCGCAAGCGGTTGAGACGCTTCAACTCACCGTCGAGCTGCTTCTTCATCACCTTGGCGGCGACTTTGCGCAAGGCATCGGCACGCGTCTCGGCGATACCTTTCCCCGACTCGAGCATCTTCGGAATGACGGCTTTCAAAGGCGCGCTTTTCTTGCGCAACCACTCGGCCGGACCAGCGGCGGCACGCTTGAGCATTTCAATTTCGAAATCGGCGCTGCGCTCGTTGCCCTGTTGATCGACCAGAATACTGATCGGCTGGCTCGGCAGAAAACGATCGGCGTGCAGCTTTTCCGGGGCCACACATTCGAGCACGCAAACGACCTCGAGCAGGAGTGCCTGCTTCACCGACCCATCGATGCGCGCAAAGGTCGCATTGCCGCGCTCCGTTGACAGCATCATTTCGATCGCACTGGTAACCATCGGATGATCCCAACTGATGAAGGTGTACTCCTCACGCGCCAACGCAGTGTCGCGATCGAAGGTGACCGTCATGCCTTCGTCGGTCAGACCGGGGAAAGCCTCAGTCGAGAACAGATGTTCCGGACTCAGGTAAAAAGTGCGCGCGTCGAGATCCTCAACCGTGACGCCGAAGTGATCAAACAGGCGCAACATCAGCCGCTCCAACTGCACGTCCTCGTCGACGTCTTCGATCTGGTCGGCCAGCGCTTCGCCGACCTCACGGTCGAACGAGCTGATCTCAAGAAGATGATCGCGCCCCTCTTCGAGCTCACTCTCAATCCTGGCTTTAAAAGCCTGAGTCCGCTCCAGCAAATCAGCCAGCGCATCCTCCCAGTCACCATTTTCGATACGTCGCCCAAGCTCACCGTGGAACTCGCGGTAAATCGCCGACGCACCGTGCAAGGTGTGCTCAAACGCACCGACGCCTTTGTGATACCACAGCGCCCAAAGTTCTTCTGAACTGCCGCTGATGAACGGCACGTGGATGTGAATGTCCTCCTCCTGGCCGATGCGATCGAGACGCCCGATACGCTGCTCGAGAAGCGCCGGATCATCGGGCAGGTCGAACAGCACCAGATGATGCGCGAACTGAAAATTGCGGCCCTCGCTGCCAATCTCCGAACTGATCAGAATCCGTGCACCGCTTTCCTCGGCGAACCACGCCGCGTTGCGGTCACGTTCGAGCAGTGTCAGCCCCTCATGGAAAACGGCCGCCGTCGACGCAATCCGAGCTCGCAATGCCTCCTCAATCGCAATCGCGGTTTCCCGACTGTGACAGATCAGCAAAAATTTCTCGTCGTGCAGATCCACCAGAATTTCCGCCAGCCAGTCGAGCTTCGCATTCAGCACATCCGGCGCTGCCGAACTCTCTGCTGTCAACGGTTCCAGGTGAGCGATGCGCTTTGGAAATCCTTCCAGCACAATGCGTCGATTGCGGAACATCACCCGCCCCGTCCCGTGCAAATCGACCAGCGCGGAACACAGTTGCGCACGAACTTTGGCATTGTCCTTTTTGGCCAGACCCGCCGATGATTTTTCACCGAGCATCTTGTCGAGTAGCGCAGCGTTATCAGGCGACAGGGCCTCACCGGAACGCAGCACATCGGCGAGTTGCGACACTTCCTGATAATGCTCCGACTCTGCGATAAAGTCTTCGAGATTGGAAAAGCGATCCGGATCGAGCAAACGCAGGCGCGCAAAGTGTCCCTCGCGCCCGAGCTGTTCCGGCGTCGCTGTCAGCAGCAACAGCCCTGCGCTTGCGCCCGCAATCGCCGCCACCGCCTCGTAGGCAGGACTGGCTTTTTCCGGCGACCACTCCAGATGATGCGCCTCGTCGACAATCGCCAGATCCCACTCACCCGCTGCCGCCTGCCCGGCGCGTTTCGGATTGTCCGCCAACCACGACGTCGCGCACAGCACCAGTTGGTCATCGAAAAACGGGTTGTCGCGCCCCGGCTTGGCCACCGCTTCCGCATCGTCCGGCGTATCCGCCGCCACACCGGTCTCAATCGCAACCGCACGCTCTTCATCGTAAATCGAGAACGACATTTGAAAGCGTCGGAACAATTCGATGAACCACTGATTCACCAGGGCGTCCGGCACCAGAATCAAGATGCGTTTCGCACGTCCGCTGAGGTGCAGACGATGTAGAATCAAACACGCCTCGATGGTTTTTCCCAATCCAACTTCGTCGGCGAGCAATACGCGCGGCGCGTGGCGCGAAGCCACTTCACTGGCGATGTAAAGTTGATGGGGAATCAACGAAATACGCGCACCACTCAGACCGCGAATGTTGCGCGATCGAGCACGATGACGTTCGCGCAGCGCTGCCTGACGCAATCGATAGGTGTGCGTGTCGTCGGTGTGTCCGCCCAACAGACGCGCGTCCGCACGCTGCAAGCTGAGTGTATCGGAGAGTTCACTTTCAGGAAGTTCCCCGCCGTCTTTGTCGACGTAAATCAAACGACCGCTATCGGTGCGAATCGCGTCGACGATAAATTCCACATTGTCATTGCGACTGATCTTATCGCCCGGCTCAAACGCCACACGACGCAACGGCGCACTGCGCGACGAGTAGGTCATGGTCTCACCGGTCGCCGGAAAGTGCGCCTGCACACGATTTCCATCCGCCGTGATGATCAGCGCCAGACCAAACTCCGGTTGAGTCTCACTCACCCAGCGTTGGCCGGGAGCGAAATCTGCGGGATTCGAAGTAGCGGCCTGGTGACGGGATCTTTTCATACGTTGGGTGGGCGGAGAGTTTCCCCCGCGAAGCCGATAAATCAACCTCGGGTATGGACGGAATTTCCACGCAAAAAATTTCAATCAATCCTGTATGCCAACCACACTCACCACCCCTTTTAATTCAGTCAACAACCGCCTCCCGCTGACAATTAAATAAAACCTGCAATTATTTAACTACGGAAAAGATGTTTGCTTGTGTAGCGGATCATGATCGAGCGGATCGCCACCCTGGCCTGGTATTGCGTCAGGAACGCACAGCTGACGCAAGCCCTTGAGCGGTCATATTCCCAGCAGTGAACTGTGGCAATTCAGATCACTTGATCAGGCGAACAACGCGCTACGAACCGCGCTGACTTTCGGCAAACTTCTTCCGGGTCGCGTCGGCATAGCACTGATGCTCCTCAAGACGTTTCTCGATGCGCGCCTTCATCGCCTCCCGCGCCGTCGGTTCCGTTCCAGATGACGATGATCGCTCAACTAAGGCGGTAATCAGTCCTATCAACCCCATCACATCATCGAACGAGACCGATTCACAAACGATCCGATCATCCGGGCCGCAATTGTGATAGTCGTTGAGCAATACCGAGATGCCGGCCGCGACGACACCGTAGAGTTGCATCGCTGTCGCTTCACACGAACCACCATCGAGTAAACAACGTTGCACCGCGATACCACCGCTTTTCGCAGCCTCCAGAAGCTCGCCGGTAACCTCGTCGTCGAACACTGTCATGCGATCCCCGACGCGCACCACCGGGCCGTTGCCGAGTTTGGCGTCGCCGCGCGGTGAACTGGTTTCCAGCGAGACAAAACACACCTCGTCTCCCAGCGGCCAGGCTTTTGCCAGATGCACGGCCCCGACAAACCCGACCTCTTCGGCCCGCGTAAAAACTGCATAGCAGGATGCCTCAACCTGACCGGCTTGGAGATTTTCCAGCAGAGCAATCATCGCCACGCAGCCAATCAGATCATCGCAGACTCGTCCCGCGATCAATCCGTCGCGAATCTCGCACTCCGGCAAATCCCACATCCCGAACGCTCCGTCATCGAACCAGCGCACCGGATTTTTCTCCCGATCCCGATAGCTCTCCGGCACGCCACCGAGAAACGTCACTTGTTCAGAATCCGACTCTCGCACCCAACCCGGATGATCCATGTGCGCGCCAAACGCGACATGAGGTTGCACATGATCACCGCGTCGATAACAGGCGATCAAATTGCCAAAAAGGTCTGCCTCAACCGAGACGTGTTCGAGCGGTTGCAACAGCTCGAGAATTTTATCCCGCACATGGTGCTCGTGGAAGGGTGCCGTCGGGCAGGCAAACACCTCGTGCAGCAGGGTAGTCAGGCGTTCTTTGTTCATGAAAAATTTTGGCGTCCGGAACTCATCGCGGCTGTGTTGACCGGGTGCATGCTTGCCCTTTAACTAGCGACCATGGCGTCACCATGGAAACGACTACGCTACCGCCTCGAATGGATCGCCGTCAAGGCGCTGGCTATCGGCATGCCATTGTTGCCGCGTCCATTACTGATGGCAACCGCCCGAGGTCTCGGCTCGATCGCATTTTACGCAGACAAGCGCGGCCGCACTACTGCCATCGAGAATTTGCGTGTGGTATTCGGCGATCGTTACACGGACCGCGAACGCCGACAGGTCGCCAGGCGTGCTTTTCAAAATTTCGCCCGCACCGTCCTCGATCAATTCTGGACACCGCGCGTCACCAGAATCAGTTACCTGAAATACTGTGACATTCAGATGGATGACGAGGCGCAAATCGAGGCCACCCGTGAAACCGGCGCCATCTGGGTCACCCCTCACTATGGCAACTTCGAATGGACTGTGCTGGTAATGGGGCTGCGCGATTACGATTTCACCATCGTCGCTCAGGATTTCAAAAACTCCCTGCTGACCGATATCTTCAAAGCCAACCGCGAAGCGACTGGCCACACCGTCATTCCACAACGCGGCGCCATGCTGCGCCTTTTGAAAAACCTCAAGGCCGGAGGCCACGCCGCCTTCCTCACCGACTTGACAATCAAGCCCAGTCGCTCGGCCACGGTGATTCGCTGCTTTGGTCGCAAGACCTGCGTCACCGCCCTGCACGCCGGCCTTGCCCGTCGCACCAATCTGCCCGTCATCCCGGGTTTTTGCACACCCCGCCCTGACGGAACCTATCAACTGCGCGGATTCAAAGCGCTCGAATTTGCCGAAGATGCCAGCGACGAAGAAATCGCTCAGGCTTGCTGGGACGTTTTCGAACCGCACATCCGCGAGAACCCGGAACCCTGGCTGTGGATGTACAAACACTGGCGATTCCTCCCGAACGACGACCCCGGAGTTGAATACCCCGACTACGCCACGCCATCGAAAGCATTTGAAAAAATCGGCCGACGCGACGCTGCCGCAAGCTGAGGCCGACTAATAACGAAAGCGCGCCCGGTTCAGCGTGCCGGGTCGGAAACGCCGAACACCGCTTTGCGCAGATCGCGCATCGTCGCCAGACCTTTCCAATCAGCACCCCGCATCAATCGTGCGCCGGATTTCCGGTTTTCGCCAAAATGCTGCCGGTGCTCTTCGAACGTCGCTTCAACAAACTCAGGACTTCCCAGTACCGCGCCATCGCAAAAATAGCGCACTCTATTTAACATCACCACGTGCATGGGCAACTTGCCCGCCCGCTTCTCAGCTACCTCCTCAACCACGTCCGGATCAAAACCCGCACGCGCCCCACTCCCCGTCCGGGCATCGCCAAGCCGTCGCTCGCCTTTACCAAACAGATGTACCCGATACGCCGGGCCAACCTCCTTCCAGCTGAGCGCCCGCCCCTGCCACGCCCGCGTGATACCATGCATCGCCATCAGATTTCGACGCGCCGGTTTCCGCCCTGCCACCGCCTCTGCGTAACCGCACCAGCGATAATCCTTGGGGTCCGCCACCAGTCCCGCCCGCACTGGATTCAACTCAATATACGCCGCCATCGTCATCAGCGCCAACTCGTCCCCCTCGACGACCACACTTTTAAAGCGCGACTCCCAGAGCGTACCGCATCGATCGTTGTGACCATTGTACCAAAAACTGAATCGCGCTTTCAGCTCCTTAAAAAACACCGACAAATTGCCCATTCGGGCCTGATAGCGCGCCAGCACCTCATCCAGCCATGCTCGACTCCCCGACGACGATTGAGCATGCGCCTGCGCACGATCAAGCTCATCGATGACCGCCAGCAAGTCCTTCCCGCGATACAACAACGGCAATCGACGCCGCAATGACCCCTCATCCAACTGCTCAATCGCCCCGGAATCAGGCACCTCAACCAGCAGATGAAAATGGTTCGACATCAAACAATAGGTTAATACCCGCACCCCGAGAAACGCCTCGAGGCTGCGCATCGTCGCCCGAAACACCTCCTTCTCCGTCGCACCGAATATAAACCGCCGATCCACCACTCTGGAAATGCAGTGGTAACACCCACCCCCGTCAAGAATCAGTCGTCCAGCCATCATACCGCAACCTACCAATCCAACATTCAATTGCAATTAAATATTTCCTGCAATTATTTAGTTAGTGTGGAGCGGTTTTGACCCGGCGCGATACCGTGTGGGCTCGATATTGATGGATGGACGTTGATTAACTAACTTTCTCTTTCGACTCGGTCGACCCGACCCGATTGATTCCGACAGGGATGAAACTGTTTCGCCATACTGCCATTGCCGCCTGCTTTGGCGTCACTTCTCTATCGGGGGCAGGCGCGGCCGACCTGGTCGATGCGGAGCAGCGCAATTTTTTCGAAAATCGCATTCGCCCCGCATTGGTGGAGCATTGCTATGAGTGCCATTCAGCCAGTGCAAAAAAAGTCGGTGCCAGACTCTTTCTCGACAGTCCGGCCGGGATGCTCGAGGGCGGCGAGTCGGGGCCATCGATCATTCCCGGAGAAGCCGAGCGCAGCCTGATTATTCACGCGCTGCGCCATGAAGGCGATCTGGAGATGCCACCCGACCAGCCGCTTCCGCAGTCGGTGATCGATGACTTTACCAAATGGATCGCCATGGGCGCCCCCGATCCCCGCAGCGCCGACGCGAACACCGCCGGCGCAGGGACTTCCGTCGGGAAATCTTACACCGACGGCGAATTGTGGTCGTTTGAGCCGATTCGAAATCCCACCCCGCCGGCCATTGTGGACCAAAGCTGGCCACGAGATCCGCTCGATCACTTCGTCCTCGCCGGAGTTGAAAAGCACAAGCTCCGGCCGACCTCTGATGCCGAACCGCACCTGCTTATCCGCCGCCTGCACTTTGATCTCACCGGTCTGCCGCCGAGCGCCGGCGCGGTCGACCGCTTCGTCGCCAGCTACCACGCCACCGGCCAGGCAGCGGTCGTCAAACTCGTCGACGAGCTACTCGCTTCTCCACACTTTGGCGAACGCTGGGGGCGCCACTGGCTCGACGTGGCGCGTTACGCGGAGTCAAACGGCAACGACGGCCTGAGCCGCAACGCCACCTTTCCGCACGCATGGCGCTACCGCGATTATGTCATCGATGCCTTCAACCGCGACCTCTCCTACGACCGCTTCCTCACCGAACAGATCGCCGGCGATCTGCTTGCGGAAAATGCCACCACGGCTACCGAACGCGACCGCCTGCTGACTGCGACCGGCTTTCTCGCCATCGGTTCGAAGCCCGCCAAGGCGATGAACAGCAACTTCGAAATGGACGTCGTTGCCGACCAAATCGATGCCGTCTGCACCGGAATCATCGGCTTGAGCGTCGCCTGCGCACGCTGCCACGATCACAAGTTCGATCCGATCCCGACCCGCGATTACTACGCCCTCGCCGGTCTGTTCACCAGCACCGAGACCCTGTGGGGAATTGCTGCCAATGTCAGTCTGACCGCCCCGCCGACTCAACTGCACGTCCTCGAAACCGCTTCACTGACGCTGCCCCCCGAAGGTCTCGCCGAACGCATCGCTGAAATCGAAGCGCGCTCATCGAAAAATAACACGCCACTGAAAAAAGAATTTACTTACCCACCCGGGACACCCCTGGCGATGGGCGTGCGCGACCGCAAGCAACCCGTCGATTGCAAGATCAACCAGAAGGGCGACGCCAAAAAACTCGGCGACGCGGTGCCACGCGGATTCCTCACCGCTTATTCCGCCGACCTCAACGCCGGCATCACCGTCGACCCGAAACAAAGTGGCCGTCTGCAACTCGCCCAGTGGCTGACCAGCGGCGAACACCCGCACACCGCCCGCGTCATGGCCAACCGCATCTGGCTGCACCTGTTCGGTCAGGCCATCGTCGGCACTCCCGATGATTTCGGCGTCTACGGCGAACGCCCGACTCACCCCGAACTGCTCGACCACCTCGCCAGTCGTTTCAGCGGCGACTGTGAGTGGTCGATGAAAAAAATGATTCGCGCCATCGTTCTGTCACGCACTTACCAGCTCGCCAGCCACAGCGACGCAACAAGCCTCGCCGCCGATCCCGAAAACCGCTGGCTGTCCCGGCACCTGCGCCGCCGACTCGATGCCGAATCGCTGCGCGACGCCATGCTCAGTGTCAGCGGTCAGCTCGATCACTCACCCGCCGACGGCTCCGCGGTTCGCCATTTTGACGTGCTCGTCAATCACGCCGGCAACCTTCACCAACCGAGTGATCACCGCAGCATTTACCTGTGCCAATTGAGAAATTCGCCACCGCCCGAACTCGCCGCCTTCGATCTGCCCGCCGCTCTGAAAGTGACCGGCAAACGCGATCAGACCGTCCTGCCGACTCAGGCCCTGTTTCTGCTCAACAGCGAATTCGTCACCGCACAGGCTGAGCATTTTGCCGCCTCACTGAATGCCGACCTGGAAACCGATGAACGCATCGAACAGCTCTGGCGCCGAGCGCTGATGCGCTCACCCGACGACACCGAGCGAGCCAGCGCGCGCTACTTACTGGAAACCCTCGAACCGCAGGAAAAAGCCTGGGCCGCCCTGTGCCAATCGCTGCTCGCCAGCAACGAATTCCGCTACGTCGACTGACGCCCCGATCGATCGTTTTACCTCTGATTCATGACCCCCGTGCCGACACCCTCCCGCCGCCGCATGCTGCAGACTGCCTCGTGCGGTTTCGGTTCACTCGCCCTTCAGGGATTGCTCGGGCGGGAATCACTGAACGCGGCCAATCCGGTGCCGCACATCGCCCCGCGCGCACGTCGGGTGATCTTCCTGTTCATGAGCGGCGGTCCGGCCCAGCTCGACACCTTCGACTACAAACCGCAAACCGGAAAAACGCCGCACGCCGGTTCGGCGTTCAAATTTCAACAGCATGGTCAGAGCGGTCTGTGGATTTCCGAATTGCTGCCCGAGACCGCCAAACACGCCGACAAACTTTGTGTGCTCAAGGGCATGCATTGCGACACCGGCATTCACGCCCAGTCCGCACTGCAACTGCACACCGGCGACCGTCTGCGCGAGCGCCCCTCGCTGGGTGCCTGGATCGGCTACGGACTGGGCCGCGACAACCGCGACCTGCCCGGATTCATCAGCCTCAACACCTCGCGTCCTTCGAGCTATGGCTCCGCGTTTCTGCCCGCCAATTTCCAGGGCACGCCGATCGGAGTTAACGGGGAGGACATGAGTCTGGCGACTTTGCCGAACGTCAGCAGCGATCACTTGTCGACCCGCGCCAAACGTCAGCAACTCGACCTGATTCAAATGATGAATCGCCGGCACCGGCAGCAGCGCTCCGACGACAGCCAACTCGATGCCGTGATCAAATCGATGGAGCTCGGCTTTCGCATGCAGGCCACCGCGCCCGAACTGCTCGACATCAGCAGCGAGCCGCAGGCCGTCCTCGACCGCTACCACGTCGGCCAAAACCATCTCGAAGGCACCTGCCGGGCATCGGATTTCGGCCGCCAATGCCTGCTCGCCCGGCGCTTCGCCGAAGCCGGGGTGCGCTTCATCGAAGTCAATCACGGCAGTTGGGATCAGCACAAAAATCATCGCCGCGATCTACAGGCGAACTGTCGCACCACCGACGCCCCGATCGCCGCGCTGCTGGAAGATCTCGATCAGCGCGGCCTGCTCGAAGACACCCTGGTAGTCTGGGGTGGCGAGTTCGGTCGTCCCGGTCTCACTCCCGGCGAAAAAGACAAAGACCAAACCGGTCATCAGTCGAGCGGTTTCACTTTCTGGATGGCCGGCGGCGGCGTCAAGGCGGGCTTCGCCTACGGAGGCACGGACGACACCGGCAAGCGTGCGGTCGACGGTAAAATTCACTTCCGCGATTTACATGCGACGATTTTTCACCTGCTCGGCTTACCGGCCAACAACCTGAAATTTCGTCACGCCGGCCGTGAGCATCGGCTCACCGGAGCGGAAGGTGGTCAGGTTGCACACGACATTATCGCGTGAGTGGCTCAGCGCAATTTTGCGTGGCATCCTCCCCCATGCTTAAGAGCATTCCCATTTTCGGCCTGTTTGCCGTTGCCATCGCTGCGGGCATTGGCGCCAGTCAGGCCGCCGACGATGCCGCCGCACACTGGGCCTATCAGCCCATCACCGAACCGGCGGTTCCTGCGATTGACGGCGCCACGTCACCGATCGACGCCTTCGTGCTGGCACGTCTTCAAGAGGCAAAACTCACGGCTTCCCCCGAAGCCTCGCCACACACCCTGCTGCGCCGTATTTACCTCGACCTGACCGGCCTGCTGCCGACGCAGGAGCAGATCACCGCCTTCGAAGCGGCCTGGCAAAAAGACTCCGAAGCCGCTTACACCGCCAAGGTCGACGAGCTGCTCGCTTCACCCCACTTCGGCGAACGCTGGGCGCGGCACTGGCTCGATCTGGCGCGCTACGCTGACAGCGACGGCTATCTCGGCGACGACATGCGACTGTGGGCGTGGATCTATCGCGACTGGGTGATCGATGCGATCAACGCCGACCAGCCCTTCGATCAATTTTCACTCGAGCAACTGGCCGGCGATCTCCTGCCCGAGCCGACGCAGCAGCAAATCGTCGCCGCCGGATTTCATCGCAACAATTTGAAAAATACCGAGGTCGGCTCGGACTTCGAACTCGACCGGGTCAAGCAGGTCGTCGACCGCGTTGCCACCACCGGCAACGCCTGGCTCGGCCTGACCGTCGCCTGCGCCGAGTGCCACGACCACAAACACGACGCGATTTCGCAGAAAGAATTTTTCCAGCTGTACGCCTTTTTTAATAATACCAAAGACGTCGACCCCGGCGTCGAGCTCGGCGAAGACAGCGGCTGGAAAGCTCCCGTCTACAAAGACAAACCCGACGCCAAGATTTCCGAAAAAGAGCTCGGCAAACGCAAAAAGGCATCCACCCCGAAAGCGCAATCGCTGGTCGAACTCGGCGAAAAAGATCGCCGCAAGTCATTCGTGCACATCCGCGGCGACTACACCCAACACGGCGAGGCCGTGTCGCCGGCCACGCCCGCTGCACTGCACCCTCTGACGGTTGGCAAAAACAAGACCCCGAACCGGCTCGACCTCGCTCACTGGTTATTTGAACCAGAAAATCCGATCACGCCACGCGTGCTCGCCAACCGTGTTTGGCAGCGCCTGTTCGGTATTGGCATCGTGTCCACCTCCGACGACTTCGGCACCCACGGAGCGCCGCCGACGCACCCGCAACTGCTCGATTGGCTGGCTGGCGAATACCGCCGTCTCGGCTGGAGTCGCAAGCAGTTGATCCGCACCATTGTGCTTTCCTCGACCTATCGTCAATCCTCAGCGAATACCCAACCCGAGCTGCCCAACGACCTGCTATGGCGGCAGAACAGCGTGCGCGTCAGCGCCGAAACGGTGCGCGACATTCACCTCAGCGCGAGCGGTTTGCTGTCGCGAAAAATCGGCGGTCCCGGCGTTTATCCACCGCTCCCCGAGTTCGTCTCCGAAGTCGGCCGCAGCGTGCAGTGGCCGGAGAGCAAAGGTGAAGACCGCTACCGGCGCGGCACCTACATCGTGCTCAAGCGCACCGTGCTGTATCCGATGCTGACCGCCTTCGATGCCCCCGACACCAGTGTTGCCTGCAGCCGCCGCGACTCGACCAACACCCCCATGCAGGCGCTGACCCTGCTCAACGACCCGGTGTTTTTCGAGTGCGCCGAAGTGCTCGGCCGCGAAGTTTATGAAACTCACGGCAGCGACATCGATGCCGCGATCAACGATCTGACGCTGCGCAGCCTCAACCGTCCGCCGACTGATGCCGAACTCACCGCGTTAAAAAAGGCTCACCACGATTTTCTCAAAGCGACCACCAGTGCCGACGACGCCGACAGCGAAGGCGGTAAGACCGATCCTCAGTTGGCGATGACCGCTACCGCCCGAGTCGTGCTCAACCTCGACGAATTTATTACCCGTGATTGATCCCTCCCAGTTCGCCACCAACGCCAGCCGGCGACGTTTTCTGCAAACCACCGCCAGTGGACTCGGCACCGTCGCGCTCGCCCAACTGCTGCAGGACGACGGCCTGCTCGCCGCGCCCGGCAGCACCAGCCTGACCCGGGCACCGCACTTTGCGCCCAAGGCAAAGCGCTGCATCTACCTGTTCATGGAAGGCGGCCCAAGCCAGATGGATCTGTTCGACCCCAAGCCGAAGCTCAACGAACTCGACGGCCAGGCGATGCCCGAGTCGCTGCTCGAAGGGGTGAAATTTTCCTTCACCAAAAAGGAAACCGCCCGCCTGATGGGCAGCCCGCGCACCTTCAAAAAATACGGCCAGTGCGGCATGGACATGTCCGATCTGGTGCCGCATCTGACCGAGCATGCCGACGACATCGCCATGGTGCGTTCGGCGTATTGCGATCAGTTTAACCATCTGCCCGGCCAGCTGTTGATGCTGACCGGCACGCCGTTTCGAGGAGCGCCGACGCTCGGCTCGTGGCTCAACTACGGCCTCGGCAGCGCCTCGCACGACCTGCCCGGCTATGTCGTCATGACCACCCTCGGCCGCGGTCTGCCCGGCGGCTCCGCGTCGTGGTCGAGCGGCTTTCTGCCATCCAACTACTCCGGTGCGCTGTTCCGCAACCAGGGCAGCCCGGTGCTCAATCTGGAAAACCCTCCCGGTATCACGCCGGAAATGCAGGCGCGCAGTATCGCCGCGGTTAACGAACTCAATCAACAGCGCTTCAGCGAAAGTGCTCAACCGGAGATCGCCAGTCGCATCCGTAACTACGAACTCGCGTTCCGCATGCAGTCGGCCGCGCCCGAGCTGAGCGACCTGTCCGGCGAATCACCCGCGACGCTCGAAGCCTACGGGCTCAACCGCGTCGACAAAACCGGCTTCGAGTCATCGTTCGCCCGCAACTGCCTGCTCGCCCGCCGCCTGGTCGAACGCGGCACGCGCTTCGTGACCCTGTTCCTGTCGACCTGGGATCAGCACAGCAATCTCGACTCCCAATTGGCGACCAATACGAAAATCTCCGACCAACCGGTCGCCGCCCTGCTCACCGATCTCAAGGAACGCGGTCTGCTCGACGAAACGCTGGTGGTCTGGGGCGGAGAATTCGGCCGCACCCCACTCGGCGAAAACCGCTCCGGATTTAAAACCGTCACCGGTCGTGATCACCATCCCTATTCGTTCAGCCTGTGGATGGCTGGCGGCGGCGTCAAAGGCGGCCAGGTCATCGGCAAAACCGACGAGATCGGTTGGGGCGTCGAAGAAGATCCCATCCACGTGCACGATTTACACGCCACCATTCTGCACCTGTTCGGCTTCGATCACGAAGAGCTGACCTATCGCTTTCAGGGCCGGGACTTCCGGCTCACAGATGTGCATGGCAAAGTGGTGAAGAAGCTGCTGGCGTGAAGCGTGCACGGGGTGGCACACGTATTCGATCCCGGATCTCTGCTGGTGAAATTGCGGATCAAACTTGAAGTCCATCTGCTGACCATAATTGCGGACAGAACCGGTTGATCTTGATCGACTGCGGATTTGTGGCGATTATTAACGCCATGAAATTTGCGGCGCTTGTCTTGTCCCTGGTCCTGTCTTCCCTCAACGTCGCTTCGTGCGAAACGACCAAGCTGCTTTCGGACGTCAGCAGGGAACCACTCTCATTCGGCACGCTGCCGACCGGGGAGGACGTGCTCGAGTATCAGATGGAGAACCGCAATGGTATGCGGGTATCGATTCTCAACTACGGCGGCATCGTGCAGTCGATCTGGGTGCCCGACCGCGATGGCGAGCTCGGTGATGTCGCGCTGGGCTTCGACGAGCTCGAAGCCTACCTCGCCAAAAGTCCGTATTTCGGCTGCATCACCGGTCGCTATGCCAACCGCATCGCCAAGGGCAAATTCACACTCGACGGCAAGACCTACACCCTGGCGACCAACAACGATGTCAATCACCTGCACGGTGGCGACAAGGGCTTCGACAAGCGGGTATGGAACGCCAAATTCACCAGCCCGCAATCGGTCGAACTCACCTACACCAGCCCGGACGGCGATCAGGGCTATCCCGGCGCGCTGACCACCAAGGTGACCTACACGCTCACCGACGATAACGCGCTGCGCATCGACTACGCGGCGACGACCGACAAGCCGACCGTTCTCAACCTGACCAATCACACCTATTTTAATCTCAGCGGCGCCGGCCGGGGCACGATTCTCGACCATCTACTGACGCTCAAGGCCGATCGCTTTAATCCCACCGACGCCACTAACATTCCCACCGGCGAGCTGCGTCCGGTCGCCGGCACACCGTTCGACTTCCGGCAGCCGACCGCCATCGGTCAGCGCATTGACCTGGCAAACGAGCAGTTGAAAGTCGGTCAGGGCTACGACCACAACTACGTGCTCAAAGACCGTCGCGACGGCAAGCTTGAACAAAAGATCGCCCGCGTCGTCGATCCGGAAAGCGGTCGCGTGCTCGAAGTCTCCACCACCGAACCCGGCCTGCAGCTCTACACCGGAAACTTTCTCGATGGCATGGAGGGCAAATACGGTCGCCACTACGTCCGGCGCGGTGCGTTCTGTCTGGAGGCGCAAACCTTTCCCGACTCGCCCAATCAGACCAGTTTCCCGTCGCCCATTCTGCGTCCCGGCGAGACCTACCAGCAGACGACGATCTATCACTTTTCGGCGGAGTAGAATCTCACTGGATGAGATTGTGACACTGGTGTCCCGCCAGTCTCCGCGGCCGAGGAGGTGGACGCCGGAGCCCGTCCCTGCTGGCGATCCTTCTGCCGCACCCGGTTAGCGACGCAAAAGCGGCCTTTTTTCGGCGTAAGAGTCACGGTAAGCTTGCCGTTCTCTTATCCATGCGACTTTTTTTCTCCATAACCGCCGCAGCCACGGGCCTACTGGCATTCCAGCCGGCGACCTCATTACTGCAGGCGGCGGACGACGATCCGCTGCGCTACAACCGCGACATTCAGCCGATCCTGTCGGAGAACTGTTTTTTCTGTCACGGTCCCGACCCGGAAAAACGCGACTCTGATCTGCGCCTCGATATTCGCGAAGACGCCATCGCCGGCAAAGCCATCGTTCCGGGCGATGCGGACGCTTCGACGATCATCGAGCGCATTTTTCACGACGATCCGGATGAGTTGATGCCGCCGCCGAAGAGCCATCGCAAGCTCACCGACAAGGATCGCGAAAAGATCAAACGCTGGATCAACGAGGGCGCCGAATACCAGGCTCACTGGGCTTACGTGCCGCTGCAAAAGCCGGTGCCGCCCGCGGTCGAAAGCAACACTCCCGTTCGCAACCCGATCGATGCCTTTGTCGCCCGTGGGCTGCAGTCCGAAAAACCGGCACTCGCGCCTCAGCCCGAAGCTGCACCGGAACGACTGATCCGCCGCGTGTCATTCGATCTCACCGGGCTGCCACCGACACCGGACGAAGTCGCTCATTTCCTGACAGAACACCAGAAAGATCCCGATGCCGCTTATCAGGCGTTCGTCGATCGACTGCTCGCCTCGCCCGCCTACGGCGAACGCATGACCGTCGACTGGCTCGACGCCGCCCGCTACGCCGACAGCTACGGATTGCAGGTCGACCGGGATCGCGACGTCTGGCCGTGGCGCGACTGGGTGATTCGCGCCTTTAACGACAACCTGCGCTACGACGATTTTATCACCTGGCAGGTCGCCGGCGATCTGCTGCCCGATGCCAGCGACGACCAGATTCTTGCCACCGCCTTTTCGAGACTGCACCAACAAAAGGTCGAAGGCGGCTCGGTCGAAGAGGAATTTCGCGTCGAGTACATCGCCGACCGCGTGCACACCTTCGGCACCGCTTTTCTCGGTCTGACCTTCGAGTGCTCGCGCTGCCATGACCACAAGTATGACCCGATCACTCAAAAGGATTACTACAGCCTTTTTGCCTTTTTCGATGACATCGATGAGGCGGGTCTGTATTCCTTTTTCACCCCGTCCGTGCCGACACCGGCGATGCCGTTGCGCGATGCTGCCTCGAAGCAGAAAGCCGCCGAACTCGCCGCCGCAGTCGCTGCTGAAGAAAAAAAACTCGCCGCCATCCAGCCCGATGCCGCAGCTTTCGAGGTCTGGAAAAAATCAATCAACGACCAGCCACTGGACATTCCCGGAGAGATCGGACGCTTCACTTTTGACGACACCACGGCCAATTCGTTCGCCAACAGCGCCCCCGAAGCGCCCAGGGTAAAAGAGACGAAGAAGGAAAAGGACCCGGAGACCGGTAAAGACAAGCAGGTCGAGACCGGCAAAGAAATCATCAAGCCAGCGACCTCGACCAACCGCAACCAGATGGTCGACGGCCGCCCCGACGCCGGTAAGGCGATCCTCCTCACCGGTGACGACACGGTGAAAACCGAGATCGGTAACTTTACCCGTCATCAACCGTTCACCGTTTCGGTGTGGATCAGCACTCCCGATGAAAAAGAACGCGCCGTGGTACTGCATCGCTCGCGCGCCTGGACGGACGCCGCCAGCCGCGGTTACGAGCTGCTCATCGAAGAAGGCCGGATCAAGTGGTCATTGATTCATTTCTGGCCGGGCAATGCCATCAGCATTCGCAGTAGCGACAAGATCCCGCTCAACACCTGGACTCAGATCACGGTCAGCAACGACGGCTCCAGCCGCGCCGATGGGCTGCGCATTTTCATCGATGGCCAGCCGGTCGAAACCGAGGTCATTCGCGATCACCTGACCAAGAACATCACTGGTGGTGGCGGCGACTACATCGACCTCGGTGAGCGCATGCGCGACCGCGGATTTAAAAAGGGCCTGATCGACGACCTGCGCGTTTTTAATCGCCAACTAAGCGAACCGGAAGTCGCTAAACTACACGATCCAAATTCTAAAATCGGGGATCTGAAATCGCTGTTCCTCGCCACCCGGAGCGAGCCCTACGCCACGCAACTCACCGCCCTGCAATCGGCCCGCGCTGCGCACAACGCCGACGCCGATGCGGTCAACGAAATCATGGTCATGCGCGAGCTCGCCGAGCCCAAACAGGCTTACGTCCTCAACCGTGGTGCCTACGATCAACGCGGCGACCCGGTGAGCGCACGCACCCCGGAGTGGCTCAGTGCTTTTCCCGAAGGGGCTCCGAACAACCGGCTCGGACTGGCCCGCTGGCTGACCGATCCCAATAACCCGCTGACTGCCCGCGTCGCCGTGAATCGCTTCTGGTTAATGGCTTTCGGTCGAGGTCTGGTCGGCACGCCCGAAGACTTCGGCAGTCAGGGCGACCGGCCGCAATACCCTGAGCTGCTCGACTGGCTGGCCGCCGATTTTATCGAGTCCGGCTGGGATCTGAAAGCGCTGATGAAAACCATCGTCAGCTCGCACACCTACCGCCAGAACAGCTTCGCCAGCGATTCATCGGTCATGGTCGAAGATCCCGACAACCGCCTGCTCGCGCGCGGTCCGCGCCATCGCCTGCCGGCGGAAATGATCCGCGACAACGCTCTCGCCGCGTCCGGCCTGCTGGTCGACAAAATCGGCGGCCCTCCGGTCAAACCGTACGACATCGCCGAATCGTTCAAACCCTCGACACCGAGCACCGGCGACGGCCTTTACCGGCGCAGCCTTTACACCTATTGGAAACGCACCGGCCCTTCACCCGCAATGGTGGCTTTCAACGCCGTGAAACGCGACGTCTGCAGCGTCGGCCGCGAGACCACTTCGACACCGCTGCAGGCACTGGTGCTGCTCAACGGCCCGCAATTCGTCGAGGCCGCCCGCGAGTTGGCAGCGAACAGCCTGCGCGCCAATCCCGGCGATACCGACGCCACCCTGTCCGACATTTTTGTCCGCCTGACCAGCCGCCGGCCCGACCCAACCGAACGCGGCATTCTGCGCCGACTGCACGACGAACAGCGCGCTTACTTTGCGAGCGATGCCAAGGCCGTCGAACAGTTTCTCGCCACCGGCGAGCACCCGGTCGACGCCGAATTTCCGCCGCTCGATCTGGCCGCCGCCACCATGGTCGCCAAGGCGCTGTTGAGCTATGATGAAACCGTGACCAAGCGATGACCTCCCACTTCTCACCCCTTAACCGCCGCCAGCTCCTCAACCGTTTCGGTATGGGACTCGGCGGCATTGCGCTTGCCGACCTGCTCGACAAAGGCGACGGCAAATCCCACGCCGCCACCGAACGCCCCGATCTGGGCGGTATTCTTCCGGCCAGTCATGTCGCGCCGAAGGCCAAGCGTGTCATTTTTCTGTTTCAGTCAGGGGGACCGAGTCATCTCGATCTGTTCGATCACAAACCGCTGCTCAACAAGATGCACGGTCAGGAACTGCCTGACGAAGTGCGCGCCGGCCAACGCCTGACCGGCATGTCCGGCAATCAATCGAGCCTGCCGCTCGCCGGCTCGCCTTTTAAGTTTGCCCGACACGGTCAATCCGGGCAGGAGTTCAGCGAAATCCTGCCGCACACCGCCGGCATCGCCGACGACATCTGTGTGGTCAAATCGATGTACACCGAGGCGATCAATCACGGTCCCGGCGTCACGTTTTTGCAAACCGGATCACAGATCCCCGGCCGCCCGAGCATAGGAGCCTGGCTGCAATATGGCCTCGGCACCGACAACGCCGACCTGCCCGCTTTCGTCGTCATGACGTCAAAGAACCGCAGCGGCCAGCCGCTGGTCTCGCGCCTGTGGGGCAGCGGATTTCTCCCCAGTCGATACCAGGGCGTACAGTTCCGTTCCGGCAAGGACCCCGTACTCTACCTGAGCAATCCCGACGGCGTCAGTCGCGACAGCCGCCGGCAAATGCTCGATCGGCTGCGCGACCTGCACGAACACCAACTCGAGGGCACGCCCGACGCCGCGATTCAGACCCGTATTGCGCAGTACGAGATGGCCTTTAACATGCAGGCCTCGGTTCCCGAGGTCACCGACTTCTCCGACGAGAGCGAGTCCACTTTTGAAGCCTACGGCAAAGACTCGCGCGATCCCGGCACCTTCGCCGCCAACTGCCTGATGGCGCGTCGACTGGCCGAGCGCGGCGTAAAATTTATCCAACTCTATCATCAGGGTTGGGATCAACACGGCGGACTCGCCGGAGGCATCAAGCGGCAGTGCGGCGACACCGATCAGGCCTCCGCCGCTCTGGTCCGCGATCTGAAGCAACGCGGCCTGCTCGACGACACCCTGGTCATCTGGGGCGGCGAATTCGGCCGCACCAACTACTGCCAGGGCAAGCTCACCGAGACCAGCTTCGGTCGCGATCATCACCCGCGGTGCTTCAGCCTGTGGATGGCAGGTGGCGGCATCAAACCCGGCACCAGCTACGGCCAGACCGATGATTTCGGCTACAACGTCACCGAAGGCGGCGTCCACGTGCACGATTTTCACGCCACTATTCTGCATCTGTTAGGCATCGATCACGAGCAGCTCACCTACCGCTTTCAAGGCCGGAGATTCCGCCTCACCGACGTCCACGGCCATGTGGTGAAAGACATACTGGCGTGACTTTGGCAGCCTATCATGTGAACCCGGCGCCTCGCCGGTCCCGTGCATTGACCTCATGCAGATATAGATTCAGACTTCAGTCTTACTGATTACTTATGAAAACCCGCCGGCATTTCCTCAAATCCTCCGCCGCTTTGGCAGCGCTGGCTCCCCT
>CBDULB010000004.1:0-109585 GCA_965367965.1 uncultured bacterium | reverse complement strand
TCTGCATGCGTCCGATAGTGCGCAGGGCGATGCTCGGTCGTATGGACAAGGCGGGGTGGGTTTGCGGTGACGGGTTTTGGACGGGCAGATGCGACACGGTCCAGTGAGCGGGGGTGCGGACCGTGGCGAGTATAGCGTCGACGAAGCCGTGGCGTCATGCGCTTTTTCGTTCCCGATTCAAAGCGTGCGGGCATTCATGGCAAACGCAAAGGCGTAACTGGACTCGGACCGCGCAGCGTGAATGATGAAGCGTTCCGGTATTGGCTTTTGTGCTTTCGTCGGGCAGATTTTCGTCGACACTCAAAGCGATCCAATTTTGACCATGAGCAAGCCTCCCCATATTCCGATCCTCCGTCAGGGAAAAGTCTACCAGAGCCTCGACGTGCAGGAGATCGCCCGTCTCGGTTCTGATGAGCCCGCAGTGACTCTCAGTTTTGCCTGTGCCGACATGGTCAAGAGCGACCTGTTGAAGATGCGTGATGCGCGCATGGCGCTGAAAAAGTTTACCTGTGCCGAGTTGTTGGAGATCACCAAAAAGGCGGGCGAGTATTTCCTCAACGACGATCTGCCTGTCGGTATTGACGGGGATTTGCAGTCGCCTGACGATTATGTCTTGTCGCTGGCTTCGACCAGTGGTTTGCCGCACAGCTTGATTCGCATGAACATGCAGCGCCTCGGCGGCTTGTTCGGCGAGATGGATGTCATTTTGAATGGCCTGTCGCGCGGTCTCGACTTGTCGGTGATCGACAAAGGTCACGGCGAGCAGGGCGGGGCACCGGTCAGTTTTTCGGCACTCAGCGATTCGCTGGCGGTGATTTTGCCGAGCAATTCGCCGGCGGTGAACGCGCTGTGGATTCCGTCGATTGCGCTCAAGGTGCCGGTTGTGCTCAAGCCGGGTCGGGAAGAGCCGTGGACGCCGTGGCGGATCATTCAGGCCTTTATCAAAGCCGGTTGCCCTCCGGAGGCGTTCAGTCTCTATCCGACGGCGCACGATGGTTCGGCAGGCATCATCCGCCGCGCGGGCCGGGTCATGTTGTTCGGTGACGACAACACCGTTAAGCAGTATGAGCACGACGAACGGGTCGAGGTGCACGGCACCGGCTATTCGAAAATTATCATCGGCGATGACGAGATCGAGAACTGGAGAGATTACGTCGACACCATCGTCGAATCGATTTCCGCCAACAGCGGACGCAGTTGCATCAACACCTCAACGGTGGTGGTGCCAAAATATGCCGACGAGATTATTCAGGCGGTGGCTGAAAAACTGATCGAAATCACTCCGCTCGATGCCGATGATCCGCAGGCGCGACTGTCCGGCTTCGCCAATCCCAAATTTGCTGAATGGATCAATGATGCGGTGCAGAGCGGGCTCGACGCCGGCGGCGCTCGCGACGTCACTGCTGAGTTACGTGACGGTGCGGAGCGCTTTCAGCAACGCCAGGGCATGAACTACCTGCTGCCGACGGTGGTGCGGGTGGATTCATTTGACCAGGATCTGGCGATCCGCGAGTTTCTGTTTCCATTCGCTGCATTTGTCGAATGTCCGCAGGCGGAAATGCTCGATAAAATCGGGCCTTCGCTGGCGGTGACAGCGATCACGCGCGACATCGAGTGGATCAACCAGCTGTTCGACTGCCAGACCATTGATCGTCTCAATATCGGCAATGTGCCGACCAATCGCATCAAGTGGGATCAACCGCACGAGGGCAATCTGTTCGATTTCCTCTATGCGCGCCGCTCGTTCCAGATCGCTGCCAGTGCCTGAGTGATCAACGTCGGGCAAGCGTAAGTAGCGAATCACGAACTTTTTTCCGCAGGCATGTCAGCAGATCTGAGCTTGGAGAGTTTGTGTATCGGTTACGGTGCGTCCGACGAAGTTGTTCATTTTGAGCATGTTCCCGGCGGTAAGGTGGTATTCGGCGCGGGTGTGCTGGCACAGCTTGGTGAGCTGGCGAAAGATCTCGGTGCCAGTCGCGTTCTGTTGGTAACCGATCCCGGGCTGCGCGCTGCGGGACACGAAGCGCGCTGTCTCGACTATCTGAAGGCGGCGGGAATTGAAGTGATCGTGTTCGACGAGGTGCGGGAAAATCCGACCACCCGCGATGTCGACCGCGCGGTGCGGGTTGCCGAGGGCAGCAACATCGATCTGATCATCGGCTTGGGGGGTGGCAGCAGTATGGACACAGCCAAGGGCACAAATTTTATCCTCACCAACGGTGGTCGGATGCAGGACTACTGGGGTGTCGGCAAGGCGGAAAAGCCGATGCTGCCGCTGATTGCGATTCCGACCACGTCGGGAACCGGCAGCGAGTGTCAGTCGTTTGCGCTGATCGCCGACCGTGAGACGCATGCGAAAATGGCCTGTGGTGATAAAAAGGCAGCGGCGGCGGTGGCGCTTCTCGATCCCGAAATCACGGTCACGCAGCCGCCAAAGGTAACCGCCGTGACCGGGATCGACGCGATCGCCCACGCGATCGAAACAGCGGTGTGCAACAAACGCAGCGCGGTTTCGATGGCCTATTCGAAATTGGCTTTCGCCATGCTGCGCGATGGTTTTCAGCAAGTGCTCGAGAGTCCAGGTGATCTGGTGTCGCGGGCGCGGATGCAACTGGGAGCCGCGTATGCAGGCACGGCGATCGAAAACTCGATGCTCGGCATCGCTCATTCGTGCGCCAACCCGCTCACGGCTCGCTATGGCACGATTCACGGCCAGGCGGTCGGCGTGGTGTTGCCGGCGGTGATCCGTTTTAATGCCGGCGACGACGCAGCGGCGGCGATTTACGGCGAACTCGGTGTTGGTGAGGCTGACCAGCTTGCCGATTGGGTGACCGCTCAGCTCGAACGGGCCGGTCTGGCGACGAAATTGCGCGATCTGGGGGTCGAGGTGTCGGCGATCGAGGCCATGGCAGAGGAATCGGCCGGGCAGTGGACCGCGCAATTCAACCCGGTTGCGACCGATGCGCGGCAACTCGCCGAGCTTTATCGGTCGGTTTACTAGGGCATTTTCGCGGCCGTAAACGCCCGGTGAGCAGGGCAAAATGCACGGTATTCTTTATGTTTCGGATAGGCAAAAAGAATTGCTGTCTTATGGAAATTATGATAAATTATGATTTTTATGACGACGCGCGGGCCCAATACGGATTTGCGGGGCTTCCGTATTCTGCGGATGGCCTTGTTTTCGAGGCTGTGTGCCCTTTTTTCAAGGGACCGCGGCTGCGGCCAAAGGTTGCAGCAAGAGGCTGACTCAAGCTGTTGGCGCGTCACAGCCGGCGGGCGCGGTGATATTTTCAGGCAGGCCGGGGTGCGCCGCGGTCAGATTCGGGAACAAGGCTTCGTCAGTTGGGAGGGCCTGACGATGCCACTGAAAACGCCGGCCATCCGGGTCGACTCGGTGCTGGCCCGGGAGCGGTCTGCGCAGCCCGGAGCTGCTAGGGACGTGAAACCATAATGAAGCCGAATCGAAGTCAGATTTGTCGGTGTTCGCTCGCTACGTCGATCGTTGGAATCGCGATGGCGTTGGCCATCGTCGGCTGTCTGTCGTCCGCGGAGGCGGCAGGCCGGCGGCTGATGCTGACTGGCATCAGCCGTTTCGACGAGTGCGACCCGCAGCTTACGGCGATGGCGGGTGTGATGCTGAAGCGTTGGCAAAATTTGCCAGAGACGACGGCTTCAGAAGGCAGGATATCGGCCCATGTCAGGCACACGGTCGAGCCAGCCCCGGTAAAAATTAAGGCGGAGGGAGGATGTTTGTGAAGCCCCTTGCTCGCGGATCTGTTTCTCCGGCTGCGTTCGCAGTGTCTTTGTCGGGAGCTGACCTCCAGACGCAGGCGTCAGGCGAATCCATTTCTGTCGAGGCACCCGGTGACAGGGGAACTCCGTCTGCCAAGGCAGGAACCGAAGCTTCCCCCCTCGACTCCGAAGTCCCGGCTTCGATGAAAGATAAGGGAAAAAAACCGCAGCATTTCTTTGGGATATCACAGCGCACCACGATGTTCGCTGCGACCATCGCGTTGTTGTCGATTGCCTTTTTCGCGGTCGCGATCATTGCCCATGAAAAGAAGATGTTGCGCAATCATCTGGTCAGCAGGGCGCGCCTGCTGGCAGCGTCGCTCGACCACACGACCGGTCAGCTGATTATGACCAATGAGTTTGGTAAAGTCGCTCAACAGTGTTCGACAATGGTCGAAAAGAATCCGGAAGCGGTCTACTGCGTGGTCACCAGAAAGTCTGATGGCAGCTCGGTAATCACTTACAAAGACGACAGCAAGAATGGCATCGAAGTTCGCAACGAAACGATGGCGGGAGCGATGTGGTTACCCGAGGGAGAGTTCGTCGAGCATGAGAGATTTAACAATCCGGAAGATGCCGAATTCGCCAATCGTTACGTCCTCCACTATTCCTATCCTTTCTTCAACCACGCGGGCTCTGATTGGGGCTGGATCCATGTCGGGCTCGATCTCAGGGAGTACCGGGAGAGCCTTGCCGAAACTTATCAGATTATTGCTTTGCTGGCATTCAGTTCGCTGTTGGTCGGGGTGGTGTTTGCAGTTCGATTTGCGCGTGGTTTGACCAAACCGATCTTTCAGTTAAAGCGGTGGGCCGAATGGGTGGCGCAGGGCAATTTCAGCGGACGGGTGGAGATCGATCGGGATGATGAGATTGGGGATCTCGCAGACTCGATGAACCGTATGACCAGTGATTTGTACGTCGGCATGAAGCGCGAGGCTGAGCTGCGTGAGAAGGATGTTCTGCTGAAGGAAATTCATCACCGCGTGAAAAACAATATGCAGATCCTCAGCAGCCTGTTGCGCATGCAGGGACGCAGCAGTGAAATTCCGGGGATGACCGATGCACTGCTTGAGAGTGAAAGCCGGATCCGGTCGATGGGGTTGATTCACGAAAAACTGTATCAATCAGACAGCCTGTCCAACATCCAGTTCGCCAATTATGTTGAGGCTCTGGCGCGCGAGCTGCAGCGGATGTATGTCGGCACGGCGGGACGAATCGAGGTGAAGGTTGATGCGCCGGACGATATCGCCTTTGCCCTGGATACCGCTTTGCCGTGCGGACTGATCGTCAACGAATTGGTGTCGAACTCTCTGAAGTATGCCTTTCCGGACAATGGAGAAGGCTGCATCTCGATTTCAATCAGCCGGGTGGTCAATCAGCCGCACAGCTACGCAATGGTGGTTGCTGACGATGGTGCCGGATTAAAGGCGCATGGTGACGGGCCTAAAGGGGTTCGCGAAGGCTCACTGGGAACCCGGCTGGTGGATATGCTCGCCGACCAACTCGACGGCGAGGCCGAACAATATGAACCGGACGAAGGTGGTGTCGCCACGCGAATAACCTTCCGCGAAAGCATTTACGAAGAACGATTGTGACATGAAAACCCACACTGACAAAATACTGGTGGTCGAAGATGAACGTCTCGTTGCCGAAGATATCGCTGAATGCCTTCGCAGCGTCGGTTACGATGTGATCGGCACGGCTAAAAGTTGTGCCGAGGCCGTGGTTCAAGTCGAAGAAGGGCGGCCTGATCTCGTATTAATGGACATCACGCTGCGCGGTGATGTCGATGGCATCGATACAGCTCATATCCTCAAGGACCGGTTTGCCACTCCGGTGGTCTTCCTGACTGCTTACTCCCAGAAAACTATTCTCGATCGTGCCAAGGAAGTCGAGCCGCTCGGTTATGTGGTCAAACCCTTCGACGAAGGCAGCCTCGTCTCGACGGTGGAAATGGCTCTGCATAAGGCGCGTGTTGATGCCGCCCTGCGCAAAAGCGAAGAATGGTTTTCGACCACTTTGCGTTCGATCGGGGATGGTGTCATCGCCACTGACGAACATGGCAACGTGCGTTTTCTCAATAAGGTTGCTGAAGAGCTGACCGGTTGGGGCGCGAAAGAAGCGGAGGCGCGACACATTCGCGAAGTGTTTGTGGTGCGCTCATCGAAAGACGATTCGGAGATCAGCATTCCCGCTCTGGAAGCGATGCAGACCGGGCACGTTGTGGAGTTGGTGAAACACGCTGTATTGGTGCGTCGCGATGGATCAAGGATCGATGTAAACGACTCGGGTGCGCCGATTTATGACAACGAGGGGCAACTGGCCGGTTCGGTGCTCGTTTTTCGTGACGTCACCGAAGCGAAGCTGCAGGAAGCGGAAATGGAGCGCTACCGTGAACAACTCGAGTCCATGGTCGAGGAGCGCACCGCAAAGCTGCACTGGCAGATCAAAATGGAGAGCTTGATGACATCGATCACCGGAAATCTGCTGCGCCTGACGACAGAAAACTGGCGGGAGGGATTTAATCAAGCCCTGGAAAGGTTCGGGGAGGCGGCAGAACTGGAGGATATCGCTGTTTGGCGGATGGTGGAGGACAAGCCGTCAGGCCAGACATCGATGAGTCGGGAGGCGGGATGGGCCAAGTCCGGATATTTGCGCAGTGAGGAAGAGGTGTCGCGCATGCCTGTCAGCAAAATGACATGGTTGCGACGTCAGACCGACGAAACCGGTTGCGTCGCGATTTCAAAGATCTCGGAACTGCCCGAAGAGGCGGTGGTCGAAAAGTCACTGATGGAAGCCGAAGGCGTTGGCGCATTCGTAAATCTGCGCATTGATAGTGACAGTGAGGACGAAAACGTCCGCCTGACGCTGTTCGCTGATGTCAGTGGCCCGCGGGAGTGGGGCGAAGACAATCTGGTGTTCTTCCAAATGTTGGCGGCCGCCTACAAGAATACCGTCGAACGCGTCGCGATGGAGGAACACCGGCTGGCGCTCACTGAGCAGTTGCATCAGTCACAAAAACTCGAAGCGGTTGGTAAATTAACGGGCGGCATCGCCCACGATTTTAACAACATGCTGGTCCCGATCATTGGTTATGCCGATGAGATCCTCGATGATGGTGCGCGGGGAGACTACCATGCCGAGGTTACCGAGATCCGTCGCGCTGCGGTCAGTGCGGCGTCGCTTACGCGGCAGTTGCTGGCATTTTCGCGAAAGCAGGTGCTGCAGAAAAAGCAGCTCGATGTTGGCGAACTGGTCGGTGGTATGCATCGCTTGCTCGAGCGTTTGATCGGTGAAGATATTCGATTTCAACTCGACCTGGATCACGGTGATATTTTTGTCGAGGCGGATCGTGGCCAGCTCGAGCAGGTTATTATGAATCTTTGTGTCAATGCCCGCGACGCGATGCCGGACGGGGGGGAATTGCACATTTCCACCAAGGTAGGCACGACCGCGGACGGCGCACCCGCGCTCCGACTGGAAGTCTGTGACAGCGGCAGCGGTATGAGTAAAGAGCTCATCGAGCAAGCCTTCGATCCATTCTTCACTACCAAGGGAATGGAGGGAACCGGCCTTGGTTTGTCGGTGGTACTAGGCATCATTGAGCAGCATAACGGCACGGTGGAGATCGATTCTGTGCTCGGACGGGGTACCCGCTTCATCATTCAATTGCCGGCTGATTTGTCGAAGAAATCGGTTGCTAATGGGGATGACAAAAAGGTCGACGCCAAAGCCAGATCAGGTGGCGGTGAACGAATCCTGTTGGTCGAAGACGAGCCGGGTGTCGCGCAGTTTGTCAGTCGCGCGCTGTCCCGCAACAGTTATCAGGTTGAGATCGCGATGACAGTGAGTGCCGGCCTTGAGGCCTTCCATGCCAATCCCGACGGCTTTGATCTGGTGCTTACCGATGCGATGCTGCCGGACGGAAATGGCATCGATGTCGTCAACGCGGTTCGCGACAGTCGGCCCCACATGCCGATGTTGTTAAGCAGTGGTTACACCGATGACCGCTCATACCTCGATGAGGCACAGAACAAAGGCGTGCCCTTCCTGCAGAAGCCGTACCCGCTCGATGAACTTTATTCGTCAGTGCGCGGTGCCCTCGATGGCGCGACCAGCGACGTGGAGTTGCCCGCCTGAGTTACGTTTCTGCCGAATCAACTTTGTCGTAGACGATATATTCAGGTGCAATAGCACCGCCGGAAACGATAAAACTCATCGCTTGATCCATCGTCCAGTCGGTCGGTGTCAGCAGGTCAACCGGTACGATCTCAAGATAGCCTGACGTTGGGTTGGGGGTGGTCGGCACATAAACTGCCGCTAATTTGCGATGGCTGTTGGCGTCTGTGAAAACTCTTGTGACCAGCCCGACAGTTTTCATTTCCGGCGAAGGGAAATCGAGCAGCACGACTCGTTGGACATCGCTTCCGGGTTTTTCCTGAAGCACGGTGGTCAGCTTTTTGACTGCTCCATAAATGTTGCGGACGAGGGGCAGGCGATCGAGCAGTGCTTCGAAGGTCTCGACCAGTTTGCGTCCGCCGACGACGGTGGTCAACATGCCGAGAGCGAGCACCACAGCGATGACAAACAGAAAGGCGAGCACCGCCTGAAAGATGTCGCTGGAAAGAAAGCCTTCGAGGTTGGGAAATTTGGGCCCGGCCTTTTCCGCCAGCCACTTTACCGCAGGCTCGCCGACTGCGGAGACAGTCTGAAAAAGGAAGCGCAGCAGCAACCAGGTGATCCACAGCGGTATGACAGTGATCAGTCCGGCGATGAAGTAACGTCGCAACGGGTGAGGATTGGTGGCTGGCGCTTCGGACATGGCAGATCGGGTCGGACGGTACGTATAGCAGTGGCAATAGAAATGGATAGCTGGTCAGATAGCGAACGGGAATTTGAGCGGGCTAAATTATCACCGGAACAGGGTACGCGAACAGGGGGATCTAAGCCGCAATTTTTACTGGGCGGAAGCGAGGCCGGTGATTTACTGAGTCATGGCTCGCAGCAGTTCTCCGATTCGTCACAATGGGTTAAGCCGCCGCACCTTGCTCAAGGCGGGATCACTGGGGGCGCTGGGGCTGTCCGCGGCGGATCTATTCAGGCTCAAGGCGGAGGGTAAGGCCGCGCCGAACGACAAGTCGGTGATTCTTATCTGGCTCGACGGGGGGCCGAGTCAATTTGAGACCTACGACCCGAAGCCGGACGCGCCGACTGACTATCGTGGGCCGTGGGGTGACATGCGCACCAATGTTCCCGGAATTCGCATCTCCGACATGCTGCCGCAGCACGCCAAACACGCCGACAAGATGTGTTTTCTCAGATCGGTGCATCACGACAACGGTGATCATTTTGCCGCGGCTCATTGGATGCTGACCGGGCGCTTCGGCAGCACTTCGGCGAACAAAGCGCAGATGTCGCCATCGGTCGGTTCCTGTGTGGCCAAGTTGGCGGGCGCGCGCGCGGCGGGGTTACCTGCCTACGTCGGCTTGCCTGCGGCGGAGAGTGTCTACCTGTACCCCGGATACCAGGGCGCGGCGTATCTTGGCGATGCCTACAATCCTTTTCAATTAAATCTGAAGCAGAAGTATCTGGCGTCGAATTATAAAAATCCGATCGCACCGCCACCGGTTTTGAAAAACATGGTTGGCGACCACAGCCGCACGCAGGGCCGTGCTGATTTGCTCGGCCAGCTCGATCAATTGAATCGTAATCTCGATCAGAGTGGCACCATGGAAACCATGGATCGCTACCAGCAGGAGGCGATGCAAATGATTACCGGTGGCAATGCGCGCGCCGCTTTTGATATCGAGAAAGAATCACCGAAAATTCGTGATCGCTACGGTCGCGGGCCCTGGGGGCACTACACGCTGATGGCGCGTCGGCTGGTGGAGTCGGGGTGTCGTTTTGTCACCGTCGACATGCCGCATTGGGACACGCACGCGAATCTCAAAACGAGCTTGGAAGTTCGGCTGCCGGTGCTCGATCAGGCGGTCGGTGGCCTGATGCAGGATCTCGAAGAACGCAGTCTGCTCGATGATGTCCTGGTGGTCATCATGGGTGAGTTCGGGCGCACGCCGAAGTTGAACAAAGGCCTCCCGGGAAGGCCGGTGCCCGGTCGGGATCACTGGGGGCAGGCGATGAGTGTGGTCATGGCCGGTGGTGGCTTGCAGATGGGCCAGGTGGTAGGGGCGACCAACGCCAAAGGCGAGCATCCGATCGAACGACCGCTGACGCCGTCCGATGTGCTGGCGACGATTTACCACGTGCTCGGCATCGACACACGGGTGACCTTTCCCGACTACAGCGGACGTCCGGTATATTTGCTCGATTCGGGCAAACCGATCGCGGAAATTATTTGAGTCCGATCGGCCGGGCAATCCCGGTCTGGTGATTTTTTGTCGGCCGCGTTAGATTTGACGTCGAGCGGCAGTGTTGTCGTGGAGAGTTATGTCAGCTACCGAGCCATCGCCTGAATCCGTTGAACAAGACGACCATTACGAGTTGTTTGTGAAGCGCTTTGCGCAGTTCGAACCCGACCTGCGCCGCTTCATTCGTTCGCTGTTGCCGACCTGGACGGACGCTGAGGACGTGCTGCAGCAAACGGCGATGGTGATCTGGCGAAAGTTTGATCAATACGATCCGGATACACACTTTATGAAGTGGGCCTGCGTGATTGCTCGCTTCGAAGCGTTGGCGTACCGGCGCAAGATGGCGCGCGATCGATTGGTGTTTCGCGAGGACGTGATCGAACTGATGGCTGACGAAGGCTTCGAAGAATTCGACTCGCGCCGGGCCGAGCACAGTGCGCTGGAGGAGTGCCTGCTCGCCATGCCCGAGAAACAGCGGAAATTTATCACGCTCGCCTATACGCCCGGCGTAAAGGTCAAAGAACTGGCCGAGGAAGCGGGTTCGTCGGCCGCGGCATTTTATATGCGGCTGAAACGGCTGCGCCATCAATTGATGACCTGTGTGGAAGCCAAAACCCAGACCGCGGAGGGCACACGATGATGGCCCCGGGAAATTTTAACAGGTTGCCGGACGAGGAGAAACAGTGGCTCGACGCCTATCTCGACGGCACCATCGAAGCGGAGGCTTTTGCAGCCCTGCAGGAACGGTTGCTGGAAAGCGCCGAACTTCGAGCGGTGATGCGTCGCTACCTGGCGCTCGACGATTCGTTGCGCAATGTGGGTGAGGACAGTAACGATCTGGCCACCTCGCCGTGGCTGAATTTGGAATCATCACCGGTTGCTGAGGGCGATTTGGTGGCGGACCGGAAAGTGCTTCGATTTCCGGCACTGCTGCCGATTGCAGCGGCGGCGATGGTGGCATTTTTCCTCGGCTCGACCGCGATGTACTGGCAATCCCGTTCCGGTGCCGGCGACGGCGATCGTTCCGGTTCGGTGGCGGCAGCAGCAACAGGCAAAGATGAGCCTTCGGCTCAGGGCTTTGCGGTGGTCGGCAGGCTGTTCGACGCGTCCTGGGTCGATGACGATTCGTCGCACCGAGAGGGTGATACACTCGGCGCCGAAAGTTTTCAGTTGGCCACCGGGACGGCCGAGATTCGGTTTTTTTCAGGTGCGACGATGACCCTCGAGGGCCCGGCTGAGGTTTCTCTGAAGTCCGCGTGGGAGGCGACGTGCAGCGAAGGTTCAGTGCGCATGAGTGTGCCACCGGCGGCACGCGGTTTTAAGCTTCAGGCGCCCGGCACCGAGATTGTCGATCTGGGCACTGAGTTCGGGCTCAAGGTGCGCGATGGCAAAGGTCACGTCGAAGTGTTCGATGGTGAGATCGCGTTGCGCCACGGCGATGAAGCGGAGCGATTGGTCAAACAAGGAGCCGCATTCAGTCTCGCGCCCGGCGGTCCGTCGGCGACGGCGGAAAGCGGTCTGGTGAAATTCCCCGATGTAAAACAATTTGGTTCGCGTGCCGTCGATGAGCAGCGGGCGGATTTTGTTCGCTGGCAGAAACACCGGGATCAACTGGCGGCGCGCGACGGGCTGATTGCCTATTACGATTTTGCCCGCGCCAATCCACTGGGATTGATTCCCAATCTGACAGTGCCGAAAAATTCCGAGCTCGATGGGGTGGTGGTACTCGCTGAGGGGGTGGATGGTCGCTGGCCGGGGATGAAGCCGGCGCTCGAATTCCGTCGTCCCGGTGCGCGTGTGCGGGTCAACGTCGCCGGCGAATTTTCAGCGTTCACGTTTGCCTGCTGGGTGCGCATCGACAGCCTGGATCGCTGGTACAATGCGCTGTTTATGGCGGACAGCTACGAGACCGGTGAGCCGCATTGGCAGATTCGCAACGACGGTACGATGATGCTGTCGGTCATGGTTGATGATTCGAGACAGGATCCGGACAATCCCGACGGACCACCGACTCGTTTTCAGCACCTTTATTTTTCGCCGCCGATGTGGGACCCGTCGATGAGCGGGCAGTGGCTGCACCTCGCGTCGGTGTTCGATCCACACAGCCGGCAGGTTTCGCACTACGTCAATGGCGAACGCATCTCGCGCGAAGGCATCCGGCCGCAGCATCAGATCGACACCCTGCGCATCGGCAACGCCGAGATCGGCAACTGGGGGCAGCCGTTTCGAGAAGACCCGACCTTTGCCATCAGGAATCTGAACGGGCGTATGGATGAGATCGCCGTTTTCAGCGTGGCACTTGATGATGACGAAGTGGCCGACTTGTATGAGGGCAGTCGAGTTAATGGGCGCTAGCATTCATCCTTGTCGAATCCCGCGCCCCGCCGCATCCTGACAGGCAGTGATTGAGCTAAACCTACCGACGGGCCGTCGATTTGATATGATAAAACGATCGAGCGCTATCGCCCGACCAGGTGTGGTCATGTTGCTGAGCGCATGGCTGCTTTGTGGATCGGCGGGTTTATCGCTGGCCGAGCCGGTACCCGAATCTCTGCTCGGCGACTGGTCGTTGTCGCTCCAGTCCGGCGAAGCAGGCTGGCTCAGTGTCGCAGAAAAAGATGGCGAACCTTCGGTGGCGATGATGGTCAATGTCGGTTCGATCAAACCGTTGAACGGCGTCGAGGTTCGCGACGGAAACATTCACGTGCCGTTGAGAACCGTTCGCAAAGGCAAAAAGGGCCCGATCGTTTCACAGAACCGCGCGCTGATCTGGTCGGAGGCCGGGGTCGTGAAGGGAGAGGTTGTCACCAGCTTTGCCGATTCGGATAAGGCGGAGATTCGCGATCCGTTTACCGGTAAAAAAATTCCTCCGATGCCGCCTGCGCCGGATCTTGAAAAGCGAGTGTTCGGCGAGCCGGTAGTTCTGTTTAACGGGAAAGACCTGAGCGGTTGGAAGTTGCGCCGTCAGGACAAACACAACGGCTGGTCGGTCGCGGACGGCGAGTTGGTGAACGCCACGCCGAAGACCGATTTCAGCATCACCGGTGCCTACGGTAATCTCTGTACCGAGAGCGACTACGGCGATGGTAAATTGCACATCGAGTTCCTCATCGGCAAAGATCGCAACAGTGGAATCTACGTTCGAGGCATGTACGAAGCGCAGGTGGTCGACCGCGACAGTCGCATGCAGGGACTGCAGGGCGTCGGTTCGATTTTTGGTTTGGTCGAGCGCTCCGCCAACGCGGGCAAGGTCGGCGGCGAATGGCAGAGCTACGACATCACTCTGGTCGATCGCCACATCACGGTGATACTCAACGGCGTCAAAGTTATCGACAATCAGCCGGTGTCCGGTCCCACTTCCGGAGCCATGCACACCGACCCGGTCGCCCCCGGTCCGCTGTATCTGCAGGGTGATCATACGTCGGTGAAGTATCGCAACATTGTGTTCACTCCCGTGGTGGAGTAGCGGCCGGCGAACGGCGCCGCCCCCGGCGGCACGTCCCGTCAGTCAGGGGATTGGCGGCCGGGTCGAGGCGCGCGCAGTTTCGAAATCGGCAGGAGAACGCAAAATACTTGAAACCGGATTGCGACTCCGGCCGTAAAAAAGAGCATGAAACCCCGCTCCATTTGCCTGCTGGTCGTGGCGTCAATTGCCACCATTCCTTCGATGACTTGCAACGCCCAATCCGATCCGACCCGTGCTACCTGGCGCGGCCAGTCAGTGGCGGAATTTACTCCCGAACAAAACGCTGAGCTCGGCTGGCAGGTCGTCAACGACGGGGTGATGGGGGGCCTGTCCAAAGGCAATGTCGAGTTCACCGACGATGGCACGATGCGCTTTTCCGGCGACCTTTCCCTCGACAACAACGGTGGCTTCTCGCTGGTGCGAAGTGAAGCGGTTGACTACAATTTGAGCAACGACCTCGGCTTGCTTCTACGGGTGCGAGGTGATGGTCGCACCTATGAAGCGCGTCTCGAATCGGACGCCCGTTTCCGCAACTGGGCGGTGTCTTTCTCCGGCAAGTTTGAGACCACCAAGGGAGAGTGGCAGCAGGTGAAGATTCCGTTTTCGGCTTTCGAAGGAAGTTTCCGTGGACAGAGCCTGCCCGACAAGGTGTTAAACCCTGCACAGATCAAACAAATCGGCATCATCCTCGCCGACAAACAGGCGGGCCCGTTCGAACTGGAAGTCGACTGGATTCGCACCTACGGCAAAGGCCAGGGTGATTTTACAGAACAGGAACAAAACCCAGACGAACGCCCGGTGGCTTCAGCCACGTCGCCGAAGCGGAATTTGATCGACACCGCGGTCGCCGATGGACGCTTTGGCACTTTCAAAAAAGCACTCGACGCTGCCGGACTTACGGTGTTTTTCCAGTGGGACAATCCGCTCACCGTTTTTGCCCCGACGGACGAGGCGTTCGCGAAACTTCCGCAAGGCACCCTCGCGAATCTGCTCAAACCGGAAAACAAGTCGCAGTTAGTGGAAATCCTCTCTCATCATGTCAGTCCGGGGAAGCACCTGCTGGCCGCGGCTCTCGCGGATGGATCGATTGAACCGGTCAAGGGGGCGCCCCTGGCGGTCACTTTTTCGAACGCCAAAGTAATGATCGATGATGCGGCATTGATCGATGCCGATGTAGAATGTAGCGACGGCGTCATCCATGTGATCGACAGCGTGCTGCTGCCATCCGGGCTGAACCTGTCAGCGGCGGGTTTGATTCAATAGTCGAACCTGCTTGGAGTCATTTCTGAGTCTTGCCCAGTCGCCCGAAACATGGGTAAATGGCAGCCATGCCATTCGTCAAAATATCCCGCCTGATCGTGTGCCTCGTGCTCGCGTCTTTTCTTTCGCTGCCCGGTTTCGCTGAGGAAAACAGGCAACGCGACGCTGACGGCTGGATCACGCTGTTCAATGGTAAAGACCTGAGCGGCTGGACGCCGAAATTCAGCGGCTCGCCGGTCGGTGAAAATTTGCTGGATACCTTCCAGGTCGAGGATGGCATTCTCAAAGTCTCGTATGACAAATACGAGACCTTCGACAAGCGCTACGGACACCTTTATTCGAACATCGCCTACTCCCACTACCTGCTGCGCATGGAGTATCGGTTTACCGGCAAAATGATGGCCGACGCGCCGCACTATGTGAACCTCAACAGCGGTGTGATGATTCACTCGCAGTCGCCGCAGAGCATGGGCTTGAATCAGTCATTTCCGGTCAGCCTGGAGTTTCAATTTCTCGCCGATGAAGGCAAGGGCGAACGTCCCACCGGCAATGTCTGCACCCCGGGCACCAATCTCGAGATGGATGGCGAACTGGTCACTGATCACATCGTAAAATCGACCTCGGCGACCATCCCCGCAGACCAGTGGGTAAGCATCGAAATCGAGGTGCGCGGCAATGAAGAAGTGATTCATCGTGTCGACGGCAAGGAGGTATTGCGCTATCAGCGACCGCAAATCGACCCTGAAGGTCGCGTCGAATCGTCGGCGGAATTGATCGCCGCGGGTGTTCCTGAGCAGTTGAGTTTTGGTTTTATCGCGCTGCAGGCAGAAGGCCAGCCGGTGTGGTTCCGCAACATCCGCTTGAAGTCGCTGCAGCCGGAAGATGAATAGGCTGGAAATACTTCGTTAGTTTTTGTGGTTCAGGGAAGTAGTGAGGTGTCGGCAGGTTGTGCGAGCGCTTGCGATTGCCTGCTGTCCTTCTATTTAGACTTCTATGAACTCGAAACATTTTGTCGCCGTCCTTGGATCTTTCGTGTGCTCACTTTCTGCGTTGATGGCCGCCGATCCGGCAGCGGTTCTCTACTCGGAAAATTTCGATACAGATCCGGGGTATGTTGTTGCCAGGGGGCCTGACGCCAACAACATGGGATCGGTTTCCTATGGCAGTCCCGGGGTGGGTTTTCCGAATATCACTGCCGGCCAGTATGGCGGCAGTGGCCAATACCTTGCGGACGCCACCTCAGGGGGCAAGCTGGTGTTCGGCAGCAACGACGATCCTATCAGTGGCAAATCCCGCAGCCGCAGTTGTATCACGGTCGTCGATACCTCGGCGGCGCAGATCGGCCAGTACCGGGTGAGCTTTGATGTCGGCGATCTGCAAGTGGCGGGTGCTAACACCGCACTGCTGTTTCATCTGCTCGAAGGCACTGGCGCTGCGGCTGACAAGGGGCACGTCAACTTTCAGCTCACTGCACAGACTGACCTGCCGAAACTGTGCCCCACGGTGCCGTTGATCAAAACCGGCAAGGGGGCGACGACAGGCCGGGTGCTGACCGACCAGGAGATCAGTGCCGGGGGGCGGTTCAGCCTCACCTTCGGGATCAGTGAAGCCGGCAAACCGGGCGATTGGCTGGGGCTGGTGTGGACACAGACCAAGCGGGACGGCGGCGCGCCGATTCCGTCGATGAGTATCGACAACGTTTCGGTTGAGATGCTCCCTGAACCGCCTGCGATCACGGAGGAGATTGCCGCGAGTCCCCACGGCCAGTCCGGCGACTGGAGTTTGCTGCCGGATGTATCTGATGAGTTCAGTAGCGACGGGATTAATCCTCGCAAATGGAACAGCAACCCCGGTAGCTGGGGCGCCTGGAGTTGGGATGAAAGCAACGCAGTTCAGGAGTCGGGCAAACTGCAGTTGCGCATGGTTCACGAACCGCACATTCGCAACAGCACCCGCATGTTTTACAAATCCGGCATCGTCCGCTCCCACCATCAGATGACCTACGGTTACTATGAGGCACGCATCAAAGGCTGCGATCTGTTCCCCGGTGCCTGCCCGGCATTCTGGATCTACAGCGATGGTAAGAAGTACAAAGGCGAGGTGCGCTATACCGAAATCGATTTCGCCGAGTTACAGATGAACGAGATGAATCGCGAGACGGGCGAGCGGGATTCGGTGCACCATATCGATATGAATCTGCACCTGCGTCTCGCTGACGAAAGCGGCAAGATCACTTGGCACCGCCCTGGAACTGATCCTGACATGTGCAAAAATGCCTGGGTCGCACCGTGGGATCCGCGTGAAGACTTTCACATTTACGGCTGCGATGTCACCAAAGAAACGATCACCTGGTTCATCGATGGCGAAGAGGTCGCTAAGAAGCCCAACACTTACTGGCACGAACCGATGAACATCACCCTCTCGCTCGGCTTGCGTCACCCGCATGTCGGCTGGGTGGGGCAGGACATGAAGCCGGTGCCATCCGCGGCGACAGAGGAGGGTTTTCCGACCGCAATGGAAGTTGACTGGGTGCGCGTGTGGGAGCGGAAGTAGGTGAATTTCAGTTTTATTGATCGCTGCTCAGTCGAAGTCGTTTTTCAGCACTATACGGTGAGCCGGCTGTTCCTCTTCGAGCTTCTTGAACGCTTCGTCGATTCTGGACATGGGTAGAATCTCCGTCCGTGGAGCAATGCCGTGGCGCGCCGCAAACTCGACCATGCGCAGAGCGGTCGACGGGCTGCCGATCGGTGAGGCGCCTATCGACTTCTGGCCGGACAGCAGGGGAAACACCGCGGACTGAACCTGAGGCGCCGCACCGACGAGGTGCAGGGTGCCTTTAGGGCGCAGCGCAGCGATGTATTTTTCCCAGTCGAGTTCGACATTTACGGTCACCAGGATCATGTCGAAATGATTGGCGGCTTTTTTCATCGCGCCGTCATCTCTGGAGTTGATGAATTGATGGGCACCCAGTTTTTTAGCATCATCCTCTTTTTCCGGACTGGTGGAGAATGCGGTGACTTCGCAGCCCCATTTGTTGAGAAACTGCAGCGCTAAATGACCGAGGCCGCCGATGCCGACCACTCCGACCCGATCGGTCGGCGAAATCTGATTCTGCACAATTGGATTAAACACCGTGATGCCGCCGCAGAACAGCGGGCCGACGGCCGATAGGTCGAGTGCGTCGGGAATCGGCAGGGTCCATAGCGCCTGAGCGCGAACCTTGTTGGCGAAACCGCCGTGGTGTCCGACGATGGTACCCTGACTGCTGGCGCAGAGATTGTGATTGCCACTCAGGCACTGCTCGCAGGTCTGACAGGATCCGCAGTTCCAGCCGAGGCCGACGCGTTGACCTACCTTCAGATGCGAAACCGCGTCGCCTGCGGCGGCGACGGTGCCGGCGATTTCGTGGCCGGCGACGAGGGGATATTCGGTCATTCCCCAGTCGTTGTTGAGCATGCTGAGATCGCTGTGGCAAAGCCCGCAATAGGAGACGTCGATTTCGACTTCATTGACCCCGAGATCCCCCGGATCGTAGTCGATGACTTCAAATTTGCTGTCAGAGTCGGAGGATGCGTAGGCTTTGATGCTCATAGTGATGACGGAGTTCTGAAGATGTTTACGCCGCTGATGACGAAGTGGATGGAGGCAGACCGCCAAACATCGCGGAATACTCTTTCCGGATAATTCTTCGTTAGTTTATAACTTGAGCGGTAGTGATTGGGTGATGACTCGAAGAAACTTCAGACTTTCCGCCCTGGCTGTGGTCGCCGTTGTTAGTGCAAACGTGCCCGCGCGCCATGCATCAGCCGTTGATTTTGAAAAAGACATCCTGCCGATCTTTGAGGACAATTGCCTCGATTGTCACGGTCCGGACAAGCAGAAGTCGGAGTTCCGCGTCGATCAGCGTGCGGTCATGTTGCTGGGTGGTGACTCGGGTTTGGCGGCACTGATTCCGGGCGATGCGGCGGGCAGCTATCTGATTGAAGTCATCGATGGCAGCGATCCCGATATGATCATGCCGCCGAAGGGGGATCCTCTCAGCGAAGCTCAGGTGGCGTTGATCAGACAGTGGATCGACGAAGGAGCGGAATGGCCGGGGCAGATGGCGGCGGTGGTCGAGGAGACCACGGACTTGTGGTCGTTTCAGACGGTGGTCAGGCCGGCGGTTCCAGAGGTCGGAGGTCAGACGGCCGAGGTCAGTCCAGTGGATGCATTTCTCGGTGTGAAGTTGGCGGAAGCTGGATTGAAGGCCAATGCTGAGGCAGGTGCTCAAGCGCTGATTCGCCGGGCATCGATCGTGCTCACCGGATTGCCGCCGACGCCGCAGCGGGTAGCGGAATTTGAAAAAGCGTTCGCCGCCGATGCCGATTCTGCTTACGGCGCTCTGGTCGATGAATTGATGGCATCGCCGCACTTCGGGGAGCGCTGGGCGCAGCACTGGCTGGACGTGATTCGCTGGGCGGAGACCAATGGCTCGGAGGCCAATCTTTACCGCAAGAATGCGTGGATCTATCGCGACTACGTGGTGCGGGCATTTAACGAGGACATTCCCTACGATCAGTTCATCACTGAGCAGTTGGCCGGCGACCAGTTCGGTGTCGGTGAAGCGACCGGCTTCCTTGTCGCCGGGCCGCACGTTCCGGCGGCGACGGTGGGGCGCGAGCCAACCGCGATTCGTCAGGCGCGCGCTGACCGCCTGGATGAAATCATGCAGACCGTCGGTGCCTCGATGCTCGGCGTGACGGTGAGCTGTGCGCGCTGTCACAATCACAAGTTCGATCCGATATCGATCAAGGATTACTACTCACTGACGGCGGTCTTTCAGGGGGTGGAGTTTGGTGGTCGCTGGCCGGAATACAGCGACCAGCACCCACGTCAGCAGCGGGCGAAGGAGATACGTGCGCAGATGGCGAAGGAGCGCAATGCGCTCCGCGAGGGTGCCGGGCAGTGGCAGGAAAACTGGGGTGGCTACACCGAAATGTTTTTTCCGCCGACAAAAACTCAGGCGCTACGCGTCGAGTTCGATCGGCCAAACATCGGTGTTGATGAACTGCAGGTTTACGGTCCGGCCAACTTCGGCGAAAATTTAGCACTCGCTTCGGCGGGCACCAAGCTGGTTGACGATGAGAATCAAACCAAGCGCGGCAACGAAGCATGGAAGGCGAACGACGGTGAGTTTGGCACCATGGCCTGGCGCACGGATATTGCCAAAGGCAGCAAAGAAAAGCCGTGGATCGAGATTCATTTTCCCGAAGAGAAGGAAGTCAATCGCTTCCGCTACAGCACCAATCGCGAGTACTATTTCGAAACCGATTATCTGCTGCAAAATGGTGTTGGCCAGTTCTCAGGATTTAAGATCTCTGCACAAAAGCCCGACGGAACATGGCAGGAGATTGGCAAAACCGGTTGGGCCAGTGAGCTGCTCAAGCGCAATTCAGAGCTCACCAAAGCGTCTGAGCGTTTGCACGAACAGATCGAATTGCTTAAGGAAGAGGGGCCGCGACACAGCTTCGTAGGCAACTTCGTCAAGCCGGTGGTCACCAAGGTGCTGCATCGCGGCAGTCCGGAAAATCCGCGTGACGAAGTGATGCCGTCCGGGTTCTCGATTCTCGATGGCGACCTCGGCCTCGATTCGAAAACTCCGGAAGCTAAGCGACGCCTGGCCTTTGCTGAGTGGTTGACGAATCCTGATCATCCGCTGACTGCCCGGGTGATGGTCAATCGCATGTGGCATCACCTGTTCGGCAGCGGCATCGTGCCGACCGCCGGTGACTTTGGTTTCGCCGGCGCACAGCCGACCCATCCTCAACTGCTCGACTGGCTGGCGGCTGAATTCGTAGAGCCGACACAAAGCGAATCGGAACCCTGGTCAATGAAATCCATGATCCACCTGTTGGTGATGTCGGATGCTTTCCGGCGCTCAAGCCTGCCGACTGACGCGGGTATTGAAGCCGATGCGGGATCATCACTGCTGTGGCGTTACCCGCCGCAACGTGTCGAAGCGGAAGTGATTCGCGACGGTATCCTGCAGGCTTCGGGCAAGCTCGATCCGGCCATCGGCGGGCGCAGCTTTCGCATTCACAACGAGAAAAAGACCTATGCGCAATGGCAGGTTGTCGACAATCACGGCTCGGAAACCTGGCGCCGGATGCTCTATCAGGAACGTATGCGTCGGGTCGATGATCAGATGTTCACTGCCTTCGATTTTCCCGATTGTGGTCAGGTCAGGGCCAAGCGTCCGGTTTCGACCACGCCGCTGCAGGCGCTCAACCTGATGAACAGCGACTTCGTCGTCGAGCAGAGCGAGTTCATCGCAGAACGGGCGCAAAAAGAAGCGGGCGACAACCTGGAAGCAGCGGTGAAACGATGCTTCGAACTGCTGCTTACCCGCCAACCTGACGCCGGCGAACTGACCGCCTGTGTCGAAGTGGCGAAACAGCAAAGCCTCGCCGTCGTCTGCCGCAGCCTGATCAACTCAAACGAATACGCCTTCCTGCCTTAGCAAGCTTTTAGCAGTTGGCACTTAGCGATTAGCTTTTTGCGTCCAATCGCCTGAATCCCAGGAAGCTAAATGCTAACAGCTAATCACCGGTTACCATGACTAAAATCTATTCTTACATCGTCAGTTTGCTGTTGCTGGCTACATCACTCACCACGGCTGCTGACAGGCCGAACGTGTTGTTCATCGCCATTGACGACTTGCGTCCGGAGCTCGGTTGCTACGGTTCGGACGCGATTCTTTCACCGAATCTCGATGCGCTCGCGTCGCAGGGCATGCGTTTCGACCGGGCTTACTGCCAGCAGGCGATCTGCTCACCTTCGCGCGCCAGTTTGCTGTCCGGTATGCGGCCGGACGATACGGGAATCACGCACAACTACGTTGAGTTCCGCGATCTCAATCCGGATGTGATCACTCTGCCGCAGCACTTCATGGCGCACGGCTACGAGACGGTTTCCAGCGGGAAAGTTTTCCACCGTCCGGGTGACGACCCTCAGTCGTGGAGTCGACAAGGAGCCGTCAATAAAACCCCCTACAAAAAGCCGAAATACACCTTCGCTGATCCGAAAAATCACGAGCTGCACATGCAGCAGAAGAAAGAGATGTTCGAAAAATACGGTGAGGCATCGAAGCGTGGTCTGGCAAGCGGCCCCGCCTTTGAGAATTACGATGTGCCCGACCACGCTTATATCGACGGATGGAATACCGAGGTCGCCATTGCCACTTTGAAAGACATGGTGGAGGGCGACGCTGACAAGCCGTTCTTTCTCGCGCTCGGTTTTAAACTTCCGCATCTCAACTGGGTCGCACCGAAGAAATACTGGGATCTCTACGACCGTGACAAAATCAAACTGGCCACTCAGGTCAGCGGTCCAAAGCACGGCGCTCAGGTCGGCTTGCATGCATCGTTTGAATTGCGGGTGCGGGCCAACATTCCAAAGATCGGACCGATGGGGGACGAGCTGTCGCGCACCTTGCTGCACGCCTACTACGCCAGTGTCAGCTACGTCGACGCCAACATCGGCAAGATGATCGCGGCGCTCAAAGCAGCCGGCGTTGCCGACAACACCATCATTGTCGTTTGGGGTGACCATGGCTGGCATCTCGGCGAGATGGGCATCTGGGGCAAAGCCTCCAACTACGAAATCGCCACCCGCGTTCCGCTGATCGTTTCCGCGCCGCAGATGAAAGCACGCGGCAAATCGACCGATGCTTTGGTCGAACTGATCGACATCTACCCGACCCTCTGTGAACTCGCGGACATTCCCAAACCCGAACACATCGCCGGCAAAAGCTTCGCTCCGCTGCTCGACGACCCCGAGCGGGAGTGGAAAGACTTTGCGCTCAGCCAGTTCCCCAGCCCCGCCCTGCGCGAGTGGGCGGCCAACCCCCTGTCGGCAGAAATGCGCGAAACCTTTTTTGGTCCACTGATCAAGGAAGTAGAAGAGCGCATCATCCAGCAGCAGGGCGATCTATGGGATCGTGATCTGTTTGAAAACCACTTGATGGGCTACTCGCTGCGCACCGACCGCTATCGCTTTGTGACCTGGCTCGACTCCCGCGATTTGAATGCCGATCCGGTTTTTGTCGAACTGTTCGATCACCAGAGCGATCCGACCGAGACGGAGAACATCGCCGGAGATCATCCCGATGTGGTCGCAAAGCTTTCGAAGAAGGTGCTCGATTTAGTCAATGACTGATGAGGCATCGCGCAGAGACACAGAGATTTTCTTATTTTCACAAACTCTTCAGGCCACGCCAAACGAACGCCGGGTGCCTTACCAAACATGACTCTGCGCCGCTGCGTCTCTGCGTGAGCCTTCAATTGGAACGATTTTTCCGTTAGATTATCCGACGACCGGCAGTGATTTGGTGAAGCCCACTTTTTCCTATGAACCAAGCTGAACACCTCACTCCTCACGGCCACAAGTTGCTCGACCGACGCGGTTTTCTGCACAATACCGTCGGTGCGCTCGGCGGCCTCGGCCTGGCGCAGTTGCTCGCCGGTGACGGCAAGGCTGCGGTGAGTGACGATCCTTCGCAATTCAGCGGGAAAATTCCGATCCGTCCGGATATCGATCCTGACAATCCCTACCTGCCGCGCAGTGGCCACTTCAATGCCGCCGCCAAGCAGGTGCTGGTGATTTACTGTCCGGGAGCCGTCAGTCATGTCGACACTTTTGACTACAAGCCGGCGCTGGCCAGGCTGCACGGGCAGAAGGCGCCGTTCATCCCCGAAGTCACTTTTGAAGGCCCTCCGGGAAACATCGCCAAGCCATTCTGGGATTTCAAAGCGCGCGGTGAGAGCGGCAAGATGACCTCCGAGCTGCTGCCGAAACTCGGCGCGCTGGCTGACGATTTTTGCTTCATTCACTCGCTGCACACGCAGACCAGCGCGCATCCGCAAGGTGAGAATTTCATGAACACCGGATTCACGATGGAGGGGTTTCCTTCGTTCGGCTCGTGGGTGACTTACGCGCTCGGTTCGGAATGCTCCGACCTGCCGGCTTTTGTAGCGATCAATGATCCGCGTGGCCTGGCCCGTTCCGGGAAAAATAATTTCGGCAACGGATTCCTGCCTGCGGCATTTCAGGGGACGGATTTCAATGCCAAGAATCCTCCGGCTAATCTCGGTCGGCCGACCAGGTACACGGCCGCCGACGACAAGGCGACGGTCGATCTCCTCAAGCGGCTCAATGGCAAACATCTTGAGCAGTACCCCGGCGATGCCGATCTGGCTGCGCGCATCGCCAGCTACGAACTCGCCGGACAGATGCAGACTTCGGTTCCGGACATGATGGACCTCAGCGGTGAGCCCGAATCGATCCACAAAGAATACGGCACCGACACCGGCACCGAACTCAAGCGTGAGTACGCCAAGAATTGTATCCTCGCCCGTCGACTGATCGAGAAGGGTGTGCGCGTCGTGCAGTTGTTCAACGGCAGTGATCCTTCCGGGGGCAATGGCATCACCAACTGGGATTCGCATTCGGATATCGCCGACACCCACGCCATGCAGGCGGAAATTATGGACCAGCCGACCGCTGCGTTGATCAGTGACATGAAGCGTCGCGGTTTGCTCGAAGACACGCTCATCGTCTGGGCCACCGAGTTCGGACGCATGCCGTTCCTGCAGGGCAACGGCACCGGTCGCGATCACAACCCCGACGCTTTCACCTGCTTCCTCGCCGGTGCCGGTGTGAAGCGCGGTTTCAGCTATGGCGAAAGTGATGACTATGGTTTCAAGGCCGCCGTCGACCCGGTCGAAGTTCACGACTTCAATGCCACCATTCTGCATCTGCTGGGGCTCGACCACGAACGCTTGAGTTTTTACCACAACGGCCTCGAGCGGCGCCTGACCAATGTGCACGGTCATGTGATCAAAGACGTGCTTGCGTAGCGGCTGCGATGCGGGCACGCGAACTCGCCTTGGCCTCAGGGTGAGTTTGGCTATACTCTCCAGTAGTTGGAGAGTCTATGAGGCCGATCGCTACGTTTTTGTCTATACTGGTGAGTCAACTTGCCGGGCTATCCGCGTTCGGCGTTGACGACATCGGCGAAGGCGAAAAGCTGTTCGCGTTGAAGGTAAAGCCTTTGCTCGCTGAAAAATGCATGGCCTGTCACGGCGATGAACCTGACAAGATCAAAGGGGAGTTCGACATGCGCAGTCGCGCGGCAATGCTTGCCGGAGGGGAGACCTTCGCCGATGAGGTGCTGATGCCGGGCAAAGGGGAGGAAAGTTTTCTCTACATCGTTTCGACCTGGGCTGAGACGGATTTTGAAATGCCTCCCAAACAGGCCGACCGGTTGACTGAAGAGCAGACCTGGCTGATACGCGATTGGATCAATGCGGGCGCGCCCTGGCCGGATGACGAGCGGGTGGCATTGATTCAAGACCGGTATGCCGAAGGTGAACAGGTGGTGACTTCGAAGGCGCTTTCCGAAGACTGGCAGAACCGGCGCTATGAGCCGGAGAAGCTTTGGGCTTACCGGCCCCTGGCAGTGAAAGATGTGCCGGACGGACAACATCCGGTTGACTGGTTTATTGGACAAAAACTGAAGCGGGCAAAGCTCGAGCCGGCACCCGCTGCGAATGCGCGTGAGTTGGTGCGTCGGATGAGTTTCGGGCTCACGGGGCTACCCCCGAAGCCGACAGAGATTCGCGAATTTGAGGCTGCCTGGGAAAAAGATCCGGCCGACGCGGTGCGTGACTTTGCGGTTAAGCTGATGGCGACGCCGCACTACGGGGAACATTTCGGTCTGCAGTGGTTGGACGTCGCGCGCTACGCCGACTCGGCAGGTTTTGCCAACGATTACACCCGGCCCAACGCGTGGCGCTATCGGGACTACGTGGTGCGTGCGTTTAACCACGACAAGCCCTACAACGAATTTGTCCGCGAACAGTTGGCCGGCGATGAGATCGATGCCGGTGATCCGGAGCATCTTGTGGCGACCGGATTTCTGCGCATGGGTCCGTGGGAGCAGACCGCGATGAGCGTGTTCCGCGAGACACGCCAGCAGTGGCTCGACGACGTGACGGATTCGGTTGGCCAGGTGTTTCTCGCGCACGCCATGCAGTGCGCCAAGTGTCATGATCACAAGTTCGACCCGATCCCGACACGCGATTACTACCGCATGATGGCAGTGTTCTCGACGACGCAGTTTGCCGAGCGCGACGCGGCGTTTCTGGACAGCGAAACAAAACAGGGCTTTGCCGAGTCGACTCAGTGGGTTCAGGCAAAGCTCAAGTCATATCAGAAACAGCGCCAACAACTCAATCAGCGCGTCGAGCGGCAGAAGAAACAGGAAAGCGGCGATGCCAAAGTGGGCGACAACGGCCTCGATCCCGGCGACGAAGCTTCACTGGCGCGGATGAGTAAAAACATTGCCCGCCACAGTTGGGAATTGGACCGCACCCGGCCGATCGCGTTTTCGGTTTATACCGGTAATACGATCGTGCGCAAAAACGTCGGTAGCCGCGTCGACCTGCCGGCGAATCCGGGGGGTAAGGGTTCGATCGAAACCGATACGATCCTCACTGGTGGCGATGCATTTTCGCCGGGAGACGCCGTGCAGCCTGCGGCTTTGAGCGCCGCCGAATCACTCGGCGAAATGACGGCCGGGGAATTTCCACAGGGCCAGGGCAAGCGTCGACTGGCGCTGGCGGAGTGGATCGTTGATGAGAAGAATCCGCTGACCGCGCGGGTGATGGTGAACCGGGTGTGGTCATGGCATTTCGGCAAAGGTCTGGCCGGTAATCCGAATAATTTCGGTGGCACCGGTGCGCTGCCGACTCATCCTCTGCTGCTCGATTATCTGGCCGATTGGTTTATGGCAAATGGCTGGTCGGTGAAGGCGCTCAATGAGCTGATTGTGACTTCCGAAACTTATCGGCGCAGCTCACGGCATCCTCAGCCTGATGTGCAGGATGCGTTGGATCCAAAGCACGATCTCTATGCCACGTTTCTGCCCCGGCGATTGAAGGCGGAGGAGTTTCGCGATGCGATGCTCGCGGCAAGTGGCGAGCTGAATCCACAAGTCGGTGGCATTCCCGCGCGACCGGATATTAACGTGGAGGTGGCGATGCAGCCGCGCCAGATCATGGGCGGCACGGCGTCGGTCTACGAACCGGATCCGCTACCGGAGCAGCGCAATCGGCGGACCCTGTATGCCGAGCGAATTCGCGGACTGCGTGATCCGTTTTTGGAAACCTTCAATCAGCCGGGGCCGGAAAAATCCTGCGAACTCCGCGAGACCTCGACGGTGGCACCGCAGGCCTTGACGCTGTTTAATTCCGGGGAGGTGCTGGATCGCTCGCTGGCCTTCGCTGCCCGATTGATCAGTGATGACGACGACGGGCAGACGACGATTAACAGGGCGTTTTTGCTCAGTCTCGGCCGGGTCGCCACAGCGGATGAGCTGAAGGCCTGCCTCACCCATTGGCAAGCGGCGACGGCTGAAGAGGAGGGGAAAAATTATCCATCGAAGGAGTATCCTGATCGCACCCAACGCACGGTGATGGCGGAGAAAACCGGCGAGCCGTACGACTTCATCGAATTCATGCCCGCTTACAAAGACTACCAACCCGACCTTCAGTTCGGTGATGTCGATGCAACCACTCGAGGCCTGGCGCAGGTCTGCCTGGTCATCTTTAACCTCAACGAATTTGCTTACCTGGACTAACGATGAAGAGCGCTACCTCAGTCCATTCGTTCGCAAGACCTTCCCGCCGCGAAGCCCTGTTCGGCCTCGGTGCTGGACTCGGTTCGGTCGCGTTGACGTCGCTGCTGCGCGGCGCTGAGATGGGTGTAGTTCACCATCCTGCGAAAGCTAAGCGCTGCATTTTTCTGATGATGGAGGGAGGGCCTTCGCACATCGATACCTTTGATCCGAAGGCGGAACTCACCAGACGGCATTTACAAAAATTCAAGCGCACCGGTGAGGAGCAGAGTGCGATGTCGTCCGGGGATCGCTACTTTGTGAAGAGTCCCTTTGAATTTATCAAGGCAGGTCAGAGCGGGGCTGATATCTGCACCGAGTGGGAGCATCTCAAAGAGGTGGCGGACGATATTTGTTTTTATCGCGGCGCTCAGGTTGAGTCGGTCAACCACCCGACCGCGTGTTATCAGATCAACACCGGCAATCGTTTCGGTGGCGATCCGGGGATCGGTTCGTGGGTGACCTATGGCCTCGGTTCGGAGAATGAAAATCTTCCCGGTTTTGTCGTTCTGCCGCGCAACAGTTATCCGCAGGGTGGTGCCGCCAATTGGTCGAATGGCTTTTTGCCGGCGGAGTTTCAGGGCACGCCGCTGCGTCCCGACGGCAGCCCGATTCTCGACCTCAATCCGCCGCCGGGAGTCACCCGCCAGCGCCAGCGATCGAATCTGGATCTGCTGGCTAAGCTGAATCAGAAGCATCTCGAAAAACGTGCCAATCGAAGCGACCTCGATGCGCGTATGGCCTCGTATGAACTCGCCTACCGGATGCAGACCGAGGTTCCGGGGATTCTCGATCTCGACGGCGAAAAGCCATCGACCCTGGAGGATTACGGAATCGGTGACGCCAGGACGGATGCCTTCGGCCGCAAGTGCCTGCTGGCTCGCCGACTGGTCGAAAAAGGAGTGCGCTTCGTTCAGGCCTACGCCGGCAACTGGGACAGCCACGACTACATACAAAAGGCGCACGGTTCACTGATCGGTTCCGTTGACCGACCGATTGCCGCTTTGTTAAAAGACCTCAAGCAGCGCAGCATGCTCGATGACACGCTGGTGATCTGGTGCGGCGAATTCGGGCGTACCCCGGACAATGGATTGCGCGGAGGGGGACAATCCTACGGCCGCGATCACAATGCCAAAGCGATGACCATGTGGTTTGCCGGCGGCGGAACCAAAGCCGGCCACACCATCGGCGCGACCGACGAAATCGGTGCCGAAGCGGTCGACTGTGTGCATCACATTCGCGATGTCCACGTGACACTGCTGCATCTGCTCGGGCTCGACGACAACAAGCTGACCTACTATCACGCGGGGCGGCACAAGCAGCTGTCGCAGTTTGGTGGAAAAGTGATCGATGAATTGATCGCCTAGCATTGCCCGCTATAAGTGAGCGATGACATCGTCGTGTTTTTACCGTATTTCTTTTGCCATCGTATTGCTGGGCCTGCTGTTTGCGGGACAGAGCAACGCGGAACCCAAAACCGTTCGCCTGCTTACGGTGGGCAACAGCTTCGCCGGTAATGCCCTCAGTTACCTCGACGAGATTACCGAAGCTGGCGGACATCGATTGATCGTCGGTCAGGCTAATCTCGGGGGATGCACTCTTGAGCGGCACTGGAAACATGTTGCGCTCCATGAGGCGGATCCCTCGGACAGGCAGGGGGCGCCCTATCGAGGCAACCGTTCTCTCGATGATCTTTTGACGACTGAGGACTGGGATTTTATCACGCTGCAACAGGTTAGCTTTAGAAGTCATGATCTCGAAAGCTATTACCCCTACGCAAGGGATTTGTACGACTACATTCGGGAGCGGTCGACCGGTTCAAGGATCATGGCCCATCAAACCTGGGCTTACCGGGTCGATGACCCTCGCTTCACAGCTGAAAACGAACGCGAAGAACCGCACAGCCATCGGGAAATGTATGAGCAGGTTCGAGCGGCTTATCATCAGTTCGCGGAAGATCTTGATTTGGAAATTTTGCCCAGCGGAGATGCCATGTTTCTCGCGGATACCGATCCTGAGTGGGGATATCGGCCGGATGAATCGTTCGATTTCAAATCAGCCGAATACCCGCAGTTGCCCAAACAGCTGCATTCGTTGCACACTGGATGGTCCTGGAAAAAGAACCGGGACGGGAAGCACGTGCTCAATCTCGACGGGCATCATGCCAATCGCAGTGGTCAGTTTTTGCTGGGCTGTGTCTGGTTTGAAGTTCTTTTCGAAGAGTCGGTTCTTGAAAACAACTTTGTGCCCGAAGGAATGGACGCTGATTACGCAGCGTTCCTCCGCAGAACCGCGCATCGGGCGGTCGCCGAACTGAAGGCTGAGCAAAAAGCGGTGCCGTCGAAGTAAGTGAAAGGCAGCAGGCCGCTGCACGCAGTCCAGGCATCCCGGCAAGTTTGCGCGTGGCGCTGACCGGGTGCCTTCAGGATGGTGCCTACTTTTCTTCCTCAGACTGCGCCGACGCCGGAGCCGCTTTGACGACGAAGTCGTCGTAGTGAACGTCGTTGATGTTGGTGGTCAGGCTGACCTGAGATTTTGTCGCGTGGGCGATGCCCTCGGACTCGAGTTCGCCGATTTCATCGCCGTCGACCAGAACCGTCGCGGTCGCGCCTTTGGTGCGTATGACCAGTTGGTGCCACTCATCCTTGTCCTTTTCGATATCGAGTTCCAGTCGGGCAGTTTTAGTTTCGAGTAATTTCCTGGTTTCTTCGTCGAGTCCTGCGGCAGATTTTTTCATCTCGTAGATGGAGTTTTCCATATTGCCGGTTTTTGCATCGGCGATGCTGCCACCGGTTGGAGAGATGGTGATGCTGCAGATGTGTCCGGCGTGCGCTCCGGTGAAATCTTTGTCGTCGAACCAGACGTTGAAGCGTTCCGCCTCGGGACCGGCGAATTTGAATTTCACCGAAACCTCCATGTCCTTGCGTCCTTCGAAGCGGATATTGTCGACACCGGCGTGATCATTGATGTCGATCGTCTTGCCGATCAGTACGCCGTCGCTGATAACGCTTTCGCTTTTGTAGTGGCCCCACTTTTCGTTGAACTCGGCGTCGGAAAAATCGTCTTCGAAAATGACCTCACTGTAGTAGAGCGTTTCCTCATTGCCTTTGCGTTTCAGGTCCCATTCGTTGAGCCAGGTCTGATCTTCGTCCGACAGCGAATCGACCGGCACTTCGAAGACATTGCCTTTGGTGCGGATCTTGACCACGCCGTCCTGCATGTCGAGCAGCTCGGCGTGGATCGTCGCTCCGCTCTTGTTAGTGAAATCGCGGAAGTCGCGGGCATCGGCAGCCACCGTGATCGCCAGTGCGATCGCCACACAAAGAATCGTTTTCATGGCTAATCGATACGCTTTTCACGATCGGCGCGCAAGGCAAGAGCGAAGCCGAAATACGCGCTTTCCCTGGTGGGGGTTCGCAGCTTATCTGTTGAAATGATGATCTATTTTCGACGTTTTTGGACCGCCGCATCGGTCGCAGTATTGGTCGCGTCAACCTTTCAAGGCGGCAGTCTCCGCGCTGCCGAAAAAAACAGACGAGCGCCTCGTCCCGCGCCGGTAGTTTCGCCGACGGTCGAAGCAGAGGGCCGCGTGACATTCCGAATCCAGGCACCCAACGCTGAGAAGGTGGCGGTCGTCGGCGAAATGACCACGGGTAAGGTAGCCATGGAACGCGATGAAGCCGGCCTCTGGACGGTGACCCTGGAAGCGGTTGAGCCCGGGATCTACGGATACAGTTTTGACGTCGACGGCAGGAAAATGGTCGACCCCGGCAATCCTGCGCTCAAGCCGATGCGCTCACCGACGACCAGTGTTCTCTACCTGCCCGGCGACCACAGCTACGATTTTAAAGACGTCCCGCACGGCACAGTACATCTGCACAATTATCATTCGAAGCCGATCAACCGGTTCCGCGAAATGCAGGTCTACACGCCTCCGGGTTACGAAACCGGCGATGACGAGTATCCGTTGCTGGTACTGCAACACGGCCACAGCGACAGCTTCGCGACCTGGGTAGCTTATGGAAAGGCGCATTGGATTCTCGACAATCTCATTGCTGAAGGAAAAGCGGTGCCGATGATCGTGCTGATGCTCGATGGCCATCCTGTTCCCGAATCCTACGGTGGCGGTCGCAGTCTGGCCAACACCGGCGAACTGAGCCGTGACCTTCTCGAGGCCGCGTTGCCCATGGTGGAAGCGCGTTACCGCGTCAAGTCAGGACGGGTGAATCGGGCCATCGCCGGATTGTCGATGGGTGGTTTGCACGCGCTGACGATCGGTCTGAACGAACTCGATACCTTTGCCTGGATCGGCGCCTTCAGTGCGGCGATCCCTGATGCGGAAAGTGTGCAGACGGCGATGGAGGACGCGACTGTCACCAATGAAAAGCTCAAACTGCTGTGGCTGGCATGCGGCAGGGATGACTTCCTGCTCGACGAAAATCTGGCTGCTGTCGATGCTTTCAAGGCGGCCGGTATCAAGCATCAGTGGCATCTGACCGAAGGCAGTCATGCATGGCCGATCTGGCGGGGGTATCTCGCGGACTTCGCGCCCTTGCTGTTCCGGTAAAATGCGGGAATTGCGGCTCTCGCCGGCCTTGCCACTTTCGGCTTGTCGGGATACACCTACCCGCATGAAGCGATTATTTTTTCTCACATGTCTCGGCCTGACCATCGCCATGGTCAGTGCTGATGACAAAACCGGGAGCATTGGCGTCGGAGCAGAGCCGATCGAGGGGGCCGAAGTTATCATCGATGGATCGCGCAAAATGCTCGACGAAAAATGGACCTATTGGGAAGGGCCGCGTTTCAGTTCGGAACTGCCGATCAAATGGAAGATTGTCGATGATCCGGTCGACCAGGGCGAAGCGACCTGCGTGATGACCGATGACCGTGCCGCCGATGGCGGAAAGTAAGGCACGGCGGACATCGTCACCAAAAAGGCCTACGGCGATTGCCGCCTGCATATCGAGTTTTTGATCACCAAGCCCGGCGGTAACAGCGGCGTTTATCTGCAGAATCGCTACGAGATTCAGGTGCTCGACGGTGATAAAACCAAGCACGGCATGGCCGCGGTCATCAACGAGACCGAGTCGCCCTATCATGCCTATCGTGGGATCGGCAAATGGAATGCCTACGACATTGTCTTTCGGGCGGCGCGTTTTGCTGATGGCAAGATGGTCGAGAAGCCGCTGGTGACGATGTATTTCAACGGCGAGAAAGTGCACACCGATCAGGTGATCAACAAAGTGTGGGGCGGCAAATTTTCCGGTGTCGATGGTGGCAACGATGATGGTTTTGGTATCACCGATTCGCCACAGGGGCTGAAGCTGCAGTGCGAGGGGCACGATGTGCGCTACCGGAACGCGTGGATCAAGCCGCTCGACCTGACGACAGCGAGTAGCGATTTTTGAGGAAAATAAGGCCGCTGGCTCAGCAATCGACTTGTCGAAGCGGCTGCCGTGTTGCAATATGATGCCATGCGCTCGTCGATCGAAACCCTGTCGAACCAAATCAAAAACCAGCCGAATCTCAGCGATGCTGAGAAACAGGAACTGTTGTCATTGATCGCGGAGATCGAGTCCGAGGCGGGGCCCGTCGACGAAGCTGAAGATGACCAGCATCCGGTCAAAGTGGCGGTTCGCCAGGCAACCGCAGACTTGAAGAAAGAGTCGTTCTCGGAGCAGCTCGAAGCCAGTCTGCTCAAACTCGAGGCCAGTTACCCGAAAACAGCGGCAGCTATGGGACGAATCGGAAATGTTCTGGCCCGAATGGGGATCTGAAGCGGCGGATTCTCGCAGCTCGAGCGATCACTCGATGTTGAGCGCCGTGCGCACCACCTTCCAGGCGGTGCCTTCTTTGATGTAGTCGAGTTCGAACTTGAGCTTGGAGGGCGTCGACGGGTACACGCCGGTGATCGACATTACTCCGTTGTCGGCGACGACCACTTCGTTGTCGAACGCAGGGGCGAGACTGTCGAGCACGGGAAGAATGTTGATTTCCTGATCGATGAATGAAGAAAACGCCTGATTCAGTTGCTCAACGGTGACGCCGTCATTCTTCCACGTATCAGAAATGTGGTCGACGAACGGAGTGAAGTCTTTGCCGTTCACCGATTCGCCGAACACAGTCAGTGATTCTTTCACCAGTGCGATTTGTTCCGCCTCGCCGGGAGGTGTGAGGGCCGTTCCACGGACCTTGGTCGAAATGCCGGGGCTGTCGAAGCCTATGTATTGAATGCGCCAATGGTCGTCGTTTTTGACCAGATCGACCGTGACCGGGACGGTGTTCCCTGAGCGGGTCGTGGCGGTGCCGCTGACTTTCGCCCTGCCGGGGGTGATGCTTCGCGAATTCCACGTGGTATCGGTTACTTCGGTCAGGCCCCTTGAGGCGAGGGTCTTGCGCAGGTCGTCTTTGTTGGTGGTCTCTTGAAATTCCTGCGAAAGCAATGACCAGGCTTCATCTGTCGCCTCGGCTTCAAGGTGGAAGAAAAAGCTGTCGGCGGTTCCGGCGGCCCCCGAAGTGAGCGTAAATATGCCCGTGACAAAAAGTGTGATGGCAGCGACAACGCCGAACAGGATGAGAAGAACTTTTTTCATGATGTTTTCCGGTTTATGGATTGATGGGACGGAAAAAAGACAAGCGGGACGAAGTCACTTGTGAAAATAGAGTGGCAGTTGCACCAGCTCCCTTCGGCCGCTACAGAAAGCACCGTGCGAGCGATCCGGGTTTACCTGGCTAACCCCATTATTATCATGCCGATAGTTCATCTGAAATACTCAATTTGTGGCGCGCTGATTCTGGTGCTGTCACAGGTCGTTGCGTGGTCGGCTCCCGAACCCTCCGACAAGGGCACGCCGTTGCGACTGGGGCCGCACCGTGATGTCACGATTTCCAGCCTCGAGGGTGGTGTATACAAAATTGATATCACCGGCAATTCACCTCACTTCTGGAGTCACAAAGTCGCGCCGCCACCGGCGGAGCGTCGCATGCTGGCGTTCGAATATTTTTCGACCAGCGGCATCAACTCGTTTTCGGTGCGCTTCCGCAATGCGGATGGCGAGATGGTGCTGGTGGGTTCAAAAGCACTACCGCTGGCCGAAACCTGGCAGCCATTTGCCCTCGAGCTTTCAGCCTTGCCCGGGGAAGCTCAGCATTTTCATTTTTCGTTGAAGCAGAAGCCGGGTGGTGACCTGCGCCTGCGCCAATTGCGTCTGCGTGAACCGGTGGCCGCTGAGCTCGCCGCACGCCAACAGCTGCAACAGCGCAAGCAGGCGCGCGAAGCCGATGGCGAAGCGTTCCGCCGCTATTTGCAGGCCAACTACGAGTCGGAGATCGATGCGGTGCTTGTCGGGGAAAAGGTCGTCACGATCACCGGCAGAGCGGCGGCTGGCGGTAGCCTGGTCGAGTTGCCGATCCACGTGGCATCGCATCAGGCGTCGACTCTGCCGCCACAGGTGATCGATCGTGCAGGGAATTTTTCGATCGAGCTGCCGCGTGTTGATGCGTCGACCGGCCGGGATCGGGCATTGTCGCGATGGCGGCTCGATAACCCGGAGGGCGGTATCGATTCGCTGGCAAAATGGCCGACCCGGGTGGCTGAAGGTGTGGTCGGCAGTGACCTGCCCGAACTGTTGGCAGACAGTCAGAAAGGAATCGGAGGTGTGCCGTCGATTCACTCTGAGGCTCATCCACTGTTCGAATTGGGCGTCGACCACGCCACGGTGAACTTTGTCCTCGACAGTTTGTTGCACGTCAGCAATCGACCCGGCCTGACGCCGTGGCAATTTGAGGGCCGGAAGTATTTTTTGAATGAGAAATTTCTCGCCGATCGGGAAGCGACGATTCGCGCGCTGCGTTCGAAGAACATCGTGGTGACCTGCATTTTGCTGGTCGGTAATCGCGAAGCCTCGGCCATGAAACACCCCGAGGCTGAAGCTCGCGGCATTTACGCCATGCCCGATCTGGCCACTGAAAAAGGCGCCCATTACTACCGTGCGGTGATCAGTTTCATCACTGCGCACTTTTCGAAGCCGGGCCGACGTATTTCCAATTGGGTGATTCATAACGAAATCGATCAGCACGGCGTGTGGACCAACATGGGCGAGCAACCGATGATTCGTTACCTTGAGTGCTACGCCCGGTCGGCGCGCATTGTTTATCACAGCGCGCGTCTGCATGATCCGCATGCCCGGGTGTTTATCTCACTGACGCATCACTGGACCAAACCCAGTATCGGAACGGGTTCGTTTGTGGTGCGCGACTTGATCGATCAGTGGTCGGCGATTGCCAGCGCCGAGGGCGAGTTTGGCTGGGGGGTAGCCTATCATCCGTATCCGCAGAATCTCCGCGATCCGGATACCTGGGACGACAAAGATGTCAGCTACGATTTCGATACGCCCTACATCACGCCGAAGAACATTGAGGTGCTGCCGGCCTACCTCGGATCTGAGCGACCGATCCTTTTATCGGAGCAGGGTTTCAATTCGCCGACGCTCAGCGAAGTCGACCAGAAACGGCAGGCGGCGGGGCTGATCTACGTTTTTCGAAAAATACGTCAGTTGCCAAGTATCGAAGCCTATCACCTGCACCGCTATCAGGACATGCCCGACAATGAGGGTGGCCTGAGGCTCGGCATCATGGATGAGAACGGTAATCGCAAAATCGGCTGGCAGGTGTACCGGGATCTGGGCACGGATGCGGAAGCCGGCCACGCAGCCAGCCTTGAGGGGATACTTCCCGTCGAAGAACCTTTGAGAAAAACCGGGTCAAACGCCGAAGGCACACGCGGTGATTGATAAGTCATGACATCTGAGTCTGATTGGGTTCGCCAGGTCTTCAATTTTAGACGCAGAGTTTACCGAGGTAGTAAGGGCATCCTGCCGGTGTCTGTTTACCGGTGGGAGCTCGTCCACTGGGGACCGGCGGGACGCCGGTATCACACTCTCGTCCACTGAGGGAGCGTCCTACAACATCGCGCTCAGCTGTTCTTCATCGATGACGCTGACGCCGAGCGAATCGGCTTTGTCGCGCTTCGATCCGCCGCCTTCGCCGCACAGCAGGTAGTCGGTGTTTTTGCTGATGCTGCCACTGACTTTGCCGCCTTTGGATTCAATCAGTTTTTTGAACTCGGGGCGGGGTTGGGAAAGGGTGCCGGTGATGACGAAGGTGAGGCCGGTCAGCGGCATGTCGCTGGTGTCGGCCTCGGCAGGCCTGGGCAGGTAGTTGTCGCTTTGTGGATCGATGCCGAGTTCGGCTAAACGGCGCAGCACGGTGCGGCCGGCTTCAGATTGGAAAAATTCGAGCGCGGCTTTGGCGACGGCGGGTCCGGCGTCGGGTCCGACCTCGTAGTCGGCGATCGATGCACTGAGTTCGTCGAGTTGTTCTTTGAGTTCGGCGTAGTCAGCTTTGCGTTGCTCGCGTTCGGCGTCGTCGGCGGGGGGATTGTCACTGTTGCGCGGGGAAATCTCGCGCATTCGCAGTTTCAGCGCTTCGATGTCGCGCACCGTCTGGAGGATCTCCGAGTCGGCGATGGCGGTCAGATTCCGGTGCAGTCGGGACAGTTCGCGTCCGGCGGATTCGCCGATCTGCGGAATGCCCATGGCGTAGAGCCATTTGGCGAGCGGCAGAGTCTTGGCCCGCTCGCGCGTTTCGATGACTTTTTGTGCGTGTTTCTCGCCGAAGGTGCGCGGGTTCTCGTCGTTGCCGAGATTGAGGCTGGCGAGTTGTTCTTCGCTGAGCCGGAACAGGTCGAGCGGGCTGTGGGCGAGCTCGCGCTCGACCAGTTTTTCGGCGACGATGTTGCCGACACTGTCGATGTCGAGGGCTTTGCGGCTGACGAACTGGCGGATACGGCTGGTGGCTTGAGCAGGACACTCAAAGTTCACACAGCGCAGCGCGACCAGGCCTTCTTCCTGAACGATGGGACCGCTGCACGACGGGCATTGGTTGTCGACGTGGTCGCGCAGGCTGAACGGCGTCGAATCGGCGGGGCGCTTGTCTTTGACGACGCGGACCACGGCGGGAATGATCTCGCCGGCTTTTTCGATGATGACGGTATCGCCGATGCGCACGTCTTTGCGATCGATCTCATCCTGATTGTGCAGGGTGGCGCGACGCACGGTGGTGCCGGAGACGAACACCGGCTCAAGTTCGGCGACGGGGGTGAGTTTGCCGGTGCGACCGACCTGAACGGTGATGGCGGTGAGCAGGGTTTCCTTCTGTTCGGGCGGATACTTGAAGGCGGCCGCCCAGCGTGGCGCGCGCGAGGTGTAGCCAAGCTGTTCCTGGGCGGCACGGTCGTTGACTTTGATGACGGCGCCATCGGTGCCGTAACCGAGGCCGTGGCGTTTCTCGTCGAGCTCGCGGATGGCGTCGAGAACGCCGTCGAGGCTGTCGACGTGCCAGACCGGTTGGTTTCTGCGAATGCCGCAGTGGTCGAGCAACTGGTGAAAGGCGTCGACGGTGGCGAGTTCGGCACCTTCGAGCTGGCCGATGCCGTGAGCGATGAAATCGAGCGGCCGTTCGGCGACAGCGCGCGGGTCGAGTTGCTTGAGGGTGCCGGCGGTGGCGTTGCGCGGATTGGCAAAGGTCGGCAGCCCCTCCTCGTCGCGGGCTTCGTTGAGTTTGGCGAAGCCTTCGTTGGGCATGAAAATCTCGCCGCGCACTTCGAGAACTTCGGGGGCATCGTCGGGCAGGCTCAGCGGGATCGAGCGGATAGTGCGCACGTTCTCGGTGATGACGTCGCCGCGCTGACCGTCGCCGCGAGTGGCGGCGTATTCGAGCGAGCGGTTGCGATAGACCATGCTCACCGCGACACCGTCGATCTTGGGTTCGACGATGACCGGTATGCGCTCGCTGCCGAGGCCTTTGACGAGGCGCTGGTAGAAGTTGGCGACTTCGTCCTCGGCGAACAGATCGTCGATGCTGAGCATCGGCACCGCGTGTTGGATCTGTTCGAAGCCCTCGATCGGTTCGCCACCGACGCGTCGGGTGGGGGAATTGGCATCGGCGAACTGCGGGAACTCGTCCTCGAGTTGTTCGAGCCGGCGGTAGAGCTGATCGTATTCGAGATCAGAGATCTCGGGAGCGGCGTCGGTGTAGTAGAGCCGGTTGTGGCGTTCGAGGTCGGCCCGCAGACGGAGGATTTCGCTCTCGGCTTCGGCGGGGGACATGGCGAAACGAAAAAGGGGGGGCGTGCGTCGTACGGCGGCGCTTACTTGTCGCCGCTCTTGTCGTCGCCGTTGGCGATGCCGGCATTGGCCGACTGCTGAGCGACTTCGGCCTCGAGGCGCTCGCTGAGCCACTGCTTCATCATGCTCTGATAGTTCAGGTAGCGGGCGCGGGCGATGCGTTTGATACGCGACAGCATCTGCGGATCGAAGCGCAGGGTGATGGTGGTCGACTCGCGCACGCTGGGGCGATGCAGCGAAGCATTCATCAGGCGCGGCTCAATGGTGTGCTTGGCCCAGAAATTGGCTTCTTCCTCTTCGTCTTCGAAGTCGGGAATATCATTCCAGTTGGAAACGGTTTTCACAGGATGTGGAAAAGGGCAGGGCGTTGCAGTGAACTGGCTTGATTCGATCAGTAAAACTCAGCGTTTTTACGATCGTAGAAGGTAACTTCGGCGTCGGTCATGTCGCGACTGAGGATGACGCGGTAGTTTTTGCCATCGGTCCAAAACACTGAGAACAGACCGCGGTCGTTGACGGTTTTGCCCAGCGAGAAAAAGCGAACTTCGGCATCGCTGTCTTCCTCGTCGGGCAGCAGGCGGATCGCAAAAGGGTCTTCGAAAGCCTCGGCGATCTCCCCGGGCTTGACTTTTTTCAGGTCAAAATTTGCGTCGAGCCAATCGAATTCCATGCCGCGTTTTGGAATGTTTAAAATCGGTGGAGTGAAGAGGAACTGGCAGGTGATCCGGCCAGCAAGGCTCAGGTTAGAGCGGTTCGGGGGAGAATGCCAGCGCTCAGTTTGCCGGGTTGGCATCGTTTGCGATGGCCCCGAACTGGTTGCCGTGTTGGGCAACATTCTTCGAAGCGGCATCTACGGTGACCGCAGCGGTGGGGCCGGATTGGCGCAGGCTGCGGCAGTTGGCGATCATCGAATCGCTGGTCGCCTGCAGCACAATGCCGGCGGCACAGTCGGTCAGGGAAAGTGAACTGAGGGTGATGCCTGAGCAGTTTTTCAGCACGATGGCCCCGTCGTCAGCCTGGAACTGGTGCAGGGTACAACCGGTGATCAACGAATCGACCGTATCGGTGAAACGGATTGCTCCGGGCCGTTCGAACTGGCGGGGATTAAAAGTGTTGCCGGTAAAAACGATGCGTTGGCTGTTGCTGACGTGGGCGTTGTCGATGCCGGGAGCGAAGAAGGTGTTGCCGCTGACGGTAACGTCGGTGGCGGTGTCGATGTCGAGGTTGGTCTCGGTGTCACTGATGACGTTGCCGGTGATGGCGACCGAATCGATCGGCCAGACGTCTTTGCCGAGGATGCGGATGTTGGCTCCTCCGGGTGCGGCGGACTTGTCTTTTTCCTTCGAGTAATTGGAGCTGTGTTGGATGGTACAATTGCCGATTGATACTTCGGCGATCGAGTGGCTGCGGTCGTCAGGGGTGCCGGACACGTCGAGCAGAATGTTGGCGGTGGTGGTCGGTGTCGGATCGCCGGGCATGTTACCTTCGATGTCGCAGCCGGTGATGTGCAGATTGCGCACGTTGCCGTTGCGGACGACGATGCCACCCTGGCGGTTGTAGCTGACGTGACTGTTGCTGACATTGATCTGGTGCAGGTTCACGGCATCGAGGAACAGACCGACTCCGCTGTTTTCGTAGAGCTGGCAGTTACTGACGATGACGTTGCGGTTGCGGTTAACGAGGTGAATGCCATGACGACAGTCGCGCACGGCCACCCGATCGACGATCGGCTGCATGCATCCGTCGAGCTCGATGCCGTCGGCCTCGGGGTGCAGGCCGAGGATTTCGATGCCGCTGACCAGGGGCATGCGTTGTTTCCACGTTTCGGGTTTGAACGAGCCGGGATCGGCGGTGCCTTCGTGCGTGCCGAGGAAGCGCAGTGCCGGGCCGGGGCCGTCCATGATCAGAGTCACCGGGCCATTGCCGCTGACGCTGACCGCGCCGAGTTTTTGCAGATCGAAGACCAGGGGCTTGGTGATCCGATGCAGCCCGCCGCGCAGGCGTAGATTGCCGTTACCTCCATCGATGAGCTTCTGCAGCGTGGCGGTGGCGTCAGGAAGTTTGCGTTCTTGTTCCTGTGCATTGGCGGGAGCCGCAGCCAGGGTGATCAAGGTCAGTATCGCAACGAGCGAGGAAATTTTTGCGGGTATCATAATCGGTCAAGTAAGTGGTAGTGCGCAGGCTTGCAGCACGGATTTTTGCACAGCCAGGTCGTGGCTGCTGGGGAAATCGCTGGTCTTCGCTCCGCGAATGATCGCGGCGAGGTCGGCGGCGTCGCCGACATAGCGTTGGTAAGGGGGGGTAAAGGGAATTTCCTGAGTGCCTTTTTTGAATCTGCCGTGTGCCTTGCTCAGCGTCAGCCGCAAACTCGGGCGATCGAGCGGCTGGATATGGGCGGTGCCGCCGGTGCCGGCGAGAGCGATGTGGCGCCGGCCGAAGCCTTCAACTTCGACGGCGGATGAACGGACCGTGGCGGTCGCGTTCGGGTATTGAAATACGGCCAGCATGTTGTCGGCGAGAGTGTCGTCGGCGCCGGGCAGACTTTGACGGGGATAGGCCACGACCTCGTCGGGAATGCCCATGAAGCCGACGGTCAGGTCGACAATGTGGCAACCGAGTTCGAACAGCATGCCACCGGGGTACTGCTCGAGTTCTTTGCGGCCGGCCGGGGGAACGACTTTACTCATCACCGCGTGGCACTCGAACGGCGTGCCGAGCGCGCCCTCTTCGAGTAGCCGGCGAACCAGCACGACGGCGGGATTGTAGCGATACATGTAGCCCATCTGCACCGTCAGTCCGGCGGCGTCGGCTTTTTTCATCAGCCGCTGGTAGTCGGGAAATGATGAGCCTGCGGGTTTGTCGAGATGGACGTGGCAGCCGGCGTCGATGGCAGCTTCGGCGTTGTCGAGCAGGTCGGCGATGTCGGTCTCGACGGCGACGGCCTGCAGGCCGGGGGTGTTGAGCAATTGCTCGCGGGTCATCTGCGGGATGTCGCGATAGGTAGCGCTGGCAGCCGCCTTTTTGGCTCGCTCAGGATCCGGCTCAACCAGACCGACGACCTCGTAGTCTGGAGAGGCGCGATAGACCTCCATCTTGCCGGCGGCATGGGCGTGTCCGGTGCCGATCTGGCCGATGCGAATGCGTGTCCCGGCTGTCTGAGCATTGACGGACAAAGCCAGTCCGCCGGCTGCGGTGAAGACTGAATTTTGCAGTAGTCGTCGGCGGCTCAGCGGTTTGGAGAAAGTAGGGTCGGACATTATTGGGTGGCGATTAATTGATCAAAAAGTTGGCGTTGTTGAAACAGCGCCTGAGCGGGATCTTCGGGAACTTTTCCCTCTTCGAGCAGAGCCCAGCCAGAGTAGCCGGAGTCGGCCAGCAAACGGAGGAACTGAGCGTGGGGATAGGTATCGCCGGTCAGATCGTGGATGTGACAGGTGGCCCCGAAGAAAGGGCGCAGCAGGGCAAAGTTTGCCTCCAGGCCCGCGCCGTCCAGATCGGGCTGATTGCAATTCCAGCAGACCTTGGCATTGGGATGATCGGCAGCTCTGATGACTTGCTCGATGTAATGCGGCGGAGACAATTGGCCGTGAACTTCGAGCCGTACTTCCTGGCCGAGATCGGCGCCGAATGCGGCGAGTTCCCGGAGCGCCGCGCCGATCTGCGCGATGGTTTTTTCTTTTTCGACTCCTTCGTGAAAACGGTCCGGCTTCACTTTCACTCCGCTACCGCCGATGTCCTGGCTGAGTTGCAGAAATTCCCTGGTCGCGGCGATGGCTTTTTTCACGACCGCTGGATCGGGATCGTCGAAACGCTCGTTGCTGCCCGGTCCGAGACAGATCACCGGGCTGTCATCGAAGCGCTTTTTGATCTCGCGGCGTTTGGCTGCGCCGATGGACGGCTCGACGCCGTGCGCGTGGGTGCTGCGCAGTTCGACTCCAAGAAGGTTGGCCGCCTCGCAGTTTTTCAACAGGGTGGGCAAATCCCAGTCCTTGGCCCATTGGTAGGTGACCAGCCCGAAGTGGGGCCGCTGTAGTGGAGATTCGGCTTGTGCCGGCGGGCGGGCGAGCAGTAAAGCCGGGGCACCGAGTCCGACAGTCCGGAGAAACGAGCGCCGGCAATGGCGTGGCGAAGTCGAGGCAGTTGCGGCGGTCATGGATGACATTAAAGGCCGGGCCTGCATCTCTGAAAAGTACCGATTAACGTCCGAAAAGGTCGGCGCGAAGTGGTTAATCATAACGAAAACTTCTCGACAACCTCGTAAATAATCGTAAGATATGAAAATTATTATAAATATTGTTGTTATATCACGTTAAGCTTTGGTTTTGGCAGTGGTTATGCGGTTTATGCGTTATCTTTCCCTATCGTCCCGGCTCATGGTGTCTGCCGCGTTGCTTACGCTGTTCGGGTGTGTTCTGTCGACTGTATGGTCGTACCGTATTCAGCGGGAGTCTGCTGAACGTGAGATGGTCGACTCATTCTCGGCGCTTTCCGAAGCGGCCGTACTGGGGATCGATGGTGAGACGGTCGTTCTTGCCAGCAACAAGGCGCAGGCGGAAGCCGCTTCAACGGCGCTCAAAATAAGCGGTCTCCGGTCCCATTTACGAGCGGTTCGTTCAGTGGGTATGTTTGGTGATAAGGGGGCTGAGCTGACGATTGTACGTGCATCGTCGAAGGAGTCCGGTCAGGGCCTGGAAGATCTGTTCGCGGTTGGTGCTGGAAACGCGGTGGTTACGGCCGGGCAGACGCAGCGTTCCCGTGAGCAATTCGCGACGCTGGCCTTGACCGGTGGACAGATTTCTTCGGCGGTGGTGCCGGTCGACGCCGAAGCACCGGTCGAAGATCAGTCGATGCTGGAAAAGTTCTCGATGCAGTGGGCTGAATTTTTCGGCACCGGCAAATCGAAGCGCCTGAAAATCTGTGCCGCTGCGCCGATTCGGGATGAGCAGGGGGATATCGTCGCTGCATTGATCGCTGAAGCCGCGTTACCGAAAGACATTTTCGCGTTCGCGAATTTTTCACGCATCATCTTCTCCGTCGGAGCGCTGGCTTTGATTCCCGCCCTGCTCTGGTTCTGGTTTTTCGGAGCTCAACTGCGCAGACGCCTTTGGGACATACGCGATGCGATCAAGAAGCTGCAGAATGGACGCAATGACTGCCGGCTTGCTGAGCGCGGGGCGAAAGAACTCGTTGAAGTTCAAGATAGTTTTAACAAACTGGCGGACCACCTCGAAGAATCCCAGGCAAAAGTCGCGGTGACCATGCAGGAGGTGCTCACTGCGCAGGAACAGGCTGAAGTGGCGAAGGAAGCGAAGTCGGATTTCCTCGCCAACATGAGTCACGAGATCCGCACACCGATGAATGGCATCATCGGTACGACCCATCTGCTGCTCGAAACCGAACTCGATGTGGAGCAGCGGGAACTGGTGCAGATCATGCGCAGCAGTGGCCAGTCGCTGGTTCACCTGATCAATGATGTGCTCGATTTTTCCAAGCTGGAATCGACCAAGATGGAACTCGAAGTCGCGCCGGTCGATTTGCCGGCTTTGCTGGAGGAAACTATCGAAATGTTTGCTTATAAGGCATCCGAGAAAGGCGTCGAGTTGATTGGCTACCTCGACAAAACGGTGCCGGACACGATTTTCGGTGACTCGGAACGGATCAAGCAGGTGTTGGTGAATCTACTCGGGAACGCCATGAAATTCACCACCAGCGGAGAAATCGTGGTCAAGGTGCTGCCGTCTGCGATTACCTCGTCGAATGGCGAAACTCCGGCGGCGCGGTTTTCGGTGCAAGACAGTGGCATCGGCATCGCTCCCGAGAATCACCAGAAGATCTTCGAAGCCTTTACCCAGGCCGACGCATCGACGACGCGTGAGTACGGTGGCACAGGACTCGGACTCGCTATCAGCAGTCAGCTCTGTGAGATCATGGGCGGCCAGCTTCAAGTGGAGAGTGCGCTCGGTCAGGGAGCGAATTTTTTCTTCGATCTGGCGTATCGCGAAGTGCCGCAGAAAGGTCAGGTGAAGGTTCAGGACTCTCCTGTGTTGCAACAGATTCTTCACCGGCGACGCACCGCAATTGTGTGCGCCAATCCGACTCTTGGCGGGCTCATGGTTCACTACTGCCGGAACTGGCAGATGGAAGCGCACGTCATCCCTGCGGCTTCGGCAGAAATCGTTGCACAGATCATTTCATGGCAACCGGATGTTGTCGTGGTCGACCCAAGTGGACAAGATCCCCGGGTGATCCAGGGACTTTGTCAGCAGCTCGCGGCACAGGCAATCCCCTGGTTGGTGTTGAGTTCAGCAGGGGACGGACGAAACGATTTGTTTCAGGCCAATGGCAGCAATGTTCCGGTTCGTTTTACCTACAAGCCGCTCAGTGAATTTAAATTGATCACCGGGCTGGTCGATCTGGTTTGTCGCCGGGGTGGTGCCAAACCACCTCGCGAAATCGCCGAGATCCTGGGAGGCGATGAAGGTGTCGCGGTGCCTTTCAGCGAACAATACCCCGCCCGGGTCTTGCTGGTCGAAGACGTGCCGATGAATCAGAAGATTGCTTCGATGATCCTGCGCAAGATGGGCTACGATCAAGTCACCATCGCCAACAACGGCCAGGAAGGCGTTGACGCGGTGGCTGGCGGCAACATCGACGTTGTTTTCATGGATCTGCAGATGCCGGTTATGGGCGGCATCGATGCGACCCGCCATATTCGCTCAAACTTCCGGCTGACGCGGCAACCTCTGATCATTGCCATGACCGGCCACGCTCTGTCCGGGGTTCGCGATTCCTGTTTTGAAGCCGGTATGGATGATTTTCTGACCAAGCCGGTGAGCGTTGATGAAATCAAAAACGCCATCGCCGCAAACTACGCCAAGCTGGCGCTCAAGGGCGATCATGCGGGCGGCGCTGCTACCAACGCAGCGGCCCCGAATGTCGTGGTGACACCGGGGCCGGTAGCGGGCTGATCGATCGAGTAAACCATCGATCAGCGAAAGTCGGAGGTCGATATCAGCCGATGCCTTCGATTTTGGTAACGCCGGGAACGGCGACCGGACCTGGATCGAACGAATCGTCCCAGTGGAGGCCGGCTTCATTCGGGTAAAGGTCGTTGTTGCTGGCCATGAAGGTGTCCCAGGTGATTTCCTGACCGGTCTCGGCCGACATGCGTCCGGCGATGGCCATGGCGCTGGAGTTGATCATTCGTGCACCGTCATTGATCGGAACTCCGCTGCGGATCGATTGGAAGAACTCGTTGTGCTCAACCTGGTACATGTTCTCTTCGCGCTCGCCACGCGGCAGACGGAAGCTCCAGATCTTTTTGCCGGACTTGTCTTCGATGTAGGGAATGGTGCCTTTGCCAAGAACCAGCGTGCCTTCGGTGCCCTGCACCCAATCAGCGTTTTCGTTGGTGCAGCCCGGAGCCTTACGCTGGCTGAGGTGAGCCCAGACATTGTTCGGGTATTCGTAGGCGATATGGAAGTGATCGAAGATATGGCCACCCGATTGGGGTGAGGCCAAACCACCGGTGCCGCGCACCAGCTTCGGAGCGACGTCGCCCATCACCCAACCGATTTTGTCGACCGAGTGAACCGCCTGTTCGACCAGGCCACCGCCGCCGAGCCAGTTGTAGTTGTACCAGTTGCGCAACTGCCAGGAGACATCACTCTCATCGGGCTTGCGATCGCTCGCCTCCATGTGCGGTTTTGAATGATTGGAAAGGTAGGTGGCGTAAATGCCGGTGACATCACCGATCAGGCCTTCTTCCATCACCTGCTTGTAGGCTTCACGGCGTGACGGTGAATAGCGCCAGCAGAACCCGGCGACGATCGAGAGATTCTTGTCGGCCGCCATTTTCAGCGTCTCATTGACGTGGTGACAACCGGCGACATCGACGGCCATCGGCTTCTCGGCGAAAATGTGGACACCGGCATCGACGGCGGCGCGCAGGTGCAGCGGGCGAAATCCGGGGGTAGTGGTCAAAAGCACGACGTCGACACCCGAGTCGATGACTTTTTGATAGCCGTCCAGACCAACGAACCTGCGTTCAGCGGGGACGTTGATTTTTTCAGCGACAACCTTGTTTTTGTTGAGGTTCTCGAGCGAGATGTCGATCCGCTCGGGAAACACATCAGCCATGGCGTAAAGTTCGACATTGTCGTCGGCACTCAGCGCCTGTGCCGCTGCACCGGTGCCGCGGCCACCGGTGCCAATGAAACCGACCTTGAGCTTTTTCGAAGGATCAACTCCAGCGGCGCGAACGCTGCTGTTGACGGAAGCCGCTGCAGCTGCGGCCAAAGTAGCGGAAGCGGCGGAGGTCTTGATGAACTTGCGGCGGTCCGTGGTGGATGATGTGGGCAGGGTCTTGTCGCTCATAAGATAAGTAGCTGAAATCGTTTTTTACGCTCAAAAATGAAGCAGGAGCCCGCCTTGTAGGCAAGAGGCGTCCTTGGCGCGTGTGCGGGCTGTGTTTGAAGTGGAAAACACCTCGCTTCGATGGCGAAACGGCTGGCAGCGGATGGCCTTAGCCGGCTTTTAAAAATGCCAGCAAGTCGGCCATTTCCTGTTTGCTGATGGCGCCTTCGAGACCGACCGGCATCAGCGACAGACCGGTGGTTTCCATCTTGTCGATCTGGTCGCGGGTGACGGTTTCCTTGAGGCCGCCGGGCATGATGATTTCGACCGCATCGGCGGTTTCACCGGCGATCAATCCGGTAAGCGCACGTCCATCCTTGGTGGTCAAGGTGTAGCTGGCCCAGCGTTCTTCGACGGCACGATTCGGATCGAGGATATCGGTCAACAGGGCGACGTTTGGCTTGATGCGCACGTCAACCAGGTTCGGTCCGACTTCGACTCCGACCTCACCGAGTTTGTGGCAGGTCATGCAGGCGGCTTTCTGAAAGACCGCTTTGCCGTTTTCGGCGTTGCCCGTGTGTTCGGCGATGCCGCTGCGGAAATCGCTGACCACTTTTGCACGATCGTCATCGGTGCTGCCGAACAGTTCGAGTGCCAGCGTTTTGATCTCTTCGTTTTTCGAGCGGCCATAGCTCCATCGCTGCATCGCCGGCATCAGCGATTTGTTGATCTCGCCGGCTTTCATTTTTTTCATCAACAGCGTGCCGGTGTTCGAATTGCCGGCGATCAGTGCCAGCGCCTCGCGCAGCGGTGTCGGGCCGAGCGTTTTCCAACGGGCGAAGAAAAACTCGGCGACGTTGTTGCGATTGAAGCTCGCCAGTGCCTGACAGGCGGCCTGCTGGACGGCAGCGGATTCGGTTTGCTCGATCAGCTTTTCCACGATCTTGAACATCTCCGCTTCACCTTGCTGGCTGGCCAGCGGCAGGGCGGCGATGCGGTCGGCGTCGCTGCGTTCACGGTCGACGACGATGGAGTTGGCTGAATCGACGATGGCCTGGAGACCGCCGACCTGGCCTTTCAACTCTTCCGGCGGCGATGCGATCAAGGCGGCCAGAGATTTCTGTTTCAGCTTGCTGCGTTTCAGGCCGTTGGCGAGACCTTCGGCGAGAGCGAAGCGCCAGCTGTCACCCGGGGCGGCATCGCTGGAGTTGAGCTCGGCGAGCAGGGTGGCGATTTCGGCGGCGTCGCCGCGGGCACCGATGGCAGTGGCAAAATCGCGAACGGTATCCGCAGCCGGAGCAGGTTTGGCTTTCAGTTGCGGGGCGAGGATCTTTCCGGCGCGTGTTTCGGCGCCACTGAGAATCGCTTTGCGCAGCCAGGGGTCGTTGCTGGCGGCTTCGGTGGCGAGTACTTTGGTGAACGCGGTGGTGACGTCGTCAGCCTGATCGCCACCGAGGGCGAGGACGGCTTCATAGCTGGCGCGTTCGCGACCGGCTTGAGCGATCTTGAGCAGGGCGTCGCGGTCGCGTGCCGGATCGGCCAGTTGAATGGCGTTTTCGACCACGGCATCGTTTTCATCTTTAAGTGCGGAGGCGACCTGAGCCGGGGTCAAGGCGTCGAGGCCTTGCAGGGTCCACAGGGCGTGCACGCGGCCCTGGGGAAGCTTTGACTCAGCCAACAGTTTGGCGAGCGCCGGCGCGATGGCTTTGTCCTGGCGCTCGATCAGCAGGCGCTGGGCTTCGACGCGCTGCCAGGCATTGGGGTTTTCCAATTCGGAGACCAAAGCGGCGCTGTCGGTCGGCAGGGCTTCGATGGCCGGTGCGTTTTTGCCTTTCGGCACGATGCGCCAGATGCGGCCGTGATCGAAACCGGCACGCAGGTAATTGGTTTTCTGAAACTCTTCGGGGAAGAACATCGCGTGGTCGATGAAGCGGCGATACATGTCGCAAACGTAGAGGGCGCCGTCGGGACCGTTGCGGACGTGAACGGGGCGGCTCCAGTCGTCGTCGGAGGCGAGGAATTCACGATCCCGGCCGACGCGTTCGACGTCGAAGCTGGCTCCTTTGGAAATGAGTTTCGAGCGGGTGATGAGCTGCGCAGTCGGATCGTTGACGAACACGTCGCCGTTCATTTCGGGCATCAGGTCACCGCGGTAGATCGCCATGCCACAGGCGGCAGTGTAGGTGCCGGCGTGGGCGACCGAGGTGGTATGGCTGAGTTTCACCGGACGGATTTTGGCGCCGGGCTCTTCGATGTCTTCGTGCATCGTGGTGATCGCCGCGAACGGGTTGCGCTGAGCGCTGGCGATATCCATCACGGCGAACATGGTGGGGTTGCGGTTGCTGCAGCAGAAGCGGCGGTTCCAGTCGTCGAGGCTGGCGCCGAACTGGCCGCGGCTGCTGACCGGGGTGAGCGCCCGGCTGCGCGGGTCGAAGCGCAGGTTAAAGCCGCTGGCGGAGACTTTCTGGTCGGGCTGGCCGGCCGGATAAATCTCCTTCAGGTCGAGGCCGTTGCTCATGTAGATGGCGTTGTCGAGTCCCCAGCGCGGACAGCTGATCTGCAGCTGATTGTGGCGCGGCTCGTTGACGTCGAACATATCGATGATCTCATCGGCGCGGTCGTCGCCGTCGGTGTCTTTCAGGAACAGCACGGCGGTGCGGGTGGTGGCGAGCAGGCCGCCATTCATCGGCAGCAGACCCTGCACATGATCGAGGTTGTCGGCCCAGGTGACGGCGCTGTCCATTTTGCCGTCGCCGTTTTCGTCTTTTAAAAGGCGAATGCGCGACAGGAAGTCACCGCGCTCGCTGAGGAGCGGGTAGTCGCGCATCTCGGCGACGAACATGCGGCCGTTTTCGTCCCAGACGACGTCGACGGGATCGCAGACCAGCGGTTCGGAGGCGACCAGTTGGATATCGTAGTCGCCGTCAATCTGCCAGGCGGCCTGCGATTCTTCGGGAGAGAGGGGCAGGCGGCGCGGCAGGATGCTGTCGCCGGTGTTGGTGTAGCCGGTATCGGTCGAGGCTTCGGCGGGGGTCCATTTCTCGTCAAACTTGTCGAGTGGCCAGATCTCGTAGCGGCGGATCCAGCACTCAGCGGCTTCGCTCTGCAGGCTGATCCAACCTTCGTTGGGGAAGGCACCGGTGCCTTCGTTGACTTTTTCGCCGTTGAGGAAAATGGTGATGTCTCCGCCGCGGCAGATGACTTCCATGCGGTTCCATTCGCCGACCGGGTTTTCGATTTCGTCTTTGCCGCGGTAGCCTTTGACATCGGCCCAGTTGGGATCGCGGTGCTGCCAGTTGATGCGTTGGTTGCGTTTGCCGGGCTCGGGAAAGACGCGCTTTTCGCCGCCCGGGGTCCACACCGTTTCGCCGTCCCGGTCGAGGCTGATCTCGCAGGTGAGTTTGGTCATGCCGACCTCCTGGCCTTCTTCCGGATAAGACAATGTCAGGATATCGCCGGAGCCGCCTTCGATGAGTTGTGCTTCGATCGAATTGATGAATACATCGCCGACGTTGCCGTCTTTGCCGTAGCTGTGAACGAGAATGCCGCAGTCGCGGGCGCGGTCTTCGCGGCTGCCGTAGGTGTGCTCGCCCCACATGTAATCGAGCACCAGATGATAGTCGCGATACTTCTTGTTGGTGCGGATGTAGCCCCAGGCTTTGCCGCTGACGTGGAGGCGTCCGTCTTCGGTGATCGACCAGACTTCTTCCGGATTGGTGGTGATCGAGCGGCTCTCGCTGATGTGCGTGGTAAAATCGGTCAGCTTGGGATCCGCGAGCAGATCGACGGTTTCCGTGGGTGTGATGGCGTCCTGTGCGAAGCTCGTTGAGGAGAGCAGCGCGGTCAGTGATGCGGCGATGAAGAGTCTGAGCAGAGAGGGCATGGCGGAGCAGCTATTTGATACGTGCGGAGCCTATCGGGTGGTTGATCCCGCGCAAGGCCCTGTTCGCGCTAGAAATGACCGGCTACAAAAAAAGCGGCCCATGATTGGACCGCTTTTCAAATCAGGGAGATCGGTTCGCCGTTTGTCAGTTGGTCGCCACTTTGGGCGTTTTCGGTCCGTCGGCGGGGAGCTCGGGCTCGGCGATATATTCGGTGGGGATCTCGCCTTTCAGGCTACCCAGAAATTCAACGATGAGCGCGGTTTCCTCGTCGCTGAGGATGTGGCCCTGCTGAAACTCGGCCATTTTCCTGACCATTTCCGGCAGGGTTTTTATCGATCCGTCGTGGAGATAGGGAGCTGTTTCGGTGACGTTGCGCAAGCTGGGGACTTTGAAAAATCCGACCATTGCCTCAAATCCCTCGACTTCGGCACGGCCTTTGTCTTCGGTGTGCCAGGGTTTCACCAATCCGAGTTTCTGATACATGTGACCGCCGACACCGGAGCCGGCATGACAGGTGACGCAACCTTTGTTGATGAACAGGTTGAGGCCTTTTTTCTGATTGGCGGTGAGCGCGTCGTCGTCGCCGGCGAGGTAGGCATCCCACGGGGCGGGGGTGAGCAGTTTGCGCTCAAAGGCGCCGATGGCTTTGCCGAAATTTTCGAAGCTGATGGGATTTTTTTCCTCCGGAAAGGCTTTGGCGAACAGTTCGACATAACCGGGGATGCTGGCGATCACTTCCTCGACGTGGACGTCGCCGGTCATGCCCATTTCGATCGGGTTGAGGGGTGGACCGACGGCCTGGGCTTCGACATCGACGGCGCGTCCGTCCCAGAACTGAGCGATGTGCACGGCAGCATTGTAGACGGTGGGTGCCGAGCGTCCGCCTTTCTGGCCTTTGATACCGGTAGAGACGTTGGCGCCGTCGTCGCCGAAGCTGGCGAGGTCGTGGCAGGTGTTGCACGACACCGAGCGGTCTGCGGAGAAACGGGTGTCGTAGTAGAGTTTGCGACCGAGATCGATCTTAGCGTCGTTAAAGGGGTTCGACGGATTTTCGACGGCTTCCGGCAGCGGTTGAAACATGCCGAGGATGGCGCGATTGACGATCGGTTCATCGTCGGCGACGAGCACCGACGTCAGACTGACGCCGAGAGCTAAGGTGGCGAGGCGGGTGATTTTAGAGAGGGACATGGGACTTTCGTTTACCACGTCGCCGGACCTTTTCAAGGGCTGGGACGGGTACGCGGGCGGGCGCGTTCACGCAGTTAAAAATCGGCGTCCGCCAAACGCAGATCAGCGTAACTGACCGGTCAGACAGTAGAGAAAATTCTCACCGCGCAGCAGCAAATCGCTGCCGACCAATGCCGGCGTGGCGCTGAATCGATCGTCGAGTTGATTCCAGGCCAGCGGCTCCGGCTCTGCACCCGCACGTAACACCAGAGTCATGCCACTGCGGTCGACAAAGTAGAGGCGTCCGTCGGCGGCGACCGGTGAAGCGTAGATATCGCGCAACTCACCGAGACGGAACGGGCCGGTTGGCTCGTCGCCGGTTTTGATATCGACCCGCGACAATACGCCCTGATAGTGCGCGAGAAAGTGGAGGTAACCCCGGTAGAGGAGTGGCGAGGGAATGTACGGGGTGCGCTTGCTGCGCCTCCACAGAACCCGTTCGCCACCGCTGAGATCGCCCGTGGCACCGCGGATATCGATGGCGAGCATGGATTGAAAATCGTAACTGCTGGTGGCGAGCAGGGTGCCGGAGTCAGAATCGTAGACCGGGGTGGCGACGACATTGTCGGACAGGCCGCTGCATTTCCAAATGAGTTCTCCGCTATCGGCATGATTGGCGCGGATGGCGCCGGTGGCGGTGGTGATGACTTGCGGCGTGCCGTCGACTTCGATGACGATGGGTGAACTCCATGAGGTGCGTTCGTCGCGCGGCTCGCGCCAGATTTTTTTACCGGACTCCGCGTCGAGGGCAGCGAGAAAAGACAGGCCTTCGTGGTCCCAGTTGACGAACAGTTTGCCGTCGTGGAGAACCGGCGAGCTGCCTTCGCCGTGACCGTGTTTGGTTTGCATGTCGCCAAAGTCGACGTCCCAAATGGGCTCGCCGGTTTTGGCATCGAGAGCGTACAGGCCGTGCGATCCGAAGAAGGCATAGACGTGTTCACCATCAGTGACCGGCGAGGCGGAGGCGAGCGATCCGGTATCGTGGCCACCTTCTCCGGGGATGGCTTCGTGGACGCTGCGCTGCCAGAGCACCTTGCCGTCGTTGCGATCGATGGCGAGCACGACAAACCGCCATTTGCTGGAGACGAGATTGTTGTCATGCGCACCGGGTGCCGTGTCGGGGCGGGGCGCGAACGGTTCGCCGATGGGGATCGATGCAGTCACGAAAACCCGGTCGCCCCATACCACGGGGCTGGAATGTCCCAGACCGGGCAGAGGAGTTTTCCAGCGCAGGTTTTTATCCTCGCTCCACTCGATGGGTGGTGTGGCGTCAGGCGAGGCACCGGTGCTGAGCGGTCCGCGCCAGTGCGGCCAGTCGGAGGAGGCGTCGGCGGCCTCGACCGTCACCGCCGGGCTGAGGAGTAGTATCCAGCAGGCCAGGTGCGTAACCTTCATCAATTGGTCTCCGCAAAATAGTCGCGCGTTCCCTGAGCGGTGAAAGCCGCTTCGATTCTGGTCAGTGCCTGCACGTAGGCGGCGGTGCGCATGTCGGTGTCGTGGATCTGTGACAGTTCGAAAACGTTGTGATACTCGGTGCGCATCTTCTGGTGCAGCTTCTGGTTGACCTCTTCTTCACTCCAGTAAAAGCCGGCCCGATTCTGCACCCACTCGAAGTAGCTGACGGTGACACCTCCGGCGTTGGCGAGGATGTCGGGGATAATGAAGGTGCCCTTTTTGTTCAGAATTTTCTGCGCATCGACAGTGATCGGTCCGTTGGCGACTTCGACGATGGTATCAGCTTTGATGCGCGGCGCGTTTTCGGCAGTGATCACATTTTCGATGGCGGCGGGAACGAGGATGTCGACGTCCAGTTCGAGCAGTTCCTCGTTGCTGACATTGTCGCAGTCGATGAGTTTGGCCAGGCCGTCTTCGTAGTGCATCGCTTTGAGTTCGCGATGCTCCTGCATGGCTTTGATCAGGCCGGGAATGTGAAATCCTTCCGGCCGGTAAATGCCGCCGCGCACATCGCTGACGGCGACCACATTGTAGCCGTCCTCGTCGAGCAGGCGCGCCAGCGGTTGAGCGGCGTTGCCGAAACCCTGAATGGCGACGCGCACATCCTGCGGTCGCCAGCCGCGCTGCTTTTCGTGTTCTTTGATGCAGTAATAGGCGCCGCGCCCGGTGGCGTCCTGACGGCCCAGGCTGCCACCCAGAGCGATGGGTTTTCCGGTGATGACGTCGGGCGTCGACTTGCCGGCGATTTGCGAATACTCGTCCATCATCCAGCCCATGATCATCGAGTCGGTGTAGATGTCGGGGGCGGGGATATCGGTATCGGGTCCGATGACTTTGGAAATGCGCTGGATAAAACCACGACTGAGGCGCTCGAGTTCGCGGCGCGACATTTCCAGAGGATTGACGACGACTCCGCCCTTGGCTCCACCGTAGGGGATGCCCATGACCGCGCACTTGCAGGTCATCCAGAAGGCGAGTGCTTTGACTTCGTTGAGGTCGACCTTCGGATGGTAGCGAATGCCGCCCTTGCCGGGACCGCGGATGGCACTGTGCAGTACCCGGTAGCCGTGAAACATTTTCAGCTCACCGTCGTCCATGCGCACCGGTATGGAGACTTCGAAGACCGATCTCGGGTGGCGCAGCCGTTCGAGCGCCTCGGGATGCATTTGCGCATACTCCGCAGCTTCGTCGAGATTGCGCAGCGCGTCAGCGAACAGGTTGTTATCGGATTCGTTTTCGGCCTGACTCATGGTGGACACAGCTTACTCGCTGTCGACGATGTTGTCTTTAACGATACTGGCGGTGGTTTCAGCGGAAAGATCGATGGCGGCCTGGTCGGGGGTATCGGTGCGCCGGTTGATGTCGGTGATGACGTTGCCGGTAACCGAGATGGCCCTGCAGGCGCCGCGACCTTCGATGGCGTTTTTATTGAGGCCGGAGAAAATATTGCCGCTGATGACGATATGCTGGCTACCTTCGAGGAGCACGCCGTGACCGATGTCGCGCGAGATTGGCTTCTCGTGCTCAACCGGGCGCTTGGGGGCGTCAGTACCAATGTCGGAGTTGGAAAAGTTATTGCCGGTGATGGTGATGCGTCCGGACTTTCCGGCGACGCGAACCGCGAACTCGTGCATCAGTACAAAGGTGTTGGCCGATACCGCGCAACCGTTGGCATCGCGCAGGTCGATGCCGCCGCCCATGTCGTGGGCGATGACATTGGACGAGAGGGTGATGCCGTAACAATCGCGATCGAGAATGATTGCGGTGCCATTGCACTCTTCAATCATGTTGCCGGAAACCACCGATCCGTAGGTATTTTCGATGACCACGCCGTTGCCGAGATGGTCGTCGATGTTGTTGCCGGTAAAGGTCAGGTTAAAGCCGTCGACGCAGATCAGGGCATCCTGGTTTTCCTCAAAGTGGTTGGCACTGACGACGATGTCGTGGTTGCCGTCGATGAAAATGCCGGCCTTTTTGTTGTAAGTCAGGATGCAGTCGGCGATGCGCGGGTCTTCGAAGCAATTGACCATGTTGAGGCCGTGGCCGCCGTGGTGATCGACCGACACGCCGTGAAAAAAGATTTCCTGAATGCCGGTAGCGCGCACGCCGTCGCCGGACTTTTCGTTGCCGGAGATGCGCAGGTTATCGATCTGCACGCGCCACAGCCGGGCTTTGGGGTCATCGGCGATAGTGGCCGGTTCGAGGATCAGTGCCGGTTCGCCCGCTTCGTTGAGGTTGCGGATGTGGGTCGAGGCACCGGAACCGCTGATGCGAGTCTCCGGGGTTTTGATGCGCAGCGGTGCGCTGATATCGTAGTTGCCGGGGGGAATCGTGACGATACCTCCGCTCGCCGGCAGGGCATCGAAGGCGGACTGCAGGTTGTCGAAGTCGGCGGCGTTGACTTGCACTGCCGGTGGAGCAGGTGCTGTTGCCGGGTCTTGAGCCGGGCTGGAAAGGGTGAGCGTGAAAGAGCCAATGACAGCGCAGAAGACATGTGTGAATCTCATTGCATCAGGTGACGCTTCCGGCGACTTAAAGTCAAGGTCGGTAGAGACGTGACCACGCCGCCCGATCCCGATTAGTTTTTCGATTGCAGGAATGTCCGGCGACCCTCACCATCATCACTCGAGCAGCGATAATCTGAAGGTCGCGTTTTTCCTCAATCTCGGCTTCACGGTGTTGGAGGTGATCGGCGGCTTCTGGACCAACAGCATCGCCATCCTTACCGATTCGATTCACGATTTCGGGGATTCGATATCACTTGGTCTGGCGTGGTATTTTGACTGCCTTTCGAAACGACAGCGCACCGCCCGGCATACCTACGGGTATCGGCGGTTTCGCCTGCTCGGCGGCCTGATCACCGGGCTGATGTTGCTGGTCGGGCTGGGCTTTGTGCTTTATCACGCGGTCGCGCGGCTGCGTGAACCCGCTGAGGTCCACGCATCGGGTATGCTGGCGCTGGCGGTGCTCGGTGTGTTGTTCAACGGTGCGGCGGTGCTGCGTGTGAAGAGTGGCACATCGTTGACGGAAAAGATCGTCAGCTGGCACTTGATCGAGGACGTGCTGGGTTGGGTCGCGGTGTTGATCGGAGCCGGAATCATGATGATCTGGGAGGTGCCGATCATCGATCCGATGCTGTCGATTTTGATTTCGCTGCTCGTTCTGTGGAATGTCGGGCGAAATTTGAAAAAGGTGTTCGCGGTGATGTTGCAGACCACACCGGAGAGTTTTGACGTCGAAGATTTTGAAAGGCGTGCGCTTGAGATCGATGGCGTGGCTTCGCTGCATCATATTCACAGTTGGTCGATCGATGGTGAGAGTCACGTGTTGAGTGCGCACATCGTGCTTGAAGCGGGGGCGGTCGATCCGGTAAATATCAAGAAGCTGGTGCGGGGTTTGATCGACGACGCCGCGTTTGAACATATAACTCTGGAGGTTGAACTGTCGGGAGAACCCTGTGGTTCGGCCGGGGAAGGTGACCATGGCTCGCATTGATCCCATCCATGACGCTTCACTGGAGGCGTGCCCACATTTGCCGCTGATCGATGCTCCATTGCGTGCGTCGGTGATGCGTCGCTTTGGCAAACACAATCGTGGCGGTGAATTCTACCGGGCGGCACTGGAGACGGGACAGTCGCTCTGGTTGCAGGGCCTGCCGGCGCAGGCGCTGTTGCAGATCAACCGTGCCATGGGCGCTGAACTTACGGGCGATGAAGCGGTCCTGAAGGAGTGGCCGATACCTTATGCTGCTGCGGCGTGGATCATGCGCGGGCGTGTCGATTCACAATTTATCGGCAATCCACGGCGACACTATCAACACCTGGCGACGCGTATGGTGGAACCGCGCAAGGAGTTGCGCACCTGGCGTGCCTGGGCTTGCTGGGCTTTGGCGTGTCGTATTTTCCCCGAAATGCCGGCGGACCGGGAACAGATCGAGCGGGAGTCAGTGATTGAACCGGGCGTCGATCAAATCGCCGGGCGGCTGGGTGATTTGGGGGTGGCGGGCGAGGATGTGGCGTGGACGACGCAGCTTTCGCGGGTGCTCAGATGAGCGCAGAACGAGCGCCCGGAACTGACCTCCCGCTTTGCCCGTCGCGTTTGGCCTGCGGATAGGCAATGCGGACTTAACTTCGGGTTGATTGGCGACGGACTGGTGACTTTCCGCGGGGGCGGGGAGGGACGCGATGCCGCTAGAATTTAACGGCGGCATTGCCGACAAACTTCATTGACAGCGATGCCTTCCTGCAATAATTGAGATTGATTCTCAATACCGTTAACTGTGAGCCATAACATGAAGCATTTTTCTCCCTCCCAACCCGGTCTGTACCATCTCGTCGCAGGACTTACCGGGCTCAGTTTGTCCTTTGCTGTGGCTGACCGCTCGGCCGCGCAGGATCCCGAGCGTCAGTCGGCAAGCGATTTGGACGATGCAATCGTCGTTTCAGACGAGGCTGCGTTCAGCGACGCGGACGCCGCGTTGTTCGATACTCTGGAGCCGATGGTGGTGATTGGCAGCCGGGATGCGGTGTTTGACCTGCCCGGTTCCGGTTACTACGTCGACGCCGATGAGATTCGCGACGCTTCCTATCTTAACGTCAATCGTATCCTCGCACGCGTGCCCGGGGTATATGTCCGCGAGGAGGACGGCTTCGGCAATTTCCCCAATATCTCGATTCGCGGCGGTGACGGCACGCGTTCCGAAAAAGTCACGTTGATGGAGGACGGCATCGTCACCGCGCCAGCGACCTACGCAGCTCCTTCTGCTTACTATTCACCGAATGCATCGCGCATGTCGGGCATCGAAGTGTTAAAAGGCTCCAGTCAGGTTCGCTACGGACCGCACACCACCGGTGGTGTGATTAACTACCTGTCGACTCCGGTGCCCCTCGATCACAATGTGTATCTGAAGAGCACTTACGGCAGCGACAACACCTATCTCGGTCACGGTTATTTTGGTGATGTCATCGATGGCGATTTCGGCAGATTCGGATTCATCACCGAGTTGTTCTACAAGCAATCGGATGGTTTTCGCACGATCGATTCCGGTACCGGTTACGCCGGTTCGGATCAGACCGGATTTTCGCTGATCGAACCGATGCTGAAGTTTTTCTGGGAACCGGACACGGTGATCCCGCAACGTTTTGAATTTAAATACGGCTACACTGAGCTCGATGCTGATGAGACCTACGTAGGCCTGACCGAGCGGGATGTGGCGCGCACGCCGTATCGTCGTTACGCCGGCACCTATCTGGACAACATTTATACCGAGCAGCATCGCAGCTACCTGAAGTATCTGGTCGAGCCGACCGACTCGTTGCAACTGGAAGTCAGCACTTACTACAATCGCTTTTCGCGTAACTGGTACAAGATTCGCAAAACCGGCGGTGAAGACATTCACCGGGTGCTCGCCAATCCCGGTGCCTACGGCGAGGCCTTCGATATCCTGCGTTTGCGCGGTCAGGGTGAACTCGGCATCCGCGCCAACAACCGGGACTACGAGGCCTATGGAGTGCAGTTCGCCGGCGATTGGCAATTCGCCACCGGCATTCTTGATCACGATGTGCACTTCGGCACCCGCTATCATCACGATGAGATCCGCCGTTTTCAGCGCGATGATGACATCGTCGTTGGAACACCCGGCAATCCGCTGTTTGTGCGCACCGGCGAGTGGGGCAGTGGCGGCAATCGCTTTCAGGAGGCTGATGCCGTTGCGCTGTGGATCGAAGACAGCATTTCGCTGGGAGCGCTGACGGTGCGTCCCGGTGTGCGTTATGAGTACATCGATCAGGCCTATATCGATTTTGAAGAAAATTCGAAAAACAGAGCGATTGGATCGGGATCGGGCAGCACGGACCAGTTTTCGCCCGGAGTCGGGCTGACCTACGAGTTGAGTGATCGCGAAACTCTGTTCGGTGGTGTCTACCGCGGCGTGTCGGCACCCTCACCTCGCAATCGAATCAAAAACGGCGTCGATTGGGAAGAAAGCATCGGCTACGAACTCGGGATCCGTCATCGCAGCCACGCGCTCGCGGTTGAACTTGCGGGATTTTACACCGACTTCGACAACCTGATCGGTACCGCGGCCGGACTCGGCGAGGACGGGTTGAGTCAGACCAATGCCGGTGCCGCTGAGGTTTACGGCGTCGAGGCCCTGGTCAGTTACGATCCGTTCTACGATGCCGCCATTGGCATGCCGCTGTTTGTCAGCTCGACCTGGACGCAGGCGACGCTCGACAGTGCACTGTCGGCGGGCGGTGGCGAAGACATCTACGCCGGCGGCGTCGCCGGGGCCGCTCTGCCTTATATTCCGGAGTGGAAAATCGCCACCGGTGTCGGTCTCGAGTCCGAAAAGTGGGGCGTCGATCTGAGTGCGACTTACGTCAGCGAAACCTTCGGCACGGCGCGCAATCTCGAGGCGCCGGTCGACAGTGCACGCGAGGGGCGCATCGATGGTGGTTTCACCGTTGATCTGGCCGCTTATGTGCAAGTTTCTGACAGCGTGCGCCTGGTCGGAGGGGTTCACAATTTACTCGACGAAACACTCGTGGTCAGCCGGATTCCGGAAGGTGCGCGAGTCGGTGCGCCCCGGCAGTTTTATGCCGGTGTTGAGTTCCGCTGGTAATATCCGGTCTCCTGTCGCTTGAAGATCGCCCCGTTCAAGTTGGTCCGCAGCCCGGTAAGCAACGAACCGGGCTGCGCCATGAGTCCGCTGGCAAAGCGTGCTCTCCATCGTTCATTGCGTTGACCATCAGATGAAGCTTGAACCACTGTTTGGCGACGTTTCGCGCAGCGCCGTCTGGGCACTGAGTTTGAATGCAGACCCTGCGGCGGGCGAGGCTGGCCTGCTGCAGCTTCGTCCGGATTGTTTGATCGGCGTGTGTCATCTGACCGGAGCCGTCGAGGTGGCTACCGGCAGCGGCGACGGATTTGTGAACACGGCTGCCGACAGTTTGGTATTTGCTTTGGCGCGTGGAGCCAAGGTGTCGCTAAAGCCGTTGAAGGGTCTGGATGCGCTTGTGATCGGTATCGATGCTGCGCTGATTGCAAAAACCCTCGATCCGCATCGCCCGGGGCTTGCGCCGGGGCTGCGCTCGTTGCTCTACGGCAAGACCACTCAGACCCCGATCGTATCGCCGATGCCGACCCTGATGCGCGAGCGCCTGGTGCCTGATATGCGTAAGCCTCCGGTGGCCGGGCCGGCGGCGACGTTTTGGGCGGAAGGCAAGGTTCAGGAATTTATCGCGTTGGGATTTTTTCATCCGGAGCAACCGGCGGATGGCTATTTTTGCTCCCGGCAGAACCGTCTGGCCAGGGAGCGGGTGGCGAGCACGCGTCAATATCTGCTCGAGCATCTCGACCGGGCAGTCGATCTCAAGCGGATCGCCGCGCATGTCGGTTGCAGCCCGCACTATCTGAGCCGCAGCTTTTCTGAATATGCCGGCTGCACGATCAGCCTCTACCTGCGGCGTCTCAGAATCGAGCGAGCTGCCCAGTTATTGGTGGGTGGACGGCACAGCGTCAGCGAGGTGGCGGTCGAAGTCGGCTACCAGAGTCTCAGCCACTTCAGCAAAGCATTTCAGTTGGAAAAAGGCTGCCTGCCTTCGCAGTACGACGCAACATAAAACGCGGATGTTACAACTTTGACAGCGAAGGATTTGTTTTGTCCGACCGGTGGCAACGACAGTTTGAAAATCCGCGTTCAGCAATGCATCTGCGGCGGCAACTGCCTGCCCTGCAGCGAAAGGTTTTCAGAAAACGCTAACGCGATACCGCGTATTCATGACCAAGCTCGACATTGCCAAGCCTGCTGATTTTTCCTAAAACCGGATCAGGGTTCGTTTTATCGGGCTCTTTCATCCGGTCATGCGTTACGCCATCATATCTGACCTTCACGCCAATCGGCAGGCCTGGGAGAGTGTGCTTGCCGACATCACGTCGTATGAGGTCGATGCGATCATTTGTCTCGGCGATGTGGTGGGTTATGGCCCGACGCCGCAGTTGGTGTTGGATCAGGTGCGCCAGTGGTGCGCGGCAGTGGTGATCGGTAATCACGACGCGGCGGCTTGCGGCAGGATGGATGCATCGATCTTTAACGATGAAGCAAAGATGGTGGTGGAATGGACCCGGGGACGCATCGACGCGGACGGGCACCAGTTTTTGAATGAGCTGCCGGCGGCGGTTGAAGACGATGAAGTGTTGTTCGTGCACGCCGAAGTGATCGATCCGGAGCGCTTCGACTACATCACCGAACCTCAGGTTGCGGCGGAAAACCTGGCGGCGTGTGGGCACCGATTGGTGTTTGTGGGGCACACCCATGAGCAGGCGGTGTTCGTCGAGCGCAGTGGTGTCGTTCACGAGTGTGCGGCGAAAGACTTCGAACTGGTTGATGGCTGCCGCTACCTGGTCAATGTCGGCTCGGTGGGGGAACCGCGCGATCCGGACGATTTACGGGCGCGCTACGTGATTTTCGATTCGGCCACCGGAGAGGTGGGCTTTCGCGCGGTCGATTTCGACTTCCGGGGCTATCGCGAAGATATTGACCGTGAGGGCCTGCCGGTGGTGCCGTATTTTTTACAGGCGTGCGAAGCGAATGCCGCAGCGCGCGAGGCGTTGGAGCTTCCGCGGGAACCGGCGATGCGTCTGATTCCGATTTCCGAGGCAGCTGAGCATCGCGACAAGAGAGTGGTGCCACCGAGTCGCCTGGTGGTAGTGCCGTTGCCTACCGGTCGGGGGGCGTCGAACTCGAACCCGGACAAGAGCGTGCTGACCACACCACGCGCGCCGCAACAACAGTTGATCTACGAGTCACCTGGACACCCGTCATCGTCATCGAAGTCGGGGCTGGTGTGGCTGCTGCTACTGATACTTATGGGCGGGCTGGCGCTGTGGTATTTCAAATTTCGACCCCACGACGGGTCAGTCGATATCGAGTCACAGCTCGATGCGGAACTGGAGGAGCGGGTGATTGATGTCCGTGCCGACATGGCGGACTGAGGTGCCGGCGATCGCCAGCCTGATCGCGGGCGTTTTGGATTTCACCTGACACGGTTCCTTGAAGGTTCGGTGATCGCCGTGCGGATTGGAGGGGCGAACCGGGCGCGACGGCGCGGCTTCAAAAAAAATGGCCCGCCAATCCGGGGCAGCGGGCGCTGAGTCCGAACTCGAGTGAGCGGGCGGGGATTGCATGGAGTTTTTCGATCGCCTAGACTGTGGACGTGATTATTTCCGTTTTGCGTTATTTTTCTGTGGCTCTGTTAGTCGTGACAGCATGCTTCAGCTCACGTGCTGCTGAGCAGGTGCCCAACGTGTTGTTCATCGCCATCGATGATCTGCGTACCGAGCTGGGCTGCTACGGCGTGAAAGACGCGCGCTCGCCGAATCTCGACGCGCTGGCGGCGCAGGGCATGCTGTTCACCAATCACTTCGTTCAGGTGCCGACCTGTGGAGCGTCGCGTTATGCTCTGCTGACCGGGCGCAGTCCGCAGGCTTCGGGCGTGACTCGAAGCAATGCCGGATTTTACCGGGGAGATTCGGCGCTTTCGCAGCAGCAGACGCCGGGTGCTCAGACGATGCCCGAACTGTTCCGTCGCTCCGGTTATGCGACCAGTCTGATCGGTAAGATTTCGCACACCGCCGACGGCCTGGTTTACGAATACGACGGCAGTGGCGACGGGCGCCCGGAGATGCCGCACGCCTGGGAAAGCATGGTGACGCCTCTGGGAAGTTGGCGGCGCGGTTGGGGAATCTTTTTTGCTTATGAGGGCGGGCGCAGCCGTGAGGACGGCGGCGGCCACCTCGACCTGATGGAGTTCACGGCGGAAAATGACAGCGATTTGCCGGACGGGCAGATGGCTGACGCCGCGGTCGCCGAGTTGGGGCGGCTCAAGCAGGACGGACGACCGTTTTTCATGGGGCTTGGCTTTTTTAAGCCGCACCTGCCATTTGTCGCTCCGAAGCAGGATTGGCAGGCGATGCAGGAGGTTGATGTGCAGCCACCGGCGCATCCGCAAAAGCCGGACAGCGCCTACTGGCACAAGAGTGGAGAATTTTACAAATACCGGGCGCCTTACCGGAAATCTCACCCGCTGGCGACGCAGGATGCGATCACGGCGCGGCGTGCCTACCTTGCCTGTGTGCGCTACGCGGATCGCCAGGTCGGCAAGGTGCTGAAGGCGCTCGACGACAACGGGTTGGCTGAGAATACCATCGTTGTGGTATGGGGAGATCACGGTTGGTTTCTCGGTGAAACGGCTTTGTGGGCCAAGCACGCGCCACTGGAGCGGGCCTTGCGTAGTACGCTGATTGTGCGCGTGCCGGGTATGGCGAAAGGCGAGGTGACGGATGCTCTGGTGGAAACCATCGATCTGTATCCGACCCTGGTCGATTATTGCCAGCCGCAGTTCAATAAAACCGAATGGCCACTCGACGGCCGATCGCTGCTGCCACTGCTGAAAGGTGACGTGGAAAGTGTGCGCGACTACTCGCGCAGCTATTGGAGTGATGCGATCAGCGTGCGCACTGCCAGTCACCGTCTGTCGGCAACCCGCCGGGCGGAGGATGGAGGCAAGTATTCCAACATCGAGCTCTACGATATTCGCGAAACACCCGATCCGGTGGAGGATTTGTCAGACTCTGAGCCTGACTTGGTCGAGCGGTTGCTGGGTGAGGTGGCCGTGCAACGCTGAACGAACGGAATGCCGGAGGCTTAGTGCGTTGGGCACGGCAGGTGATCGACTGGTGCTCAAGGACCGGTAGCGGTGGGCAAGGCATCGATGCCGGGGCGGCGAGTCAAAGCCATCGTGAAGATAGTTAAGAATTATTAATTATCTAGAAAACTTGAAATTACTAAAATAATCAACGATACTCACAAGCTAAGTGCAAAAGTTTTTAAAAATTCCCGTAATGAGCAGTGTAGGACGTATTTCAAAGGTGGCAGCGCTGGCGGTTGCCGGTTCGATGTTTTTCGCAGGTTGTGGTAGCGATTCCGAGGAGGCAAAAACGGCTAACTGGCTACAGGAAAATGGCTACGAGTTGACGGTAAAAGATTACCTGCTGGCCGCTGAAGTGGGGGATCTGATGGCGATCGATCTTTTTCGCGAGCACGGCATCACGGTTGATGAGCGCGATGTCGACACCGGTGACACGGCGCTGATGCGAGCCGCAGGCACCGGTAAAATGGAAGCGGTGCGACATTTTCTGTCTGAAGGTGCTGAAGTGAGCACGGTTAATCGAAATGGTCGTCCGGCGTTGATTCTTGCGGCGCAGGAAGGGCATCCTGAGGTAGTGCGCCTTTTGCTCAGCCACGGCGCTGACTTAAATGCGAAGGATAAGGATGGTTGGAATGCGCTGACCGTAGCGGCTTATCAGGGACGGACAGGCGTCATCGAAGTGCTGGCCGGCAAGATGCCGGATCAGTTGGACGATGCATTGCTGGTAGCGAGCCTTCAGGGACACGGTGGCGTTGTCGATCAGTTGCTGAATCGTGGTGCTTACGTGAACACGCGCAGCTCGGCAGATCAGACGCCGTTGATGTTGGCGGCCAAGGCCGGACATCTCAGTGTGGTTCAAATGTTGTTGCGTCAGGGGGCTAATCCTTACGCTCTGGATCGCAATGAAGGCACCGCGGCGAATCTCGCCAAGCGTGCCGGTCACGCGGAGGTGGCAGAATTTTTGCTCCACCCGCAGGACTTGTCGCCGGCACGGGTGGAAGAGGCCACCGAAGAACTCAATGAGATCGCCGATGCCAGGAATGCCATCGATGGAGCTGTTTTGGAATTGCCGCCGCTGGAGGGGGATTTGCCCCTCAGAGACGAACTGGTGGATGCAACCGGAGAGCCCGCGGTTGTGATCGATGGAGAAGTTTCAGAGAACCCGGTGGTGGAGTCGGTCAGTGCCGACATGACTTCCGATGGAGTGGAGGCTCCGGTCATTGCCGAGGGAAGTGTTTCAGTGAAGCCGGGGGTGGTATCACCAGGTGCCGAGATAACTCCCCAAGGCGTGGAGCCTGCGCTCGCGGTAGCGAATACCACCGCGTCCAATGTCGACAAATCAAGCGTGGCGACGGCTGCCGGCAGCACTCCAAAACCAAAAGGATCAAGCGCCAGTCCTGCGACTGTTGGAGCGCCGACCAACCCAGCAAACTCTGCGGGTGAAGCTCCGTCAATTGCCTCGACCGCAAGTGTTCAGCCGTCAGCGGCGACCCCGGCATCAACATCAGCATCAGCACCGGCACCGGCACAGGCACAGGCACAGGCACCGACCGGGACTGCGCCTGCCGCAGCGAATACCTCTGCCGCTCCTGCCAGGAGCCCGATCGACGGGATGAAGATGGAACGTTACCGCGAAACGCCGCTTCCCGTGATGCTGACCCAGGTCGAAGGCGGTGAGGCAGAGGTGCGGATGCTCGCCGGCGCCACTCCGGTGGCCAATGCCGCGGTGACCCCGAATCTGGGTGAAGAACCGGCGCCGATTAAAGTCCGCAAGGGTGAGATGATCGATGGCACCGCTTACCGTGTGGCCTCGGTCGAAACCAAATTTGTCAGCAGTAAAGAAGGCAAAGGACAGTTGGTCGACGTGTCACAGATGACCGTGGAAAACACGGACACCGGTGAAAAACATTTGTTGGTGAAGGATGTCCCGGGGCGCTCAGCCAACACTTACGCCGTAGTTACCATGCAACCCGGCAATCAGCGTTACGTCGTTCACGAGCGCGATCGTTTTTCAGCGGTAAACAGCCGTGCGCAGAGTGAGGAATTTCAAGTGCTGGAGATTCGTCCCACCCAAGTGCTGATCGAAAACCTGCAGACTCGTCAGGTGACCACTGTTGAGCACGACGGGGTGGCAATGAACTGATCGATCGGCGGCGCCGCAGGCGCACCCGAGGGATCGGGCTTTACCGGCAGGTCGGCAGTCGTCTGTTGTCAGGTGTCAGTCCGAGGTCTTTTTCGGCAGCGGTTTTTCGCAGACATTGGTCCCGGACGGGATATTGGCACTTTTGGGGACGACGACGATTCCATCGCGCACGAAGGCGTGCTCGAAATCTTCATCGATGTAGTCGCCGGGATCGATGACGACCCGTTCGCCGATGATGGCGTTTTTGTCGATGATGGCCTTGCGGATTTTAGAGCCGGATCCAATGCTGACACTGGCTCCGGCGTTGCCGCGGGCACACGGTTTTTCGTAGTAATCGGAACCCATGATGATCGAGTCACTGATTTCGCAGCCTTGCTCGATCACGGAGCGCAGCCCGATGATACAGCGCGAAATTTTGGCGTCAGAGATGATGCAGCCGTCTGAGACCAGGGATTTTTCGATGTTGGCTTTGTTGATCTTGCTGGCGGGCAGAAAGCGTGCGCGCGAATAAATCGGGTTGTCGTTGTCGAAAAAGTTGTAGCGCGGGACTGCAGAGGTGAGGTCCAGGTTGGCTTCGTAGAAGGCCTTGATGGTTCCAATGTCTTCCCAGTAGTCGCCGAACACGTAGCTGTACATCGAGCGTTTCTCGATGTTCGACGGGATGATGTCACCGCCGAAATCGTCTTTGTCATTGTCGAGGCACTCTTTCAGAGTTTGGCGGTTAAAAATGTAAATCCCCATCGAAGCCTGAAAGCGCTCGTCATCGCCTGACAGACCGGCATTTTCGAGGAGGTTGGAGGGCATGCGCAGCGAGTCGACGACCTTCGGGTCGCTGGGCTTTTCGACAAAGCGTGTGACGCGGCCCTGGTCGTCGGTATCCATGATGCCGAACCCGGCGGTATCGTCACGGGTCACCGGGGTAGTTGCGATGGTCACCTCCGCCTTGGAGGCGATATGCGCGGCGAGCATTTCCCGAAAATCCATACGGTAGAGCTGATCACCACTGAGGATCAGGTAATACTCGTAGGGGCGTTCGAGGAAATAACTCAGATTCTGGCGCACGGCGTCGGCGGTTCCCTGATACCAGTCGCCGCTGCCCGGGGTCTGTTGTGCGGCGAGCACGTGGACAAATGAGCGGCCGAACTGATCAAATTTGTAGGCGTCGGTGATGTGCCGGTTGAGCGATTCACTGTTGAACTGCGTCAGCACATAGATCTGCCGGATCTCGGAATTCAGACAGTTGCTTATCGGAATGTCGACCAGCCGATACTTGCCTGCGAGCGGCACGGCGGGCTTGGATCGCTTGTGAGTAAGGGGAAATAGGCGTGAGCCGCGGCCGCCTCCCATGATGATGGATAGCGTGTTGTTGAGCGTCTGGTGTGGAATGCGATCAGGCATGGGACATTCTCACCATATTCGTCGCCATAAATCTAAGGTATTTTTGTGAAAAGGTGGTTTCTTTGCGTTCTTCCAACCAAAAACAGTCAGAACAGAGAATATTCATGTGTGGAATTATTGGTTACGTGGGTGCCACCGGCTCAGAAGCTGCACCCGTTTTGGTCGATGGGTTGCGCCGTCTCGAATATCGCGGCTACGATTCTTCGGGCCTGGCAATCGCGGATGTCAGCGGCAAAGTAGCGGTGCGCAAAAGGGCGGGCCGGATCGATAATTTACGCAGGCTGCTGGCTGAGCAACCGGTGGGCGGTGCTTGCGGGATCAGTCATACCCGTTGGGCGACGCACGGTGCGGCGACCGATGAAAATGCTCATCCGCACCTCGATGAACGCGGCAAGTTGGCATTGGTGCACAACGGCGTGATCGAAAACTACCAGTCGCTGCGCGAGCGCCTGATCAAGTCCGGACATACCTTTCATTCGCAAACTGACTCGGAGGTACTGGCGCATTTGATTGGTCATCACTACGACGGGCAGGAGGAGGGCACGTCCGAAATGCGTCTGCTCGCAGCGATCCGGCTGGCGCTGCGCGAAGTCAGCGGCACCTATGGCATCGTCGCCATGCACGCGGATGCTCCCGGCTTCCTGGTCGGCGCACGGCTCGGCAGTCCGCTGGTGGTGGGGCTGGGCAAGGGCGAGAACTTTCTCGCCAGCGATGTTGGCGCGATGATCGCACACACCGCCGACGCGATTTATTTAAACGATTACGACCTGGTCTACCTGACCGCTGGCGAGTTTAAAATCGAGACACTGGAAGGCGGCTCAGCTGAGTTCGAGGTCAGTCGCGTCGATTTTACTCAGGAGGATGCTGAAAAGGGCGATTTTCCGCACTTCATGCTTAAGGAAATTTTTGAGCAGCCGGAATCGATTCGCAACGCCTTCCGCGGGCGACTTTCAGAGGAAGAGGCTTCGGCAAAACTCGGTGGCCTGAACCTGAGTGCGCAACAGTTGCGCGACGTTGAACGGATTGTCCTGGTCGGCTGCGGCACGGCCAGTCACGCCGCGATGGTCGGCGAGTACTTGATCGAATCGCTGGCGCGCATACCCACCGAAGTTGAGATCGCCAGCGAATTTCGTTATCGCAACGTGCCGCTCGATAAAAATACCTTAATTTTTGTGCTAAGCCAAAGCGGTGAAACGATCGACACGCTGGCGGCGATGCGTGAAGGTCAGCGCAAGGGCCACCGGGTGCTTGGCATCGTTAACACCGTCGGCAGCACGATCGCCCGGGAGAGTGACGGCGGGTCGTACTTGCACTGCGGCCCCGAGATCGGTGTCGCCGCGACCAAATCGTTTACTTCGCAGGTGACGCTGTTGACCTTGCTCGCGCTGTTGCTCGGGCGCATGCGCCATCTGTCGGTGGCCGATGGACAGAAAACTCTGCGTGATCTGGAAGCCCTGCCCGCCAAGGTCGAGAAAGTGCTCCAGCAGAATGAAGCGATTCGCAAAATCGCCATCAAATATCGGGACGCTGAAGGCATGCTGTTCCTCGGAAGGCAGTTCAACTACCCGGCAGCGATCGAGGCGGCGCTGAAGATGAAAGAGATCAGCTACATTTTCGCTTCGGGGCACGCCAGTGCCGAACTCAAGCACGGTATCATTGCGCTGATCACTGAGAAGCTGCCGTCGGTGTTTATCGCCCCCAGAGACTCGGTGTTCGGTAAAAACATCAGCAACATCGAAGAGGTGAAGGCGCGGAAAGGACCGGTCATCGCCATCACCACCGAAGGCTGTGAAGAAATGGCGAGCGTCGCTGACGATGTCATCTACCTGCCCGAGGTGTCCGAGCAACTCAGTCCGATCCTGTCCAGTGTCGCGCTACAGCTCTTAGCGTATCACTTTGCAGTTGCCCGTGGCTGCGATGTCGACAAGCCACGAAACCTCGCTAAGAGCGTGACGGTCGAATAGATAGACATTACCTTAACGATTTACGATCATGAACTTTGGTGACACTACGGACGGGGAGTTGGCGGGCGGTGAGGCGGTCACTTCAGGAACGCCGGTGCGACAGATTGCGGTGTTTTTGCAAAATCAGGTCGGCACTCTGCTGTCGATCGTGAAACTGCTGAATCGGAACCACGTCGTCGTGCTCGGGATCAGCGTGCAGGATTCGGTCGATGTCACTATCGTGCGTATGGTGGTCAGCGATCCGGATACCGTTGAGTCGCTGTTCATGGAAAAAGGTATCGCCTACAGCACCACCGATTTACTGGTCGTCGAATTGCGACCCGGCGCCGACGAAAATGGCCTGGCCGAATGCCTGCAGGCCCTGCTTATCGCCGAGACCAACATTCACTTCATCTACCCCGTGCTCAGCCGTCCGAATGACCGTCCGGCGCTGGCCATGCATGTTGAGGACACCGAGTTCGGTCGCGAGGTTCTCGGCAACAACGGCTTTCGTGTGCTGCTGCAGGAAGACTTGAGCCGGTGAATCAGGAGTCAGGAGTCAGGAGTCAGGAGTTGCAGTTCGCTGAGGAAGGCCGCGTGCCGGCTGCCGTCGTAGCAGATGCCCTGCAGGCCGGCTTTACGACCGGCGTCGACGTTGGCAGCGAGATCGTCGACATAGATCGTTGATTCCGGATTCAGATTATGGCTGGAAATTGCGGACTGATAAATCTCCGCACTCGGTTTCATTGCGCCGACCTCGTGGGAATACGTTGCGCCATTGAAGTGTTCGAACACCGGATATCGACCGGTGAAATACGGCACATGAATGGCGTTGGTGTTCGATAAGAGGAATAGCGGATGGCCTTTGGCGGCGAGCTCCCCGATCAAATCGACCATTGGTTGGTTTACGGTAAAAATATCCTCGAGTGCGCTTACCAGTTCAGCGGGTTCGCCGGCAAATCCGATCTGCTCCGCCGCTGAGCTGGCAAAGCGCCCGGTATCTAATTCGCCGCGCTCAAAGGCTTCCGTCAGTTGGGTGATCGACGGTAGAATATCTGCTTCGGGTGTTTGGCAGCGATCGGCAATGCGGCGCACCGCGACGTTAAAGTCGAAGAACAGAATGACATTGCCGATATCGAACAGGAATGAGTGAGGCATCGCTGCAAGTCGTCGGCGCAGGGCATCGCTGAGTCAAGCCAAACGCCTGCAAGGCCGGAGGTGGCGGCGAGCGTGAGCGCATGGTCAGCTACCGGTCAATCAGGGAAGCCAACCTGCACTTGTGAGCCGCGTGCTTTTCGCTAAGCTTGCTGGCATGCGAATTGGTATCACTGGAGCCAGCGGATTGGTTGGCCGGGCACTGACAAAACTGGCGGTGGCCGAAGGCCATGAAGTGGTGGCATTTTCGCGTTCGCCCGAATCCAAAATCGACGCGGCTTGTGAGACCAGAGATTTTCAGGTGCCCGACAATGCCCGGGTCGATGATCTCGATGCGATGGTGCATCTCGCCGGTGAACCGATTCTCGGCTGGTGGTCGCAGAGCAAACGCGATCGTATCCGGGAGAGCAGAGTCAGCGGCACCGCCGGCGTGGTCGAAGCGATCCGGCGCTGTGCCGAAAACAGGCGACCGGAGGTTTTGGTGTGTGCGTCAGGCAGTGGTTACTACGGCGACCGCGGCGATGAAGTGCTCGACGAGGATGCCGATTCCGGGTTCGGGTTTCTGGCCCGGGTCTGCCGGGAATGGGAGGCAGCCGCCAGCCGGGTCAACGATCATGGCGTGCGCTGGGTGAGTGCGCGAACGGGCATGGTGCTCGGTCGTGAAGGCGGAGCGGCGCCGCTCCTGGAGAAACTGTTTAAGTTCTGTCTGGGCGGGCGGCTGGGGTCCGGTGATCAATGGGTGCCCTGGGTCGGCTTGGAAGACACGGCCCGGATGTATTTGCACTGCGTCGAAAATCAGTCAATCCGCGGACCGGTGAATTTTGTCGCCCCGCATCCGGTAACCAATGCCGAGTTCACCCGGGTGATCGCCGAACAAGTCAATCGACCGGCCGTGGTTCCGGCGCCGGCGCCGTTGCTGCGTCTGGTGTTGCGCGACATGTCGGACATGTTGCTGTTCAGTCAGCGCCTCGATCCACAGCAACTGCGCCTGCAGAAATTCGAGTGGCTGGCTCCCGATCTGGACGTCGCCATCCGCCGGGCGATGGCTGGCACAGAGAAAAAATGACGGCTGCTCCGATCACCTGATGGTGGCTACGGCGGGGGGAAATTGCTGTAGGCTATTGATTATTAAAAAACTTGCAATCTGCTTAAAAATGCTCAGCCTTATGGCTGGTTGAAAATTTTTAAGCCATGAAGTCAATAAGATGCGAGCGGGTTTGGCAGGGCAGTCTGGGACTGCGGTGCTTACTGTTTTTTCTCAGCGCGGGTCTGGCGGTCGCCGGGCCGGAGATGAGCGGCAAAAATCCGCCGCCGGGTAAGGGGCCGGTGGTGGTGCCGGAACCGATGGCAGATTGGGGCGGACCGCTGTTCGGCGGTGGCGCCAAATCCAACGATGAATTCACCGAGGGGAATCTGTTTCTGGTCTATCCCTGGATGAATACCATCGGCACTGGCGCTACGATGGAGGGCAGTGTCGGTTTCCTCGAACCGTATTTTTCCTGGGGCGATGACGCTGAAATCGGGGTGACTCTGGGCGCGGGTTTTCGGCATTTGTTCAGTGATCAGAGCCCGATTGATGCGGCGCGTGGTGGCATCGCCGGACCGATGGAGGAAGGTTTCTACGTGGGCGCGAATTCATTTTTTGATTACCTGCAATCACCCAACGACAGCGACTTCTATCAGGTGGGATTCGGTGTCGAGACCGGTACCCGTTACGTCGAGTTGAGAGCCAATTACTACTACCCGCTCTCCGATGAAGAGATCATCGATCGACGCACTGAGACTTCGGTGTCCAGCTCAACCTCGACTTCCCGCGCTACCCGGGTCGGTGCGCCGACCACCAGCGGCGGTCGGATTGTGCAGGGAGTTTCGCAGACTACCACGCGTCGTACCACGACGACGACTCAGCGACGAACCTTTGAGACCTTTGAGGAACCGCTGGAAGGCTGGGATATTGAAATGGCAGTGCTGATGCCGTTTATCGATCAGTACTGCGACCTTCAGTTGGTGGGCGGTTACTACGAATACACCGGTGACCGTTCGCGCTTGCCGACCTTGTCCGGTTGGCGGGCGGGCGTTGAGTTTCGTCCAGTGCCGGCGCTGGCTTTGCACGCCACCTGGTATGAAAACGAGCGTCTCTATCAGGACGAATGGATGATTGGATTTCGCGTCGAGTTGCCTTTGGACGGCAGCTGGAAGGACTCGTTTACTCCGCGCCGTCGCCATCTGGCCGAGCGTTTGTTTGAACCTGTCAGTAGGAAAAATGCCTCGGTCACGACCAACGGCACCGAGGAAGTTCAAACCTCGACCAGTTCCACCACCACCACTGAAACCACGCAGAGCACCAGCAGTTCGACGCGCGATCTCGGGGCGGTGCCGCGCCGGAGCAAACCGGTCATTCCGGATCCTGATCCGCCCGCCGAGATGATGCCACCGGAAGAAACGGAAATGCCGAAGTAAGCGCAGCTTAGTTCGGTAAATCGAATGCAGCCGATCATGGCTTGATGGGCGCACTTTTTCCGTAAGCGAGTGTGGCTGCTCGACAGGCCTGTGGTAAACTGCCGCTCTCATGGCAGCACCGCAGAACATTATTGGCATTGTTTACGACTACGACCAGACACTGAGTCCGACTTACATGCAGGACGAGGTGCTGTTCCCGGCGTTCGGCATCAATGCCGGCGAATTCTGGAAGCGCTGTCGCGAGCTGGTCGATCGTGAGGGCTATGAGAGCGAGCTGGCTTATTTGAAGGTCATGCTCGACTACCTGGCCTTCGATCGGCCATCGAATGCCGATCTGCAGAAGTTGGGTGAAAATCTTCAGTTTTATCAGGGCCTGCCGGAGATGTTCGAGCAGCTCGACAGTGATCTGTTGACGGCGGAGCATCGTACCATGGGGGTGAAAATTGAGCACTACATCCTTTCGAGCGGCATCAAGACGTTGATCGATGGCAGTCGCTTAAAACCGTATGTGAAGGAAGTGTTCGGCTGCGAGTTTGCCGAGGACGAGCGTGGCAAAATCTCATTTCCCAAACGGGTGATCAGTCACACTCAGAAAACGCAGTACCTGTTCCGGATCAACAAAGGTATGCTCGATGCCGGTGAAGATGTGAATGATCACATGCCCGAGGAATTGCGTCCGATTCCGTTCCGCAACATGATCTATCTCGGCGACGGTCCGACCGATGTGCCGTGTTTTACGGTGATGAAAAAATCCGGCGGTCACGCCATCGCCGTTTACAACGCGGATGACGAGACGCGATCGAGTTTTCGCAAATGTTACCAGTTGTCGGGGGCGGCCGACCGCATCAAATACATCGCGCCGTCTGACTACCGGGCCGGAAGTCATTTGCGCTTGCTGCTCGAGGAAATGATCACCGATATCGCCAACGGCATCGTCGACCGGCGACGCCAGGAGTTAAGCGAAGGCAAAATCGCCGCGCCGACGCACGCGTAGGGGTAGGGCAGGGGCAGGGGCTCAGCAACAGTTGCCGCCGGCCACGGAAGCGGGAACTGTATTGATTGAGTCGATGATGCGAATAACTGTATCGATTATGATGAAGGGCATAGGCCTGGTAATTTTTGCTTACAGAAGAAGCAAAAATTATGAGCAATCAACTTCAAGTCCCTGTTGCGGACGTTAAACCAATCTCAGGATCTACCGGTCGAGGTCGGGTTTGCAAAAAAGCGGTGTTTCCCAGCTGGGACGGCACCGAACTGGCTTATCGGTTCTGGCCGGCGGCGACCGATACCGATCGCGCGCTGGTGGTGATTCACCGCGGTCACGAACATTCCGGACGGCTGCAGGATCTGGTCGAGGGACTTGAATTACCGGATTATCACGCTTTCGGGTTCGATGCCCGCGGCCATGGCGAGTCGCCGGGACGGCGCGGCGACGCAGACAGCTTCGCGGCGATGGTGCGCGATCTCGACAGTTTTGTGCAGATGATCGCCCGCCGTCACGGCATTCCGATCGAGAAGGTCGCGGTGATCGCCAACAGCGTCGGTGCTGTAGTCGCCGCGACCTGGGTTCACGACTACGCGCCGAAGATTCGCGGCATGGTGCTGGCGGCTCCGGCGTTTCGGATCAAGCTCTACGTGCCGCTGGCGGTTCCCGGGCTGCGGCTTTTGTCAAAGCTTCGTCCTGACGCCTTCATCAAGAGTTATGTCAAACCGGCGATGCTGACGCACGATGAAGCTCAGGCCAAAGCCTACGCTGAGGACGAACTGATCACGCGCGATATTTCGGTGAAAATTCTGCTCGGTGTGCACGACGCGGCGACGCGGGTCGTCGATGATGCGGGCGCCATTCAGACTCCGTGCCTGCTGCTGTCTGCGGGCAGCGATTGCGTGGTGCAGGCGACTGATCAGCGGAAATTTTACCAGGGGCTTTCGTCTGAGGTTAAGGAATTTCGAAGGCTTGACGGATTCTACCACAGCATCTTTCACGAGAAAGAGCGCGCCAAGCCGATGGCCATGGCGCGCGATTTTGTTTCAAAGATCTTCGACTCCGATGCAACGGCAAACGGAATCGAAGCGGTCTCGCGATACACTGGCGGGGAGTTCCAAAAGCTGAAGGGGCCGGCTGCACCGTTACCAAAGTTGAGCTTCGGGGTTCAGTCCCTGTCGATGCGAACCTTGGGCCGCTTAAGTGAAGGCATTCGTCTTGGTCTCGCGACCGGCTTCGATTCCGGGCAATCGCTCGACTACGTGTATGAGAATCGCCCGCGGGGGATCACGCCGATCGGTAAAGCGATTGATCGTGCTTATCTCGAAGCCATCGGATGGAAGGGGATCCGCGAGCGAAAAGTCAACCTGACAGCTTTGCTGAACGAGTCGGTCGACCGGCTTGAGGCCGGGGGCAGCGCTGCGCGGATCATCGATATTGCCGCCGGGGTTGGCCGCTATTTGCTGGAGATCAAAAAAGAACGCGGATCGGCGGTCGAGTTGATTCAGCTGCGTGATTATCAGCGGCGAAATGTCGACGCAGCGAAGGCTCTGGCGGAGCGCTGGGCGCTCGATGCTGTGCATGCGGAGGTCGTCGATGCCTTCGACGCGAAGTCGTATCAGGGCTTGGCCGGGCGGTTTAATATCGCCGTTATCTCGGGCCTGTTTGAGCTTTTTCCTGACAACGAGCCGATCGAACGGGCGCTGGCCGGGGTGGCAGCGGTGCTGGAGGACGGCGGTGAACTGATTTACACCAACCAGCCGTGGCATCCGCAGGTTGAAATGATCGCCCGCACGCTGACCAATCGCGAGGGCGAGCCGTGGATCATGCGTCGGCGAAGCCAGTGGGAAATGGATCGGTTGGTCGAAGCGCATGGATTTAAGAAAATCGAAACCCGGGTCGGACCGTACGGAATTTTCACCGTCTCGGTGGCACGCAAAACTTCCAACACCATTGAACGATGAACGATCAACTTTCGAATCTATCGTACTACTTCGACTTGATGACTGCGAACGGGGCGGTGCGAGTCTTTCAAGCAGCGACCGAGTTGGGGATATTTGAGCGACTCGCGCAAGGCCCGGTGACAGTTGATGAATTGGCGGAGCAAAGGAGCTTTGCCATGCGGCCGACGCAACTGCTGCTGGATAGTCTGGCAGCGTTGAATCTGGTCACGGAGGCAGGCGGAGTCTATTCACCGAGCCCCCTGCTCGAATTGGTCAGCGGGAAGTACCGCGACCTGGGCAATTCTTACTGGGACCACTTACCGACCTTTCTAAGATCGGGTGAACCGCTGATACGCATGGATGATGCCACGGCGAACGCCGCGATGTATCGCGAGCAGGTGCAGTCGCTGGCGTGGATGATGCAGCCATCAGCCGTGGCGGCAGTGCAGGCGGTGGACGTCGATACCGGGGCCGAAACCGTCAGAATCCTCGACGTCGGGTGCGGCGCAGCGGTATGGAGTATGGCCTTTGCCGCCGCTCATTCGAATGTGCAGGTGCTCGCCAACGACTGGCCACCGGTGTTGGATATCGCCCGTCAGACGGTCGGTGCGAGGGGCGTGGCGGATCGCTACGATTACCTTCCGGGGAATTATCACGAGGTCGATTTTGCCGCCGCAGGCCGGTTCGATCTGATTCTGCTGGGTAATGTCACACACCTGGAATCGCCTCAGCAAAATGTTGCCCTGTTCTCGCGGCTCAAGGATGCGTTGGCGGAGGACGGACGTCTGCTGGTGTTCGACATATTGCCGGACGGGAAGGGCCAACTCACCGCGTCGCTTTACGAAATGGGGTTGGCTCTACGCACACAACACGGGCAGGTTTTCACTGCAAAAGCATTGCGGGAGATGCTCGAAACCGCCGGGTTCAGCGTGTCGAAGTCGGCGACCTTGCCGACCCCGCCGTTTATCATGGGAATGATCGAGGCTTGGAGGATGAAGCTTTAACGGTTGGCCAAAAAACATACGATTTTTTCCAAGGAAGTGATCGGTTCGCTTCGTCCATCGGAAAACGCAGTTATGCGGAGAGATGCCGAAGACAAAATTTCAGACGATTCACGCCGCGGCTGTGGCGTCCGTTTCGACTTTGATAGGCCATTGGTATAGGGCTCTAGTGTTCTGGGATTATTGACCTTCTTAAGAAAATCCCGGTAATGACGACGGAGCTTGAAGCGAATGACCTTCGCCTTGAATTGGCCGATAAGTTGGGGCTCACTCCGATTGTTTTGGCGGGGATGGTCTGGATGGCGGAAGCCATCGCTGAAAGTGATGATCTGATTTTGTCGCTAAAAATTTTCGGCTCGATGGGTATCAGCATTATGACCTACTATCTCCACCTGCAGGCGAGCGCTTGAAATATCGAGAGCTGACGATTTGAAATGGAACACGCTGGCGATTGAGCGGAGCGCGAATCATTTGGCGTTTTCGCCGTACCGGCATTCAAGTTTTCCGCAGTGGATTTTCACGGCGTCCGACTCCTCGAAAACTCGCCGGCGTCGACCATCGGAAAGACAGCATGTGCAGTATGGGGGCGATCCGTTCAGCCTTTTACCGTAAAGTGTTCGCCAATCCCGACGATTCCGCTTTTGCGCTGGCGCGGAAATGGCCTTATCGATGCGGCTCGTTTTTCACTGTTTGGAAAGCGTGCGACGACAAGACGATGAAGCCTGAAGAGACGCACTTTTATTTTATGGGAATCTGTGGCACGGCCATGGGGTCGGTGGCGGCGGCGCTGGTCGAGCGTGGCTACCGGGTGAGCGGTTCGGACGCTCATGTTTACGACCCGATGAAGGGCTTTCTGGAGAGCCGCGGCATCGAAATTCTCAATGGCTACGATGCGGCCAACGTGCCGGACGATGCGGATTACATCGTCATTGGCAATGCTCAGAGTCGGGGCAATGTCGAGGTCGAGGCGGTGCTCAATGATCGGCGGCGCTACATTTCACTGCCGGAAGTGCTTAAGGAATTTTTCCTGCGTGATCGCTGCAATCTGGTGGTGTCGGGTACGCATGGCAAAACCACTACGGCGTCGATGCTGGCCTGGCTGCTGCAGTCGGCGGGCAAGGCGCCGAACTACATGATCGGTGGCATCCCGCGCAACTTCGGACAGGGGGCCAAGCTTGGCGATTCGGACTATACGGTGCTCGAGGGCGACGAGTACGACACGGCATTTTTCGACAAGCGCAGTAAATTTATTCACTACCTGCCGGACTTTGTCGTGGTCAACAATATCGAGTTCGATCACGCGGATATTTTCGATGATGTCGAACAGATCAAAAAATCGTTCGAGCACATGCTGCGGCTGGTACCGTCGAACGGCTTGATCTGTGTGAACGGTGATGAACAGCACTGTCTCGACGTGGTCAAGCAATCGCATTCGCCGGTCAAGCGGGTGGGATTTTCCGATGACTGCGATTTGAAAATCGAAGACGTTGCCTACTCCGGTGGCGAGTCGTCGTTCACGCTCGAGGGGGAGCGTTATTCGATTTCGATGGATGGCGAGTTCAACGTGCGCAACGCGGCGATGGCAGTGTGCGGAGCGCGCTTCGTCGGCATCGATCCGGATGCGGTGCGCGCCGGCTTGGCGAGTTTTGAGGGGGTGGCGCGGCGCCAGGACATTCGCGGCACGACCGCGCGGGGGATCACCGTGGTCGACGATTTCGGGCATCACCCGACGGCGATTCGCGAGGCGCTGATCGGCATGCGTCGCCGTTTCAGTGAGGGCCGGGTGTGGGCCGTTTTTGAACCGCGCTCCAACACTACGCGGCGCGCGGTTTTTCAGCAGATGCTGCCGGACGCGCTCAGTCATGCCGATGCGGTGTGCATTTCGGCGGTGGAGAATCTGGAAAAGGTTCCGGTCGAGAAGCGTCTCGATCCGGAGCAGGTGATGGAGGATTTGCGCAAGCTCGGCAAGCCGGCGTTTTATGAGCCGGACGCGGATGCCATCGTCGAGCGTTTGAAGGCGGAAGCGCAGGACGGAGACGTGATCATTGTATTCAGTAACGGTGGTTTCGATGGCATTCACGACAAGCTGCTCGCTGCCCTGTGACAGCGGCCGAACGCCAGTTTCTAGCCAGGCATGATGCGCACAATTATGCGGCGTTGATGGATCGATGGGGAGCCGTCGCCGAAGCGGCCGGCTGGGAGGCGGAGATTCTCGCTGAGCACGGAGATTATCCGGTGCTGGGCTTTCGATCGCAAACCGACTGGGACGATGACGCGGGACTCTACCTGAGTGCGGGGGTTCACGGTGACGAACCGGCCGGCGTTTGGGGGCTGTTGGAGTGGGCGGAGGAAAACGTCGCGCTGCTGAGTCGGCGATCAGTGTTGGTGCTGCCGTGTTTTAATCCCTGGGGGCTGGTCGAGAACCGGCGCAGTGATCATGAGGGGCGCGATCTGAACCGGCTTTTTAAAGAAACATCCCTGCCGCTGTTCAAGGCGTGGCGGAAATTCGTCGGCCGGCGCAAGTTTCAGCTGGCCCTCAATCTGCACGAGGACTACGACGCGCAGGGAATCTATATTTATGAACTGGGTCGTCGCGGCTGCGACTTCGGTGGACCGATTCTGGCGCTGTGCGAATCGATCATTCCGGTTCAGCCGGGAACCGAGATCGATGGCAGTCCGTTTAAAGATGGCGTGCTGGCGCGCAAGCAGGACTTCGGCCGCATCGTCGACAAAAAGCTGGAAGGCGGCGGGGTGCCGGAAGCGATTTTCCTGCGCATGAAGTGTGCGCAGGTTGCGCTGACTTTCGAGACGCCTTCGGAGTTTTCCCTGTATCACCGGGTGAGGGCACAGCGCCGGTTTGTGGAAGCGGCGGTTCAGGTCGTGTGCGCGTAAGCGGAAGGGAGTGCGGGGCCGCGCGCGGCTCACTCGGAGGCCTCGACCCGGATGAGTCCACGCAGTTCGCCGAGTTGATAACCGTGTGCCTTATCATCGGGATAAGCGTCTTTTATCAGGCCCTGTAAAGTCGCTGACATGGCGTTCGGGGCGCCGTGACATTTGAGGCAGATTTGTGAGGTTACCAGTGGACGATAGTGGCGAATGGTTTTGCCGTCGGGGGCGGTGGTGAGGTGAGCCAGCAGTTTTGGCTTCTCAGGTGCATCTTTAAAATGGGCGATCACTTGCAGATCGATTTTGTCGGCGGAATTGGACGGGTTGCGAGGTTTGTCCGTGACGCGGGTGATGCTGAGGCCGTCGAACTGTTCAGCGGTGCCATCGGTGAGAGGTATGGCGACGCTTCGGCAGACAGGTAGCGCGGCTTCGGGACCGCCTGCCTCAAGGGCGGCCTTGAGCTGGCCGCCGAGAGTTTGAATGAGAGCATCGCTCGCCGCATCGGCGCGGGCAGCGAAGGTCTCTGCGAGTTCGGCCGCACGGGCATCGGGTGGTCCACCTTGAAAGCGATTGCTCTCGCCGCCGTCTTTGTCGAGGAGTGTGCGGTGGGGCTGGTGCATTTGTGATTCTCCGAGGGCCGAAAAATCGAAGATGATGCGCGCATGGTTGTGGGCGGCGGCGATCGCTTCGGGCGTTTTTCCGGTGACCTCGGCACGAATGCCGTTGTCCAGTCTGGTAAACTTGTGCTCCATGTCGTCATAGTGCGCGAAGAATTCTTCGAACGCCGGATCCCAGCGACGGACCCTCTGGCCTCCGCCGAGGCGACCGCTCATTTGTGCGACGTGACTTTGCAGGACAGAAACCAGAGCCGGGTCGGTGGTCGTGGTTTCCGCCAGGTAGCCGTTGGCGTGAAAGTCGACGTTGCGGACGATCTTTTCGGGGTGAGCGAAAAGTTTATGGATGTTGTCCTGAAATTCCGGCGGCATGCCGCCCCCTCGTCCTTGTCCCTGACCTCCGTGACCTCTGCCTTTGCCGGGGCCTTGAGCGAGTGCTGTGAGTGTGAAGCAGCTGACCGCCGCTGCGGTGATGACGAGGGCTATGGTGCCGGGGATTTTCATAAATAGCCTGTCGTCAGGCTACAGGGAATTACGAGCCGACACGCGCGAGGGACGCTGATAAATCGACGCGATCCTTTCGCTACCACTTGCGTGGATGTGATACGCTGGATGGCCCGATCGAAAACCGCCGGCACGGGGGCGCCTGCTGCCGGGCTCCAAATGGAGCGAGCGCTGACAGCCACTCGCTGGATGTCACCGCTGCCGCCGCTGCCGGCGGATCGCGTTACCCGTGCATGGTACGCACGGGTCCCGGTATGCCAACCGTCGGCAGCTTGCGGCGACCTCGCGCTTACTTCTTCTGAAACTTGGCGATCAGGTCAGTGACGACGTTGACATCTTCCAGAGTGGTGGTGTCGCCCGACACTTCTTCACCGGCGCAGATCTGTTTGAGCAGGCGGCGCATGATTTTGCCACTGCGGGTTTTCGGCAGCGCATCGGTGAAAACGATGTCGTCCGGTTTAGCAATCGGGCCGATGTCTTTGCCGACGTGATTGCGCAGTTCCTGGACCAGCGCGTCGCTGTCCCGGGCGCCACCTTTGAGAGTAACGAAGGCGACGACTCCCTGACCCTTGATTTCGTCGGGGCGGCCGACCACGGCGGCTTCGGCGACATCTTTGTGGGCGACCAGTGAGCTTTCAACTTCGGCGGTGCCGAGACGGTGGCCGGACACGTTGAGCACGTCGTCGAGGCGGCCGACGATCCAGAAATAGCCGTCTTTGTCGCGACGTGCGCCATCGCCGGCGGTGTAGATGCCCGGGTAGTCGTCCCAGTAGGTTTTGCGATAGCGGGCGCGGTCGCCGTAGATGGTGCGCAACATGGACGGCCAGGGTTTGCGAACGACGAGTTTGCCGCCTTCGTCAGGACCGCATTCCTGTCCGGTTTCGTCGAGAATGGCGGCGTCGACGCCGAAGAAGGGGAGGGTCGCGGTGCCGGGCTTGGTCGGGGTGACGCCGGGCAGCGGCGAGATCATGATGCAACCGGTTTCGGTTTGCCACCAGGTGTCGACGATCGGGCATCTTTCGGCGCCGATTTTCTTGTGATACCACATCCACGCTTCGGGATTGATGGGTTCGCCGACGGTGCCGAGCAGGCGCAGGGAACTGAGGTCGTACTTGTCGGGAAATTGATCGCCGGACTTGATGAAGGCGCGGATCGCGGTCGGAGCGGTGTAGAAAATAGTCACACCGTATTCCTCGACGATCTGCCAGAAGCGGCCGAAGTCGGGTTGGTTGGGTGCCCCCTCGTACATGAGCACCGTGGCACCGGCGGCGAGAGGGCCGTAAACGATGTAGCTGTGACCGGTGACCCAGCCGACGTCGGCAGTGCACCAGTAAATGTCTTCTTCCTTGAGGTCAAAAATGTACTTGGTGGTGCAATAGGCGCCGACCGTGTAACCGCCGCTGGTGTGCAGGATGCCCTTCGGTTTTCCGGTCGAACCGGAGGTGTAGAGAATGAACAGGGGGTGTTCGCTGTCGAGTCCGATCGGCGGATTCTTGGCATCAACGTTGGCCATTTCGTCGTGATACCAGACGTCGCGGCCGCGTTTCATTTTGATGTCGTTCTTGCAGCGTTCGAGAACGATGACTTTTTCGACGCCTTTGCCGGCTTTCGACTTGAGAGCTTCATCGACGTTGTCCTTGAGCGGGACGACTTTGCCACGACGCCAGCTGCCGTCAGAAGTGATGACGACTTTGGCGCCGGAGTCTTCGACGCGGTCGGCGATTGAGTTGGCGCTGAAGCCGCCGAAAATAACCGAGTGCACGGCACCGATGCGCGCGCAGGCGAGCATGGCGACGGCGGCTTCGGGAACCATCGGCATGTAGATGATGACGCGGTCCTTGCGCTTGACGCCGTTGGCTTTGAGCACGTTGGCGAACTTGCAGACTTCGCGATGCAGCTGGGCGTAGGTGAGGGTGCGTTTGTCGCCGGGTTCGCCTTCCCAGATGATGGCGGCCTTGTTGCGGCGCGGGCCGTCGAGATGCCGGTCGAGACAGTTTTCAGAGACGTTCAATTTGCCGCCGACGAACCATTTGGCGAACGGCGGTTTCCAGTCGAGGACCTTGTCCCATTTCTTCTGCCAGGTCAGTTCAGAGGCTTCGCGGGCCCAGAATTTGTCGGGCTTCTCGATCGATTCTTTCCAGAGTTTTTTGTAGGCGGCCATCGAGCCGACGTGAGCCTGTTTGGAGAATTCCTTGGAAGGCGGAAAAACGCGATTTTCGTGTTGGTGAGACTCGATCTTGTTGGTCGCGGCTTTCGCTTTGGGCTTCGACTTGGCGGTCTTGGGTTTGCTCATGATGAATCAGATTTTTGGGAAATAGAACCGCACAAAAAATGCGGTCGGCGACGCTAGCAAGAAGTTCGTGGAAGTGCCAGTACCGAGTTTGCCCATGATGACGTCAGTAGGCAGGGTGAAAAAGCTTTTGGTTGATCGCCGAGGGCGTCACGGCTAGGGACAGGTAGCGCTATGGATAAAGATCTGCACCAATTGCTCAACCAGCAAATTAACAACGAAATGGCCTCGTCATATGCCTATCTGGCGATGTCGGCCTGGTTGGAGGAGACTCCTTACGCAGGCTTTGCCCAGTGGATGTATGTGCAAAGTCTGGAGGAGACTCAGCATGCCATGAAGTTTTATCGCTACTTGAGTGACCGCGATGTGAAGGTGGAGTTAAAGGCGATGGATCAACCGCGGGGCGATTACTCATCGGTGGTCGAAGTGTTCAAGGCCAGCCTGGCGCAGGAGCAGCGGGTGACGGGGCAGATTCACGATCTCTACTCGAAGGCGCAGGAGGTGCGCGATCACGAGACGACGAATTTTTTGAATTGGTTTCTCGATGAACAGGTCGAAGAGGAAAAGCAGGTGCGCGACATGATCGATCGGCTCGAATTGGTTGGTGACAATCCAGTGGGGCTGCTGCAGCTGGATCAGGAAGCGGCGCAGCGCAAGCCTTTAGCGGCGGGCTCCGGGCCGGTGGATGCGGGGGGTGGCGCGGCTTAAGGCTGGCACGAGCGGGGCTGCCGGTGGACTCGAATCTTCGTCGACGCGATGGCTGTCGGCTGGTGACAGGCGTTTGCCGTTCCGGACGGTCGGCTCGTCCACTGTCGACCGGCGGGACGCCGGTATCACGTTAACGCCCAAGGTGGACCCGTGCAGATCGCGGCCCCGTAGCGGTGCACAGGCAAGGCCATGCTCCACTCCGGCCTCTGACCTCTGAAAACAGAAAACCTCAGCTCAGCGCCTTGGCGATATCGCGTTTACCGATGATTTGCCACTCCCCTGGATTGAGGTTGGTCGTCAGCTGACCGATACGCACTCGTTCGAGGTATTTCACCCGGTAATCGAGTTCGGAGAACATGCGCCGGATCTGGCGGTTGTAGCCCTGCCGGAGGACCATCGACAGTCGCTTGGCGGTGAGAATGCGCACGCTGTGTGCTTTGGCGAGACCTTCGTCGAGGTGAATGCCTTTGAGCAGTCGTTCCTTGTGCTCGCGCGCGAAGGGGCGGTTGAGCATGATCTGATACTCCTTGTCGAGCTGGTGGCTCGGGTGGGTGAGTTGCTCAGTCAATTCGCCGCTGGTAGTGAGCAGCAACATACCGGAACTCTCCAGGTCGAGGCGTCCGATCGAGTGAAGATGATGAAATGCTTTGGGTAGCAGATCGTAAATTGTAGGACGCGCCTGTGGGTCGTGGCGCGTGCACAGGAATCCGCGCGGCTTGTTCAGCAGCAGTGTTGTGGTGCGTACCTGGCGAAGCAGTTGACCATCGACGCGAACGCTGTCGGATTCAGTGATGCGGGTGCCGAGATTGATGCACGGCTCGCCGTTGACTTCGACGCGGCCTTCAGTGATCAGGGCTTCGCAACTACGGCGCGAACCGAGGCCACAGGAGGCGAGAAACTTGTTGAGCCGGTCGCCGTTTTTGTGGGCGGATCCAGCTTGATCGGGGGACGGTTTCATTGCTGCGACCCCGGTTATGAGCGTCAGGGTTTAAGTGCTTAAGCTCCTGTTGCGGAACCTAAAACTTAATAACTTAAATCCTTAACACTGCCGAGCGTTAAGCTTCGGGCTCGGTCTTGGGGAGGCCGATGGCACTGGTGCCCTGTTTCCACTCGCCGCGCTTTTTGAGCAGTTTGACGCGCTCGAAACGCTTCAGTACGCTGCGTTTGGCACCGACGGTTTTGGATCCTTTGAGGCTGGGATGCTGAGACATGGGACGAAAGTATTCAGTGTTAGATTTTCGGTTTTCAGGACCTTGAGGCAAGGCTCAGGGACAGTCTGAAAGCGGAAGGGCGGGAGAGTAGTGCATTCGCGCCGGATTCGCAAGTGGCAGGCGCTACTTTTTAGCGGCAGGGGCCGGAGCGGGTGCCGGGGCTGGTTTTGCTTCGCTTGCGGGCGCGGCGGGTTTTTCTTCACCGGGCTTTTTGGGCAGCAACTTCAAGTATTTACTGCGCAGGCTTTCAATCTCTTTCTTGCGATTGGTGACAACGGATTCCTGCTGCTGCTTTTCTTCCATGGCGTCTTCCATCTCAGCCTTTTTTTCAGCCTCAACGCGGGCGCGCTCAGCGACGACAGCGGGGGTCTCAGCGGCGACTTTGCTGGCGCCCTGAATGACCTGTTGGGTCTTCTGAGCTTCGGTGTAGGCACCGGCGATGTAGCTCTTCAAGGTGGCAAGGCGTTCCTGGATTTCGGCCAGCTCGGCTTCGACTTCAGCGCGGCTTTTGGCAGCGACCGTTGAGCCGATCGCGGCATCGGCGGCGTCGGCGTCGGCGGGCTCAGTTTTTGGCGGGCTGTCAGATTCAGGGCTGGCGGCAGCGGTGTCAGGTTCGCCATCTTCAGTGGTGGCCAGAGTGACTTCAGCTCCGCTGTTGCCGATGGTTTCCGAATCCGTTTCGGCTTTCAGGCCGGCGAGTGCCTTGGCCTGGGCGAGGCGCATCGCGGTCTCAAGCACGTCATCGGATTTTTCCACCAGGGTGCGGGTGCCTTCCTTGACGGTTTGTTCGGCCTTGGCGAGGGTTTGTTCAGCGGCGGCGCGGGCGGCAATGGCTTTTTCGGCTTCGGTTTTTTTGGCGGCGGCTTCCTCGGTCATTTCGTCGAGTGCGACTTCCATTTCATCGAGTTCTTCGGCTTTTTCGAAGGCTTCGAAATTGACGGCGGCGGCCTGCCACTTCTTGACCATGTATTCGGAAGTCTGCAGATCGGCTTTGGCAAGTTCGACGGCTTGTTTGCTCTCGGTCTGCTTTTTCGCGACGGCTTGAACCGCGGCCTCAGCGGCGGTTTTTTGTTTGGCGACGGCTTCGACCTGGGCAGCGACCTTGCCGACTTCGGCAGTGGCGGCGGCGAACTTGGCGTTGGTATCGGTCAGTTCCTTGGTCTTGGCAGCGAGCAGTGTGTTGGCCTGGGTGACTGCGGCTTTAACAGCGGTGTCGGCGGCCTGGGCGATTTTAAGGCGGGCTTCACTGTCGCTACTGCGCTTGGCCGCAGCTGCGAGTTGCGCGTTGGCATCGTTGAGTGCTTTGACGGCCGCGGCGTGCTGCGCGGTTCTGGCTGCGTGATCGGCGACGGCTTTTGCCTGCAGCGCCTGAGCGGCGGTGGCTTTGTCGCGCAGCGGATTGGCAGCCGTGGTGGCGGCGGCGAGCGCGGCATTGGCCGCATTGAGTTGAGCGGTCAGTGCGGTGACGTCTTGTTTGGCGGCCGTGGCGGCGCTTACCTGTGCTTGAACCGCGTCGCGGGCTTTGGTTTTCGCGGCGACGTCGGCGTTGGCGGCGTTGAGTGCCGTCTGAGTGGCAGCATCGAGTTTGGGTTTGTCGACTTCAGCCTTGGCGGCGACGACTGCAGCGGCAAGTGGCGCAACGGTCGGCTCATGCTTTTTGACTTCGGCGGTCCACTTCGCGATGTCCGCTTTGGCAGCGGTAAGCATCTGCGTTTCTTTAGTGACAGCATCAGCTTTGACCTTGGCGTCGGCTTGTTTGGCGGCGAGATCTTTTTGAATCGCGGCTTTTTCGGCGGTGAGTCGATCGACAGCGGCCTTCATTTCAGCAGCCTGTTTTTCCATAGCTGACTTGCGGGCGGCGGCGTCGGCGGCCTGTTTGGCGGCTGCGGCCAGTGCCTGTTGTTTGGCGGTCATCTCGGTGGCGACGACTTTGATGCCTTCTTCGAGCTTGGGCAGGGTTCCGCGCAGCTCGGCGATGCGTTTCTGCGAGTAGGCAAGTTGCTGGTCGATGGTCGGTGGATTGGCCTCAAACTCCGCGAGTTTTTTGCCGTCGGCGGCGTTCCATGCGACGATCTTGCCGTTGTAGTCTCCGCTGATCACCTTGCTGCCATCCTGGCTGAACACGGTGGTCATGACGATGTCATCGGAGGCGGCGATGGACTGAAGCTGTTTGCCGGCGGCGTCCCAGACTTTGACAGTTTTGTCGCGACCGGTGGTAACGATTCTGCCGTCGATGGAGAAATTCACGGCAAGGGCACCGCCGGAATGCGCGGCCCACTTTTTAACCTGTTTGCCTTCGTTCATTTCCCAGAGCATGACCTGGCCATCCTCGGATACAGAAGCGAGCAGGTTGGAATCAGCGCGCCAACTGACGTCAGTTACGGCAGCGGTGTGACCTTTCAGGGTGTAGAATTCGATGCCGGTGGCTGCCTCCCAGATGTAGAGGCCACCATTGCGACCGCCGGAAGCCAGCAGGACGCCGTCCGGGCTGTAGGCGACCGTCAACAGCCAGTCGGGGTGCTTTTTAATAGAGTGCAGTTCTTCGCCGGTGACGGTATCGAAGATCTTGATGTTCCGTCCGGGGCCGCCGAGGGCGATGTTGCGATGGTCCGGGCTGATGTCGGCGCCGAGCACAATATCGAATTCCTTACCGACCTCGATCGCGCGTTCACCGGTTTTGACGTCCCAGACGACGACACCGCCGGCCTTGCCGCCGCGACCGCCGCCGGCAAGCAGGAGGTTGCCGTTCTGACTGAATGACAGGGTTTGCGGAAAGCCTTCGGGATAGGCAAGAATACCGAGCATTTCAAAGTTGTTGCTGTCATAGAGCATGACTTGCTTCTGGCCGGCAACGGCGATGATCGGAGCCCACGGGCTGCGTGCCAGGGCGGGGACGGCATTTGGACGGTCGGTTACCACTTCCGGTTGCAGCAGCAGATGCTCGGGCATGGCGATGACATCAGGCTTGGCGCCGATGTCGACCTTAACGCTCATGTCGAGCTTGGGCTTATCGCTGACTTTGGCAACACTGCCATCGTGTTCGAGCAGACCGCCGTCGATCCATTTTTTTACCAAAGCGAGTTCGTCGTCACTCGACTTGGGTTTCTTCGGTGGCATGAACGGCTCCTCCTGATGAGCCATGAGGGTGTAGATTCGGGAGGTGTCGGCATCCTGCGCGGTAACGACGTCTCCGCCGCTGCCACCGGCCAGAGCGGCGCCGTAGTTGCTGAGATCGAGGCCGCCTTTGGCTTCATCGGGGTTGTGACAGTTGAGGCACTTGTTTTCGAGAAGGGGAAGGATGTGATCGCGAAAGGTCACTTTTTCGCCGTCGGCTTTTTTGTCTTCGGCGGAGAGGGAGGCGGCGCAGCTGAGAAGAGCAATAGCGGCGAATGCGGTGCCACGGGCGGTGGTGCGAAATTGGGTGGTAATCGGGAATGAGTTCATGCGGGATGGAGTCAATTCTGATGTTCGGTGTTCGATGACAAATTAGAGGCGAAGGAACTCGTGAAAGCAATGCGCGGAATCGCGTGAATCGGGAGAATTCGCCGTTTCAGCGTTGGCTGCCCGTGGGGTGGAGGAAGAGCGGGGTTACCAAACGAAGCGCAATTCGATGCTTCCTTTAATATTAAGTTGGATTATAACAGTTTACGGCGAATGAGTTGATGTTTCAACCGCCTAGCGGGCGGGCAATCTTAAGACGCCGAAGTCGTCCTGGTGTTCAATATTATCCTGGTGGCTTGATCGAATCGGATCATAGTGACCATCGTATCAAGCGGTAACTCCTGTCGTATCGGAATATCAACATGAAAGAACTTAATCAGAACAGCAAAAAGTGGCTGGCGGACACACTTCATTACGCCGGTTTTGTGACTTGGTCAGGGGTGGGCATTGTGGTGTCGATTTCGCTGCTGCTGACGGCTTGCCAATCGTCGGTGTCGCAACCCGCCGGGCAGGCGCAGGCGACTGCCGTAAGTGACGTCCCGACCTATGCGGCCGATATCGCCCCTTTGCTGAAGCAGAAATGTTCGGCCTGTCACGGATTCCTGATCGCGGAGAAAGGGCTGCGATTGAACTCGCTCGAACGAATTTTCAAGGGCGGTGAAAGCGGTCCGGCAGTGGTGCCGGGGGCACCGCAGAGCAGCCCTCTTTATACAGCGCTGTCATTGCCATCGACTGATGTCAGGCACATGCCTCCGCCGGCCGCCGGTCCAGACCTGACAAATGCGCAGAAAAAGCTCATTCACGACTGGATCGCTGCGGGGGCTGACTGAAACATTCGCTGTTGCCTGCGCCGCGAATGCGCTACCGTAAAGCCTTGTTTTACCCCCGCAATCACCACAGTGTCTATCTTGTGCAGCCTAGTATTTGCAGGGGCTTGATCCGCAATGACGTATGTTGACCCAGGCCTTACAACAAGGCATTTTGACATCAAGCGAAACTCTTAAATCGACGACTCTATGAAAGGTAATATTTTCCGTAAATCCAGCAAAAGCGAAGGTTGCAGCACGTTCATGCAGCGACGCGATTTCATGCAGGTTGGTGCCGCTACCGCGATGGGCATTTCCCTGCCGCAGTTACTCCGCTCGGACGCCAATGCGGCGGCCAAGCACTACGAGTCGAAAGAGGGCCAGGCCAAGTCGCTGATTCATATCTACCTTCCCGGTGGATGTGCTCATCAGGAGACCTGGGATCCTAAGCCTTACGCTCCCGCAGAGTATCGCGGTCCCTACAAGGCGATTGATACCGTCGTCGACGGGGTTCAATTCAGCGAGAACATGAAGAACCTCGCCAAGGTCGCCGACAAGATGACGGTGATTCGCTCGATGACTCACGGTGAAGCGGCTCACGAACGCGGCACGCACAACATGTTCACCGGCTATCGTCCCAGCCCGGCGACGACATTTCCAAGTTTCGGTTCGGTCGTCTCGCACGAATTCGGTCCGCGTAAAAATTTGCCGCCTTACGTCTGCATCCCCAACCAGCCGAATGAATACGCCGGCACCGGTTACCTGAGTTCGATGTATGGCGCGTTCAGCGTGGGCAGCGATCCGGCGTCATCGAATTTTTCGGTGAAAGATTTGACGCTGCCCGGCGGTGTTGATGATTCGCGCTTTGCGCGTCGTCGCAGTCTTCTTGAAACCGTGGACAGCCACTTCCGCAATTTGGAAAAAGCTGACGAGATCGAGGCGATGGATACCTTTTACAGCCGCGCTTATGGTCTGGTCAGTTCGCAGGCCGCCCGTGAAGCATTCGATATTGCCAAAGAAGACAAAAAGCTGCGTGACGAATACGGTCAGAATCAGGCCGGGCAGCGCATGTTGCTGGCCCGTCGTCTCGTTGAGAGCGGTGTTCGCCTGGTAACCATGACTTATGGCAGCTGGGACATGCACGATCGGATTAAAGACGGTATCGCCCGTTCGGTTCCCGATTTTGACAAGGCTCTCGCCCGTCTCCTGACGGACCTCGATGATCGCGGTCTTCTCGACTCGACCATGGTGATGGTGTCGTCGGAATTTGGCCGTACTCCGAAGATCAATAAGACCGATGGTCGCGACCACTGGCCCAAAGTGTTCAGTGTCATGCTCGCCGGTGGCGGGGTGAAGCGCGGCACCGTTTACGGCACCTCTGACTCGCTTGCTTCCGAGCCTGACATGAATCCGGTCAGTGTTCAGGATCTGGCGAAGACGGTGTATCACCAGCTCGGCATCAACTCCGATAAAGAGTTGATGGCGCCCGGGCCCCGTCCGATGGAGATTGTCGATGGCGGCAATATCCTGACCGATATTCTCGGCTAAAAATTTCAATTCGGCATTTTTGCAACACTACCTGTGCGAATGCACTTGTTCGCGAATATCAGGAATGCTTAGTAGGAATACAACAACGATCATTAGTAACCTCAGGAATTATTTTCCATCACGAGCATCTGTTGGCTCTCATTCAGACAGACTCGTGCTTTCTTTCAATCAACCATCTTTTCTCATGAACAGCTGCATCCCCAAACGGATCGTGGCCCCGTGGAGAAGGTTCCGCCGAATGCTGGCAGTCTTTGGGCTGGCAGCATTCGTAGTATCGGGACCCGTTCTTCAAGGGGCATCACCTGACCTTGCATCCAGTACGCCTCGCGGCGCACAGCGCGGTACTGAGGCCAGGGTGACCTTTACCGGTAACCGTCTCGATGACGCCCAGGAGTTATTGTTTCACGATCCGGGTATCTCGTTCAAGGATCTCAAAGTCATCGACGGGAAGAAGGTGGAGGCGACACTGGTGATCGCCAAAGACTGTCGGCTTGGCGAGCATCACGTAAGGCTCCGCTGTGCAAGCGGTACCTCCTATGCCCGCACGTTCTGGGTCTCGCAGTTTGCCAACGTGGCAGAAGTGGAACCGAACAACGAGTTTGATGCGCCTCAGGTGGTGGCACTGAACTCGACGATTGAGGGCGCTGCGACGCCGGAAGATATCGATTACTACAAGGTTGCTGCCAAAAAAGGTCAACGCATCAGTGTCGAGGTCGAGGCTCTGCGCATTAATAATATTCGCAATGCCGTGGCGGTTGACCCCTATGTTGCGATTCTCGATAAAGATCGTTTTGAAATCGCCAATTCGGACGACAGCGCCCTGCTCAAGCAGGAATCATTGCTCTCGATTTTAGCTCCGGAAGATGGCGAATACGTCATCGAAGTTCGCGACAGCGCATTTCAAGGGCGCGGAGCTTACCGCGTGCATGTCGGCACTTATCCGAGACCGTTGGCCATTTATCCCGCTGGCGGCAAAGCCGGCACGGAGGTTGAGTTTACGCTCATCGGTGATCAGAAGGGGGCTTATAAACAAAAGGTGACCTTGCCTGCCGACGGTCGCGAGACCTTCGATGTGTTTGCTGCCAACGAGGGGCAACTGCCGCCTTCCGGCAATCAGGTTCGCATCGTGCCGTTCGATAACGTGCTCGAGACCGAGCCTAACAATAGCACTAAAGAGGCCACCGCCGGTGCAGCTTTGCCGCTGGCGTTTAACGGCGTGTTACAAGAGGCGGGTGACCGCGACAACTTCAAGTTTACCGCTACCAAGGGCCAGAAGTTCCGCTTCCGTTCCTACGCAAACCAGATCGGTACGCCGGTCGACACCGTGCTTTATATCTACGATGCCGCCGGCAAACAGGTTGGCACCAGTGACGACGCCGACGGCGTGTCTGACAGTCGGATCGATTTCACAGCGGCTGCTGACGGTGAGTATTTCGTCATGATTCGCGACATGCTGGACCGCGGCGGCGAAGACTTCATCTATCGCATCGAGTCCGAGCCGTATACTCCGAATATCGTCGTGACCATGCCTGAAATGATTCGTCGCGACACTCAGTATCGCAAGCAGTTCGACATCCCACAGGGCAATCATTTTGCCATGACCGTCAATGTCAGCCGTAGCAGTGTTTCGGGGGAACTCCTGTTCGACGTCCCTGAATTGCCTGCGGGCGTAACCTGGGAAGCGGATACGATTCCTGCGAACCTGAGCACTTTTCCGATTGTTTTTCACGCTGCAGCCGATGCGCCGATCGACGGAGATCTTTATGCGCTGAACGTTAAAACCGCGGCGACTGATAAGCCGGTCGTCACCGGCACTTACAAACAGGAGCTCGATTTTGTGCGTGGCAATCCTAACGGGATCCTCTACTACGGCAGCGACAGCGAGCGGCTGCCGATCGCGGTAACGGAGGCGGCGCCCATTGCGATCAGTATCGACAAGCCGGCGGTGCCGTTGGTTCGCGATGGTACGATTCGTCTGAAAGTTCGCGCCAAGCGGAATGGCTATGACGGCAAGATTCTGGTCCGTATGCTGTGGAATCCACCGGGCGTAAGCGGACCGGCGACGGTGACGATCCCGGAAAAGGCCAACGAGGTCGACTACGAGTTGAATGCCAACGCCAATGCCGAGGTGCGTGCCTGGAAAGTTACTATGCTCGCCGAGGCTGATGCCGGTAAAGGATTGGTGACCGTTGCTGCGCCGTTTACGGAGCTGCGCATCGAAGAACCCTATGTGGGCATGAAGATGAATCTGGCGACGGTCAATCAAGGCCAGAAGGTCGATATGATTTGTGATCTCAGTCAATTGCGGGCTTTCGAAGGCAAAGCGGTAGCCAATTTGTACGGGCTTCCCGCCAAGTCGACCGCGGCGCCGATGGAAATAACCAAAGACCAGAAGCAACTGCTCATTCCGATCACCACGGCTGAGGATACTCCGGTTGGTCAGCACAAAAACATGTTCTGCACGGTGGTTGTCACCGAGAACGGCCAGCCGATCACTCACCGGGTTGGCATGGGCGGCATCCTGCGCGTCGATCCAAAGCCAAAAGAAGCACCGGCCAAACCAGCTGAAGCCAAAAAGCCAGTGGTTGCTGCAAAAACGGCTGAGGCACCCGCAAAGCCATTATCACGATTAGAACAATTGCGGCTCGAAGCCAAAGAGGCAGCCGCCCAGAAATAACCCGATCCGCGTACACGATGATGAGAAATCCAAGGATGAAACGTTCTATATTATTGCTTCGCTCCGACTGCGTAGCGATTGCGGTTGCGGTCTGTGTCGCCGCTTCCTCGCTCAGCATCACCCGGTCGATGCGGGCGCAAGCTGCGGATCCGAAAGCAGCTGCCCCGGCTGCTGCAGCCGCTGAAAAAACGACCGCTGCTGCCGCTCAGCCTGCAGCGGTGGCTGCAGCTGCCCCGGCACCTGCCAAGCCGGCGATCGATTTTCATAAAGACATCAAACCCATTCTCGAGTTCAACTGTGTCAGTTGTCACAACGAGGAAAAAGCCAAGGCCGAGCTCCGTTACGACTCGCGTGAGCACTTCTTGAAAGGTGGCGAGGGCGGGCCGGCATTTGTCGCCGGCAAGCCGGACGAGAGTCTGATGATCGAACTGGTCAGTCTGCCTGAAGACGACGGCGACATCATGCCGTCGAAAGGTCGCGTGTTGCGCAAGGATGAGATCGACAAACTGCGTGCCTGGATTGCTGCCGGTGCCCCGTGGCCGGAAGGTGTCACGCTGGTAGAGAAAAATGAAGACGATTTTAAAGGCGCTGAACCTCTCGACACCAAGGGCAAGCAATTGGTCTCGATCGAAGTTTTTCCTCCGACCGTCAATCTTGAGACCAAGCGCGATGCGCAGATGCTTGTCGTTCAGGGTAAAATGGCGGACGACACGACGCTCGATCTCACTGCCAACGCCACTTTCACTTTTGCTGACCCCTCATTGGTTGGCATTGCCAAGCGCAACGAATTTGTCGGCGCAAAAGACGGGGCTACTGAACTCACGGTCAAGGTTGGTGATCAAGCGGTAAAGCTTCCGGTCAAAGTGGCGGATGCCGCTGTCGATCGACCGATCAGTTTTCACCTCGACGTTATGCCGATCTTCATGCGCGAAGGCTGTGACACCGGTGAATGTCACGGCTCGGCGCGTGGTCAGGATGGCTTCATGCTTTCCCTGTTCGGCTACGACCCGAATGGTGACCATTTCCGTCTGACCCGGGAAATGGCCGGACGGCGGATCAACCTGGCGATTCCGGAAGAGAGTCTGCTGGTTGAAAAGTCTGCTGAGATCGTTCCGCATACCGGCGGCAAGCTGTTTGAAAAAGGCAGTGCCTCCTGGGACAAAATGGTCGAATGGGTGGCAAACGGTGCCCAGAATGATGACCCTAAAACGTTGGCCAAGCCGATCGAAGTTGAGATCTATCCCCGCAAACTGGTGATGGAAGGCGCAGGAACCACTCAGCAAATGACGGTTCGCGCCAAGTACTCAGACGGCACCGATCGCGACGTCACAGATCTGGCCGTTTTCATGAGCAACAACGATCCCAGCGCTGCGGTCGATGAGTTCGGTATGGTCACGGCAGGTAAGCGCGGCGAGGCCTTCATCATGGCCCGTTTCAACACCTTTACGGTCGGCGTTCAGGCGATCGTGATTCCCGAGGGCCTGGAGTACACCCGCCCGACCATGCCGGAGAATAACTACATCGATAAATTGGTACACGATAAACTTCACAAGTTGCGTGTCATCCCGACGGGTGATTGCAGCGACGAAGTGTTCCTGCGCCGGGTCTACATCGACATCATTGGAATGCTTCCAGAAGTCGAAGATTACAACGCCTTCATGGCTGACAAGGCACCCGACAAACGCGCCAAGCTCATCGACTCTCTGTTGGATCGAAAAGAGTTTACCGAGATGTGGGTGATGAAGTGGTCTGAGCTTTTGCAGATCTCCTCCAGCGCCAATGTCGCCCAGGGCATCAGTTACAAAGCTTCGTTGCTCTACTACAACTGGTTAAAAGAACGTATCGCTGCCAACAAGCCGCTCAACGAAATCGTCATCGAGCTGCTCAGTTCCACCGGTGGCACCTTCGACAATCCGGCGACCAACTTCTACCAGATCGAGCGCGACACGCTGAAGCTGTCAGAGAACGTCGCTCAGGTCTTTATGGGCATGCGTTTGCAGTGTGCCCAATGTCACAACCATCCTTTCGATCGCTGGACCCAGGACGAATACTACCAATGGGCAGGCTTTTTTGCCCAGGTGGGTCGCAAAGGGGCTGACGATCCTCGCGAACAGGTCATTTACAACCGCGGCAGCGGTGAGGTGAAGCATCCACTGGGCCGTCCGGTGCCGCCGAAATTCCTCGGTGGTGAAGCTCCGGACATGACCGGTAAAGATCGCCGGGTCGTTGTCGCCGAATGGCTGGCTTCGCCGGAGAATCCCTACTTCGCAAAGAACGTGGTCAACATGGTCTGGTCGCATTTTTTCGGAGTCGGTATCATCGATCCCGTCGACGATGTCCGCGTCAGCAACCCGGCTACGAATCCGGAACTGCTCGACTCGCTGGCTTCGCATCTGCAGGAGTACAAATACGACTTCAAACAGATCGTTCGTGACATTTGCAACTCAGCGACCTATCAGCGTGCTACCAAGGCAAATCCGACCAACGAATCGGATTTGGTGAACTTCGCCAAGTCGCGCATTCGCCGTCAACGAGCAGAGGTGATGCTCGATACGCTGACTCAGGTTACCGAGACTAAGAACAAGTTCACCGGTCTGCCGCTTGGAGCCCGCGCCGTACAGATCGCCGATGGCAACACCAGTACTTACTTTCTCAAGACCTTCGGTCGTGCCGAGCGCACCACCGTCTGTTCCTGCGAAGTGAAGATGGAGCCGAATCTGTCGCAGGCACTGCACTTGCTCAATGGTGAAACCGTCAGTACGCGTATCGACCAGGGCGGTGTGGTGAAGACTTTGCTCGCCGAGAAGAAAACACCCGAACAAGTTGTCGAAAATCTCTACATCCGCAGCCTGAGTCGCAAGCCGACAGCTGAAGAACTCAAGCAGCTCGGTGTTCAGATCAAAGCAGCTGGCGAAGATCCCAAAGAGATCGAAGCGGTGCTCAACGATGTGTTCTGGGCGATTCTGAACTCCAAGGAGTACATGTTCAACCACTGAGCTGAACTGTCCCAAACGCAGCCGGGGCGATTGCCGCCACACGGCTGCGAACATTCTTTAAGCGGACACCTTCTCCCGGAGGTGTCCGTTTTTTGTGTGCGGCAGTCCAGATTGCTGCCTTGGCGGAATGGCCGACTCGACGTTACAAAAGCGATCAGCACTTGAGGCAAATGCGCGGGCAGCCGGCGCCCGCTTGCAAGCCAATCAATCTACCGGAATGTTTCTGCGGTGATAACCTACGCGAGAATATCCGTCACCGGTTTTGCCGTCTCAACGCCGGTCAATCGCTGCTCCAGTCCCTGAAAGGGAAAGCTGAAGCGGTTATTGTCGATACCCATACAGTGCATGATCGTCGCGTTCAGCTCGTTCAGATGGACCGGGCTTTCTGTGATGTTGTAGCTGAAGTCGTCGGTCTCGCCATAGGTCAGGCCTTTCTTAACACCACCGCCGGCCATCCACATGCAGAAGTTGCGCGGGTGATGATCGCGCCCGTAGTTGGTTTCGGTCAAGGTCCCTTGCGAGTAGACGGTGCGACCGAATTCACCGCCGAACACTACCAGTGTGTCGTCGAGCAGGCCGCGCAGCTTGAGGTCCTGAATCAGCGCAGCGGTCGGTTGATCGACATCCATGCACTGATTCTTGATCAGCTTGGGCAAGCTGCCGTGCTGGTCCCAACCGCGATGAAGGATCTGCACCACGCGGGTTCCGCGCTCGATCAGGCGGCGCGCCATGATAGCGCTCGAAGCGTAGGTGCCGGGTTTGTCGACGTTGGGACCGTACATTTCCAAGGTCGCCTTGCTCTCGCCGCTCAGGTCGGTCAACTCAGGCACACTGCTCTGCATCCGGAATGCCATCTCGTACTGTGATATGCGCGACTGGGTTTCCGGGTCGCCGTAGCGCTGATAGTTCTTTGCGTTCAATTTACCGAGCGCGTCGAGCATGGTGCGCCGATCGCCGCCAGTGACGCCGGGAGGATTCTTCACGTAGAGCACCGGGTCCGTGCCGCCGCGCAGTGCCACGCCATCGTAGGTGCTGGGCAAAAAGCCGCTGCTCCACATGCGCGTGAACAGCGCCTGTGCCTGGCTACCGGCGGGAAAGGTCGGAGTAAACACGACGAAGGCCGGCAAGTCATTGCTGTCGCTGCCGAGGCCGTAGCTCAGCCACGAGCCAAGACTGGGCTTGCCCGGCACCTCGCTGCCGGTCATCACGAAGGTGCAGGCGGGGTCGTGATTGATCGCGTCGGTGTGCACCGATTTGATCATGGTAATGTCATCGGCGATGGCGTGCATGTGCGGCACCAGTTCGCTCATCAACATGCCGCTCTGACCGCACTGGTTGAATTTAAAAATACTTGGCGCTACCGGGAAACGCGCCTGGCCACTGGTCATCGTGGTGATGCGTTGATTGTTGCGCACCGAATCCGGCAGATCTTTGTCGTAGTATTGTCCCAGCTGCGGTTTGTAGTCGAAAAGATCGAGCTGCGACGGCGCCCCGTTCATGTGCAGGTAGATCAAGCGCTTTGCCTTCGGCGCAAAATGCGGAAACCCCGATAACGGTGGATGTACCACGGCTTCCCGCGACGGTGCCGCTGACGCCATGTTGCGCCCCATCAGTCCGGCCAGTGCCAGGCCACCGACCTTAAGACCGGCGCCGTGGAAAAACTGACGCCGGGTAGCGAGGTTATGATATTCGAGGGCTGGGTTCATGGGGGGGACAAGTGAGAAAGTTTTAAGGGTTAAGTTTTAAGCCTCGTCCAATCCGTGGTCGAAATTCAGAAGCCATCCAGTGGACGAGTATTCGCGCTAATTGGTGTTCATTGGCGGTTCTAATTCAGTGAATGGGAGAATCGGTGGTCAGTTTTTGTTGATGGTCTCGTCGAGGTTAAAAATCAGATTGGCGATCAGGGTATAGGCGGCGAGCTCGTCGACAGCGATGGATTTGTCGGCGGCACTCTCGCCGTAACTGATCAGTTCCGCAGCTGATTCAGCGTCTGAAGCGTAGCGGTTGCGATGTTGAGTCAGGGCATTGAGTGCGACTTTAAGTTCATCGGCCTGTGGCTGGCGGGCGGTGACATTGAGCCATGCCCAGGCGATGCGTTTTTCAGCGGTGTCGCCGCCTTCTTTGATCATGCGTTGAGCGAAGTTGCGCGCTGCTTCGACGTGCTGGATGTCATTCATCAATTGCAGTGCCTGCAGTGGTGTGTTGCTGCGGCCGCGGGCGGTGCAACTCTGTTCGCGGTTAGGCGCGTCGAAGGTCGACATGAATGGCGGCGGTGCGGTGCGTTTGAAAAAGGTGTAGAGACTGCGCCGGTAGAGATCGTCGCCGCTGCCCTGTTTGTAGTAGCGGGTGTTGCTGCCACCGAAGGCGACCGGTTCCCAGATGTTTGGTGGCTGGTAGGGATTGACGCCCTTGCCGCCGATCGTCGGCACCAGCAGGCCGCTGATATAGAGTGCCTGGTCACGGAGGATTTCAGCGTCGAGCCGGAGTCGGGGACCGCGCGCCAGCAGGCGGTTGTGTGGATCAGCTTCGAGCAGTTCGGGACTGACGGCTGAGCTCTGCCGGTAGGTGTCGCTGGTGACGATGCGCCTGATGAGTTTCCGGATATCCCAGTGGTCGTCATTGACAAAGGTTACCGCCAACCAATCGAGTAGATCCGGATGACTCGGCGGTGTGCCCTGCGAACCGAAATCGGCACTGGTTTCGACCAGGCCGGTACCAAAAAATTGCTGCCAGAAGCGGTTCACGGTGACGCGTGCGGTCAGCGGATGCTCGCCGCTGATCAGCCAGTTGGCGAAGTCGAGCCGGTTGTAGTCGCGATCGGCAGGTTTGGCATCGAGCGATGGAAGAAATTCCGGAACGCGGCGACTGACTTTGACTGTCGGCTTGTCATAGGCGCCGCGGTCCATGACAAAGCTCTCGCGCGGTTGGGGCAGGTCGGCCATGACGAAAGTGATCGGGATCGCTTTTTCAATCGCCTCCTGCTCGGTGGCGAAAGGGGCTTTTTCGGCTTCGAGCGGAGCGATGAGATCGCGGCTGCCTGCGTAGAAATTCGCCAGCCAGAAGTCGTAGATCTGTTGATTCTCGGCCTCACTCCATTTGTCCGCTGGTGTGCCACGCACCAGTTGGCGCAAACCTTCGGGCAGGTCGTTGTTGCGCTTGCCGGCATTTTCTTGTTTCCATTTGCTCCACGACCAGTTGGGGTCGGTGGCAGGATCAGTCGTTGAGGCAACGCCGAGTCGGTCCCAGTAAACGGTGCCACCGAACTGGGTGAACGCGTAGCCTTCGATCTTTTCGCCACCTTTCAGGCCGAGTTTTATCGCCGGGACTTCGAGTTTTACCCATTCACCGGCCCCGGGAAGTTCGCCGATATGAACGTTCTCGAAGGTGCCGGGTTTGCCAAAAGCAATCTTGTCGGGCGCACCCCAAACCGCACGATGCTTCCAGCCGCCCTTGTTGAATTGCAGCATGATCGACTCGGGTAAATCCTGCGGATCGAGGTAGACCCAGGCGAACAGTTCGCCGCGAGCCGGCAATGCGAAGCTGGCGCCGCCGGCATAGTAGTCCTGGGCAACACCTGTCGCGCTGCGTTTGATCGCCTTGGCTCCGCTGTAAACTTTGCCGTTATCAGCGCTGACCAGCTGCAGCGGATCACCGGCAACCGCCGGCTTGGTGCCGGCCGGGAAGCCGTCTTCGAACCAGACCGTTTCGACTTCGATGGCGCCCGGCTTAGGATCGATCGCGGCAGGGTCGGTGTAATCGATCGTGGCCACAGCAGCGTCGATGCGCCGGTCGACGGCGGCGATTTCTTTGCGCAGCTGCACCAGCCGTTTTTCCTGTTGGTCGGTGGTCAGCTTGAGAATCGGCGGAGTGTCGATAACGTTGCCGTCCATGGCCGGGTCGGCAGCACTGTGGAAGAAGGCGTACATTGAGTAGAAATCTTCGGCCGAGATCGGGTCGAATTTGTGGTCGTGACAAACCGCGCAGCCCGCGGTCAGCCCCATCCAAACTTCGACAGTGGTTGCGGTGCGGTCGACGGCGTAGCGGAACACCCATTCTTCGGCGATGCTGCCGCCTTCGCTGGTAGTGACGTTGCAGCGATTGAAACCGGAAGCGATTAGCTGATCGCGGCTCGGGTCGTCGAGTAGATCGCCGGCGAGTTGCCAGCGGGTAAAGTCGTCGAAGTGGATGTTCTCGTTGAATGCCCGCACTACCCAGTCTCGATACGGCCACATCGAGCGTTCGTTGTCGAGATGCAGACCGTGAGTGTCGGCGTAACGCGCCAGATCGAGCCAGTAGCGCGCCATGTGTTCACCGTAGGCCGGCTTGGCCATCAGCCGGTCGACAAGCTTCGAGTAGGCATCGGTCGATGGGTCATCGAGGAAAGTCTTGATCTCGGCAGGTGTCGGTGGCAGTCCGGTCAGGTCGAGTGAGACGCGACGAATCAAGGTATTTTTGTCCGCCATCGGTGACGGCGATAGTTTTTCGCGCTGCAGCCGTTTGCCGATGAAGGCATCGACAGGATTTTCAGGCGCAGGCTGCAGTGTCGGAACGGCAGGTTTTTCCGGAGCGATGAACGACCAGTGCTGCTGGTACTGAGCGCCCTGATTTATCCAATCGTGCAGCGTCTGCTTTTGTTTTTCGTCGAGAGTTTTGTGAAAGTCGGGCGGTGGCATCACCTCGTCTGCATCAGCGGAGGAAATGCGCTGCCACAATTCGCTCGAGCTTGCATCGCCCGGAACGATTGCTGCATAGCCGCCGAGATCAGCGAATGCTCCTTCGGGACCGTCAGCCATGTCGAGCCGCAGGTTGGCTTTACGCTCCTTGGCGTCGAAGCCGTGGCAGGCAAAGCAGTTGTCCGAAAGGATCGGTCGAATGTCGCGGTTGAATTCAAGCGGGCCATCGGCCGCCACCGGGGCTGGTGCCAGGGCAAAAGCCAGGGCCGGGACAAGGGAGAGGATGGGGGACACTCGGGACATAGCAGGACCGCAAATGTCGCAGAATCAACGAGCTGTATCAATAGGCGTGATGGGGGACCGGCATCGACGGTTTAATGCGCGGCGATGGAGATGCCGAACGGGAACCCGCTCGCCTGTGCGGGGCAGTTTTTTGAAACCGGCCCGGCGGACGAGTGAGCTTTATCCCGCAGATGCGATGCTGTGCGAGCAGATTGGAAATCTGCGCCACGCAAATTTCAGCGGACGCGCTGGCCGGGCTGGGCGCCGTCGTCAGGGGAGAGGACAAAGATGTCTTCGCCTCCCGGTCCGGCGGCGATGATCATGCCTTCGCTGGTGCCGAATTTCATCTCGCGCGGGGCGAGATTGGCGACGACGACCACCAGACGACCGATAAGGTCTTCCGGCTTGTAGGCAGCCTTGATACCGGCAAACACGTTGCGCCGTTCGTCTCCGCCGAGGCTGAGGGTCAGTTGCACCAGTTTGCGGGCTTCGGGGACTTCGTTGGCGGCGATGATGCGCGCGACGCGCAAATCGACTTTGGCGAAGTCATCAATGTTGATGGTGTCGGCAATCGGTTCGTCGATCAACGGCTGCGGGCTGTCGTCGTCGGCGGCGGGTGCGTTTGCCGAACTGGAAGCCGGGCTGGCGGTCAGTGCGGCTTCGGCAGCAGTGTCCTCCTTGGTGTCCTCGATCATCTGCTCGATCTTGGCGGGCTCGACACGACGCATCATGTGTTTGAATTTGTTCACTGCGCTGCCGGTCAAGGGCGTCTGCGCCTGATCCCACGAGGTGATCGGATCACCGAGCAGTTCGCCGGTTTGTTCGGCGAGCTGCGGCAGGATCGGTGCGAGGTAGATGGCGAGTTGGCGAAACAGGTTCAGCGCGACGGTGCAGACGTCCTGCACGCGATGAGCTTGTTCAGGATCCTTTTTCAGTTCCCACGGAGCGTTCTGTTCGACGTAGGGATTGGCCTTGTCAGCGAGATCGATGATGCGTCGGGTGGCCTTGGAGAAATCGCCGGCTTCGTAGTCGGCGGCGATGGCATCCGCCTCGGCCGCAGCGGCGGCAAACAGACCGCCGTCGTCGGGATACCCGGAGCTGAGGCCGGTGTCGCTGACGAAGCGCGCAGTGCGGCTGGCGAGATTGACGACTTTGCCGACCAGGTCGGAGTTCACCTTGGCGACGAACTCTTCGAGGTTGAGGTCGAGGTCTTCGACTTTCGAGCTGAGCTTGGTCGAGTAGTAGTAGCGCAGGAAAGCCGGGTCGAGGTGCTTGAGATAGGTCGCGGCCTTGATGAAGGTGCCGTCGCGTTTCGACATTTTCTTTTTGTCGACGGTCAGGAAGCCGTGAATGTGAACCTTGGTCGGCAAGTTAAAGTCGGCGGCTTTGAGCATGGCCGGCCAGAAAAGGGTGTGGAAATACTGGATGTCTTTACCGATGAAGTGATGCACTTCGGTGTCGGCGTTGCGCCACCAGTCGTCAAAATTCTCACCGTTGGCGTCGCACCACTGCTTTGTGGCGGCCATGTAGCCGATCGGCGCGTCGAACCAGACGTACCAGTAGTTGCCGGGACTGTCGGGAATTTCAAAACCGAAGTACGGGGCGGGACGTGAGATGTCCCAGTCGTGCAGCGGCTCGGCGAGGAAGTAGTTTTTCAGGTAGTTGGCGCTCTCCGGCGGCAGCGTGCCCGACTGGGTCCAGTCGTTGAGGAAATCGTGCAGCTTTTCGATTTCGACAAACAGGTGCAGAGCCTTGCGCACTTCGGGCGTAGTGCCCGAAAGCGCGGACACGGGTGCGATCAGTTCGGTGGGCGCATAGGTCTCACCGCAACTGGCGCAGTTGTCGCCGGCCTGGTCGGGGGTGTTGCACTTCGGGCAGGTGCCGGTGACAAAGCGCTCGGCGAGAAAGGTTTCTTTCTCGGTGTCGTACAACTGCTCGATCTCTTTTTCGACGACCATGTCGGCCTTGCGCAGAGCCGACCAGATCTCGGTGCAGATCTCGAGATTTTCGGGACTGTTGGTTGAACCGTAGTTATCAAACTCGATACCGAATCCGGCGAAATCGCGTTGATGTTCCTCGCTGACGGCGGCGATCAATTGCTCCGGCGTGCGACCTTCCTGCTGGGCGCGAATCATGATCGCCGTGCCGTGTGTGTCGTCGGCGCAGACATAAACGCAGCGATTGCCGATCAGTTTCTGAAAGCGTACCCAGATGTCGGTCTGCAGATATTCGACCATGTGACCGAGATGAATCGGTCCGTTGGCGTAGGGCAGGGCGGAGGTGGTCAGGATGCGGCGCATGGCAAATGGGAAATTCTGAGTGATGACTATCGAACAGGGAATGCCGAATATCGAAGTTTTTTGCGGCGAATGCGATGCGTTATGCGGAACTTCGAAATTCGGAGTTCCTTGTTCGGTGTTCGATATACCCGTTCGCTCAAGATCGGCGAGTTACCGTTCTCAAATGACCGTCCGGGGAAGGTGAGGGTAGTTTTTCCCCCTCACATTTCACTTCTTCTCGCCCCAGGTGCTCTTTACATAGAGCTCGCGGAGTTGTTTGAAGTCGACTTCTGCCGGGCTCGCGGACATCAGATCGAGGCCCTTGTTATTCTTCGGAAAGGCGATGACTTCGCGAATGCTGTCCTCGCCACAGACCAGCATTACCAAACGGTCGAGGCCAAGGGCGATGCCGCCGTGAGGCGGGGCGCCGTAGCTGAACGCGGTCAGGATGTGGTCGAACATGACCTTCTGTTCGTCTTCGCTGACACCGAGCACGGTGAACATTTTTGCCTGCAGGTCACCTTCGTGAATCCGGATCGATCCGCCGCCGAGTTCGGTGCCGTTGAGCACGACGTCGTAGGCTTCGGCGCGGGCTTCGCCCCAGGTTGATTCGTCTTCGAGCAGGTGCATGTCTTCAGCCAACGGTCTGGTGAAGGGGTGATGCACGGCATTCCATTTCTGCTCTTCCTCGTCGAAATCGAGCAGCGGAAATTCGATGACCCAGAGGAAATCGAATTCGTCGTCCTTGCCTTCGAGCAGGTTCTGATAATCGCAGACGGCGATACGCAGGCGACCGAGCACTTCGCAGACGACTTGCCACTGGTCGCAGCCGAACAGAATCAGGTCACCTTCTTCGACGCCGAGCTTCTCGGTGAGCGCCGCCTTCTCGGCATCGCTGAAGAATTTAACGATCGGCGATTTCCACTCGCCACCTTCGACCTTGATGTAAGCCAGGCCGCCGGCACCGGCTTCCTTGGCGGTTTCCTCGAGGCGTTTGATCTGGCCGGTGGTGACGCAGGCAAATCCCTTGGCGTTGATGGCGCGCACGGTGCCACCTTTGGCAATCGTTCCGGAGAAAACTTTGAACGCGGAATCGGCGAAGGCCTCGCTCATGTCGACGATTTCCATGCCGATCCGACGCTCGGGCTTGTCGCTGCCGTAGCGATTCATGGCATCTTTCCAGGTCAGGCGCTCGAACGGGGTGCTGATGTCGACACCACGAGTCTCTTTAAAAATGCGCGCCAGCATTCCTTCGACCATGGCATACATGTCGTCGGGGGTGACGAAGCTGGCTTCGATGTCGACCTGAGTGAACTCGGGCTGACGGTCGGCGCGCAAATCTTCATCGCGAAAACAGCGGGCGATCTGGAAATATTTTTCCACGCCGGCAACCATGAGCAACTGCTTGTACTGCTGCGGCGCCTGAGGCAGGGCGTAAAATTTGCCCGGCGCGAGTCGCGACGGCACAAGAAAGTCGCGGGCGCCTTCCGGTGTCGATTTCGACAGGATCGGCGTTTCGATTTCGAGGAAGCCGCCTTCGTCGAGCTCATCGCGCACCGCTTTGGTGACGCGGTGACGCATTTTCAGATTTTTGGCCATGCGCGGACGACGCAGGTCGAGGTAGCGGTGTTTCATCCGCAGGTCTTCGTTGGACAGTTCTTTGTCGAGCTGAAACGGAAGAACCTCGGCGCGGTTGATGACTTTCAGCCCGGTGGCGACGATTTCGATTTCGCCGGTGTCGATGGAGTCGTTGACTGTCGATTGACCTTCGATCTCAGGCCGTTCAGAAACGACGCCGGTGACTTGAACGACATCCTCGGTGCGCAGGCCGTGGCTGATTTTGGCGGCTTCGGCATTTTCCTCGCTGCGGAATACGCATTGCGTGACACCCTCGCGGTCGCGAATGTCGATAAAGATGACGCCGTGGTGATCTCGATTGGTATTCACCCAGCCGATTAACGTGGCGGTTTCGCCGACGTGCTGCTTGCGCAATTCGTTGCAATGGTGGGTGCGATAGGTGGTGCTCATGACGTAAAAAAATCCCGGAAAAAACGGGAGGCGCACAGTAATACGGGATCGCCGGAGCGCAAGCGGGGGTGGGAGTCGAGGTGAATGTGCTGGGTCCGTGAACGATATCGCGGCTGAGTCGGTGTTTTTCCCGGCGTGTGCTGCGATTCGCGATAGGGAATTCCGATATCGGTGGTATTCTACTCAATATGGCTTCTACAAGTGTCGATTGGGCGAAACTACTCTCCATTGTCAATTCGCTCGCGGGACCTCTGATCACTGCGGTGGCGGTGGTCGCTGCGATTATATTTTTTCGTTCCGATCGGCGTGCGCATACCGTCTGCCTGCTGGTTGGCTGTGGCTTGATTTTTGCGCTGCGCGTCGCCCATGCCGTCGCCTGGCTGCCGGGCATCGGCTTCTTTGCCCGCGGTGATTCGGCAGCGGCGCGGTATTTGAGCGATTACAACACGACGATCCTGCTCCTGAATCTGGTGGGCTGGTTGCTGTTCGTTTTCGGCTTGCTGGTTGTGGCGATGACGCGACTGAATGCCAAGGAGTCATCCCCGGCGCAGGTGAAACTGTAGGGCCGGCACGGCGCGGGTCGTCTCAAACCCGGCGGGACCGGGGGTGGCCGACGTTGCCGGGCGAAGCGGTCGACCTGCCGGAAGATCGCCAAACGGGGATCAGCCCGGCAGCAGCAGCCGGGTCAGTTCAGCGTCAAAGTCGGCGATATCGCAGGTGGTCTCGAGTCGCAGTGCGAGATTTTTGATCGTCACCAACGGGTATTCGGAGCCAAATACCACCGTGATCAGTGCGCCCGATTGTTCGGCCGTCTGAAACTGCTTGCCCACCTTGGCCGGCGTCAGCGGGCAAATGGTGCGGTAGCCCTGACTGCGCAACGTTTGCAAACATCCGAGTGCGGCCGGTCGCCGGGCTTCGTCGGCGATGACGACGAAAACGTCCAGGTCGGAGGCGGTGGACGCTTTTTCGCGACGTTCGTTGGTCGCAGGAGTTTCGCTGATCAAATCGCCGATGACGACATCGCCCATGGCAAATCCGGCTGCGGCCATGTCGACGCCACCGATGAGTTGCAGCAGACTGTCGTAACGCCCGCCGCCGGCTACGGCACGCATGCCTTTGCCGATGTCGAAAATTTCGAAAACCGGACCCGTGTAGTAGGCGAGCCCGCGAACGATGTTGAGATCGATGTCAACGAACTCTCCGAGGCCGCGCGCGTTGAGGTCTGCCGTGATCTCATCGAGGGCACCGGCGCTGTGGCCTTCACCTTTTGAATCGATGAAGGCGCGAACTTTTTCGAGGCTGAGACCGAGCTGGCCGAGCTTGGTTTCGGTGACTTCGGGCTTTTCGCGTTCGAGTTTGTCGATGATTTGCAGGAAGGCCGTCTGCTGGTCCTCGCTGACACCGTTGGCGGTGGCGAAATCGGTCCACGCATTGCGGTCGCTGAGGCGGATCTTAAAATGTTCAGCGGTGAAGCCGAAGTCGCGCATCAAATCAATCGCGAGCGCCACCAGTTCGGCGTCGGCGGCGGGAGAGGGCTCACCCATGATGTCACAGTTGAACTGATAGAACTCGCGGGTGCGGCCTTTCTGCTGCTTTTCGTAGCGGAAGAACTGTCCGATCGAAAACCACTTGAGCGGTTTTTTGTAGTCGCGCTGCTTGGCCGCAGCCATGCGCGCCAGAGTCGGCGTCAGCTCCGGGCGCATGGCGACGTCGCGGTCGCCTTTATCGGTGAAGTGAAACAGCTGGTGAACGATTTCGTCGCCACTTTTGCGGCGGTAGAGGTCGGTCGACTCGAGCACCGGTCCCTCGTATTCGACAAAACCGTAGCGCGTCGCGACCGAGCGCCATTTGTCGAAGACGTAGTTCCGGTGAGCGCAATCTTCCGGGTAGAAGTCGCGGAAGCCGGGAAGAGTCTGGATTTTTTGAGCCATCAGTAGTGGAGCGTTGGGCGCAAGGTGCCGCAGGCGACCGGCGATTCAACGAAAATTGCCGCTCAAATCCTCGCGCACCCCGCGCAGGAACTGTAAAATAAACTGCCATGCGCCCAATAACTTGCGGCCAGTGGTCGATTTGATGTCGAAGTCGGGTGGAATTTGAGTTCTCGCTTGTATTGGGGGCAGTTCGTTCGAATGGTCGTCGTCACGTATGCTACGCTCGCTCCAACTGAATCAGTTCCGCTGCTTCGAGGCACTCCGGCTCGAACTCGGCGCGGGGGTGACGCTTTTTGTCGGCGACAACGCTCAGGGCAAGACCTCGATCCTTGAGGCGGCCTGCATTCTGATGCGTCTGCAATCGCCGCGTGCGACCAGCATCAGTGACGTGTTGCAGTTTGAATGTGACGGCGCAGCTGTCAGTGGCGAGTTCGGCGATTGCGAATTGCGCTTCCAGTATCGCGAGGGCAGGGGGCGGGGACGCTCGCTGAGCGTCGATGGTGAAACGCAGCGTCGGCCCGGTGAGTACCTGCGCTCAAGCGGTCGGGTGGTCTGGATGGCGAACGATGATTTGGCGCTGGTCAGGGGCGGTGGCGAAGGACGGCGGCGTTATCTCGATTTCATGGCCAGCCAGTTAGTGCCCGCCTACCGACCTGCCCTGCGGGCGTATGAAAAGGCGATCCGGGCGCGAAATTTTTTACTCAAGCGTGACGCCGTGCCGAAATGGCAGGAGGTCGATGCCTACACGAGGCTGGTGGTAGAACACGGCGCGGTGCTCACTGAGCAGCGACGGCAATTGGTGCATAAGCTGCAACCATTGGCTCAGGCTGCCCAGGCAAGCATCAGTGGCCGGGACGAACCGCAATCGGAAACGGCGAGCGAAGCGTTGACCGTAAATTATCGATCCGGTTCGGGTGACGGCGGAGATCTGGCCGCGGAACTCCTGCAGCGTCGTGGTGAAGAATCCCGGCGCCGACAGACCGTCGCTGGACCCCATCGCGATGATCTGGAGTTGATGATCAACGGCATGCCGGCAGCAAAATTTGCGTCCGAAGGTCAGCAGCGGACGCTGGCTCTGGCGCTGAAGCTGGCACAGGCGCAATTGTTCGTCGATCAAGGCGGCGAGCCTCCCTTGTTGCTGATCGACGATGTCTTTGGTGAGCTTGATCCCGGCCGGCGAAATGCGCTCATGGGAGCCTGGCCGAAAACTTCGCAGAAATTGATCACCACCACCCACCTCGACTGGTTGGATGAGGCCGG
>CBDULB010000003.1:0-114171 GCA_965367965.1 uncultured bacterium | reverse complement strand
GCGTTGGCAAATTTCCCTTTCAGCGTGAAAGTTTTGCGATTCGACCTCCACCGTGTCCCAGCATTCGGTAAGACCAGCAACGGACTTCAATCATGCCTCTCGAAGAAATCGACCTGCAACTGCCGGCATCCGCTGCGTCACTTCCGGACGACGTGGCGGCGCTGATTAGGGAATCGGACCGGCGCATCGATGAATTTTTCCACAGTGAACGCAATCGCAAGCTGCCAAAATATATGCCCGGCGATTCGGAATTGCTGTATGCGGCGTTGAAGTCGGTGACGGACCGCGACCTGCCATTGGGGCGGGTCTACTGCGAGTGGGGCAGCGGCTTCGGCATCGGCACCTGCCTCGCTTCGATGCTCGGCTATGATGCATGGGGCATCGAAATCGAGGACCAGTTGGTCGACATCTCGATCGATCTGGCGGGTGATCTCGATGTCGACGCAAACTTTTTGAATACCAGTTACCTCCCCGATGGCTTCGAATCCTACGAAGGGGTCGGTGGCGAGATTCTGGTCCGCGACGAAGACTTTTCATTCCCCGGCGACGACCGCCGGCATGAGCCAATCTACGAAGGTATGGATCACGAACTGGCCGAGGTCGACGTTTTCCACGCCTACCCCTGGCCCTACCAACAGGAGTTCATGCATCAACTGTTCGATGCGGTTGCCGTCGAAGGCGCGCTGCTGATCACCTATCTTGGCAGCGGTGAGATGACGGCCTATCGAAAGACCGCCGGCGACGGGGATGAGATTGAAGATACGCTGAGTGATCGCGATGAAGCTGCACTCGATTTTTACTGAATCCTAAAAGGTCAGCTTCAAGCCTTCGCTGCGCCACGCCTTGGCGACTTCCTCCTGCAGTTCGTCGAAACTGCGACCACGCATCAGGTGTTTGTCGGTGGCTTCGTCACGCTCCATTCCGGTCGAGACGGCTTTTAAGTAGTCCACCAGACCTGCACCATCACCTTCGCCGTCGAGCCGCGCGAAATAGGTCAGCAGCAGATTAGCGGAGGCATAGTTGCGGCTGCCCTGACCGGCTCCAAGCATCTCCGCCCACTCGGCAGAGGTTATTTTCATCAACTGTTCAACACCCAGCATCTGAAAATCGCGACTGCTGTTCGATCGCCGGGTGACGTCTTCACGAACGGCTCGCTCGAGAGAGTTTAAACGAAAGCGACCATTGTTATAAGTCTGGCACGAGGTCACCTCGGCGAAGCCCTCGGACATCCAGGTGGGCATCATCGGCAACCAGCGCATCATCACCTGGTGGGTGATTTCATGAGTCAGGGTCGTGCTCTGCTTGTCGTGATCGACAATGTAGCGAACCCCGGTGTGTTCCACACCGAGGCTCTGCATCGGAATATGAATGACTCCGCTGTATTCGTTACCCCGCCGCCGCCACGAAAACATACCACCGCTGCCCGGCACTCCGCCGGCGGCGGCATAAGCTTCGCGGGAAGCGTAGAGCTTGGTCAGGTAATAACCTTTTTCATCGCCGGAGCCGATCGGCTGCGGGGCCAGACCGAACGGGATTTCATTGAGCAGGGCAAAGGTCGCTTCAAATATGCGCGCAAATTCACGCACCACGCTGGTCGACAGACGATCGGGCGTATGAAACTCAAAATGCGGACTGCGATAGATGAATGCGCCAGTCTCCTTGTCCTCGCCAACTTCCTCGATTTCATCGACGTCGAAATCAGCGCTCACATCTTTCGGCCATTCGCCAAGTTTCAGATCGGTAAAATCGCCCACCGTCCGATCGCCCGCACCCGCTGCGGCAACCGCGCCCTCAGCATCGTCGCGGCTCATCGATTGTTTACTCCACTCGCGAGCAAATGTCTGATCCGCTTCGCTGAGACGCGACAGCGGCATTTCGAAGATTCCCGCCGCGGTCTTCAGCTTGATGGTATCGCCTTCGAGGCTCTGTATTTCACCACGAACGGCACGCCCGTCGGAGCTCGTCCATTCCCTTTCGGCGGCCTCCATCCAGGTACCGGGAAGGCAGATCGCCACTAGAATACTGCCTACGCTTACGCCGATCGTCCTGCACGAGTCCCATTTCATAGCCCCCGAGAATAGGGGCAATCGAGGCCAATCACAATACCATTATCGTCCCCGGCAATCGCTGATTTCACCCACGTGGGTGCTCACCGGACGGATCAGACGCCGTGCGTCGTGCAGCTAGACGTCGAGAGCGTGCTTAACCACTGAAGCCAGACGGTCCGCGGTGTAAGGTTTCGGTAAAACGCCGGCAAATCCGGTGCGCAAAGCCGCTTCACGGGTGTTCGCTTCCAGGTAGCCCGAACAGGCAATCACTTTGACATTCGCGTCCAGTTCGCGAAGTGCTCCCAGAGCTTCCACTCCCGAAATACCACCCGGCAAAGCGAGATCCATGACGACAATGTCGTAGGCCCGGCCAGCCGCCAGACCTGCCTGATATTTTGCAATGGCCTCCTCGCCGCTCTCTGCCGAATCGGCCAGATAGCCGACTGATCCGAGAATTGCTTTCGCCATGATGCACATTCCCGTTTCGTCATCGACGACCAACACCGATCTTGAACTGCGGGTGCGGGTCTGCGCGTTAAACTCCGCTCTATTCTCCCGCGCCACACCGACACTCATCGGCTGCGTCACTGGCGGATTTACCGGCTGCGTAACTGACGAATTTGAAAACGCAGCATCGATCGGCGCGGAAACCGGGCCTACCGAGGCAGACATGACAGTGTCAGTACTGTGGGGATTACTCATGGCTTTCTTTGCTTTATTAATTAAGAAATTAAAACGCGAGCAATCCCGGCGAACTAAACGGCGGTATAGCTGAGGCATTGGATTTCCTTCATGGTTGTGCTGCCGGCAATCACTTGCAGCAGTCCTTCTTGAAAAAGCGACAACACACCGTTGCGCACAGCAGCTTCGCGAAATTTACTCTGCGGCGCTTCGGCTTCGATGAGGTCGGCGAACTCAGTGGTGATCTCGCACATTTCCATCAGCGCGATTCGCCCACTGTAACCACTGCCGTGGCACTCGGGACAACCGACAGCTTCGTAGATCGGATCGGTCAGAGGATTACTGATCATGCCCTGATTGTACATCATCCGCTGAGTTGCCTCATCGGCCTGAGCCGGGCGCTTGCAGTAGTTGCACAGGCGACGGACCAGTCGCTGAGCCTGGCTGAGAGCCAGACAGTCGGCGAGCAGGTAAGGCTCAACCCCCATCGACAAAAGTCGCGACACGGCACGCATCGAGTCGTTGGCGTGCAGCGTGGTCAGCACCAGGTGCCCGGTCAGGGCGGAATTGACGGCAGCAGTCGCAGTTTCCTCGTCGCGACACTCACCGATCAGGATAACATCCGGATCCGCACGCAGCAGGGCGCGCAGTCCACTACCGAAATTGATACCGTTGACTTCATCGATCTGAGTCTGGTTAATGCCTTCGAGTTCATACTCGATCGGATCTTCGATAGTTTGAATGTTAGTCCCCTCTTCGTTGATGCTGTTGATCAATGCGTAGAGAGTGGTGGTCTTACCCGAACCGGTCGGACCGGTTACCAGGATCAGCCCCTGATCGCGAATCATGTTGCGCTTGATCAGTGAACTTTGCCGCTGAGAAAGATTCAGCGCAGACAATTCTTTGACACCGTCCGCTTTATCGAGGAATCGCAGCGTCAGCTTCTGCATCTCTTTGCGCCACGGGACGGCTGCAACACGCACATCGACACGACGCTGACCGATTGCCATGGCAAAACGCGCATCCTGCGCATCCTGCCGACTCTGCTTCATGTTCGAGTAATTCTTGATCAACGCAATGAAGCGCATCAGCATTTCCTCAGGGCAGGTAAAGATGACCCGCAGCCGTCCGTCGATGCGCGCCCGGAAACGAGCGAGATTGTAATATTTCTCGATGTGAAGGTCACTGGCCCGGGCGGTGATCGCGGTGTAGAGCACCCAGTGCATCAACTCTTCCGGCGTGTGGTTTACATTGCCCGGATCGATAGCGGCGACATCATCGGGATCGATTTCAACCAAATTGACGTCAACGCCCAGCGAAAGATTTTTACTTAGATCCTCGGATTCATACGCCGACCGATTGACCGTCGAACCATTCCGGGTGATTGCCTGACGGATTTCGCGACTGTCCGCGATAACCGGAACGAACTCGAAATTTTCGCCTCCGGACGACAACCATTCATCTTCGAAAGCGTAGAAATTGTCGTCATCACAAAGCAGGAATACTTTATTGTTTCCGCAGTATACCGGAAAGATCCCGTGCTTATCGAGCAGTGGTGTTGGGAACAGATCCTGCCGCGGCGCCTCCTGAGGATTGAACACCAGACGCGACATCCCCTCAGTCAAATACACCAGCGCGACTCCGAGATTCGGCTGAATCTCGTTGTAATCTTCGACCACCAGGACACCGTTTTTTTCGACCGCTTCAGCGTGCAAACGCATCAGGCGCTCGCGCTCTTTGGTTTCCAGCGGGTAATTGCTGATCAACCAGTCGAACGCTCCTTGCAGGTCGCCGGCACCGGCTGTGGGGCCGGGAAGAAATTCCACCGCATTTTCCTTCGGCAGCGGGTTCGCTGTCGTCCGACTGACCAGATCCTGACGCACGGAGGCGTACTGCTCCCGACTGACGACCACACGAACCGCGAGGAATGACGGGATACCCCACATCTCAACCGCTTTGGGATTGTGATGCGCTATGATCATCAGCGGACCCAGCGTCGCCACCGGCAACCAGGGATCATCTTCGCGGGGGAAGCGGCCGAGTTTGCGCATCAGCGCCTCCGCATCAGCAGAACAGTTTGTGCGGGCGAGACTGACCGGCAACAAGCCGAACTGAACTGCGATCCCTTCAATAGAGACCAGAAGGTCTTCCATACCACCAACGCCGCCGGCTTTACCGGGCGTCGCTGATACAGGCACCGGCACAGGTACCGGCCCCGGCTTAGACATCTCAGTCATCGCTTCTAACGTTGTGGCATCAAGGGGAGGCATGATCTTAGGTAAATGGAGACAGAGCTGCGTTAATGGGAACCGAAGCGGGTATAACCCGGTGGGAAAACCACCATTTCGCCGATGTCCGAGCCATCGAACGCCACCTTCAGTCCGCCGCCGCTTTCGCCGGGCACTAACAGATCCCAACTTCGGCCCCGCCAGATGTAGCGATAATCGGAAGTTGAGGTGCTCATCTCCGGCTTCCAGTCAGGGCGCATGAAAGGTTCGCCAACGGCCGGGCCGTCCGGCTCGCGATACTGGAGGCTCATGAGAATGGCCAGTTCGTCGCCGGCGATATTCTCCAGAAAAGGCGTATCAAAGGGTTTGTAGGCGTGATTGTAGTCGTGAGTCGCCTTGTTGAGCTTCTCCATCACGCTGCGCGCAATCCCCTCTTTCGACTTTTCGGAGATATTTTTAAAAGCGGAGACACCCACCGTTGCCAGAACGCCAATGATGCCAACCGTGGTGATGATCTCAACCAGCGACAAACCCGCAACGCGGCGCTTTCCTCCACCGCTGCCATTCTGTAGAGAAAGTTTCATCAGTAATTAACGACAGCGGAATCAGGATCGGTCAATGGCACCTTGTTCAGAGCGGCAATGCTGGAAGGCCAGGTCAGCTTGTAACCACTTGGCATGTAATCACTCTCATTTGCCGGAGCGAATGCCAGGTAGCTGCCCACGAGGTTGTATTTGTCCTGGTCGGAAGCCGACGCTGCAGCCCAACGGGTGATCGCGCGATCACGACCGTTCGCCTGGATGAACGAAGCTATTGACATGTTGATCGCTTCCGCACGGGAGATCGCAAGATTGACCTCCGTGTCCTTCTTCATCGCAATGATGTTAGGCAGGGCCATGAAGGCAATGATCCCGATGATGGTCACCGCAGCGAGTACCTCAACAAGTGAAAATCCGCGTTGGCGAGCGCTGCTCTGAACGTATTCAGTTTTCATGGCTAGATAATGAGTGGATTGAGAAATAAAGCCGCGGCCGGTCGAACCGCCCCGCCGGGCTTCAGCGATCAGTTCAACTCGACCTCAGGAGTATTGGTACGGTCCCAGGCCGGGAACTGCAGTTTTAAGCCGAGCATTTTCATGGCGTTGCTCTGCACGTTCGAAGCGGTGCTGTTGTTCCGAAAATGCGTATCGGTGCTTTTGTCGAGATAGGCGCTGGCCTTGTCGTATTTTGCCAGGTCGCCGGATGCCGCCGAATAAACATCGCGAGCATCCTTCAGGGACACCGAGGAGCGGGCGGTATAGCTGGCAACCCAGGCGTTGAGCGCATTCTGCACTTCAGCCTGCTGTTGTCGGGCGATCACCCGGCGCGCATCCTGTGCTGCATTCGAGAAAGCAGCCACCGCAAGGGCTGCGAGAATGCCGAGAATAGAGACGACGATCAGCGCTTCGATCAGAGTAAACCCGAGCGAACGGCGGCGGGTGACAAGAGAGCGTTTCATCGTTGCAGAAGTCGTAGGGAAAATTTGGCTCGCGCAGCAGAAAGTTAAAATTCAGGAAGCGCAGATAAGCACGCTTGACGGTGAGCTTGAGGCAGAAGGTTGCGAAGTTCACCGGCAAGCGCCGACGGGCCGAAACCCGTCGACGCTAACAAATATGACAGAGATCGTATTTTAGTACGTGCTCGGAGCAACCTTGTCGGCGTCGTAGGTCACGCGGCCGTCAGCTTCGAGCGTCAGGAAATTGACTGCGCCATCGCGCTCAACGGTGTCCAGATTGGGAACGCCGAAGTAGGTTCCTTCCAGCGAAGGATTTTCGACAGCGGTCAGTTCGTGGCCGGCGATGACGGCATCGGCGACATCGGCTTCGTCTGCAGCACCTGCGGCGAAATCGTGACCTGCGGCATTCGCCGAAGCGACGACGGAGGCGATCTGCTGAGCGTTGCGCTGATCTTTAGCGTAGCGGGCGCCACGATTGATCTTGCTGATGTTAGGAACGGCGATCGCCGCGATGACGCCGATCACGGCGATGACAACAAGCATTTCAACCAAGCTGAAGGCCGAATGCTTTTTGTTTTTGAGTGCTACTTTCATGGTGTGTCTGTCGTTGTTGTTGTTGTTGGATTCTGGCAGGAAGGAGATCCCGCCTAGAGTATTATAGCCATCTTTACAATGTTTTCAATAATTATTATAATTTATATTAAACATCATAGGTTCCCTATGCGCTTCTTAGTAGCGCCTATTTTTTGAAAAGTGCGTCGCCCAATGAAAAAACGGGCGCGTAGATCGCGTAGATCAGAAGGCCGACCACGCTGCCGAGCATGATGATGGTAATCGGCTCGAGGATCTTATCGATCTGGTTGGCGATGGTATCGAGTTCCTCCTCGTAATCGTCAGCGACTTCGGTCAGCAGTTCGGTGCCCGACCCGGTTTCGCCGGCGATCTCCATGATGCCGCAGATGTTCCGGCCGTCATCGCCGAGCCAGTGCGACTCCATCAGGAAACTTTCCGGCAGCGTCAAGCCCTCGGAGATGTGTCGATTGACGTTACTGAAGAAGGTCTTGTAATAGATATGCGACGAGGTTTCGGCGGTAATTTTTAATGCCGTACTCAGTCTCACGTTGGCATCAACCAACATCGCCAGGCAACGAAAGCTGACCGCCGCTGCCGTTTTGCGGACAATGTTACCTACCCCCGGAATCTTGAGAAAAACCTTCTGCGCGGTTTCAGTCGCCGCGATTTTTCCCCAATTCTTGAACAGCATCACCAGACCGAGGATCGGCAGAATGACCAACCACGGTTGCTTGAGCAACACCTCGGAAGTCTTCATCAGCATCTTCGTTCCCATGGGAATCGCCGAGCCCAGCGAGGTGTACAACTTGGCCATCGCCGGCACCAGAGTGAAACTCATGACGATGACCACGCCGACTGCCAAGACCAGTACGATCGACGGATAGATCGCTCCCGCCTTCAGCTTCTTGATGATGCGCAGCGACTTTTTCTGACCACCGGCAATTCGACGGCAGACTTCCGGCAGTTCCCCCGCCTCCTCACCGGCGCGAACCAGGGCAAGCACTTCGGGCGGGAATATGTCATGGTGTTTGGCCATCGCATCACTGATCTTTTCTCCCAGCGAAATGTCATGGGCGATGTCACCGATCGCGCCACGATAGCGCGGCGACTTGACCCGGTTAGCCTGCAGTTGAAAGCTCTTGATCGCTGACAAATTACGATCAAAGCACTTCGCCAAACCGCTGAACAAAGCGACTCGATCATCGAGCGTTGCCTTTTTTCCCGTGAGCCGTTGCAGCCGCTCATCCAGTCCGGTGATGTCTGAAATCTCTGCGGTCTCGTTGGACGCAGGCCCGGCCCCCATCAGCGCCTTGGAATCCGTATCGGTATCGACCATCGCACGCAGCACGCGTCCGGTGTGGATATTCGTTAGTGAGACTTTCTTGAGCATGACTTGTTCCGGTTAAAAAAAATTATGGCGCACGGTTAGCGAAAACGATTCGAGTAGCGATAGCCTCTGACGACATTGATTCGGGTTTCGGCTGCGGCCGTATCACCACCGCCGTTCCATTCGCCGGCCACCTTGGCGCCGGTCGGCGTCGAATTGACGGTCATGGTCGATTCGAGATACTCGAGCGGTGCCATCGCCGCCCCCGAGATGGTCTCCGTGCCGGTGGTGTAGGTGATACTTGCGACATTCGGGTCGTGCGGCAGCAAACCCTCGACTTCTGCCTGGCTCAGTCCCAACTGGTAGAGGCGCACGGCCATCTCCTGATGCGAAAGCGAGACGGATACCCGTTGGTTGATCTCCTCTTGAGTGACCATGATCAGCGACAGTTTGGCCGCCGCGCCAACACCGACGATCAGAATACTGGCCGCGACCAACACCTCGATCAGCGAATAGCCGACCTGCGCGCGTGATAGTTTTCTGTCGATTGAAAGCTTCATCGGATCAGTTGCGCATGATTTCGACGTAGCCTGCACGGCTGGCCAGGTTATTGACGTTCGGAGTTTGCGTATCCGGAAGGATGCGCACGGTCTGGCCGGTCGTGACGATACTGGCATCCGTGCGGATGCCACCATAGAGGTGCATTTCGCTGATGCTTGCCTTGGGCAGGACCAGTAATGGACTGTTTTCCAATTCAAACAACACTCGCCAGCGCGGAAATGGCGGCACCGTATTCAGCTGCCGCCAGGATACCGGCGTTGCCGCGCCTTCCTGGCGAATCGCCACCACCAGAGGGCGGTTGTTCTCATGTTGTCCGGTCACCGTTAAAGGTCCCCAGGCACCGCCCGCCGGCTGGATACAGACGATCATCCGCGGCGCCAGTGCGGCAGCCGCCGCATAGTTGGCCGCATTGTTCTGCCCCATAAAATCAATCTCGCTGACATCGGTGATCAATAAATTCGGCAGAGATGCGTGGCTCAGGTCAATCCGAACCTGACCACTGCCTTTGCATTCATAACCCAGCGAACTGTAATTACCGGCTGCCACCGAACCATCGAGTGCCACATACCCCTCTGCCACGAGACGGGCGGTATAGCGGTTCGCCTTGCTCTCCGAAGAATTGCTCGCCTTGATCCGTCCAATAAAATCGCCGCCTGTCGATCGCGACGCGAAGGTCACATTGTCCGGCAAAACAGTCCCGCCCGACAAATTCTGCATACTCAGTTTCGACGCCTTACCCGACGCGTAAAAATACTCAGTGCGATGGCCTAGCGCGTTGCCGGGATCCCAGACCACCGTCCGCCCGTTGACCAGCAGACCGGCGTCGGTCGTCACCGGTGTGGCGGCCACTTCCGGTTCGTGAATCGTCAACAACTCGCCACTCAGGGCCGGCACATAAGTTCGCAGTTGTACACTGTAATCGACCGCGCCGACCGCTCCGCCACCATCGTCGATTGTGGCAGACAGATCGGTGCTGAAAGATTGCGCAGGCACACCACCCAGCTGATGATAACGAAGCGCGGTCGCATCGCTATAGGCAGTCCCCGTCCAGGCCGGGAAGACAATCTGCCCGGCACCTTTGGGCAAGGTAATCGTGGAGGTGCTGGGCTTGCCACCGTCCATGCTGAGAAACCACTCTGAACCCGCCTGACGGGCCACTTCTTTTGCGCTGTTGAGCTGAACGCGGCGCCGCATTGCGTCCTCCATGGCGTTGACCTCGAGAGAGCGGGCCGCGATCAGGCCGAACCACGCCGTCATTCCGAAGGTGCCGATCAATACCAGCAACAGGGAAATCACCAGCACGCTACCGCGCGCTGAGCGGCGATGCCTGACGAAACTGTTTGTATTGACTAACATGGCAACAATAAAGGTGTATTTACCTCCGACGGTTTACAGCGAGGGATAGGCCGGCACGACAAAACTGAGCGAAGTACGCCCTCCCATTCCGGCATAATCGCTGCGGGGATCTGTCGCCGGAAAGGTCGGAACTGCGGTGCCGCGTTCCAGAAACTGCGCCCCCGGATCCGGCCACCAAATCATGTAAAAAGGCTGCCCCGGCCCTTGCTGAAGCCGCTGAATGGCAGCGGCCTCGCCGGTCGAACGCCGCGTTTGTCGTTCGAAATAGACGAACACCGGCGCAAACGGCGTACCGGTACCCGGCTCGAAATAGGCGTCGTAATAATTGGTCAGCTTGCCGTATTGGAAACGCTTCACCGAGGCGTAGGTCCCGGTTTTTCCGGTTGGCGTGTCGAAGTCGATATCGTAGACCGCACGCACCGGCATCGTGCTCAAATCATCCGTGTGACCAATGATATAGATCGACGTATTTTTGCCACCCGGCTTACCACGGTAAGTGTGAAACACGGTACCCGCAGCGGGATAATTTGCCGCCAGCAAATTGCGAAAGCCGTTCGGCGTATCGATGCGTGGCGGATTGGCGGCGACGAACGGAATCGAAGTTGGTCGAACCGTATTCGGATCATCCCTGGTCAGGCAGAATACCGCTGCGGACGAGTCGATATCGTCATAGAAGATCTCCCGCAACTCCTCCGCAAACGCGGTACGCCCGTAATTAGGCGCAGAGTACACCCGAAGGCTGGAACCGCTGACATCGAAATAGTTACGAATCTTGGTCGAACCCAATTCGACACTGACCAAGGACGCAAGACGACGTTGATGGACCGTCATACTTTGATAGAGCAGTGCGACCGCCGAGAAGCAGATCGCGGCAAGCCCGCCCGCGACGAGCATTTCCACCAGCGTAAAGCCTCTCTGTGTGCGTCTACTCATAAGGTGATCCCCATGGTCTGCTACTGACCAGCTACCGCTCCGGTATCGATCTCATGAACTTTGCCGTCAGCCCCCGTGGCCTTGAACTTGGGCATTTCAGGTCGCGCCGCACGAGTCATGATCTGTTCCATCATCACCCGGTCATCGCCCTTCTCCAGGTTCGTCTGGCCACTCAACAGAGAAGCGACGCGCGGGGTAAGGTCATAAGGAACCACGATAGTTCGTGGACGTTTCTTGCCGATGTCGTCGACCCAGGTCAGGACAATTTCGTCGGCGGTCAATTCGGAAACCACGAGTTGGATCGTCTGCTCGGCCAGAACCGGAGCCACCAATTTCCCCTTCTCAAGGATCATATCGCTGAGCAGAACCCGCACACCGGCAGTCCCCCCCCGGACTTCAAGGTTATTAAACCTCTGACGAACGCGGTCCTCTTCGCTGAGTTCTACACCAGCGGCGAGATCGTCTTCGGACTTCAGCTCAACGCGACGCTCGAACGGATTGCGCTCCTGCGCAGTGATCTGCTCCGGCTTGATGTCGCCGGGCATCACCAGGCGCGGGTCAGCTTCAGTGGCATTGGCACCGGACAATGTGGCCACCAGCATGCCGGCGGTGATAACAAACAGGGTCGTTAGTTTCATGACAATAAAGGGGTTCAGGTGCTTATTCGAATTCCGGCGTCGGCGCAGCGGGTGCAGCGGAAGCCGCGTCGCCCGCACGGATGACCATGGCTTTGGGATCAAAGATCGGAACTTCGAGCACCAAGGAGATGTGCACGTCATTGCCGGAGTCACCACGGCGAACTTCATATTCCGACGTCCTCGCGGTCGGCAACAGGCGCTCCATTTCGCCCATCCAGTTCATTGCTTTGGAATATTCGTCCTCGAAGACCAATTGAGCTTTCAAGGTCTTGGGAATCACCGAGTCAGCCATGCCGGTACCGTCAGCAAACTGCTGCGAAGTGCTGAACACTCCGCCACGTTTGATGGTTTCGATAACCTTGGCCTCGCCGGCCTGAGCATTTTGAACCGCTTCGAGATGCGGTAGCCACGAGCGGTAAAACTCGCGCAGTTCGTCAGTCTCTGCCTTGATATTGCGAAGACTGGCTTCGGCCACAAGACGCTGAGTTTCCGCGTTGTCGGCAGCTACCTTCGCTGCCTCCGCTTCGGAACGCATCTCATTCGCGCGCTTGCGCATCTGGTCCGCTCCGTATGCCAGGCCGATAATGACCAGAATCAGCAGAACAACTGCCGCTTGTTTGTCTTTCATAGGTAAAAAAAGTTAAGCTTATTAGTCTAAGAACGCTTCAAAAACACTTCACTTGGCACCGTTCCAGAGCAGCGTCGCGTTGTAGTCGAGAATGCCTTCGCCCTGGCTTTGCTTGGCCGAGAAAGAGCGATAGTTCATTTCTCGAACCGCCTGCATCGACAGGTCGATCTGCTCCTGCACATCACCGTTGAGCTTCAGAGTCAGAAAGATCTGAGGAGGCAATTCCGGATTCCGCTTGAGGGACATCATGTCGATGCTGGCACTCTGTTTCATGCTTCGAGCCAGGCTCGCCACCAGGGGTTGAAGTCCCTGAGCAGTTTCGATCCACTTGCCGACGGCTTCCGCGCGGACGTTTTCCTGCTCGATCTCAAACTTGTCAGCAGCCAGGCCACTGGTCACCATTTTGAGGTCGTTGAGGCGCAGCTGCTCGCTGTCACGCTCATCGGCAAAATTGCGGATCTGCATACTGAAGTAAGCCACCGATGCAATCGAAGTGACCACCGTCAGATAAAACAATACCGGCACGAGACGATAATAAGACGGCAGGCCGTCCGACAAATTGCCGCGTTCAGATTTTAGATCGTGAGAAAGAAGATCGTTGACGTTCATTTTCTAAAAGGTTGAGAAGATTTATCCGATCGCCCTCAGTGCGAGGTCATCGCCGCCCACAACTGGTCAGTCTCAGTGACATCGACCACCATCAGGCCCTTGAGCTGTGCTTTGAAGGTTTCGGCAAAACGCGATTCGGTTTCGTTATTCATGAACAGCACCCGCGTGTTGGCAGTAGCCGTGTTGAGGAATGGCGCCACCATTTGCAGCGCCTGCGTCGGATCCTCGGGATCGAGACCCGCCCGGCAGCGCAGTTCTGACCACTGACCGCTTTTCTGGCGCAGCGCACAGATCGACCCGGAGCAGGCGGTGACCATCAACAGGTCCTCCATCGCGGCCAGTTCCTTTTTCTCTTCGACCATCGACACCAGCTGCGTCGTCATCGAGAACAGGCCGACACCGATTCGGGCCGCACGCAGGTTGCTGTTTTTCAACACTTCCTCGGTCGCCTTGACGAGTGAATCGTCGCAGGCCAGTAACAAAGAGGAGTTTGACGTCGGGCTGTGGTGAATGCCGTAGCTCTTGCCGCGATCAAATCTGGCACCGAGGATCTGCTTGGCGTTGGTGCGCATCATCGTGCGGTAACCCGGCTTACGCGGCAGGTTGCGCTCGAGATTGATCATGAAACGGTGGTTGATCGAGATCCCCACCCAACCGTTGTCGGTCATGGAACGCCACTCTTCAGCATTGCGCGCGGCAACGTCCGCGAAGTCGCCCTCGTCGCTACCGGAATCTTCGAACTCGCCTTTTTTGTCGATCGATCGCCAGGTTACTTTGTCCTTGCCGAGGCTCAGCAGGAGCACTCGCCGACCGGGAAAGCGTTTTGCCCAGGGTGCGTTGCTATTGTCGGGCTCGGGACGAAATGCTGCAAACGTCAGCACGTCTTTGATGTCTTTGAGTTCCATGGTAAGTCGGGTCGTTTAAGATTTCGCGAACTGACGCGGGCCTATTGGGAGGCTTGGGTAAAATTCTGCGCGTAGAGATATTCCTGCACCTCGTGGGCGGAGTATCCGGTCTTAGCTTTGACATTAGGACGCCAGCCATCGTATTCCTTCTGCTTCAGGCTGTGTTCGAAGCTGAACATGCCGCGCGCGATACCGGTCTCGAGTTCGTGGTCGAGTTTCTTGAATTCGCCGCGACGAATGACTCCGCAAACTGAATCATACTCGAGCAGCAACTCATGGATCGGGAAACGCTTGCCGCGCTGTTCGTCCAGCAACAGTCGCTGGCAGAGGATCATGCGCATCGAATCGGCAAACGACAGCATGGCGTTTTCCATGCGCTCGCTGGGCACCAGCTTCAAAAATCGCTGCACAGTCTGTGCAGCCGAAGAGGTATGCAAAGTCGCCACCACGGCGTGACCGGTCTCCGCCGCCTGAAGCGCGATCTCGGCGGTTTGGCCGTCTCGAATCTCACCGATGACGATGACATCCGGGGCCTGTCGCAATGCCGCGCGCAACGAACTGCCGAAGTCGTGTTCATCGGCTCCGATCTCACGCTGCGAGATCAAGGAAGGCAAGTTGGTCGGCAGCACATACTCGATCGGATCTTCAAAACTGATGACGTGCTCCTGGCGCAGCGCGGCGCGGGCGGTCAACATCGAAGCAATCGTGGTCGACTTACCGGAACCGGTGGCACCACAGACCAGGAACAAGCCGTGTTTGTTTTCGAGGAATGATTTGAGCGCTGCCGGTGGACAACCGATAGCATCCGGAGAAGGAATTTCCGAAGGCAGCAAACGCATCACCCAACGCAGGCGTCCGCGGGTGGTCATCCGGCTGACACGAAACCGGCAATCACCGATCTCCATCGCGTAATCAACGCAACCGGGAGTCACGTTGAGCGCCTGTTCGGGTTGATAGACGAACGAGTCGTAGACCAATTCGCCATTGATCTTATAGCTGAGCTGTTCCCACGGCGTGACGTAGAAATCGCTGACTCCCTCCGCTTTAGCGAGATGAAGAATACGAAAGCCCAACGGCGTTTTTTCGGTGATACCTTCCATGGCTTTTTCCTGAATTTAAAACTGGTGGTGGTACGGGAATTTACTTGGGGGTAATGGTGGCGCGCAGTTCGCCACGCGCCGTGGCGCCCTCGTAAACGTGAAATTGAGAGGCCGAAGAGAATCCGTTCACATCGGTGGTGCCGAACACGACGCGCATCTCGTAGTTTGCGCCATCGATGCTCAGATCGTATTTCCGGTTAACGTCGTTAAACTTGACGTAGTCCGCGCTGGCATCGGGATCGCTGGTATTTTCGGTATTCACCAGATCCAGTTGGATAGTGAGATTTTCCGCGGCAACCGGCGTGGTGAAAATGATGTCCACCTCAAGTTTCGCCCTTGTGGCGTGGGAGTTGTCGAACGTGGTTCCGTTGTGATACAGAATCTCTCCGAGCAGGAATTCCTGGCCGGGCAGGACACCACTGAAGTTGCTCGAAAGAAATTTCATGGTGTTGGCCGAGCCAACCTCAATTTCGATGCCACCGAGAACGATGGTGATCGAACCGTGACTGAGAAAGGTGTCAGACTCCGTCAGTGAATAGAGCAGATTCAAACCGCCGCCGATGTCCTTGAACCTGCCGACCGTGTTGCCATTAAAGCTGCTGGCGACACCGTAGTAGTAATCGTAGGTGGCGTAGCTGTCCCGGTAGGCATCCGGGTCGATGGCGAACGCCTGAAAGCGCAGCGTGGTATCCGGAGGCACGGTCGCGCCTGTCGCGTAGGCCAGCCACGGGCCACTGTTGAGCCGGTATTTTAACAAGCCGTTACCCGAGTAGGTCCCGGCATTCGCCACCGTGATCAGCATCGGATAGTCAGCGGTCACGTAACCACCGCCGCGCGGCGTCACCACTGGATAAGGCAGCCGCGGCGGAATCGGCGGCGTGGTCTCGCCACCACTATCACCACCGCTATCGCCACCACTGCCATCATCCGATCCAGCAGTCGCAGTACCCCCGGTCGCCGAACCAGCGGTGGCCGTGCCGGCAGTAGCGCTGCCTGCCGTGGTCGGCGGAGGTGGTGGTGGATCGGGAAACGGTGTCGTGCCGATGCCGCTCGGCGTCCAACGGGAGTCCTCGCGCCAGTTGGTACGATAGTCCCAGACCCAGCCTTCTTTAGAGGCAAACTGCATCGTACCGGGATCACGGACTTCCGTCTTGATCGGGACCGCAGCCAGCGCATTATCGAACACAAAGCGTTTCACGCCGACACCACCCGAAGTCGCCAGGGTGAAGCGTTGATCGGTCGAGTTCCAATAGACTCGCGGTGCGCTGGTACCTGCCTCGCGAAGGGTCTGCATCTCCGCGACCAGCCGGCGATCAATCATCGAACCGGTCAAAACATTTACGGATGTCTCGGCCGCGGCCTTCGACACGATCGTTTTCATTTTGGTCAACACCTCGTTCGGCGTCGTTGCCTTACTGAGGTCACCACCACTGGCCATATAAACCTGCACCGCCTCGTTGAGCACCACGATGTCCGTTGCCAACTTTGCTTCGCGAGCATTTTCCGTGCTGCGGTTAATCGCCAGAACACCCACCGCGGATATCGCCGCGAGAATGCCAACCGCGATCAAAACCTCTACCAGCGTGAACCCGCCCCGCGGCAACGCACGTCGACGGTTCGCCAAAGAGCCCGATCTGGGAGCATCTTTATGGTAGGGCGCGATCTTCATCTTTTTATTACGATATTTATTGAATTTATATTAAATACCAAAAATATCAACGCTAATCTTTCTAATTTTTATGACTTTTATAGATCAGTGAACAATCGCTCCTTTCCCGCGCAGCGCCTGCCCCACCTGTCAAACTGAAGTTCGGCCGTGTCCCGCGGTACAAATCAGCGTTGAGACCGTCGCCTGTCCCGGTTGGCATGTGAACAGGGAGCTGGCCGCCAAACGAAAAATTTGCGCGTCAGCTTGCTGCGCGCGCTCACCAAACGCGCGCCCCGACCGCGGCCCGGTGTACACCATGTTGACCTCACCTCCGGCAGCGCGATCCAATCAGCAGGTCAGCGCGACCCGGCACCGTCATTTGCATCATCTCCACTGCTCGCGCAGTCCGAACTCACTTCCAACACGCACCGGGATCAGCCGGTAGGCAGATTGCAAATGCCGCCCCCACGAGGTCTTTTGCCAGCGCCGCAGATGGCCGATGGCAGTACCCGCTAACGCCTGAACGTGCCGATCAACAGACGCGGCAACGTCCGTGACGAATGTAAAAAATGACCGGTTAACTAATTATGATTATTACGGTTTTTATTGTTGCATTATTTATTTATAGATCTTAGATTCACGGAACCGCAATAGTTTCGTAAATCCGACCGTAAGGAACCATGAAGTACTTTAACCACTCTTTCGCAGCCACCGTCTGCGTATGTGCAGTCGCCTTTGCCGCCATGCAGCAAAGCGTCCGGGCACAGTTCACGCCGCAGTTCTCCACCCAGAACTCGCCAGCCTACGAGGCAGAAGCCGACAAGTTGCGCAGCGCACCACCCCGCGAGTACGATTTTTCGAAAGCAATGCTCAGCGACGTGCTGCGCTTCCTCGCCGATGACGCCGGCATTTCTTTCTTCGGCCTCCCGGAAGGATCAGAGAACGCCGACCGCCTGGTGACGTTCAGTTTGCGGACCAGCCCGTTCACCGCGCTGGAAACGCTTTCGAAAGCCAACGGCATTTCGCTGATCCACGACAACGGCCTGTGGTACCTGCGCCCCGCTGATGACAGCGAACTGATCGGTCGCGTTTATCAAATCAACTACAATTCTCAGGAACTCGTATCCAAGAGTTCCAGCAGCGCCGGCACCGGCGGTGCCAACAGTTCGTCATCGAGCGGTCAAGGCAGCGCCGGCGGCATCAGCCTGCAGGGCGCCCCCAACACTTTCGAAATCAAACCCAGCAAGTTGATCGAAGACATCAAGGAAATCCTCAACCTGCCGACCGCCAATGGTTACGCCAATATCGCGCCGAGCATCTCGGTCGACTCGTTCGGTCAACTGTCTGCGGCCAACCTCAGTGCCCGTCAAAGCCTGGTCGCCCCCGTCGGCGGCGATGTCGAGGGCAGCCCGGGAGATGCTGTCAACAGCGCCGACCCGGTCGCCCGCGTGATTTGGAATTCGGATTCGAACTCCCTCTACGTGGTCGCCTCGCGGCAGCAACATCAGTGGATCGAGGGTTATCTCGCCTCGGCCGACCAGAAGATGTCGATGATTGCCATCGAGGTGAAGTTTTTCGAATCCAACAAAGATCCAAGTTCCGAGCTCGGCCTCGATTGGACCGGCACTCTGGCTGGCGGCTACGGCGCCAACTTGAGTCTCCCGGAGTCTGACATCAATCTTAACCGCATCAAAGACTACACCATCCCCAGCACCGCAGTGCTCAGCTACGACGACGTCAATGTCCGGCTGCGCGCCCTGGTCGACGACCGCAACACGCGCACCGTTTCCTACCCGCGCATGGTCACCCTGGAAAATCGCGAGGTGGTTTTCCGCACCGTTCAGAACGAGCCGGTGTTGTCGTCCAGCTCAAACACCAGCCTCGGCGCCGGCGCCACTTCAACCACCGCCGTTGACTACCTGCCGATCGGCACCGTCATCAATATTCTGCCCAAGCGCATGGCCAACGAAAAGATTCAGCTGAACATCTCCGTGGAAATCTCCAAGATCATCGGCGAAAAATTCATCAACGGAAACCCCTTCCCGATCGCCACTTCGCGCGTCTACAACGCCCCGGTGCAGGTCGACAGCGGTTTCACGGTCGCCATCAGCGGCCTCGACGAAGCCGAGGACACCACCACCGAGACCGGCGTTCCCTTCCTGCGCAAGATTCCGATCCTGGGTTACGCCTTTAAGAGTCGTGGCGAGGAGAACGGCCGCAAACACCTGATGATGTTCATCACCCCGACGGTGATCGATTCCAACGATCCCGGCGTTCCCGAATACCCCGCTACCCGTACCGCCGGCGATCCCGATGTCGGTCCCGCCATCGACGAGTTTGAGCCGACCCTCATGCAGTATGCCGAAGCTCACCGGCCGGTGCCGCCGCGCAGCCGACGCACCGACTTTCCCGATGCCTCCGACCATCGCCGCAATGCGCCGACACCTGATGGCGGATCGATCATGCCGGCGCCAGCCGCACCTACCATCGACTCACCGAGCGACAATTCCTACAGCGTCGGCGAACGCACCCTCATTCTCGCCGCCCCCTCGCGCAATGATCAACCGACCGCTATCGTCGCAAAAGCCGATGCCGCACCAGCGCAGGCACCCGTGCGCGCCGCGACTCCTGCCCCCGCTCCAACCCGCTCCTCCGCACCGGCCACCGGCATCGCGTGGGACGGCGACAACCTCAAAGGCGGAAGCAAAGCCATCGATGGTGCCGTCAACAGCCTTCAAGCTGAGATCAACGACCTCAACAACAACGTCGACCTCAGCAAGCCGAGCCTGCGCAACGAAAGCCGCATCGCTACCGTGCAAAAAGACAGCCAACGCCTGATCGACTACGTTGAAAGCCAGAAGAATCAGAACCCCAACGCCTACGAAGAACTGAGTAAAGCCTACTGGGGACTTTTGAAAATCAACGATCAGTCCAAACGACTTCGCCAGTCGACCATCGATGCTTCGGGCGTCGCCGCCATCGATTCAGCACTTTCGACAGAGGAGTAAAATCCTCAAACTATGCGGTCGGAATGAGCCTCGTGTCGTCTCAGCGGCACGGGGCTCCATTTCGTCCGGGCGGAAGCTCCAGGCCGCGAGCCCGCCCCTCCGCATGCCGATGCGAAACGCTCTGCAAACTCCACAGTTGATCAGCGTCGATCCAGTGATACAATCCAACCTTCCCTCCCCGCTGGTCGACCCGTTCGGCAGGCCGGCACATGCGCGATTAGCTCAGGGGTAGAGCACCTGCTTCACACGCAGGTTGTCGCAGGTTCAAATCCTGCATCGCGCACCATTTTTTTAACGGGGCAAATTCAATGCCCCGGGCCACGCGACCGGATGCGCTTGTCGAACGGCACGAACCGGGGAAAATCGGCTCACCGTGATCATCCCGGCGGGGACAGAATTTTTGACGAGCGCTGACTGCCGGGCGTTTCAGAAACCGGGCGCGCAACCGTTCTGCCTCCAACAGAATGGTCCTCTCAACCCGCAAACGGATCACCCGGCGGCGACGTTGCCCGGCCCCCTTCCCCAAGGCCCGCGATCCACTGAATTCGGCAACTGGTTAACCGTAAGATCCATTGCACCGAAATGCAGCGCGCTGCCCACCGATACTGGCGCGAATTCGTCACCTCTAAATACTATATTTCCTGTAATTATTGTTGTTTTAGGATGAGTCTGAGTCAAATTAAGTCACCCTTTATGTCCCAACTAATTCGTTAACACATGGTGATTTTTGTTCCCATGAGAGCCTCTACCCACTCAGCGCTTAGCGCCCGGTTTACCGGTAGCGATGCCACTTGCACAAGCTCGGCGTTATCGATCCTGTTCGCCTCCGGCACCGCTTTAATCGATTCGCCCCGCGCAGCTATGTGCACCGGGGGCCATCCCTCATTTGACGGTCAGGATGTGCGCTTCCCGGCACCGACGAAATCCCCCCAACACGCGCCGACAAAGACGCTTGCCTCGATTCCCCTCAGCGGAAATCAATCAGGTCTGTCGGCCGCCAGAAGACTTTTTTATACACCTATACTATGAACCGCGGAAAGTCTGACCAAGCGCCCACCGAAGCAAGCGGTGAGCATTACTTAAAAACCGAACTGTTTGAGCGGGTCGCGACTGATCCCGCCATCTTCGACTTCATCCAGAACGATATCCTCGATGGACTCTGGTACTGGGACCTCGAAAATCCTGAAAACGAATGGCACAGCCCCCGCTTCGCCGAGGTCTTTGGCTACACAGAGTCCGATATCCCGCACAGCTCCGAGTGGTGCCGCCTGAACTGTCTGCCGGATGATTACGAGAAAGCGATCGAAAATTTTCACAAGCATTGCGCTGATCCCAGTCATCTCTACAGTCAGGAATTGCGCTATCGCCACCGTGATGGATCCATTGCCTGGGTGCTGTGCCGGGGCATCGTCATTCGTGACGAAGATGATAAGCCGGTGCGCATGATCGGCGCCAACACCGACATCACCGCCCTCAAGCTCGCGCAAAGATCCGCCCACAAAAGCCAGGAAAAACTGCGCCTCGCTCTCAAGACCACAACCGACATCCAGGAACGGCTGATCAATAGCGAGCGCCTCAAAGCCCTCGGTCAGATGAGCAGTTCAATCGCTCACGAATTTAACAACCTGCTGGCAAAGATGCAGGGCCTGATCGGTGATATCGCCCCCGCGACCGATACCGATGCCGCGACGCTGACCCAACTCGAAGAGCTGATCGTCGAAGGCAGCGATGTCGTCCGCAGTCTCGGAAATTTCCATCCCTATCGGTCCACCTCCGAGTCACTGAAAGCCGTCGATCTCAGCGCGGTTGTCACCGACACCATCCAACTCACCCGGCCTCACTGGGAAAGCGAAATGCTGACTCACGGCATCAATGTGCGCATCGAGACCCGCCTCGAGGAGGGCATCCGGCTGCAGATCGATCCCATCCCGTTCCGCGAAGCGCTCACCAGCCTCATTTTTAATGCCTGCGATGCCATGCCGAAGGACGGACTGCTGACCTTTTCCACCCGCAAGGAAAAGCATTCGGTCATCATTGAAGTCTCCGACAACGGCTGTGGGATGTCGCCCGAGACACTGTCCCGCTGCCGCAACACCTTCTTTTCCACCAAAGGCGAAGGCAGTACTGGACTCGGCCTGTCACTCGCGGAAACGGTCATCCGGGGATTCGGCGGCGAACTCAGCCTGCGCTCAACTCCGCAACTCGGCACCACCATCACCGTTCGCCTTCCTGTCTGCGAAGACCAGCCGGATCCGCAGCCGGAGCAAGTCGACAACGCCGTCGACCACGACTCGCCGATGGAGCGCCCTTTGAAAATTCTGGTCGTCGACGACGAACCGATCATCGCCCGCCTGATCACCCAGTTGCTGGCCGTCGACGGTCACCACGCCGAGTTCGTCACCAGTGCCAGCGAAGCACTGAACAGCCTCGCCACCGGCGCCTTCGATGCCGTACTCAGCGACCGCTCGATGCCACAGATGAACGGCGACCAACTCGCCCTCGAAGTCGCCGAACAATTCCCCGGCAAGACCTTTATCATGGTCACCGGCTACGGCGACATCATGACCAGCAACGACGAATGCCCCACGGGTGTCGATCTCGTGCTCGGCAAACCCGTCAACCGCGAAGAGCTGCGCAACGCCACTCAGATCATTGCTTCACGCACTCCCTCGCTTTTATCCTGAGCTTTTAGCTTTCAGCGGTTAGCAGCCAGAGAGAGGTGAACAGGATTTTGAAAGATCCTTTCTCCTCTCTCCTGCCAACTAAGCGATCCCGACCAGATCAAAATGGCGCGGCAACACCGCGTCCTTACCGACCTTGCCTTCCTCACCCGGCATCGGCAGGCGCAGGGCTTCCAGCAGGTAGCGCAACATCGCCCGGCGAACCCGCAGTTCCAGCACCTGCTTGCCCTCCAGACCGTAGTCCATACGCAGGGCCTTTTTCGCCGATGCCTCAAGCGCGTCGTTGGGCTTCACCTTGACGGTGACGATCGTGTGCCACGCCTCGTCGTTCGGCAACTGCATCGGCGTGTGCTCCTGCAGGCGCGTCGGCCAGGCGACATTTTCAAAACGTCCGATAACAAAATCCCGGTAGTCCTCGCGCTCGAAGCACCACGCGCGCACGTGCCAGCGCCAGCCATCGTGAGCCACCGCGTGCGGCGCCAGCAAACGCCAGCGCGCCCGGCCGCTGCCCACTGACAGATACCTGCCGCGGATCGACAAGCCTTGATACAGCGCCATGAACAGCAGCCGCTCGACCGTCGCATCCGCCCGACGCCGCGGTAGCTGCAACACCTCGCAACGGGCGTCGCCACCAGCCCCCTCGCCGGAGCTGTCGTTGTGGTCAGCACCGCGCGCCGCCGGCGCCAGGCCCGGAACCGCCGTCGGTGCCGGCCCGCCGAGATACTGCGAGACCGCCTCCGCCAGACGCGGCTTGTGCAACACGCACTTCATCGACTCGGTCGACTCGTAGCGCTTGGCACTCAAATTGTAGTTCAACGCCCCGGGATTCAGTGCCTGATAAGCTTGAAAATCGGTCGACGTCTGCGCCAGCGAAACGCCGAATATTTCGGCCACATCCTGACGCTGCACGAAGCCCCGCCACCACGCCGCGCGCTCAATTGCCCTCAGCCGCTCGCTCGCCGCCCAGTTCTCAAGTTCTGAATCACTCATGATTTCAACTTCCATCAAGTTTTACGACTGGTCCTATCTTTTGGTGTAAAAAGACTTGTTTATACCGTCTGCTAAATTTTACCCTCACCAAACAGGTGAGGCAACGAATTTAATTCGGAAATATTAAATGAATGCCAGCCAGTCCCCGATCGCTACTCACCATGAAACGCCGCCCCATGCTGAAACTGATCGCCCTCACGCCATTTTTCGTTTTCATGAAAGTGGCGCGAGCGTCCCCGCCCGCCCGGCCTGCCGATAAGCTCACGCACGCCACAACCCTTCTGCAAACCAGCCCCGTGCGCGGCCACCGCTACCACGACGGCCCGAAAATTATCAACCGCCTCCGTCGCGGCGACCAGCTCACCCTCATCTCCGAGCCCGAAAACCCCTACGACGAATTCGCCGTAAGAGTCGAATGGCACGGTAAAAAACTTGGCTATTTGCCGCGAGAAAACAATCATCGCGTCAGCCGCATGCTGCGCGGACTCACGCGCGAAGGCCGGCAGGTGAAGCCCGGCGCAGTGCACGCCGTTGTCCGCGAGATCGACCGGAAAACCGAACATTGGCAACCTGTCATGATCGATGTGTTGGCCACCACATCAACAAAGGCGTCAATCCGATCAGGGACATCTGAACAGGATTGAATTCTGAAGGGCCAACGAACACAAATTTCCCAGCCCGCCTCAGGGCGCAACCTGCCCTTCCTCTACGTGGGCGGCCACGCCGTCATTTTCTACAGTGTGCCGTGATATACTCGCAACGTCGATGGCCCGGACTTCTACGGGATCGCCAATCGCGACGCCTCACCGGAACACCTCGCGGAGATTCGCACATTCTCCACGCCAAACTAACCCGAGTAAGCCATGATTGACGGTAACGACAGCGAACTCGACAAGGCATCGAAGGCAAGGGCGCAGGAGGCCTCGCCAGTCTACATGAACTTTCCGGAGCCGTCGGCCCCTCTGACACCGTCACACCGCATTGGCTCGATCCGTTGGGCCGGCTACATGGATGAGATCGAGCCCATGCTTCAGCGTTGCCTGCGCGATCGCGACCGTCCGGAGGATCGCCTGGCGAGGAAAATCCCGGAGAGGTTTGTGTTGTTTGATTGAGCTCAAGCGTCAAGCCCCCCGTCAAGCGTCAAGCTTCCCGCAGTCCCCCCCCCTCTCCAAAAATATGAAAGAACACGGTCAGCGCTGCCGTATTGGCTGAATGCGCGCTTCGCTTTTTCTTCTGGTCGGATTTTCCGTGTTCATGGTCGCCGTCAGCCTGGTGGCCAATCTGGGCTATGGGTCGGATTTTCTCGGTTCGTTGAGCGCAGTACCCATGGGGCTCGGTGACAAGCTTGGACACGCAGTTCTGTTCGGCACGCTCGCTCTGCTCGCCAACCTGGCGACCCGCAAGCGCTTTTCACGGACAGCGACAGCTCTGGTCGCGCTCGCCGCCACCATCGATGAATTTTCGCAGCAGTTCCTGGCTCACCGCAGCTACGACCTGTTCGATCTGCTCGCCAGCCTGATCGGTATCGCCGCGGCCGCATCGATCGCTGCAGTGATCGCACGCCCACGCCGTCCGGTATCGCCGCCGCTGGCGGACGGCGATCTCGAGACCTGAGTTCCCGGCACGCATCGCGCATCGCGCATTGCGGGAAAATAGGTTTTCGACAAGCGCAGCGGCCACCTCTAGATTTGTCGACGTGCGACTGTCCGTTTTCCCGGCGCCGTTTCGATGAATCCCATTTATTCCCAACTTGCCCGGCAACAGCGGACTTTGCGTGAGTCGACCGCGGCATCGAAAGCGACCACCGGCGCGGGCAGGCAGGCGGCATCCGCAGCGGACTGGCAATTGTTCTTTGAGCGCGAGGCGGAGGTCGGCGAGTTATATCGCGTTCTCAATCACCGCAAGGGTGGTCGATCACCGGTGGTCATCGTTCATGGCGACGGCTCTTGTGGAAAAACGACCCTGGTCCGGCGCGGCTTGATTCCCAAATTCGAACGCGAATTTTCCGGCGTTTTTGAGCCCTTGATTTGGACGACGAAAAACGGCAGTGATCACCGTGACGTTGTCACCGCTCTGGCCGGACAAGTCCTGAGCCAACTGCCGGCGCGCACCCATGACGAACTGTCCGGGCAGGAAATTCAGCAACGCATTCGCCATTTTGCACTGCTGTTCGCCGGCGAAAGTGGTGAGGCGGCGGAGTATCTGGCGGCCCTGTTTCGCGAAGCTCACGTTGACCGCGGACCGACCGACGCGGCGCGCTGCCTGATATTTATCGATCAGTTCGACCGCTTTTTTCCAAATGGGCTGGTTGCCGATGCCACGCCGGAATGGGTCGACGCGGAGTTGATTCCGCTGATGACTTTTCTCTACGATCTGGCGCTGACCAATGCCTTCCCGCTGGTGATCGCGCTTCGCTCGTTTAATGTCGACGGCCTCAAGCAAGCACTGGCCCGTTGTCCGCGCCGCATGACCCTCGATTGGAAACCGCTCGACCCCCTGCCGCCGGACACCCTGACCGAATTGGTCGACCGCGATTTATCGCTGCCCGCAGTCGAACCCGCGCTGGTCGCGCGCTGCGAAGAACTGTTGGCCAAGCACCCGGGTGCACTGGCATTTCTGGAAGCTACCTGGCGAGCGCAGGGAACCCTGCAGCGCCCTCCCCTGCAGTTGAAATTTTTCGAGGGTGAACACCCGCTGGAAAAAATCATCGCCGGCGCAGCGGAAGCGGCGATCGAACCATTTTGCTCCGGGCCGGAACCGCAACGCGTCCTGCATCAGTTGCTCGATCTGTTTTTTCCGGTGCCGGAGGATGGCGGGCAGCTCAAGCCGATGCGTCTGCCGTTCGCGCGATTGGCGGAGCGTCCCGAAGTGGTACCACTGGCCGAAGCGCTGATCGACGCCCGGGTTTTGCATCCGGGTGGGAACCGCCATGGAAATGCCAGCATCGCCTGGTCGGTGCCGCGTTTTTTCCGCAACTGGGAGCGCGGTTTTAACTGGCTGCAGCGGGATCGCGAACTGCGCGAATCGGCGCAGAAACTCGAATCAAATGTGTCGGCGTGGCAAGCAGCTGAGCAAACGCCGGTGTTACTTCTACACGGCACCGCATCGGTGGAAATGGCACGCGAGCTGGTGAGCTACGATTCTGACCGCCCGTTTCTGTCCGCACCGATGAGAGAGTATCTGAAGGAGAGCGTCGAAACCGAGGCGCGACTGCACAAGGGCAGCAGGCCGATCGACGAATCGAACGACTCAGCGGACGGCGAAGCGAGCGGCCAATCCGACAGTGGCGGTGACGCTGATGGAACCGCACCGTTGAGCGGTCGCGATTGGCTGGGCATGGTGCGCGGCCTGGTGCGCGGCCGCCCGGCATCGTCACCGGACAGAGGATTAGATTCTTGAAGTCGAAACCTCCGGCGGTTCGAAAGGCGTGAGTCCGGTTCACGCTCGTGATCGCACGCCGACTTTCGCGCTGCGCGGTCATCGGGCGAATCCAGCCCGTTTGCCAAAACTGCGACCGGTTGCGTGGTGCGTCGCCTGGGAAGAAGCTGCGCCGCGACGAACTCAGACGGGTTACCAAAATTCCAGCGGCGACACCGGTCGCTCGCGCTGAAAAAAGAAGAAGCCCCTCCAGTTTTCACCGGAGAGGCTTCGTTCATGAGCTTATGAGATCTTAATTCTTTCGAATGACGGAAACAACTCGCGATCTCTCTGCAACAACAACAACTGACTAACTAACAACAAATTGGAAAATTTTCGGAAGGCGTCTGCCCGTATTTCCGATGATTTGAGAAATTACCTCAAAACCGCGGCTTAGTCCAGTAAATTTTCATAAATAACACCCTCTTTTGCTGTTTTTCTCACCAGTGAGAGGCAAATTCTTTTAGAATAGTTAGTTTCCAACCCGGCATTCGGGCAGATTCTTAAAATTTTCTGCGTTTGAGCTTTGCCGAAGCTGATCGGGTCGCGCACCTTGGCGCTGCTTTGAATTTGCTCTATCTCCACGCCCACGATGCCGGCCGCTTCCTGCAGCCGTACGGCTCTCCAGTGGCGACTCCCCACCTGCAGCGTCTGGCCGGGCAGTCAGTGGTTTTCCGCAATGCGCACAGCGCGGCGCCGACCTGCTCACCGAGTCGGGCCGCCCTGCTGACCGGACGCTGCCCTCACGCGGCGGGCATGCTCGGTCTGGCGCACCGCGGCTTTTCTCTGCATCATCCGCAGCAACACCTGGCCGCCTATCTCGGCGAACACGGCTGGCACACCGCCCTGGCAGGCATTCAGCATCTGCATTGTGGCGACGATCAGCCGCGACCGTATTCGGAATTGATGTCCCCCGACAAGGCGGCGGGCTGGACGGCGCACGATTCGTCAGTCGCGGACAATGCCTGTGCATTCCTCAATCGGACTCAGACCAGACAGAATGCGACCGGCGATACCACGCCGTTTTTTCTCGATTGCGGTTTCTGGTATCCGCACCGGCCGTTTCCGGATTCAGACGACACACTGGCGCCGGCCCCTGCAGCGGACTATATCGCGGTACCGTTTGGTAGTGTCGATACCGCCGACACCCGCGCCGACACCGCCGGATTTCACGCCGCAGTGAGACACATGGACGCCTGTCTGGGACGGGTCCTCGAAGCGCTCGACGCCAGTCCGATGCGTGACAACACAGTGGTGATTTTCACCGTTGATCACGGTATCGCGTTTCCCGGTCACAAAGGTCAACTGACCGACCGTGGCACCGGCGTCGCCTTGATGGTTCGTCTCCCCGGCGATCAAGCCGGCATCGGCACCCGGCAGGCCCTGGTCAGTCATCTCGATATCTTTCCAACGATCTGCGACCTGACGAAACTGGATCGCCCCGACTGGTTGGAGGGAGTCAGTCTGCGACCTCTGTTGGAACCGGACTGCGACACGGAACTGCGCGACCAGGTATTTTCCGAAGTCACCTATCACGCAGCCTACGAACCACAGCGCAGCGTGCGCACCGCGACTCACCGACTGGTGCAGCGTTTCGACGAAGATCCCCGGCCGGTGCCGGCGAATGTCGATGACTCAGCTGCGAAATCGGCCTGGCTCGATGCCGGCTGGCTGCAGCGCCAACGACGCAGTGTCGAACTCTACGACCTCAGACTCGATCCTCAGGAAACCGAAAACCGCCTCGATGATCCGGCGCTGGCCACGGTACGCGCCGATCTTGAGCAGCGTCTGGAAAAGTGGATGCGCGCTACTGACGATCCCCTGCTCAAGGGCCCGGTGGCCGCCCCTGATGCGGCCATCGTCGATCCTCGCGATCAGATCTCGCCGTCGTAGCAGGCTGAATAAAATCGCTCTCATCGTGGGGCTAGCGGAATTCGTCAAAATTTCGTCCGTCGAACGTCACACGGCCAACGCACCGGCAGAACTTTGACAAGTTCCGCCAGCCGGCTTTTGAAAAAAAGTTCACCCTTTTCTGCAAGTGCTTGCGGCAGCCTTGTCTGTCAGATGAAACACGGGATCGGCGACGCGCCGAAAGTTCCGTCACACTCTCACCTGAACCCTGCATTTTTTCACCATGATCGCCACCGCACCCCACTGGCTTGAGTCCGACGACACAACTCTCTGTCCGCAGCGCTCGATTGCCAAGCCAACTCCAACCGAATCGAAATCGAAACGCCGCGACGACCTGACCTTCGCCCGCCGCGTAATGGAAGGTTGGCCGGGAGAGGTCAGCCGTTTTCTCAACGAATTTCGTCCTGCGGTTCAGGCTTACCTGTTGAAACTCAGTTGGGACGCCCGCTCCAGGGAAGAAGCCTGCAACGCGGTCGACGACGTCTTCTCGGAATGTTTCGGTGGATACGCCGGCAAGGGCCGCAACGGCAAAAAGCGGGTAGCGCTGCTGCAACGTTATCAAGGATTCGGCTCACTGGAAGGCTGGCTGAAACGCAGCGCCCGCAATCGATTCTACTCGGCACTGCGCCGCTCGGAGTATCGCCAGCGCGCCGCCGGCGTGGAACCGGAAGCGGATTGGGTCGATGCCGTTTCGGTCGATCCTAAATCACACGTCAACAGCGCAACCCCCGGACTGAACGGTCACTTTTCGAAATACTCGGTCACCAGCGACGAGCGTGAGCGCATCCGCGAAGCGATCGCCGAAGCATTTCAAAGTCTCGCTGCGGTGGACTCGCAGGCACTGATCTTTCTGCGCCTGCACTTTCTCGAAAAAGTTAAAAAGCAACGCATCGCCGAAGCCTGGGACCAACACCCGGCAACGGTCGGACGGCGTATCAATACGGGACTCGCACATTTGCGCGAGCAACTCGCCCAGCGTTTACCCGACTACACCCACGCCAACTCCACGTCGTCGTCGCAGGCGACCGAAGCACTGATCCTCCTGTGCCGGGATTTGCTTGACAGTTGTGTCGACTGAGGCCCGAATGAAACGATCCCTTTCCCCCCACCCGATTACCCGAATTCCATCCTCCACTTTGCCCACACCATGAATGAATTTCACATCCTCAGCCAATTCCTCGACAGCTTCGAGGACGAAACCGAAGGCCGCGCCGCACACGATCTCAGCGAAGCCGACAAAGGCCTGCTGACCCGCATTGCCGACGGCAGCGCCAACAGCAAAGATCGCGAATCAGCGGTCGCCATTCTGGTCGAAAACCGCAACGCCATGGAGTTTCTCGCCGGCCTGCTCAACGGCGCGGCTGCGTAGTTAGCGGTTAGCGGTGGCTCGTCCAGTGCAGGACGCAACACCGAACCAAGTACCCACGCCTGCGGCGCACTAGCCCTGCAACAGGGCGCTGGCCATTTCCAGCTTGCTGAGTTTGTAGCGCTTTTCGAACACCCGAAAGCCGTCCTCTTTCATGCGCAACAGAATGCGCGAATAAATGATGCGCATCAGTTCGGCGGCACGCATCGATTTCCGGTCGCCATCGGGAAGCTCGGCCACGGCGGCGGCGTAAAAGTCCTCTGCGCGCCGGCATTGAAAGGCCATCAGCTCCTGAAAGCCGGCGCTTTCGGCAGCACTGCGATCGAGGATCCCTGCTTCACTGACGCCGAAGCGTTGCAACTCGTCGAGCGGCAGATAGATCCGGCCCTCTTCGGCATCCTGACCGACATCGCGGAGAATATTGGTCATTTGAAAGGCGTAACCAAGTTTCTCGGCGTAGTCGCGGCAGGCGTCATCCTGATAGCCGAAAATCTCGATGCTGGCCAGGCCCACGGCACTGGCCACGCGATAACAATAGGCCTTCAGTTCGTCGAAGGTGGAGAAGCGCAACGACGCTGCCGGAGCGATGTCCATTTCCACACCTGCGACGATTTCGAGCAGGGTCTCGCGCGGCAGTTGGTAACGCGCGCAGAGGTCCCTGAATTCACTCTCGATGCCGGAACGCAGCGGTGGATCGATTGGCTGATCAAGGATCAGCGAGCGCCAGCGATCGAGACCCGCGCGCCTGGCATCGGGTTCGATACCTTCATCGTCGGCGATGTCGTCAACGATGCGGCAAAAGCCGTAGAACACCTGCATGTCAGCGCGTTTCGAACGCGGCAACACCTTCAACGCATAGGCGAGATTGGATCCGCTGCGCGCGACGATCTGTTCGGCGCTGGCCTCAGTGACAGTGGGGTCGTCGGACATCGGTAACGGTATCGGCGTCGGAACCGTCTAACGAATGCGCCCGAAGTGCTGACCGAAGGGCCAGTAAACCACCAGCGCCCGGCCGACGATATTTTTCTGCGGAACCGGCCCCCAGTTGCGGCCGTCAAAACTCGAAGCGCTGTTATCGCCCATGGCAAAATATTGCTCCGGCCCGAGCGCGATACCGTCAGCGTACTGGCCCATTTCGAAATACCCACGATAGCCATCCTGCTGCGACATCACCCGCCGAAAACCAAATTCCTTGGCGAGCTCGCCGTTGATCAGCAGACGGGGTTGCGCCACTTCCAGTCGATCACCGGGAATTCCGGCCAGGCGTTTGATGTAATGCTGAGAACCGAACTGTGGATCAAAGCTGGAACTGTGTTCAATGCCGGTGATGTCTTTGGTGGTGAAAACAAACACCTGTCCGCGATTCGGCCGCATCCAGTGATACGAAAATTTATCGACCAGCACCTGGTCACCGGTCTCCACATAGCCACGCGCGATGACCTGCCCCGGATTGACCAGCCCACCCGACTGCGAGATCTCAGGGTTCAACAATTGCCGGGCGGCTTTCTCCGGCGAAGGAATCACGAACCTGGTGCCATCCTTCATGTAAAACACCGTCGCGACCATAAACTTGAAGCGTTTGATTTCGTCCGCCTTGATCTGGCCACGATCGTCAAAAACCATTCGCCCGCCCTCTTCAGCGACAACATCGACGTAGTTGCGACCGTTCCATATTTTCGCCCAGACACGCTTCAACAGACCGGGATGCTCATAGTTGGAGTCGTCGTGAGTGCTGGTGCCATCGGCATTTTCAACGTGTCCGGTGATACCGTTCAAGGTCGGTTGCATCGAGCCTGTAGGAATTTTAAACGGCTGCAGAAAATACGCACGGATGCCCATGGCGATGACGAAGGCGACGAACACGACTTCGATATTTTCGCGCAAAATTGACGGTCGATAGTCGGGCACCGACACCTCGCAGGCGCGGGTCAGATCGCGTTGCTGATGATCGATGTCCTTTTCGTCGGCCTCCGGACTGTCGAGAGTTTCGCGGAAGCCGGCCTTGAGCTCGTCGATCTTCTCCATGCGCTCCGGCGCGATCAGGTCGCGATTGTAACGCAGAAATTTACGCACCCCCTTGAGCAGCATCTCACCCTCCTTTTTGGCTCTGGGAACGCCGCGCAATTTGCTTTTGCCTTCGGGCTTAGCCGGGCCTTTTCCAGAAGCCGCTTCGTCGGAGATGTCTTTGGACATGATGATTGAGTGTTGGGGCGCGAGCCAACCAGACGACCCGCAAAAATCTAATTTGAAAGATCAGCTGTCGTTCTTGAGCACTTTGATGAACGCCTCCTGGGGAATGTTCACCTTGCCGATGGCTTTCATCTTTTTCTTACCCTCTTTCTGCTTCTCAAGCAGTTTGCGCTTTCGGGAAATGTCGCCGCCGTAACACTTTGCGGTGACGTTTTTGCGCATCGCCGTGATGGTTTCGCGAGCGATAATGTTGGCACCGATCGCCGCCTGAATAGCGACCGTGAACATCTGACGGGGAATGACTTCCTTGAGCTTTGCGGCGAGGTGACGCCCGCGAGCGACCGCCTTGTCACGATGCACGATACTGGAAAAGGCATCGACCGATTCGCCGCTGATCATCATGTCCATCTTAACCAGATTGGCCTCTTTGTAGCCGGCGTGCTCGTAGTCCATCGATCCGTAGCCACGCGTCAAGCTCTTCAGCTTGTCGTTGAAGTCTACCAGGATTTCGTTGAGCGGCATGGTGCAGGTCAACATGACGCGTCGCTCGTCGAGCGTCTCGGTATTTTCCAACTCACCACGCTTTTCCATGACCAGCTTCATCATGTCGCCGATGTACTCATTCGGCACCATGATGAACACGCGCACGATCGGCTCTTCGATCTTCTCGATCTCCGGCGGCTCGGGCAGGAAACTCGGGTTGTCGATGGTCAGTTCGGTGCCGTCGGTTTTCGTGACATGGTAGATAACGCCCGGATAGGTCGAGATCACATCCATGTTGTATTCGCGACGCAAGCGTTCCTGAACGATCTCCATGTGCAGCAAACCGAGAAAGCCGCAACGGAACCCGAAGCCGAGCGCGATCGAACTCTCCGCCTGATAACTGAACGCGGCATCGTTGATCTGCAGCTTGCCCATGGCCAGCTTGAGCTGCTCAAAATCATCCGAGGTCACCGGATAAATACCGCTGAACACCATCGGCTGGATTTCTTTGAAACCCGGCAGCGGCTTCGGCGCCGGCATGCGCGATTCGGTGATGGTGTCGCCGATCTTGACCTCGGTCGACGATTTCATATTGGCGATGATGTAGCCGACATCGCCATTACTGAGCGTCTTTTGTGCGGTCTGCTTGGGGGTAAACACCCCAACTTCCTTGACCTCGTAAGTCTTGCCGGTGCTCATCATCTTGATGCCGGTGCCGCGCTCAACCGAGCCGGAAAAAATGCGCACGTAACTGACTACGCCGCGATAGGTATCGAATACCGAATCGAACACCGAGGCACGCAGCAGTTCGTCTTCGGGTTCTTTCGGTGGCGGCACGCGCTCGACGATCGCCTGCAGAATCTCATCGATGCCAATGCCCATCTTGGCGCTGGCCTCGACCGCCTCCTCGCCGGGAATGGCGAGAATGTCCTCGAGTTGGCGTTTAGCCATGGCGACGTCGGCGTTGGGCAGGTCGATCTTATTGATCACCGGGATGACCACCAGATTCTGCGCCATCGCCAGATGCACGTTGGCGACAGTCTGCGCTTCCACGCCCTGCGCGGCATCGACCAGCAGCAGAGCGCCTTCGCAAGCGGCCAGACTGCGCGACACTTCGTAGGAGAAATCAACGTGACCGGGGGTATCGAGCAGATTGAGCTGATAGTTACGACCGTCGGCACCGATGTGGCGCATGGTCACCGGATGCGACTTGATGGTGATCCCGCGCTCGCGCTCAAGGTCCATCGAATCGAGCTGCTGATCCTGCTTGTTGCGCTGCGAACCGGTCTGCGTCGCCTCAAGCAGACGATCTGACAAGGTGGTCTTGCCGTGATCGATGTGCGCGATGATGGAGAAATTTCTGGTCAGTTCGAGGGACATGGAGGTCGGAGCGGGCGCTCGAGGGTATGCAGTTACCGGCGCGGACGGGCGAGGGGTAAACCGGCCTGATACTAAGAGCCTTTGCCAGCGTTGTAAAGGGAGTGGACAGTGCCGGACAGTTTCGATTTTTCAACCATGAAGGACAAAGGGAGAACCGCGCGCTCCGGCAAATTTCCAGGATCGGGAATTTTCGCAGCCCTGAGGCATTGATTTTTATTATTGAGATTTTTAGTTGCCCTGATTCTCAATTTCTCTTAACTAATTTTGTCCATGCCGTCTTCGGCACGGTTCGACGTGTGCGCCCGCAAGCTTTGCTTCACCCACTTCACCTACCATGTTTCTAAAATCCCTCGAACTGCACGGCTTCAAATCGTTTGCCGATCGCACCAAGCTTGAGTTCCACCAGGGCGTGACCGGCATTGTCGGACCCAATGGCTGCGGCAAGTCGAACGTCGTCGATGCCATTCGCTGGGTGCTCGGTGAAACTTCCGCCAAAGCCCTGCGCGGCGGCGAGATGGCAGACGTCATTTTTAACGGCACCGACAAACGCCAGCCGCTGGGCATGGCCGAGGTCACACTGACCCTGTCCGGCTGCGAGGACATGCTCAAGGTCGACTTCAACGAAGTCTCGATCGGTCGCCGCGTCTACCGCGACGGCAAGAGCGAGTACCTGCTCAATCAGAGCCCCTGCCGGTTGCGCGACATTCACGACCTGCTCATGGATACCGGCATCGGTCGTACCTCCTACTCGATCATGGAGCAGGGCAAGATCGATCTTTTGCTCAGCTCGAAGCCGGAAGACCGGCGCGCGGTTTTCGAAGAAGCGGCCGGCATCACCAAGTTCAAGCGCGACAAGAAGGAAGCGCTGCGCAAGCTCGACTACACCGAAGCCAATCTACTCCGCCTGACCGATATCGTCGAAGAAGTCGAACGCCAGATGCGGTCACTGCAGCGTCAGGCCGGCAAAGCACGTCGCTTTCAAGTCCTGCACGACGACGTCAAAGTTCTCGACCTGCACCTCAGCCATCGCCACTTCCGTCACTACCGCGCAGAAAAGAGCGAACTCGACACCTCCATCAGTTCGCTGCGCAGCCAGCAGGATGAACTCGAAGCCATCGTCGAGCAGCGCCAGGAAACGGTCAGCGTGGCTCGCGCCGCCTTTCAGGAAGTCGAGAGCCGTATCGCCGAAGCGCGCAGCGGGCTCAATGAACAGCAGAACATCATTCAGGGCGCGACCAATCGCATCGAATTCAATACCGAGCGCGCCCACGAACTGTCGGTGCTTATTAAACAGAGCGAAGCCGAGATCGAAAGCGTCGACAGCCGCCTGACCGAGCAGGAACAGGACATCCGCGAAGCTGACCTGACGCTGGCTGCGATCGATGAAAAAATCGCCAGTCAGGACGAACAGGTTCAGGCGCACGACACCGCGACCCGCGAAGCCCGGGCGGAACGCCAGCGCCTTTCTCAGGAACTGACCGACTTGCGGCGTCAGCGCAACGATGCTGAAAGTCGCATCGCCACGCAGGAAGCGCGCATCGAAAGCAGCACGCGCCAGCTCGAGACCGACCAACAACGTTTCAGCCAGCTCAACGACGAACTGTTGAGACTGCAGGGCGAACTCGAAACCAAGACCGAAGAGCAGGTCCGCCTCAGTGCCGAGCTCGAAACCCGGCGCGAGAAAATCGCCCGCTTTGAAGAAGAGCTGAAGCGCTTCGACGATTCGCACCAGAGCACCCGCGAAGAATTTACCGCCATCCAGCGCGAGCTGAGCGAGTTCCATCGCATGTATTCGCAAAAGACCTCGCGCCTCGAAGTGCTGCGCCAGTTGGTCGAAGCCGGCGAAGGTTTTCACGAAGGCACCCAGGCGGTGATGAAAGGCCTCGATGATCCCGAGCTCTATCAGTCCGCGATTCGCGGTGCCCTCGCCAATCTGATTCAAGTTGAGCCGGGCTACGAGATCGCCATCGAAGCCGCACTCGGTGAAAATCTGCAAACCATCGTCGTCGCCGACACGCGCATGGCCGAACGCATGCTCGATACGCTGCGCCGCGACCGGCTGGGCAAAGCCTCACTGGTTTCCCAAACCATGGTCGCACCCGATACCGCCCGCCAGCTGATGTCGATTCCCGACCGCGCCAGCGGCTGGGCACTCGACCGCCTCGACTGCGACGCGAGCGTGCGCTCGCTGGTCGATCAATTGCTCGCCGACGTGCTGATCGTCGACGACCTGAAGACTGCGCTCGAGCTTCGCAACGATCATCCCGGCGTCGGATTTGTGACGCTTTACGGCGAAGTCGTCACCCGCGAAGGCATCGCCCACGGCGGTGCCGGCACTGAGTCCGCTGAGGCCGGCTCGGGATCCATCCTGCAACGCCGCGCCGATATTCGCGAACTCGAATCGGTCAGCGCCGAACTCGCCACTCAGCTTGAAGCGTCCGAAACCCGACGCGATTCGCTCGCCGCCCGCGTCGGTCAGCTTGAAGAGAGTCTCGCCAACGCCCGCGAAAAAGTACAGCAGGCGCACATCGACTTTTCCACCCTCGAAGGACAGCACACGCTGGTCAGTAAGGAAGTCCAGCAGGCCGAAAACAAGATCGAAAGCCTGCGCTACGAGCAGGGTGAAGTCTCCAAACGTCGCGACGCTCTCGAAGGGGAATTAACTACTGCCCGCGACGCCGCGGCAGAAGCTGCCGGGCACCTGCAACGTTCGTCCGCAGGCATCGAAGAGCTGACCCGGCAACTCGAACTCGCCGAGCAGAAAGAGAATGAATTCGTCGAACGACTCAATGAAGTTCGCACCGCCATCGCCGTCGAGAAACGTGCCCGCGAAGCTCTGCTGCATCAGCGCACCCCGATGACCAGTCGCGTCAACGAGTTGAGCGAACTGGCCACCCGCCGACGCAGCGAGATCAGCACCTACGCCGGACGCATCGAAAACGCCCAGAACGAATCGACCGAACTGCAGCAGAACATCGAAGTCGCGCAGGTCAAACTGACCGAATTTCAAGCTGATCTCGAGCAGATTCAGGAAGAGCGTGGCCAGGCGGTTCAACTCATCGAACAAGGCGAAGCCGAACTCAATAAAGCCCGCAAAGACATTCAGTCTGTTTCCGCTCAACGCGGCAGCGAAGAAGTCAAATCGACGCAAATCGAGCTTCGCCTGGAAAATATCGAATCATCGGTGCGCGAACGCTATCAGACCGATCTCGACCGCTTCGAGCCCGACAGCCACGCGCTGCTCGCCGTTATCGACACTCAGCGCAAGGCCTCCGACCGCAACGCCAAACGCCGTGCCACCATCGGCGCTCAGGATGACGACAGCGACGAAAACGAAACCGACAACGAAGTCAGCGCCGACCTCGAGGCAACGGCTGCAGATGCCGAAAACATCGTCGAATTTGTCGACGCCGCTGAACCCGATTGGGATTTTGTCGAAGACATCGTCGGCGGCCTGCGCAACAAGCTCGACTCGATGGGACCGGTCAATCTCGACGCCATCGTCGAATTCGAAGAACTCGAAGAGCGCCACAAATTCCTCAAGGAACAGCACGACGACCTGGTCAACTCCAAGGACGAATTGCTCAATGTCATCGCCCGTATCAATCGCGACACCCGGCGCATGTTTGCCGAGACTTTCGAACAGGTCCGCGTCAATTTTAAGGAAATGTTCAAAGAGCTGTTCGGCCCCAAAGCTCAGGCCGACCTCGTGCTCACCGCCGACGAAGACCCCCTCGAAGCCGGTATCGACGTCATCGCCAAGCCTCCCGGCAAAAAACTGCAATCGATCACGCTGCTCTCCGGTGGCGAGCGTTCGATGACGGCCGTTGCCCTGCTGTTTGCCATCTACATGGTCAAGCCGTCCCCGTTCTGCGTGCTCGACGAACTCGATGCACCGCTCGATGAATCGAACATCGGTCGCTTTATCAAAGTGCTCGACCGCTTCATCAACGACAGTCAGTTCATCATCGTCACTCACAGCAAACGCACCATGAGCCGCGCCGATGTTATGTATGGCGTGTCGATGCAGGAGTTCGGCGTTTCCAAAACCGTTGGCATGGAATTCTCCAACGAGAAACGCGACCACGCCCCGGTCGACCCATCAGCTACCGGCAGAAGCAAACGTCAGGCGCTGGAAAACAAGATCGCGGCCGAAAGCGAACCCGCAGCCGCCGATTCCGACTCGGAAGCCGAGACCGAAGTTGCAGACGCGACCGCCTGACGCGGTTCGCGTGCAGAAACGCCGTGGCCTCCTGTTAAAAACGACGGTCCCCGGCGGGAAGCTTCACTCGGTCGCAACTACCACCCGGAAAGTTTCTGCGGATAGTGGAAGGTGGCCGAATTGTTCGGATCGTTACAATCGATATAGGGCACACCGTTGGCCGGCACGGTCGTTTCCCAAACATAAACCCCATACTTCGGGCATACCGGCTCGACGACGAACATTCCGTTCGCTGCTACCAGGGTGCCGGTATGATTGAGCGCATCGCCTGAATTTAGCTGATAAAGATTCTGATAAGATCTGACGGCTTTCTGAACCGAGGAAGCATTGACCAGACACTGGGCACGATCCGATCCATTTTTGTAGGCACCAACGCCCACAAACAGCGCCGTAATCAATCCCAGCAACACGGCGATCACCAAAGTAAGTTCAATAAGAGTCATGCCCGCCGGTGTGAGAATTCGTTGAGTCTTCATAATGATTTCAGCAAACATTTCCTGTAACTGCATCAGAATGAACTAATTTAGAATAATTATCAATACTATAATTATTGCCATTTTCACAACTCACGCGCGATTATTAATCAGTGTTAAATAGCCATGCATCGTGTCGGTAAACCGGAAACCCGGATAATTCGCCTATTCGCACCGCGCCCCAAGAAAACCGTTGCCTCCGCGGCCAAGCAAACGCTACATTGCGAGCAAATTTCCGCTTTCCCAGATCCCGACCGGTAACCCGTATTCCATGGCCGAGGCCGCCCCTTCTGTCACCACTGAAACGCCCGCCCGACAACAGCGCTGCATTGCCGTGTTCCGCTGGATGCTGTTGGGCCGCGCCTTCGAAGACAAAATCGCCAAACTCTACCGAGGCGGAAAAATCGTCGGCGGAGTCTACCTCGGACGCGGCCAGGAAGCCTACAGCGCCGCCCTGGGTCATGCCCTCGACCAGAAACGCGGCGATATTTTCGCGGGTCTGATCCGCGATCAGGCAGGTCGAATGGCTTTTGGCGAACCTCTCATCGATTCTGCCCGCACCTACCTTGGTTCCGCACAAGGCCCCATGCGCGGGCGCGATGGCAACATCCACCGCGGCCGCCCCGACCTCGGCATGCCGGCGATGATCAGTCACCTCGGCGCGATGATCCCGGTGGTCAACGGCATGCTCATCGCCCATCGCTTTCAAGCCACCGCGGACAGCCCGGCCATCGTCGGCGCGACTACCATCGGAGACGGCGGCACCTCGACGGGCGCCTTTCACGAAGCCGTCAATCAGGCCGCCGTGGAAAAACTGCCACTGGTGATCGCCATCGCCAACAACCAGTTCGCCTACTCGACCCCCGCCTCTGAACAGTTTGCCTGCGCCAATCTGGTCGACCGTGCGATCGGCTACGGCGTCGAAGGCTACAGTATCGACGGCACCGACCTGCTCGCCTGCGTCGACACTTTTGAAAAGGCCGTCAGCCGCGCCCGCGAAGGCCACGGCCCGCAAATGGTGGTCGGCAAACTGCTGCGCCTCGCCGGCCACGGCGAGCACGATGACGCCTCCTACATCCCCGCTGAGCTCCGCGACCAACCGCACGGCGGCGACTGCAACGAGATCGCTTCCGCCACACTGATCGAAAATCAATGGGCCAGCGCCGAACAGATAGCCGCATGGAAGAGCGAGGTATCCGAACAGTTCGAGGACGCCATCGCCCGGGCGCAGAGTGAATCGGGGCCCAACCCGTATCGCGAATCGTGGCACGCACTCGCCAGCCGTCACCTTTCCGAAGGTCAATCGCAGACCCCGCCCCTGTCCGAGGCATGAGCATCACCTACCTCGATGCCATCCGCAGCGCCCAGCAGAAAGCGCTCGCCGACGACCCGTCCGTCTATATTTACGGCCAGGACATCGCCAACTTTGGCGGCGCTTTCAAAGTCACCAAAAATCTCGCCACCGAATTTCCCGGCCGCGTTAAAGATGCGCCGATCAGCGAGGACGCCATGTTGGGCTCGGCGATCGGCGCGGCGATCGCGGGTATGCGTCCGATCATCGAAATGCAGTTCGCGGATTTTTCCTCGATCTCTTTTAACCAGATCATCAATCAGGCCGCGACCCACTACTGGCGCACCGGAATCCCCTGCCCGATCACGGTGCGCATGCCGTCCGGCGGCACCGTTGGCAGCGGACCGTTCCACAGCCAGAGCATGGAGTCGATCTACTCGCACTACCCCGGCCTGGTAGTGCTGACTCCCGCTACGGTGGAAGACGCCTACTCGATGCTGCTCGAAGCGGTCGCCATCGATGACCCGGTGATTTTCTGCGAACACAAGTTTCTCTACAATCATCTCAAAGCCGACGCCCTGCCGAGTGAACGGCTGCCGGTTGGCAAAGCGCGCATTGCCCGCGCCGGACGCCACGCCACGATCGTCGCCTACTCGGCCATGGTCCACGACGCCTTGCGGGCCGCCCGCGAACTGGTCAGTGACGGCTACGAAATCGAAGTCGTCGACCTGCGCTCGACCAAACCGATCGACACCGACACCGTTCTCGCCTCAGTCGCGCGCACCGGGCGACTGTTGGCAGTCGGTGAATCCTTCCCCTGGGGCGGCGTCACTTCCGAAGTCATTTCGCGGGTCAGCAGCGAGGGCTTTCACCTGCTCGACGCCGCACCGCAGCGACTCAATTCCAAAGACACGCCGATTCCTTATCACCCGAACCTGTGGCGCGCGCACCGCCCCACCTGGCAGGCCATCGTGGCGGCGACGCAAAAACTGCTGCGCGCCTGAGCTACCTGTCCCCTCTGACCCGACCGACCACCCATCCTGTTATGCGAGTTCCGATTCAAATGCCTCAACTGGGCGAATCCATCGCCGAAGCCACCGTCGTCGAAATCGATGTGGCAGCGGACAGCGAGGTCACGCTCGATCAGGAAATTTTTCAAGTCGAAACCAACAAGGCGGTCATGGGCGTGACCACCCCCTGCCCCGGGAAAATCATCGAAGTGGTTGCCGTGGTCGATGAGAGCTACGCGGTTGGCGCGACTCTCGCCTACCTGGAGGCCAGCGAAGCGGATGCGCAACGCGCCGGTCTACTGACGACCGACGACGACAGTCAGGCGGACAGCGCCACTGACCACGACGATGATGACGACGAGGTCGAGGCAGACCGCCCGCATTTCGCGGTCAGCAAAGAGGACGAGATCGATTCCTCGGCGACGGTTCAGCCGACCGTGCGACCGACCATTTCCGGACTTCCGGTGCCGGCAAGCGCGTCGGGAGCCACCTACCTCTCGCCCCGACTCAAGGCACGCATGGAAGAACTCGGGCTGAACGCCTCCGACTTAGCCGGTGTTGCCGGCAGTGGCGCCGGCGGTCGCGTCACCGTCGAAGATTTCGAAAAATTCATCCGCGAGATCGAAGCCAACAAAATGACCGCCGCCTCGCCGATGCGTATCGCCGTCGCCGATTCGATGCGGCGCAGCTGGTCGCGCCCGTTGGCCACCGTCGGATCGCCGATCCGCCTCGACGCGGTGCTCGCGCACCGTCGCGAGTCCGATCCGAAACCGGGTATCGCTCTCTACGTGATCCGCGCCCTCGCTCTGGCGCTGGCCGAAAACACCGCCGTCGCCGGTCGCCTGGTCGGCGAACGCATCGTCCACCCTTCATCGATCGACATCGGTTTCGCCGTCGAAGTTCCCGACGGCGTGCTCGTGCCGGTGATGAAAGCCGTCGACGGCAAACCGCTCGCCAGTCTGACCAAAGCCTACGATCAACTGGTCAATCAGGCGCGTGACAGAAAACTGCCACCGGAAGCCAGCGGCGCCGGCATTGCCACGGTCACTAACTTCGGCACCTTCGGAATCGTGTGGGCGACACCAATCCCTCTTCCCGAGCAGAATCTTGTGCTCGGCCTGGGTGCCGGCCGCAAGCAGCCGGTGTGGAGCAACGAGGTCAGTCAGTTCGTGCCCGTTACCGAGGCGGAGCTGACACTGAGTTTCGACCACCGAATTCTCGATGGCGGCGGAGCCGGACGGCTGCTCGAACGAATCGCCAACCTGCTACAGACGCCGGAGACGCTGTAGCGCGTTCCAGTTCTAATCGATCAGATTGTCGATGCGCGAGGCCAACTCAAAATCGGCAGAGGTGATCCCACCCTGCTCGTGAGTGGTCAGGCGCAAGGTAATGGCGGTCCAACGAATATCGATGTCTGGATGATGCTGGGCCTCTTCGGCGATCTCAGCGACTCCGTCGACAAAGTCGATTCCTTCATTGAACTCATCGAATTCAACAACCCGGATTAGAGCCTTGTCTTCGACTTCCCATTCCGGGACCTTTTTCATCCAGGTGTCGATATCTTCTTCGGCGATCAAGTCTGACATAGTAGTGCGCAGTCGTTTGCTGTGTCCCTACCGATTACGGGAACGTTTTGCGGTGCGCAAGTCCCAACTTTCATAGATCGCGAAAATCGACGAAAATCGCTTTGCGCCGCCAGCGAATCTATCCTTAACTAGCTTCCCGCGCAGCATACGCTGCGACGCACATCCGATTGCTGAACAACTGATACCGTCATGGCTGGAAAAATTTACAATAATATCGTCGAAACCGTTGGCGGAACGCCGCTAATCCGTCTCAATCACGTCACCAAAGGCCTCGACGCAACCATCGCCATCAAAGCCGAGTATTTTAATCCTCTCGGCAGCGTCAAAGACCGGATCGGCAAGGCCATGATCGAAGCCGCCGAGAAAAATGGCGATCTTACTAAAGACTCGGTCATCATCGAGCCGACCAGTGGCAACACCGGCATTGCACTCGCGTTTGTCGCCGCCGCCAAAGGTTACAAGCTGATTTTGACCATGCCCGAGTCGATGAGCCTGGAGCGACGCACCCTGCTCGCACTGCTCGGCGCAGAGCTGGTCCTCACCGAAGCGGCCAAAGGCATGAAAGGTGCCATCGCCAAAGCCGAGGAACTCGCTGCCGAGACACCCAACTCGTGGGTGCCGCAGCAATTCACCAATCCCGCCAACCCCGAAGTTCATCGCAACACCACCGCCGAGGAAATCTGGGCGGATACTGATGGCGAAGTCGACATCGTGGTATCGGCGGTCGGCACCGGCGGCACCGCCACCGGCTGTATCGAAACGATCCGCCCCCGCAAGGAGAGCTTCCAGGTGGTCGTCGTCGAGCCCGAAGACTCACCCGTCATTTCGCAGACTCTGGCCGGCGAAGATTTGACCCCCGGACCGCACAAAATCCAGGGTGCCGGCGCCGGCTTTATTCCCGAAAACCTGCACCTCAAAAACGCAGCGGGCGATCCGCAGATCATTGAATGCGTAAAAGTGTCCAACGAAGAGTCGTTCGTCATGGCGCGCCGATTGGCTGCCGAAGAAGGCATCCTCTGCGGCATCAGTTCCGGCGCCAACGTCTGTGCCGCGATCGAACTTGCCAAACGTCCTGAAAACAAAGGCAAACTGATCGTCACCATCGCCTGCTCGACCGGTGAGCGTTATTTGTCGACGCCACTCGCCGACGAAGCACGCGCTGCTGTCGGTGCCTGACCCCATTTGATCCAACAGCCTTTCCACTTGGCGACGCAGGCCCCGGCCATCTGCCGGGCGTCCGTCTTCTGCTGAGCAACGGCGCACCCTGATTTCAACAATGCCGAAGAGACCCGCTAAACCATCCTCCGACAAGCCTTCCAAATCGGGCGGCAATGCCGACGGAAAACCTCACCCTGATGCCCCGCAGGAGGCGCCCGCAGGCACCCAGCCCGGCGAAGGCGTGGTCCACGATCCGGAAGCAGCCGCCGCGGCTATCGCCGCGATCGAATCGCAGCAGAAGAAGATCGTCATCGCCGCTGTCGCCATCGCACTGGTAGTGGTCGCGGTGGTGATTTTCCGACAGGTTCAGGAAGCCAGGCATCTCGCCGCATCGCAGGCCTACACCGAAGCGGTCGCCAGCGGCTCCGCCGACAAGCTCAACACAGTGGTCAGCGAATACGCCGGCACAACCTCCGGCGGCAACGCTCTGCTGAGTCGCGCGGAACTGGAACTGACCTCGGGCAAAACCGGAGACGCCAAGGCCAGCCTGACGCGTTTCACCAAAGAATACGCCGACCACCCCCGCCTGGTTCAGGGCTACTACGCACTCGGCAATATCGAGCAGAACGGCGGCAATCTGGATGCTGCCAAGGCGCAGTATGATCTCGCTTTAAAGGCCGGCCCCGACTCGGAACTGGCTCCGTTGATCAAGATCCGGCAGGCCGACATCGCCGCCGCACAAGGCGACAAGGAAGCCGCCCGCCAACTCTACGACGCGATCCCGCAAAGCCACCCGGCCAATCCGTTCATCGACATGATCGACCAACGCCTGGCCGCGCTCGACGCCCCGGCGATTCCACGCGTGAAGGCTCCACCGGCCCCTGCCCCGGCTCCCAAGCCTGAGCCCAAGCCCGCACCGCAGGCAGAAGCTAAACCCAAGCCCGCAGCCAAGCCAGCGCCCCCGACTCCGGTCGCACCGCCTAAGCCCGCAGCCGACAAGCCCGCGACCGACTCGCCTGCGCCTGCCGCAAAACCGACGCCACCCACTCCCGCGCCGAAACCCGCGCAAGATGCGGCCAAACCTGCGCCTGCCGCAGCCAAGCCGGCAGCCAAACCGGAAGCAGCGCCCACGCCGACTAAACCGGAAGCCAAACCGGAAGCCAAACCGGAAGCCAAACCGGAAGCCAAACCGGATGCTAAGCCCGAGCCTGCCAAAAAGCCGGCTGCTGAGCCCGCTCCGGCTTCGACGCCGGAGCCCGCCCCGAAACCAGCTCCAGCTCCCGAAGCGGCCGCACCGGGCGACTCACAGTAAGCCTGGCGACTTTTTCAATAACCGGCAGATCTCCGTCGAGTTATTTCCTGACAGCGATACCGGCCATCTTTCTGTCGGAACGCTGGACGGCTGAACAAGCACCCAAACGGCTGGCACGGCTTCGCCGGGTTCATCCCAATCCGCTTGTGCGGTCCCGGCGCGGTCACGGTCAGGGTGAGCGACCGTGCCATCATCGGCACGGCTGCCATTGTGCCGTCGGCGGACATCCTGTCGACGCCGACCTGCCTGCGTCGCACTGCGCAAGTTAGCCACCACCTGCGCGCAGACCGGCGAGGAGACCGCTATTCCTTCTTCTCCTTGGTCGGATCGAAGTAAATGCGCACGTCGGCCTCGTCGGTACCGAGCAATTCCTGGGCCCGCATCAAAGCTTTACGGGTCGACAGGTTGGGCCGCTTCGCTGAATTGAGGAACATGTTTTTCCGATCCAGCACTTCGAGAATACCCGAATTGCGCAGCACCCGATAAACTTCACGCGACGCGCCGCTGATGATGACATCGCGCTCGGATTCGCGCAAAAACAGGATCAGCTCTTCCAGCGCCATGACACTGGTGGCATCGAGATGGCGGGCATTTTTCAGGCGCAGGATAATGATGCGCAGGTTCGGGTCCGAACAGGTTCGCTGAATCTGCGTTCGGAACAGCTCCGCCGCACCGAAGAACAGTTCGCCCTCGACGTGTACAATGGAGATCGAAGGATTCGGCCGGGCCCGCTTTTCTCCGGTCGCGGCGACCGCCGCCGCCTCGGCCAGCTGCCCCTCTTCATTAAACTCGTATTCGGTGAGGTAAGGTCGACTGGCTTTGCGCAGATACAGCATCACAGAAATACCGACACCGAGAAAGATCGCCACGTGCAGCGGCATCAACAGTGCGGCGAGAAAGGTCGAAATGACCACCGCTGCATCGGATCGCGTCGCCCGCAACGCGATGCGAATCTGACGCGGATTGATCAGCGATCCGGCAATGCCGATAACGAGCACCGCCAGGCAGCACTTCGGCACGGCATCCATGTAGCGCCCGAGGAGCAGCGCTCCGGCGACACACAGGAATCCGTTGAAGATACTCGACAGGCGACTGACCGCCCCACTGGCGAAGTTGAGCGCCGAGCGGGTCATCGACCCCGACGCCGGCATGCCACCGAGGAAGGCTACCGCCATATTGGCAACGCCGACACCGAGCATGTCCTGATTCATGCGCGGCCGGTCGCCGCTCTGACTGGCGAGCGTTTTTGACATCACCGAATTTTCCAGGGCAGCGAGAAAGGCGATCGAAAACGCCACCCCGAACAGTCCGCTCACCTCGTGAAACAATTTTCGCCACCCGAAGTGAGGAATCGTCGGCTTCAAATCAGAAACCGCAAACGAGTCAAAAGTCGCCACCGTCATCCAGCCGGAGCGATGCAACCAGCCATACAACAGCGTCATGCTCAGCAGCGTGATCGCAAACACCGGTAGCCGACCGAATCGACGGTTCAGAATCCACCACATCACAAAGGTCACCGCCCCCAGAACCACCGGCTGCCACTGGGTATGCTGCACCTGGGAAAAAGTGTCATGCAGAATCGTGAAGAAAGTTCGTGCCCCGGAATGGGTTCCTTCCAAGATCGCATCCGGCGACGGTGGCGGTAAGTCCACCCCCATCACCTGGCGCAGCTGATTGGCGATGATTAACACCGCCGCCCCGGTGATGTAACCGACCACCACACTGCGCGATATGTATTGGATCAGATCGGCGATGCCCAGAAAGGCCCCGGTGATCAGCATGATTGCAACCATTGCCACCAGCAGTGGCATGACGCTCAACTTGTCAGGGTGCGGGTAGGCCGCAAAAAAGCTGAACAGCATGAACGCCGTGGCATTGGTCGGACCGAGCACGGTGTGCCGCGAGCCACAAACCAAGGGCGCAACAATCGCCGCAACAGCCCCGGAGATGATGCCATACTGAATCGGCAAATCGGCGATCACCGCGTAGGCCATACCCTGCGGAAACGCCAACAGCGCGACATTCAGCCCGGACTGAAGATCGTCTCCGAACGAAGAGGCATTGTAGCCCTGCCATCCGCGGCGGATCGGCAAAGGATCAAGTCTATGCTCAGAAAAGAACTGAGCCGCCCCACGTAACGCCCCTCTCAGATTGTGCCAGATTCTTTTCTTCAAGAGCGCAGGAAAGACAAACCAATAAACAGAGTGAGAAATTCTACTATGCGTTCACCCATTGCGGCTGCAACCATAATCCCTGACACAAAACGGGGCAGTGCGGGCCACCCCCGGTCACAACCCGGTGATTCGATTTGAGTCAGCCACGGAAACACCCGTTACGCGTTGCCTTCCTGCACGACCGCAGATTTCACCGGATCTTCATCCTCACTGGCATCGACATCCTGCGGATGCTCTTTCCACACCGAGCTGTCGTCACGGAACACGAGCTTCTTCAAGTCATGCAGGATGAGATAAACACATGGCACCAGGAACAGGGTGATCACGGTCGCAAACAGAATGCCGAAGCTCAATGAGACCGCCATCGGAATCAGGAACTGCGCCTGCATTTCGGTCTCGAGCAACATCGGCGTCAGGCCGGCAAAGGTCGTCAGCGAGGTCAGCAAAATCGGCCGGAAACGCGCCGCGCCTGCTTCACGCGCCGCTTCGATCACCGTCTTGCCTTCGGCTCGCTTGCGACTGACGTAGTCGACCAGCACCAGACTGTCATTCACCACCACCCCCGCGAGCGCGACGATGCCACACATCGACATGATGCTGAGCACAAAGCCCATCAGCCAGTGCCCGAAAATCGCACCGACCAGGCCAAACGGAATAACCGACATGACGATCATCGGCTGCACGTAGGATCGCAGCGGAATCGCCATCAGCACGTACATGCCGAGCAGGGCGATGAAGAACTTCTGCATCATTTCCCGCACTGACTGGCGCTGATCCTTCTGCTCGCCTTCGAAGCTGTAATTGATCTGCGGAAATTTATCGCGAATCTCCGGCAGAACCTTGGCTTCAAGACTGGCAACGACTTCGTTGGCGTTGGTCGGCGTCGCTTTGTCGATGTCGGCGGTGATAGTGATCGACCGGCTGCGATCGGTGCGACTGATCGATGAATACGAACGACCGAATTCCGCCACCGCGACCGTCGAAAACGGCACTTCACCGCCATCGCGAGTGCGAATCTTCATCGATGACAAATCGTTGAGCTGCTTGCGCTCCGCTTCGGGGTAGCGCACGAACACTTTGACTTCGTCGCGACCGCGCTGCAGTCGCTGCACCTCTTCGCCGTAAAAGCCCTGCCTGACCTGCATGGCGACATCCTGCAGACGAAGACCGAGCGCTTCGGCTTCGGGAAGGATCTGCAGCTTGAGTTCGCGTTTGCCGACGCGATCGGAGTCGCCGATATCGATGACGCCATCGTACTCGGTGAGCGCTTTTTTGACCGCCACCGTCGCAGCCTGGAGATCGTCGAGGTCGGGACCGGACAGCTCGAGGTCGATGGCATTACCGCCGGCCGCTGAATTGGTCTGAAAGGTCAGCTCAACCACACCCGGAATCTCGCCGGTCAACTCGCGCCATTTCGACACGATCATATCCCCGGTCAGGTCGCGATCCGACGCCGGCTGCAATTCGACCGTAACTTCACCGAGGCTGGAGTCCTTGGGAACACCGCCGGCGGCAAAATTGGTCACGAAGGGTTGCACGCCGACACTGGCGAGAATGTGGCGGACGATCGACCGGCCCTGATTGTCCTTATAGTCTTCGCCCAGTTTCTCGGCGGCCGCTTCGAGCCGTTCAACCGCCTCTTGAGTGCGTTCGAACGGCACGCCTTTAGCAAGGGTGATCTTTGCCGAGATGCTGTCCGCTTCGACCACCGGGAAAAACTGAAACCGGATCCAGCCGGTCGCCACCGAACCGACCGCAACGATGAACAGCGCGATAAAAATCGACAGCACCAGGTAGCGATTGTGCAGCACCACGCGGATCGCCGGCCGGTAAAAACGATCGATGACCGTCTCCAGCCCGCGCGAAAAGAAGCGCTGAAATTTCATGATCGGCCCCGGCTCTTCATCGGGGTCGTAAGGCTTTAACAAGGCCAGGTGCGACGGCAAAATCAGCTTCGACTGAAGCAGCGAAAACAGCAGCGTCGGAATAACGATGAGCGGGATGTTCGGCCAGATTTTGCCACTGACGCCACTCAGTCCGAGCATCGGTGTGAACGCCATCGCTGTGGTCAGGATACCGAAAATCACCACCACGCCGACTTCATGAGTGCCGTTCGGCGCAGCGTCGCGCGGGTGCTCTCCCTCGCGGATTCGCCGATAGACATTTTCGCCGACGACAATCGCGTCATCAACGACAATGCCCAGCACCAGAATAAAGGCGAACAGCGAGATCATGTTTATCGAGATGTCGTTGTAGGGCATCATCATCACTGCACCGGCGAACGACACCGGAATGCCGATCGACACCAGCAGCGCCAAACTCGGACGCAGGAACAGCGCCAGCACGATGAACACCAGCACCAGCCCGGCGACGCCGTTGCGAGTCAGCAGGTTCATCCGCCCCTTGAGGTAATCGGACATATCCTGCCAAAGTTCGAGGCGTACGCCTTCGGGCAAAATCGCCGGCGCCTCCTCCTTGATGTATCGCTCGACCATGTCAGCCAGCTTGTTGGTATCCTGATCGCCGACGCGAAACACATTGATCAGAATCGCCGGTCGACCATCGAAGCGGCTCGACAAGTCGACCTGCTCGAAATCGTCGCGCACGTCGGCCAACGCACCGAGGGTGACCACCGAGCCGTCGGTTCGCGTGACCACGGTGATCCCCCGAAACTGCTCTGCGGTGTAACTTTTTGCCTCGGTGCGGATCAGAATTTCGCCGGCATCGGTGCGCACCGAACCGCCTGGCAAGTCGATCGACGACGCACGAACCGCATTGGCGACCTGGTCGAAGGTCAGCCCGTACTGACGCAACGCCGCTTCCGACACCTCGATCGATACTTCGTGATCGCGCACCGCGGCCAGCTCCACCTGAGTGACCTTCGGCACCCCGCCGGTGGCGAAAAAATTCCACGCTTTACGCAGACCGACACCGAACTTTTCCACCGGCGACGCATCTTCGTGGACGTCATTGGTCGGCTCGTAGGAAAGCAACCCGTCGCGCACCTTTTCAGCGAGTTCACGCAGCGTTTTCTCGTCCGTGTCCGCTGAGACCGCGACGCTGAGAATCTGCGACTTGAGTAGAATTTCCTCGATCACCGGTTCCTCGGCCTGTTCGGCAAAGTTCTGGATCGCATCGACGCGCCCCTTCACATCGTCCATCAGGTTACGCACATCGTAACCGTTGGCGACTTCCACCAATACCGAGCCGGCACCGAGTGCGGCGGTCGATTTAATTCGATCGATGCCATCAAGATCCTGAATCGCCTCTTCGATCGGCACGCAGATGCCCTTCTCCACCTCCTCAGGCGTGGCGTTCGGAAACGGCACCGTAACTGCGATCATGTCGACTGACATCTCGGGGAAGAACTCCTTCTTCAACTTTCCCCAGGTGGTGATGCCGAGCAGAAACACCACCGCCATAAGAAAATTCGCCGCAACGTGATTGCGCGAAAACCAATGAATGATGCCTTCCATTTTAGAGTGTTACGGAAATGAGTTCGGTCGGTGCCCGGGTCAATGCTCGTGATCGATCAGCGCTTCGTCACCGCCTCGTCGTTTTTGTCGATGTCAGCGTCGGGTTCAACCACCCGCACCGTCATCTGCTCAACCACATCCGCCATTTCGGTCATTAGAATTCGCTCACCGGTTTTGAGACCTTTGCCGACGATGGCGTCGCCGCCCTCACGTCTGATCACTTCGACTTCACGAAAGTAAAGTTTGTTGTCCGGCGAAACCACGATGACATGATCGAGATCGTGGAAGGCCTGCAGTGGCACACGGAACACGCTCTTCAGTGTGATACCGTCCACCTGCGCCTCAACGAACAAACCGGGCTGCAGCAGCGTGGCAGCGTCTTTGTCGTTGGTCACTTCAGCCACCAGAAACACCGAGCGACTGCTGCGTTCGATCTGGCCCTCGGTGCGGACCACTTCAGATTTCCAGGTAAACGTTTTGCCGGCAGCACTGACACTCAATTCAGCGTCCGCTTCAGGCTGACCACCGGAGCTCTGCTCAACAAAGGCGAAGTCATCGAGCGACAGCGGCAAGCGGACTTCGTAGGGGCCTAGCGAGTAGATGCTCGCCAGAGGACTGCCGGTACCGACATAGGCACCCAGATCGGTCTGCGTGCGTTCGATACGCGCCGCGTAGGGAGCCTTCAGTTTGGTACGCTCCAGATCGCGCTCCGCTTTGGCTATCGCCGCTTCAGCCGCGTCGACTTTTGCCTCGGCGCTCGCCAACTGCGGCTTACGCAAGGTCAGATCGCTGGCCTGCTTACCGTTGCCCAGAGACTTCCAGTCGCGCTCCGCTTGCGTCGCCCGCGCCTGCTCACTTTCGAGTGCCATTCTGGCTTCTTCAAAATTCGATTTCGACTGCGCCAGATTCGCCGCGTAATCGGCCGGATCGATCTCCAGCATCACTTCACCTTCGGCAAATTCACCGCCTGCCTCGAACTTGTCGGAAATGGAGATGATCTTGCCACCCACCTCGGCGGCGAGCGTGGTTGTGTGCTTGGCCTCGATCAGGCCCTGCGAAGGCAATTTCACTCTTACGTCTTCGGCGCTGACCGGCAGCACTTCGACCAGGGGATTGATCTTTTCCGTCGGCTCAATCTTTGCCTTGGGCCGCGACAAATACAATCCAACCGTCGCGGCGACGCCGCCGCCGACAGCGACCAGACAGAGCAGGATAACAAAGACTTTTCTCATTCTCGTTCGGGAAATTTACAGTTGTTGGCGCACCTGATAGTCGCCGCCGAGGGCGAGATGTAGATCAACGCGGTTATCGAGACGCAGTCGCCGGATGGTGATCAGCTGAGCTTCGCTCTGAACTTTACGCTGCTGCGCGTTGAGCAGAGTCAGAATATCGCCAACGCCATCGGCAAACTCCTGCCGTGATTTATCATAGGCGTCGTCGGCGAGTCCGACCGTCTTCATCAGCAGTGCCTCGCGGCGCGCCAGAAAGCCCTCCAGATCGAGCGAGTCTTCGACCTCGCGAAAAGCGACCAGCACCGACTTCTCGTAGTCACCGGCAGCTTGAACGATTTCATTTTTGCGCAGCTTGATTCCCTTACCAATTGAGCCGCCGGTCAGGATCGGCTGAACGGCTGAACCGGCGATGTTCCAGACGCTGAAATTCTGATCGAGCAAATTTTCCACCATCTCGCTGGCCGTGCCTCCGCTGCCGGTCAGACTGATCGACGGCAGCACCATCAGGCGAGCTGCTGCGTATTGCCGATCAGCCGCCGCAAGCCGACGCTCGGCAGCGACCAGATCCGGACGCCGATCGAGCAGACTGGCGGGAACTCCCGCTGGCGGAGCCGCCGGCAGGCGCGGCAGGGTCGAGCCGCCATCAATTTCCGCCGACGGATAGCGGGACAAGAGCGTTTCCAACTGCCTCGCTACCTGAGCCACGGTCTGCTCGCGCTGCACCAGCGTCTCCTCAGCACTGGCGATGTCGGTGCGCGCCAGTCGCAACTGCGAGGCACGATCCGTTCCCGGCTGATCGATGCCCAGGGCAAACTGCTCGGAGATCGATTTTTCCGTTTTGTTAAAAAGATCCAGCGCCCGCTGTGCCAACTGCTGTTGCTGGCGGGCTTCGATCAATGCGAACCAGGTTTTCGCCGTCTGCGCGGCAATCGACAATTCGATCGCGGCCATATCTGCCTGCGACGCCTCAAACTGAGCGATCGCCCCCTGTTGCTCGGTTCGGATGCGCCCCCACAGGTCGATCTCCCAACTGAGATCGAGTGACAGACCGAAGTCGTTGCTCAGACTGCTCAGCACCGTGTCTTCAGCGCCGCCCTCGCCACCGAACGGAAAACCGATAAAGTTACGCTTGGCCCGCGATCCGCGAAATCCACCGTCGAGTTTCGGCTGACGGTCGACGCCCGCCAGTTCGGCCGTCGCCTCCGCCGCGCGCAACCGGGCCGCCGCGATTTTCAGATCCTTGTTGTTGGCGAGCGCTTCGTCGACCAGCGCATCGAGCCGGCGATCGCTGAACCTGCTGATCCAGTCACCATCCGCAATGGGCCGACCGCTACCGGGTTTTCCAGCCGAATACGCCGCCGCCGTCTTCACGTCCAGGCTCGCGTTCATCGAGTCCGGCGACGTGGCCTTGCAGCTGAACGAAAACAACGCCAGCAGGCCGGCCATCACCGACGTCACCTTACCGCCTGGCTTGGCTTTACGGCGAAGTGCCACCTGTTGAGCTTCGGCCTTCATACCCGCCGCCGTGTAGGCGATCAGTTGCGCCAGCGTTTCGTCCGCATCAACCGCGACGATCTCACCACTGGAAAAAGCCGTGACTCGATCCGGCTGAGTCAAGGTGTAGAGCAGTGCCCCTGCAGTGAAGTGCAGGCGCCAGAACAGCGTCGCCTTCGGCACCTGCGGCAGAGACTTCACCATCGCCCCCTTAAAACGGGTGAACACCTCCTTAAACACGGCGAGCAGTGTTTCCGGCATCAGTTCGGAGCTTTCGGACATGCAGCGCCCGGCAAGCTTGAGATGAATACTGCCCGGATCCGCTGCGTCGCTCGACGCCATAAACGACAACACCGGCACAAACATCGCTTCGAGAATGGCTTCGACCGGAACCGGACCGCCATTGGCCGCAGCCTCCGCCTGATCAAGCATCGCCAGACGTTGACGATTGATCGGGCCGATTACGCGCGACAGGACTTCGACCACCAGCGCTTCTTTGGAGCCAAAATGATAATTTACCGACGCCAGATTGACGCCCGCTTCGTGAGTAATCTGCCGCAACGAAACCGCACGAAAGCCTTGTTCAGAAAACAACGCCCCGGCGACATCGAGAATTCTGACTCGCGTGTCGGATGGGCAGGATTGATGGGGAGTTGCAGCGATATCAGCCATAACGACGACGAGTCGCGAAAATTTCAAACAGACGTTTAAAACATACGTTTCACACGTCAATGATAATTTCGAAACACTTTCCCGAAGCCCTCGCAGACACTAACGTGGGGCGACCACCAAGGTCACCGCAAGTGATTACGACAGTCCGATGTCCAGCGAACCTAAAAAAAAGCCGAAAACTGTCTCGTCGAGATCGGCAGCGCCTGCCGACGGCAAACTTTCTCCTCAATCTCGATCGGAGAAAGCTTCCGGCGACACCGCCGCCACCGACTTCAAACTGCACCTCAGCGACTGCATCGCCGGCATGAATGAGCTCGACGAGAGCTCGGTCGACATCGTGGTCACATCGCCACCCTACAACCTGGGCATCGACTACGGCACCTACCGGGATAAGCTCAGTGTGACCGACTATCTCGAGTGGACCCGCGAATGGGCGGGCGCGGTCAAACGGGTGCTTCGTGAAGACGGTTCATTTTTTCTCAATATCGGTGCCGCCCCCGCGGCTCCGCTGCTCCCCCACCAGGTGATCATCGAACTCGCCGAAGTTTTTGAACTGCAAAACACTCTGCACTGGATTAAATCGATCACCGTCGAGACCACCGCCGGCGAGCAGGTTTCGGCCGGCCATTTTAAGCCGATCAATTCCAAGCGTTTCGTCAACGACTGCCACGAGTATCTGTTTCACCTGACCAAAACCGGCAGAGTCCCGCTCGACCGTCGCGGCGTCGGCGTTGCCTATGCCGACAAGAGCAATATCGGCCGCTGGAAACACACCGCCGGCCACGACAAACGTTGTCGCGGCAACACCTGGTTTGTGCCCTACAAAACCATCATGTCGCGCGACAAAGATCGCCCGCACCCCGCCACCTTTCCGGTCACGCTGGCGGAGTATTGCCTGCGTCTGCACGGCACCGACCCGGCGCTGACGACCATGCTCGATCCTTTCGTCGGCATCGGCCACTCCGCTGAAGCCGCGCGGCAACTGGGCGTCGCCGGGTTCATCGGATACGACATCGACGAGAGCTACCTCGCCGTCGCCTGCGAGCGGCTCGGGGTCGAAATGATCCGCCGTTAAAGACCCGGTCTGAAGCCCGGCTCAGGCTTCAGGCTTGGCAGCTGCTTCGGCGGGCTTCGCCTCAGCGGGTTCAGCGGCAGGCTTTTCAGCGGGCGCGGCCGGTTTGGCTTCCGGTTGCGGCTTGACTTCCGGTTGCGGTTTGGCCTCCGGTTGCGGCTTGGCCTCCGGCTTCGGCGCAGGCTTAGTTTCAGCCGGCTCCGCCGGTTTCGCTGCCGGAGCAGGCTTTGCTTCGGCCGGCTTGGGCGCAGCGGCCGGCCTGGGCGCGGACGGAATCGGGGCATTGCTGCCCGGCAGTCCGGGAATGCCCTGCGGGAAACCGGGAATCGCGGCCCCCGGTCCACCGGGAGCTCCACCTGCAGCAGCCGGATCATCGTCTGATTTGAGCAGCTCGGAACGCTTCTTATTAACCGGATCCGCGACGAAACTGCGCACTCTGAAAACCCGTCCCGCGAGAGCCTTTTCAGCAGCCAGCTTATCCTGCTTGATCTTCAGCTGAGCCGCAAAATCTTCGTCGAGCTGTTTGGCTTCCTCGTCGGTTTCTTCGGGTCCCGGCGTGCGCTTGTCGTTGAGTTTTGCATCGACGTCGACGGTCAGATTGTATTCCCCGGCCGGCGATTTCTCACTGATCGTCACGGTGTAAGTGAAATCCTCAAAGGTCTCAACGATGAACGTAATGTCGTCAGGTTTGTCCTGCGCCGCTTCTCCCACCAGCAAATCTTCGAAGCGAGGACTGGCGAAGGCGTTCTTCATGGTGCTGATCTTACCGACATCGAGCTGTTCACCGGCACGCTCGTTGGCAAAAGCAAACTCACCGGCAGCGTCGCTGCGTACCAGCTTCCAGTCGTCGTCAGCACTTTTACTTTTACGTTCGATCGATTTGATCTGCGTAACCTTAAAGAAACTGTCGTCCAGCCAACCGGCAGGCTCGGTCTCCAGATCCGTGAAGGTCTCCTCAACCAGAAACACCGTGTCGGCATCACCGGTACGGACATAGCGCCCGGCGTCCTGAGTGCTTGAGCCAAAACTGCTCGGACGACCACTGTCGACTGCATAGACCTTACCCAGCCACAGGGCGGCTTTCTCTTTGCCATCCTTACCGATGAAGTTGATGACCGTGGCGGAAGTTTCCGGTGACGCCCCTTCGGCAACCGGATCGAGCAACTGCACCGAGCCATGACTCGATGCGCTCAACGTGGGTTGCTGCATAATCTTGAGCTTGCCCGCGGACAGTAAAACGCGACTGACCGCCTCACCGTCGACAGGGAAATTGTCGCGCTCGACCAGTGACCAGTCGGATCCATCGCGCACGAAATTCATCTTACCTTCGGCGGTGGTAATCCGCAGTTTGGCGATGTCCGATGCGCTCAAGTCTTCGAACACATACTTTCGATCAAGATCGTCGCCGGTGGTGGCGCGATCGATTTTACCCGCGCCGGTCATTTTGACGATCAGGGCGAGACCCCCGACCACGGCCAGGGCGACTAACAGGCGAACCAGTGTTTTATTTCCCATGTCTGAAGAGCTGCTTTAGCTGAAAATGAAAGAGCGTTGAATCGAATCGGTAAAATTACTGAGCGGCGGTTCGCAGGCGCTGGCTGATCGCGAGGCCGATACCGAACAGGATCAGTAACAGCGGCAGCACCGCGGTGACGAGCAGGATGATGCCGTTCTTGGCACTGTCGAATTCCTGCTTAATCTTTTTATTCACTTCGTACTGTTTGCGTTGCAATTCGCGCATCTGCACGGCCATCTGCTCTTCCTGCTCCTGAAGCTTGACCACCTGAGCACCGATTTCTTCGCTGACTTCCTGCTGACCTTTCTGGTCAGGATTTTGCATCAGCGAACTGAGAATGTTTTGACCGATTGCCTGACGCTCGGTTTCGATGCTGTTGATCTCGCTGGTGATCTTGTCCAGCTCGGGACGAAACTCGGCCTCTACCTTTTCGAGGATGGAATTGAGACGCGTGAACGGACGGTGGTTCGACGCGCGACTGCGCACTCGAATCAGTTCGTCACCGCCCGCCAATTGCTCGAGCAGGTTTTCAAACAGAGCCAGATTGCTGTTCACCGGCTGCATTTCAACACGCCCGTTTTCCATGTTCTGCACCTGCTGAACCGCAAAGCTGTCGTAGACAAAATCGGAGTCAGCGATGACCACGACGACGCCTTCTTTTTCGCTGGTCTTGAGTGCCCCGGAAGCAACGGGCGCCGCCTCTGCTGCTGCCTCTGCAACTTCAGCTGCGGCCTCGTCTTCCTCGGGTCCGCCGGTTTCAGGCTTGGTGCTTTCCGGAGCATCGGCTTCAGGTTTGGCAGCATCACCGGCTTCCGGCTTGTCAGCTTTTTCAGATTTGTCAGCGTCCGGGGCAGGTTTTTCGGTTTCGGCCTTCGGAGTCTCAACTTTTTCAGGCGCGTCTGCCTCATCGGTCTCATCGTCAGCGGGAACTACCGGTTCGGCGGCAGCAGGTGCAGCAGGTGCAGCAGGTGCAGCTGCCGCCGCTGGATCTGCCGCGGCCTCTTCAGCGCCGCCGAGCCCCTGAGGGAACGCCGTCTCAAAGGTTCCCGAGATCCTCGCTGCGAGCACGCGATGTTTGCCGTCCGGATTGAAATTCTTGCGAATCATGTCGACCGCATCCTTCTGCGTCGGATCCGCCTGCGAAGTGTTGACCATCGCACTTTGATCCGAAGAACTGACCAGCACGGTGGTTGTCAGACCGGGCTTCTCCTCGAGCTCAAAGCCACCGGGCGTGATCAAAAACAGATCACTGAGCTGCGCCGTCACCGGATCGGTGGAGTTCATGGCCTTCTCCGGAATGGAAAGCACCGTCGGCGAGTAACCGTTGGCAATTCGCGTCTGCGAAGCCATGTCGGCGAGCACCAGATTGCTGTCGTAGCGGACCCCCCAGGCGGCGAACAACTTGTTGAGGTCGGACATCGGTTCCGGTCCACTCGGCGGCTGCTGCCCCATCATCGGGTTGCCACCACCCTGAGCCATGTAGCGCGCCGCGAAAAACATCGGATCGACTGACGCCAGAACGCGCCCACCTTTGAGCAGGTACTGATCGATCGCGAACTGCCCCTCATCACCCATGTCATAGGGATGCAGCACCACCAAGACATCGGTGTCGGCGGGGATTTCGGGCGTCGACGAGTCGATTACCTCGACGTTATAGTCCCCCTGCAGGCTCTGCATCAGATACCAGGGCTGCTTGGGCGGCGCACCGAAGTTGCCGCCAAAGCCACCGTTGACCTCCATCGACGTCATGATCGTCACCTTCTGCCGCTCCGGATCAGAAACCCGCAGCAATGCACGGGTAATGTCATATTCGAGCAGTTCCTCGCGGCGTGCAGGCAAAAACGGCAGCACTTCCTTGCGACCTTCACTCTCAATCGCCAAGCCGAAGTAAACCGGGTTTTCGGGGTCATCGAAAACGCCACGCGGCAGTCCATCGAACTTGGCGCTTTCAGCATCGTCGGAAAACGGCTCCGGATTGTAGCGCTTTACCGTAATCAGACCGCCGGCCTGGTTTTCGTATTCCTTGAGGAAGTCTTCGACACTGCTCGCCCGCGACAGGTAAAACTGACTGACGTAGTCGTCGGCGGTAACCGCATAAAAACGAATGGTCACCGGATTTCCAGCCTCCTCGAGCTTGTCGATGACAGACTTGGTGCCGTCGGTGAGGGTGTAGATGTTGTTCTCGGTCAGGTCGAAGCGGAAGCTGACCTGGTTAAAAACATAGTTCACCAATAACAGGATCGCCAACAGGACCGCAGCCCCGACGAAGGCATTAATCACACGACTGGACGGACGACTGTCAGGCTTTGCAGAATCGCTCATATCTCGGGATGGGATAAGACTTGCTTGCTAGAAATTTAAAGACGGAAAAGAAACAGGGCTCAGCTTCGTTTGAGGCGGATGACCACGGAGGTAAGGAACAGACAAAAGGCGATAAACGAACCGAAGAAAACCAGACTGCCGGTTCCCAACACGCCCTTCGACAACTCTTCGAAGTGCGGGGTCACACTGAGCAGTGACAGCGCCTTCAGAGCCGGCCAGAAAATGATCAACCAACCGTCGAGATTCGGAACCAGGCGGGCAATCGGCGGCCAGCCACCGAGATAGAGCACCAGGCAGATGAAAATCGAGATCAGCAGCGCAACAATCTGTCGACGCGTCATCGCCGATACAAACGACGCCACCGCCAGATAACACAGCCCCACCAGGAAGGAGGCCACGAACGCTGCCAGGATCACACCGTTGTCGGGGGCACCAAGATAGTTGACCGCGATCACAATCGGGAATGACAGCACTAACATGGCAAACAGCACGACAGCTGCGGCGAGATATTTTCCAAGAATTGCATGCCACGGAGCGATCGGCATCGTCAGCATCAGTTCCATGGTGCCGAGCCGCTGCTCATCCGACCAGAGGCGCATGCCCACCGCCGGCACGATAAAAATGAAACACCACGGCACAAAAGTGAAGAACGGCCGCGTCAGACTGGCTTCCTGACTGTCCAGCAAACCGCCGAACAGAAAGGCCAGACCATTCGAGGCGACCAGAAACACGATGATACAGACGTAGGCAACCGGCGACAGGAAATAGCTTTTTAACTCACGCTTAAACACCGTGCGCACCTCGCGAGGCACGACGAACATCATCAGCGTGGTAAAAACAGCCGACACCAGCACGGTCGGAATCGCGAAGTTTTTGATCACTTCGGCAATTGCATTCGGGTCGGATAATTGCTGGGCAAGAATCGGGGTCATGTCGTGATAGGGAAGTTGAGAAATGGACGGAAAAATCGTCGACCGAAACGTCGGGTCGAGCGGGTTCAGTTTGCTTCAGCGGTTGCAGTTCAGTTCGACTCGTTTTCTATCGTGTCGTCTTTACTCCGGAAAGCACTTCGGGTTCAGGCGTCGATGTCGCGTTGCGTGATCTGACGGAACAGCTCGTCAAGACGCCCCTCTTCAGTGTGCAGGTCACTGACCGTCAATTGCTTGTCGACCGCCAACTTAAAAATCGCCGCCTTCAGGGGGGCCGCGCCGCCTTTGGCCGGACGCACCCGGGCACGCAGCATCTGGTCCTTGCTGACCAACTCCTCGACCTTTGCGGCCTCGGCGAGTTTTTCCAACTCCTGCTTGATGCCTGATGCCGGCATACCGCTGAGCTCAGCCACCACCGCGTTGGCGTTGACCGCGCGCGCCTTCAACTCGTGCGGCGTGCCGTCGGCAACGATGCTGCCGCGGTCAACGATGATCGCCCGCGAACACGACGCCTCAACCTCTTCGAGGATGTGCGTCGAAAAAATGATCGCCTTGGTTTCACCCATGCGCTTGATCAACTGACGAACTTCGTGCTTTTGATTCGGATCGAGACCATCAGTCGGTTCATCGAGAATCAGCACTTCCGGATCGTGAATGATCGACTGCGCCAGACAAGTGCGATGGCGGAATCCCTTCGAAAGCGTATCGATGCTCTGCGTCCTGACTTTGTGCAAAAAACAGGTATCCAGCGCGCCTTCCACAGCCTCGTCGAGCTTGTCGACCGGTACCTTGCGCATCTCAGCGGTAAACCGCAAAAAGCCCTCGACCGTCATGTCATCGTAGAGAGGCGCATTTTCCGGCAAATAACCAATCTTCGCCTTGGCTTCGAGTTCGTTCTCGACGATGTCAGCACCGCCGACCGATACCGTTCCCGAACTCATCGGCAGGTAACCGGTAACCATGCGCATCGTGGTCGACTTGCCTGCCCCGTTCGGGCCGAGGAATCCTAGAACTTCGCCTTTTTTTACCGTGAATGAAATATCATCCACCGCAACCTTGGCACCAAAGTGCTTACTGAGTCCTTTGACTTCGATCATATTCTGTCGTCAGATTGAAAAATACAAACTCACTGGAGGAAATGAGCGGGCACAACCACTGCCACAGCCATTTCCGCAATCAAGCGCAAATTTTACTTTGTAAAGCCAACGCTGCAAGGCGAGTCCAGCTAAGTTCAGTTCACATCATCACGCCAGTCCCGCTTCGACGGGAATGTGTTAACGCCGTTGCGGCACTCCCGGTGAACCACCTGCAAGTCATTAATAACCAATAACTCGATATCCAGCGCCTGCGGCGCACACCCCATGAAGCTCATCTCCTGGAACGTTAACGGCATCCGCGCCGCCATCGGCAAAGGCCTCGCCGACTTTGCCATCGAACACCAACCCGACATCCTCTGCCTGCAGGAGACCAAAGCCCACCCCGGGCAGGTCACGCTACCTTCTGGACTGTCCGAATCCGACGGCTGGCACGTCTTCTGGAACAGCGCCGAAAAAAAGGGCTATTCGGGCACCGCCGTGTTCAGCCGCGAGGCGCCGCTCAATGTCATCGATGGCATCGGCGCCGTTGAGCACGACAGCGAAGGTCGAGTCATCACCGTCGAGTATCCCGATTTCTACCTGGTCAACGTCTACACCCCCAACGCCCAGAATGAACTGCGCCGACTCCCCTACCGCATGCAGTGGGACATTGCCTTTCTCAACTGGATGAACCAGCTGCAAAAGCAAAAGCCGGTGATCTTCTGTGGCGACCTCAATGTCGCCCACAAAGAGATCGATCTCGCCCGCCCCTCCGCCAACCGCCGCAACCCCGGCTTCTCCGATGAAGAAAGGGCCGGCTTCGACAACATCGTCGATGCAGGCTTCATCGATACCTTCCGTCATTTCCATCCCGACCAACCCGATCACTACAGTTGGTGGAGCTACCGCGCCAACGCCCGCGCCAACAACGTCGGCTGGCGCATCGATTACTTCGGCGTCTCGCAAGCCTTTCTGCCCAGCGCCAAAAGCGCCGCCATTCACAGCAGTGTCATGGGCTCCGATCATTGCCCGGTCGAACTGATCCTCGGCTGATGCCGCGAGGCGAGCTTTCAGCGGTCAGCCCCGTGAACGACAGCGCTTTGCCGCCGCCGCGGCGGTAACCGGTGAATGATCAAATCCGCGCTCACTCCCTCCCGCCAAAATCTCTGCCGTTCAGCCGTTCAGCGGATCTCCGCAAACACTCCGCCGCCCACCAGCACCTCGCCATCGTAGAACGCACAGATCTGCCCCGGCGTCAGCGCGCGCTGCGGCTCGGCGAACTTTAAGGTCGCCGAGTCTCCCTGCAGAGTCGCCTCGACCTCGGTCGACGGACAACGATACCGCGGCTGAGCACTGAGATTTCCCGCCTCAGACAAGGGCCGATTGCTGACGCTGATGCCGGTCACCCGGCACTCACTTGAGTAAAGTCCCGGCGTCAGCGGCTCGTCAAACGCCACCACCAGCTGATTGTCCGCCGCCCGTTTGGCGACGACCACATAGGCTTTGCCGTACTCCGCCGACGCCACGCCGATGCCGCGCCGCTGTCCGAGCGTGTAAAAATGCAACCCGCGATGCTCGCCGACCACCGCACCATCGAGCGTGACAATCTCGCCGGGCTCATCACTCAGATAATGACCGAGAAAGTCCGCCATCTTGATGTCGCCCATGAAACATATGCCCTGGCTGTCCTTCTTCGCCGCCACCGGAATGCCAAACCGCTCCGCCTCGCGACGCACCTCGGGCTTGGCGATGTCGCCGATCGGAAATACCGCATCGCGCAACTGCTCCTGCACCAGCAAGGCTAGAAAATAACTCTGATCCTTGTTGCCATCCGCGCCGCGCAGCAGATCGACACTGTCATCCGCATTGCTGCGCAGGCGCGCATAGTGCCCGGTCGCCACGGCGTCAAATCCCTGAGCCCGGGCATAGTCGCGAAACACCCCGAATTTCATTTCGCGATTGCACATCACGTCCGGGTTCGGCGTCACCCCGTCCCGATAACCGGCCAGCAGGTACTCCACCACCCGGTCGCGATAGGCATCCATCAGACTCAATACCCGCAGCTCGATCCCCAAATGATCGCACACCGCCCGCGCATCGACGATATCCTGCTGCCAGGGGCAGTCGCCCGGCAGGCCCTCGTCGTTGATCCAGTTCTTCATGTAGGCACCGACCACCTCATGTCCCTGCTCCAACAACAGCGCTGCCGCGACACTGCTGTCGACACCTCCGGACATTGCTGCAAGATATCGTGCCATAATAAAACCTTCTGAAAAAACCCGGCCCACCCTCGCCGCGCAAACCACGATTGCCAAATCACAGATTTAGCGTTGTTTGCAAAGCCTCCTATCTGCCAGCTCCCACCTCCCGTGTCCGACTCTACCATCGCCCCCCGTTCCTCCCCGGCCTCCGGCTGCATTATCCTGTGCACCATCATCGTCGTTTTCGGCGGGCTGATCGTGCTGTTCACCACCCGCGGCCTGTGGATGAGCCGGCAGATCGACCAATTCACCACCGACACTGCCATCCCGGTGCCGGTCGCCGAAGTCACCCCGGAACAAAGCCAGGCAGCCGTGGACAAACTGAAAAAAGTCCGCGACGCCGCGCTCAACAACGCCACCGAGCGCGTCACCTTCAGCGCCGATGACCTCAATGCCCTGATCGCCAGCCAGGAAATTCTCGCCGACTTCCGCGGCAGTGCCTACATCGACAAAATCACTGCCGACGGCATTGTCACCCGCGTCACCCAGACCTTGCGCGGCCTCAAGCCAGGCACCTTCCGCTATCTGAACGGCAGCATGGATTTCACTCCCCTGCTGCGCCGCAAAACCATCGTTTTCCAGATTCGCGACGTGCGTATCCCCGGCAAAGAAGTCCCCGAAGAATTTATCAAAAGCTACTCCTCTCAGGACCTGTTTAAACTCGACCACACCAACCCCGTCCTCGGCGACGTCATGCGTGAGCTCGAGCGGGTTTACCTCGAAGACGGCCAACTCGTCGTCGAAACCCGCACCAAAACCCACGTCGAAGAACCCGCAGCCGCCGAGTGATCGCCTGATGTCTGACGGCAAAAAATCCTGCTGCGCCCCGACCGCCGACCACGGCGCTCCGCCGTCGACCGATTCACCCGCCGCGCTCACCGAACGCGCACCCGACGCCGGATCGACCCGCGGCATGGTCCACCTCGATGGCGGCACGTTCAGAATGGGCGGCGAAGGTCCGGAAATCTGGCAGGCGGACGGCGAAGGCCCCGTCCGCGAAGTTAATATTTCAGCGTTTCACATCGATCGAACCACCGTCACCAACGCCGATTTCGCCGCATTCGTCGAAGCCACCGGCTACCGGACCGAAGCCGAGCGCTACGGGTGGTCCTTCGTGTTTCCCAATCAGGTCCCCAAAGCCCATCGCAAGCACAGCCACTACGAAACCGTGCTCGGACTCGAATGGTGGCTGCGCGTCGAAAAAGCCGACTGGCAAAAACCCGGCGGCCCCGGCACTCACATCCGTAAATCCATGGATCATCCCGTCGTCCACGTCACCTGGAACGACGCCAGCGCCTATGCCACCTGGATCGGCAAGCGCCTGCCCAGCGAAGCCGAATGGGAATTTGCCGCCCGCGGCGGCCTCGATCAGGCACTCTACCCCTGGGGCGACCAGCTCACCCCCGACGGCAAACACCGCTGCAACATCTGGCAGGGCAGCTTCCCCGATCATGACAGCGGTGATGACGGCTACACCGGCACTGCCCCGGCGCGCAGCTTTAAAGCCAACGGCCACGGCCTCTACAACACCGCCGGCAACGTCTGGGAATGGTGCGCCGACTGGTTCAGCCCGGACTGGCACAGCACCGAAAGCGATGCCACCCGACACAATCCCCACGGCCCCGGGCACGGCAGCGGCCGCATCATTCGCGGCGGCTCCTACCTCTGCCATCACTCCTACTGCAACCGCTACCGCGTCTCCGCCCGCTCCTCCAACACCCCCGACTCGTCCACCTGCCACACCGGATTCCGCTGTGCGCTCGACGCCTGACGATGTCAGTCCCTTGTTCCAGTGGACGAACTCCCAACTCCTATCTCCCAACTCCAACCTCCTTAAAAAATGCTCAACGGAATCTCGTCACTCTTCAGCCCTGAACTGCTCGCCACTCTTTACCGCATGGGCCATGGCGACAGCATCGTGTTCGGCGATGCGCACTTTCCGGGCGAATCGAACAACCCCGACGTCATCCGCGCCGACGGACTGCTCATCCCCGACCTGCTCGACGCCGTCCTGCCGCTGTTCACGCTCGATGCCTACATCGATGACCCTGTTAAAATGATGGCTCCGGTGCCCGGCGATCAGGCCGATCCCGCGGTCGAAGCCGCCTATCGCGCGGTCATCGACCGCCACTACCCCGACACCCCGCCGATCGCCAAAGTCGAGCGCTTTGCGTTTTACGACGTCGCCGCCGAAGCCTTTGCCGTCGTCATGACCGGCGATACCGCCAAATACGGCAACATCATTCTCACCAAAGGCGTCACGCCTTCATCGTAGCGGAACTCACGCTACCAGCGATCGCCGTCCCGGTCGCGCCGTTTGCGGTGGCGTTGTTTCGCGTCTTCGTCTTCATCGATCTCGACCGCGACTTTGAGATCGTTCTTCTGTGCCGCCGCCACCGCCAGACTGCGGATCGCGGCGATCGTGCTGCCGTTGCGTCCGATGACCCGGCCGACGTCCTCCTGATTCAAGCGCAAACGAAATTCGTGACGCTGGCCATCTTCGTCCGCTTCGTGCAATACCGCGGCATCTTCGGGATGATCGATCAATTGAATGACCACGTATTCGATAAATTCCTGAATCGCCAAAGCTGCTTCCATGGCAAACTTTTGGCGGAAAATGGCTGATCTGGCCAGCATTTTCGCCACCCGGGCAAACGAAAAAACGCCGGATGAAAATCCGGCGTCCGTTCGCAGGCAGGCCATCAGGTGCCCGCCGGGAAAATAGTCAATCCGCTGCCTGCTCAGGCAGTGGCTTCGCGACGAGCTTTCTTGATCAGGCTGTTAACCGTCTCCGAAGGCTGGGCGCCGTTGCCGATCCACTGTTCAGCTTTTTCCAGATCAAGCGTGCAATTGTCGCCGTCCTGCATCGGATCGTACTTGCCGATCACTTCGATGTAACGTCCCTCTTTGGGCGCACGGCCATCCGCCACCACAATCTTGTAGTAGGGGCGCCCTTTGGTGCCTTCCCGTCTGAGTCTGATTTTTACCGCCATGTCTGTCTGTGATTTCAGTGATTCTTAGTTTCCGCGCCGCTGGTCATACCGGGCCGGAAAAGTCCCGCAAAACGGGGAGCCGTATTGTTTAAGCGCCTTTTTCACAAAATCAAGCGCCCATTGCGGCAAATTATCATCGATAATACAAGCGGCTTCCACACTTTCTTCCGGCTCGTTGCGAATCGCATCCCCGATCACGTCTCGATCAAGCGGCGAGACGATCATCCCCACGCCATCCGACTCAGCCGCATATTCCATCGGCAGATGGAAAAAATCCGCGATTTCCAGCGAGCATCGATCCCGGCGACAGCGACGACAACGCAGTAGCACGGGCACGGAGCTGAAGCCTGATAATTAAATAAAATCACTGCGACCTATTTTGTCGCAGATGAATGTAAAGTGTGGTTCACAGCCCTTTGATCACCATGCCGCGCGCCGCCAAGCAAGCCACCCTGTCCCGCCAGTGGGAACTGCTCCAACTTCTACCCACCAAAGGTTCGGGTAGATCAACCAGCGAGCTGCGACAAATGCTCTCCGAACGGGGCTTCGAGGTCACTAAGCGCACGGTCGAGCGCGATCTGCTCGACTTGCAGGAAGTGTTCCCGCTCGACCGCAACGACGCCGGCCAACCTTATGGCTGGCGCTGGCGGTCCGGCAGCCACGCCAGTCTGCACGGCATGGAGCTGTCGGAAGCGCTGTCGCTCGGATTACTCGAAGATTTGCTCACGCAGTTGGCACCACCGACTTTTCTCGAAGCCCTCAAGGGACGCTTCGCCGAAGCCGCCGGGAAGCTCGCGGCTTTGCCCGGGAATCAACATGCGCGCTGGGCCGACCTGGTTCGGTATTTTCCGCCCGGCATGCCGTTCGCCGCCCCTCCGATTCCGGCTCGCATGTTTCGGCTGATCCAACGCGGCCTGCTCGAACAACGCCAGCTCGGCGTCGCCTACACAAGAGCCGGTGCCGATCAGCCCGCCAGGCTGACGCTGCATCCGCTCGCCCTCGTCCAACAGGGAGTCCGCAGCTACCTGATCGCCACCGCCGGCAAGTATCCCGATCCACGCCCGTTTTTAATCCATCGCTTTTCCGAACTCGAAGTGCTCGATCAGCCGGGCCACCGACCGGCAAACTTCACACTCGATCAATTCATCGCCGACGGCGGGGTGCAGTTCGGCGGCGGCGAACGCATCAGCCTGCGCGCCACCCTTTCCGGGGATCTCGCCACCGTGCTGCGTGAAACACCGCTCGGTGACGATCAGAAGATCACCCGCCGCGGCGATAGCCATTATCTAAGCGTCAGCGTCATTGATTCGTGGCAACTGCACTTCTGGATCCTCTCGCAAAGTCCGGCAATCACCGTGACCCACCCCGGGGCATTGCGCTCCACCATTGCCTCGAAACTTCAACAAGCCCTGCAGCACTACCACCACGACTGCGACGCGTAAGCCATTTTCTGCCTCAACCTGCTTTTCCCGATCCCTATGCGCTCCTTTTCTAAATCCAAAATCATCGCTTACCAGCAGTGTCCGAAACGACTCTGGCTGGAACTTCATCGTCCCGAACTGCGCGACGACTCCGCCTCGACCAACGCCTTCAGAATCGGCAACGAAGTCGGCGAGATGGCGCGCAGACTTTACGATCCCGACGGCCACGGCAGCTTCATCGACCTCGACGCGATTGGTTTTGAAAAGGCATTCGCCGAAAGCGCCGATCTGCTCGGCAAAGGCGACGGGCCGATCTTTGAAGCCGGATTCAAAGCCGGCGGCGCACTCGCCTTTGCCGATGTCATGCTGCCACTGAGCGAAACCTGCGACGACGCTGATCATCACCGCTGGCACCTGATTGAAGTCAAGTCCTCGACCCGCGTCAAAGATTACCACTGGAACGATATCGCCGTTCAGGCCTACGTCGCCCGCGCCGCCGACATCGATGTCACCAAGGCATCGATTGCGCACATAAACCGGGACTTTGTTTACCAGGGCGACGGCAACTACGACGGCTTGCTGATCGAATCAGATCTCACCTATCACAGCTTCGCCGCCGGCAGCGACGTTGAAGCATGGATCGCCGGCGCCCGCGAGATCGATGCCCTGAAAGAGGAACCCGACATCGCTACCGGCGCTCAGTGCAGCGATCCCTTCCCCTGTCCGTTCACCGAATACTGCAATCGCCACCGGGCTGCCGTCGACTACCCGCTGAGTTCGCTGCCGCGCTTCAACGGAGTCAAACGCACCCAACTCGAAGCTGAAGGCATCACCGATTTACGTGACGTCCCCGATGACCAACTGACGCCGCTGCAACTCAGAGTTAAACAACACACCTGCTCCGGCGAAACCTTTTTCGACCGCGCCGCCGCAGCTGCCGACCTGGCCGATCACGGTGCGCCGGCCAAATTCCTCGATTTCGAAACCGCCATGTTCCCCGTGCCATTCTGGAAAGGCACCCGCCCCTATCAGCAGATCCCCTTTCAATACAGCCTGCACAGCATCGATGCCGACGGAGGCCTGACTCACGAGGCCTTTCTCGATCTCAGCGGTGACGATCCCTCCGCAGCACTGGCAGCGTCGCTGGTCGCGCATTGCGGTAACGCCGATGGTCCGATCTTCGCCTATTTCGCCGGCTTCGAGAAACGCGTCATCGACGACCTCGCCGAACGCTTTCCCCGACACGCCGATGCCCTGCAAAGTATCAAGGACCGCATCGTCGACCTGCTGCCGATCGCCAGCCGGCATTTCTACGCCCCCGGCCAACACGGCAGTTGGAGCCTGAAAGCGGTCCTCCCGGCCATTTGTCCGGATCTTTCCTACGATCATCTCGGCGAAGGCATCCGCGACGGAGCCATGGCCGTGCAGGGCTACACCGAAGCCATCGCCGACGATACCACCACCGAACGGAAAGCCGGGATCGAACGCGAGTTGCTTGAGTATTGCTGCCTCGACACGCTGGCTCTGGTGCGGATCTGGCAGGCGTTTCGAGGAGCCTCCACTTGATCACAGTCAGCGGCCGCTTGCGATTCCGCTCACCACCCCAACTCCTCGAAAAACTCCATCGCCCGTTCCAGGACGTCGTTGAACTCGATGTTGCCGCGCATGCCGTGCGAGTAAAATTCGTGGCCCATGCCCTGATAGCGCACCCACTTCATCGTGGGACTACCGACTTGCTTTGCTTTGGCGACGAAGGTTTTGATCGAATCGACCGGGATGACATGGTCCTCGGCACCGTGCAGGATCAACGTCGGCGGCAGCGGTTCACTGAGTTGGTCGATCGGTGATATCGCCCGGTAGGATTCGAACTGCTCCTGCCCGGTGTGCTTGTGAACGATGGGAATGTCGGGATCGAGCAGTGGGCCGAGCAGCAACAGCGCGTCGGGAACCGGGCTGATCGTCCGGTCATCACCGGCGTCATTCTGTTCGGAAAAAATCGCGCAACCCGCCGCCAGATGCCCGCCCGCCGAACCGCCCGCAGCGACGATTTTTTGAGGATCGATGCCGAGCGCAGCCGCGTCCGCCCGCACCCGGCGCAGCGCTGAGCGCGCGTCTTTCACCGCTTCGAACGGCGTCGTGCCATCTGTCGATTTGATCCGGTAGTCCACGGTGATCGAAACAATGCCGCGCTTCGCCAGCCACCTGGCGTGTTCCGAAAACTGCGCGGGGCTGCCGATTTCCCAGCCGCCTCCGAAGAACCAGACCACGCCGACACGCTGATCGCCGGCAGTCCATTGTTTCGGCTTGTAGACGAACATCGGCAACTCGCGTTCACCGACGGTTTTGTAGACGTGGCGCTCACCGACCTGGTCAGACGTGGCGATCCACCGGAAAAGTAACGGCAATTGAATCACCACTGCAATAATCGCCACCACAGCAAGCGTGCCCATGCCGAGTGATTTGAGTGATTGCCGATTCACGTCGCCACCGTATCTCTTTCCTCGCCGCACCGGAATCGCGAAAATTCCACCGTCGATTAGCGATCAGCGAAATTCCGACTTCTACGGGAAAGAGCAGCGATTCGCGCGCCCGGTTCGGCAGACATGAACGCGGTGACTTGGTATTTGCCCTTATCGTTGGCTTTGTTAGCCTCGAAATTTGCCGGCCAGCGGATAGATTCATTGAGATGAGCTTCAAATTCACAGCGTGCGCCCTGCTCGTCGCGACCTTCGCTTTACAAGGCGATGCGGCGGATGAAGGCGCGTCTGATGCCCGCGATTGGTGGTCGGTTCAGCCCGTGAACGAGACTGCCATTCCCGAAGTGGCCGCAGCGGAGCGTAACTGGGTGCGCAACGACGTGGATCGCTTCATCGCCGCGACGCTGCACCAGAAAAAGCTGTCGCCATCGCCCGAAGCCACGCCACGGATTTTATGCCGACGTCTCTACTTCGACCTCACCGGCTTGCCTCCAACGCCGGAGCAAATGGCGAGTTATCTGCAGGCTGCGGAAAATGATCCTGACGCGGCTTTTGAAAAGCTCGTCGATCAATTGCTGGCCAGCGAAGCCTACGGTGAAAAGTGGGCGCGTCATTGGCTCGACATCGCACACTACGCCGATACCCACGGTTTTGAACGCGACCAACTGCGCGACAACGCCTGGCGTTATCGGGACTACGTGATTCGCTCGTTTAACGCCGACAAACCCTACGACCGGTTTCTTCGCGAGCAGATCGCGGGTGACGTTTTATCTCCTGACGATCACGACTCGGTCGTGGCAACCGGTTTTCTCGCGGCGGGTCCCTGGGATTACGTAGGTCAGGTGGAAACCAAAAGTGACGAGTTGCGGCGTTCGGCGCGGGCACTGGATCTCGACGACATGGTCACTCAGGTGATGACCGCCTGCACGGCGATGACCGTCAACTGTGCGCGTTGTCACGATCACAAACTCGATCCGATTTCGCAGAAAGAATACTATCAGCTGGTTTCGATTTTTGCCGGCCTGAAACGCGAAGACCGGGTCATCAGCGAAGCCGCCGTGCAGCGCTATGAGGAGGATAAAAAATCGATCGAAACACAGCTGCATAAGGTCGAGTTTTCCATCAACGAAATCCGCGGCAAACCGATCGACCTCGCCGATGTCGTCGGCGGCGGCAACGGACTCGGTTCAGGGAAACGCCGGCTCGGCATCGATGTTCGAAGCGGCGCTGTGCAGGAGCGGGAATTCGGTCGGCTCGGAAACGTTGAGGCCAATACTTTCAAATCCTGCAAATCCTATGAGTTCATCGATGGCGTCGTCGTTCCCGATGGCGGGGAAAATGCGCAGGCGCAAATCCCGATCACATCGACCGGTGTGATGGTGAGTGGTGTGGCCGATACCTCCGGAGAAGTCTGGGACATGATTCGCAACGGACCGGTGGCGAGTCAGCATTCTACCGAGTTGGATGGCGTCGATTATTTTTCCAACACCCATTCGATGCTCGGTTTGCATGCCAACGCCGGCATCACCTTCGATCTGCAGGCGATCCGCTCCGCTGCAAATTTGACTGCCATGAGGTTTACCGCAGTGGCCGGTTACGGAGGGAAAGAAGGCGCGCACAAGGCGGAATATTACGTCTACCTTGACGATGAACGGCAAGCAGGTGGCCCGATCAGCCGCGAGGACGGCGCGGTGCAGCTCAACATCGACATCGCCGATTCAGCCCGCTTCCTGACCTTGCTGTCGACGGACGGAGGCAACGGTATCGGTCATGATCAGGTGTTTTTCGGCGATCCGCACTTGCACTCCGCGACGCCAAAGCGGGCAGGCGAAGCGGAGCTGAAAAAGCTGACTCAACTTGATGCCGAGCTCGAAACTTTGCAGCAGCGCCGCCGCCACCTCGGCACGCCGCCGAATGTTTACGCGGTAGTTGCCGAAGACGACCCGCCGACCGTGCAGGTGCTCGACCGCGGCGACCCGGAATCGCCGGGCGAAGTGGTCGGGCCCGCCGCGCTGGCGTGGGTCGACGGGCAACTTTCACCGCTACTTGGCAATGCTGAAATGGCCGAGGGACAGCGACGCGTCGCGCTGGCGGAATGGATCACAGATCCGAAGAATCCCCTGACGCGCCGCGTCATCGTCAACCGGCTCTGGCATTGGCACTTCGGTCAGGGTCTGGTGACCACACCGAGCGATTTCGGTCTCGGCGGAGACTCGCCGTCGCATCCGCAACTGCTCGATTTTTTGGCGGAGCGATTGCTCGCCGAGAACTGGTCACTCAAGGCGATGCATCGTCTGCTGCTGACCAGTGCCACCTGGCGACAAAATTCGGCCTGGCGGGAGGCCCCGGCCGCCGTTGATGTGGAGAACCAGTACCTGTGGCGGATGAATCCGCGCCGGCTTGCGGCGGAGGAGGTGCGCGATGCAGTGTTGAGCGTCAGCGGCTGTCTCAACCGCGAGCGCTTCGGCCCCGGCTTTCGCGACTTCGATTACAAAGAAGCCTACGCGCCGATTTACACCTACCGAACCGCTGACTCGCCGGAGTTCTGGAGGCGCAGTATTTATCGTTTCGTCGTCAGAACCACACCCAATGTTTTCATGAATGCGCTCGACTGTCCCGATCCCGCCAACCTGACACCGAAGCGCCTGACCACCACCACCGCGCTGCAGTCTTTGGCGCTCTACAACAACGACTTCATGTTGCGTCAGGCACGCCATCTGGCTGAACGTCTCAAGGCCGAAGCCGGTGAAAAGATCGATGCGCAGATCACTCAGGCCTTTCGTCTAACTCTGGGCCGCGATCCGGGTGCCGATGAAGTGTCGGGTGCCAAATCGCTGATCGCCGAAACCGGGCTTTTCGCTTTCTGCCGCTCGCTTCTCAACGCCAGCGAATTCGTTTATCTCGACTGATGTCATGAGCTTGAATCCCGCTGACAAAAAGCCATCGATGCTTTCGCGCCGCGATCTGCTGTGCAAAGCGGGCGGCGGCTTTGGCGGGGTCGCGCTGTCGGCCATGCTCGGCGAAAAAGCGAGCGCTTCAGCGACCTCCCCATCAGGCGGCCGCCACCACGCTCCGCGCGCCAAACGGGTGATCCAGATTTTCTGTCCCGGCGGGCTCAGCCACATCGACACCTTCGACTACAAACCCGAACTCGAGAAACGCGCCGGCACGCCCTTCGATCCGGGCGGCAAGTTGCAGTTCTTTGCCTCCAAGCCGGGGTCGTGCATGCCCAGCCAGTGGAAGTTCCGTCGCCACGGCGAATCCGGACTGTGGATGTCTGACCTGATGCCGAACCTGGCGACCTGCATCGATGACATGGCGTTCATCTACTCGATGCAAAGCAAGACGGCGCTGCACGGGCCGGGCTGTTTTTTCATGAATACCGGCTTCACCCTGCCGGGTTTTCCGAGCATGGGATCGTGGGTCACTTACGGGCTCGGTTCGGAGAGCGAAAATTTACCCAGCTTTGTGGTCTTGCCTGATCCGCGGGGATTGCCGCCGGGAGGACCGATCAACTGGGGCGCCGGATTTCTGCCCGCCGTCCATCAGGGAACGACCATGTCCGTGCAGGCGGGTGAGCCCCCGCTCGCCGATTTGTTTCCGCCAAAAGACTTTGCCGGTGTCGATCGAGAGAGCGATCGCGCAGGCCTCGATTTCCTGCGCTCACTCAACCGGAAGCACCGCGATCAGCGCGCCGGCAACTCCGAGCTCGATGCCCGCATCGCCGCCTACGAAATGGCCGCCCGCCTGCAGCTCAGTGCACCCGAGGCGACCGACTTGAAGGGCGAATCGCCGGCAACGCAAAAACTCTACGCGCTCGACGATGCCGATATCGGCCCGTTCGGTCGCCAATGCCTGTTAGCGCGGCGACTGGTCGAACGCGGCACACGCTTTGTGCAGATTTTCTGCGGCGCAGAAAATACCACGGCTCGCGAGATTCGCCCCAACTGGGACAGCCACGAAGACCTGCCCCGCGACCACGGCTACTGGGGCCGGGTGCTCGACGTCGGAGCGGCGGCGCTTTTAAAAGATCTGAAATCGAGAGGCATGCTCGACGAAACCCTGGTGATCTGTTCCACCGAATTCGGTCGCCAGCCGGCGGCGCAAATGAAGGGCAAAGGCGACACGCAAACCAAGGGTCGCGATCACAACGCCGGCGCCTTCACCGCATGGATGGCCGGCGGCGGAATCAAGGGCGGAGTCGGCTACGGCGCAACCGATGAGTTAGGATGGAAGGCAGCCGACCGGGAGAAATACTGTTACGACCTGCATGCCACCGCGCTGCATCTGCTCGGCATCGATCACGAACGACTGACCTACTACAACAACGGTATCGAGCGACGGCTGACCGACGTGCACGGCGAGGTGATCAAGCCCCTGCTGGCATAAGACCGGCAGCGACCGTTGTTGCCGGCTGCTTCGAAGGACGGATAAGCCGATTGCTGATCATCACCCGAAGCAACGCTCCGCCCATACGCTGCGCGTCAGCCAAGAGCTGCCGTCACAATCTCCTTCGCTTCGTCCTGAATCTGCTTGAGATGCTCTTCGCCGATGAAACTCTCCGCGTAGATTTTGTAGATATCTTCGGTGCCGGACGGGCGGGCGGCAAACCAACCGTTTTCAGTGCAGACCTTGAGCCCGCCGATGGCGGCACCGTTGGCGGGCGCATGCGTGAGCTTGGCGGTAATGGCTTCCCCTGCCAGTGTTTCGGCTTTCACCTGATCCGGCGAAAGCGCGGCCAGCCTGGCCTTCTGCTCGCGGTTGGCGGGCGCATCGATCCGGGCATAGACCGGATCACCGAACTTTTCGACCAGATCGCGGTAGTGCTCACCGGGATCTTTTTTGGTGACCGCCAGAATCTCGCAGGCCAGCAGGCAGAGAATGATGCCATCCTTGTCAGTCGACCACACCGTGCCGTCTTTGCGCAAAAAGGAAGCGCCGGCCGACTCTTCGCCACCGAAACCGTACGAGCCATCGACCAGGCCGTTGACGAACCATTTAAAACCAACCGGGACTTCCTGCAGGTCGCGACCGAGATCGGCGGCCACGCGATCGATCATCGATGAACTGACCAGCGTTTTTCCGACCGCGGCATCGGCCTTCCAGTTTTGCCGGTTGCTGAACAGGTAGTTGATCGCGACGGCGAGATAGTGATTGGGATTCATCAATCCGGCCGACTTGGTGACGATGCCGTGCCGGTCAAAATCGGGATCGTTGCCGAAGGCGATGTCAAAATCATCTTTAAGTGCGACCAGGCTGGCCATGGCATAGGGCGACGAACAATCCATGCGCACCTTGCCGTCACCGTCGACGGTCATGAAACTGAAGGTGTAGTCGGCGCTGTCGTTGCGAATGGTGAAATCGATTCCGTATTTTTCCGCGATCGGTTTCCAGTAGCGAATCCCGGCGCCGCCCATGGCATCAGCGCAGATCTTCAGGCCGGAGTCAGCGATTGCCTGCATGTCGATCACCGCAGCGAGGTCGTTCACATACGGATTGATGAAGTCATGCATCACCGTGGTGTCGGCGTCGAGAGCTTCGCGGTAAGACAGCGATTTCACCCCGGCGTTGTTACCGCGCAGCAATTCGTTGGCGCGGTCGGCGATCCAGCTGGTCGCATCGGTATCGGCAGGGCCACCGTTCGGCGGGTTGTATTTGAAACCGCCGTTGTCCGGAGGATTGTGCGATGGGGTGATCACCACACCGTCCGCGAGTCCCTCGTTGCGGTCGGCATTGTAGCCCAGAATGGCATGCGAAATCACCGGGGTCGGTGTGTAGCCACCGTCTTTGTCGATGTGCACCGTGACTCCGTTGCCGGCAAAAACCTGCAGCGCAGTTTTCTCTGCGGGGGTGGAAAGCGCATGCGTGTCTTTACCGATAAACAGCGGACCGGTGATCCCCTGCTCCGCGCGATATTCGCAGATCCCCTGAGAAATCGCCCTGATGTGGGCTTCGGTAAAATTGTCCTTCAAGGACGACCCCCGATGTCCCGAAGTGCCGAACGCCACCTTCTGATCCGGATTTTCCACGTCAGGCTGAATCTCATAATAAAGACTGATCAACTCAGCCACATCGGTGAGGTCTTCTTTGGCAACGGGCTTTCCGGCGTTTGGATGTATCGGCATAGATTCTGGGATTGGTGATTTATCCTAGACCGATTTCGGGAGATTGGAATATCGAAACGATTGGATTTGCGGCGAAAGTTCGATGCAACCACGCGCGACCCAGCACGCTGTGCCAGCAATAGCTGGCCGAGATGAATCAGACCCTATCGACGATTCGCGCTCGTAGCAGATCGACCTTTCACCCCGCCTCACACTCAGCGATCCGTCGCTTCAAAAACGCCCGCTCGGAGTCAGACGGAGCGCTCTCCTCCGCTCTGCGGAAGTGGGCCAGGGCCGCCGACGGATGATCGAGTTCAGCCTCGAAGGCTCCTCGAACCGCGTGAAGCAGGTAGTACGGCTCCAACGGCAAATCCGCGAGTGCATCCAATCCGCTTGGCACGCCGTGAACCTTGGCGACAGCGACCGCACGATTGAGCCTCACCAGCGGCGAATCAGCGAGCAGAGCGAGCTGGTCGTAAAGCATGAGAATGCGCTGCCAGTCGGTGGATGCATCGTCCGCAGCGAGACAGTGGCAGGCGGCGATGCCGGCTTTCAAGTGATACTCGCTTACCGCCTCACCCTGCCCGGACTGAGCCAGGCAGGAAAGGCCACACTCAATCAGCGCCCGATCCCACCCGGACCGATCCTGTTCGTGGAGCCGCAAAAGATGTCCCGCCTCGTCACTGCGCGAGCCGAGTCGGGCCGCGTTCAGCAGCATCAGTGCGAGCAAAGCCTGCGTACGGGGCAGATTGGTGGCCGGGTGATCCGCCAACAAAGTCGTCAGACGAATCGCTTCGCTACAGAGTTCGACCCGCACCAATTGATCCCCGGACGACGCCTTGTAACCTTCGTTGAACAACAGATAGAGCGCTCCCAGAACACCATCCAATCGGTCCGGTAAATCCGATACTTCCGGCACGGCGAACGGCAGATCCAGGTCGCGAATGCGTTGTCGGGCCCGCACCAGACGTTTGCTGATCGCCGCCTCCGAAGAGAAAAATGCGGCCGCGATCTCGGCAGGACTCAGCCCACACAGGGTGCGCAGTGCCAATGCCGTCTGCGCCTCTTTCGAGAGCTGCGGATGAAAACAAACGAACAGCATGCGCAGGGTATCGTCGGCAATGACATCGCCCGCCTCGCCATGATCACCAGCTTGCACGGCTTCGACCGAATGCCAGCGATCCTGCTCCTGCACGATGCCCGTTTCTTTTTCGCGCCAGCGCTTGTCGCGGCGGAGCTGATCGATGGCCAGATTGTTCGCCGTCCGACTCAGCCACGCCGATGGATTGTCTGGCAAGCCACGATACGGCCACGACTGCAAAGCTCGCACCAGCGCTTCCTGGGCAACATCCTCAGCGAACTGCAGCCGATTCACCCCGAAGCGCCGCGTCAGCATCGTCACCAGGCGCGCACTTTCCTTGCGGAAAAAATCGTCGGAGAGATCGCCTATGGTCGCCACTGCGCTATTGGAGAGAATGCAGACCGATCATATTGCCTTCGGTATCGATGACCAGCGAGATAAAGCCGTATTCGCCGATCGACATTTTCTCTTTCTGTATCTGGCCGCCACTTTCGAGCGCGCGACCTGCTTCAATGGAACAGTCGAGACAGGAGAAATAGTTAATGGTTCCGCCCGTGCCTGAGTCCTTGCCGTCCATCTTTACCAGCGCCCCACCGCAGCCGGGGCGATCGGGTTCTGACGGGAAAGTCAGCATTTCAAGATCCGGACTTTCAAGCGGTTGCAACTGCACATCGAAAGTGTTTTCATAAAAGGCTCTGGCGCGATCCATGTCCTGAACATAGATCTCGAACCAGCCGACGGGATTTCGTAGATTTGTCATCAACTGTTAGTCCAGATCATTTGCCATCTGCCGCCTGCTCCAGCCGGGCAATGTCGATCTTGACCATGCCCATCATCGCTTCCTGGGCACGCCCCGCTCTCTCCCTGTCAGGATCGTTCAAGAGCTCGATCAGTCGGGTCGGAACAATCTGCCAGCAGAGCCCCCAGCGATCCTTGAGCCATCCGCATTGAACTTCGGATCCGCCGTCAGCTGTGAGCGCAGACCAGAGGCGGTCGACTTCCTCCTGATTTTCGCAATAAATCATCAACGAAACCGCTTCGTTAAAATCGATCCCGGGCCCGCCGTTGAGCGCAAAATACTCGCACCCCATCAGGGTGAACTCGACAGTTAGCACGGAACCGGCCTCCCCGCCCGGAGTATCAGCTGGCGTGCGCATGACGCGGTCGATGCGCGAATCCGGCAGCAGCGAGACGTAGAATTCCGCCGCCTCTTGCGCCGCGCCGTCAAACCAGAGACAAGCTTTGATTTGTTTCATGATGTCAGAATTTCCTCTTCGGCTTGATTTTGTTTCACTTCTGCCATCGGACGACACATATCGGCGATCGGACGGACCTCGACTTCGGCGCCGTATTCGACAATCGGGCAGGAGCGCGCGTGGGTGAGCGCTTCGTCCATCGAGTCTACGGCGAGATGAAAATAACCGGCGATGGCTTCCTTCGATTCCACGAACACGCCGTCCGTGACCGCAGCCCCCTGACTGCCGGTGACCAACTTCCCTTCCTCCATCAATGGCTGGGCGCCGCGAAGAATGTCTGCTGCCACGAGACCATCGACCCAGGCGTAAAAGTCGGTCATCGACTTCTGCAACTCGGTCGGCGACATGCCGTGACTCCAGTGCGTGCCGCGGATCAGCAATAGATACTCGTCCGTGGGTTTCTGTGGGTTGTTGTTGTCCATTGTTTAGCTTTGTTCGTGCACCAGGGATTGAAATCCGCCAAAAGCCATGCGGCTGCAATCGAAGATCCGGCCTACTTCTACACCGAGTTCTTCGATGCGGGGATCGGCCATGATTTTTTTGTTGGCCGCGTCGCGATCTTGTTTCGAGGCGAACACCACGTAGGCAAGCACCACCGTTTCATCCGCCTTCGCATCGGCGAGTTTCGGAAACGATACCATGCCTTCGACATCGAGGTCCTCACCGACGCATTCGCGATACTCGAGAGCGCCGTGATCTTTCCAGACAGCGGCAGCCCGGGTCGCGGTCGCCTGGTAAGCATCGATCTTGTCTCTGGGGACGGGAACGAGGAATCCGTCAATGTATTGGCTCATAGCTTTTCTTAGTTTGTTAGAGTTCGCGCAGGCTCATTCCGCGGCGACAACCGTGATCATCCAATCGAGCCCAAAGCGATCCGTCAGCATACCGAAGCACGGCGACCAGAAGGTCTTGTCCAGCGGCATGTCGACTTTGCCATCTTTTGAAAGCAATTCGAACACCCGCTTTGCTTCCGTCTCTTCAGGAAATGCCAGCGACAGGGAAAAACCCGCGAAGTGAACTTTTTCTTCGCCGTCGCCACAGCCGCCGTCCGATGCCATCACGGTGCTGTCGCCGATCTTAAACGTCACGTGCATCACCTTGTCGGCATTTTCCTCGGAATCCATGCCGGGCGGCAGCGGATCGGGACAATCCTTGTAGCGCATCAGCATGACCACCTCGGCTCCGAGGTGCTCGACGTAGAACTCGACGGCCTGCTCGCAGCAGCCATCAAAAAACAGATAGGGTTCGATAATGGGTTTCATGGCAAATGGGGTTCTGGTTTCGGTGAGGTAAGTTCAGGGTCGATGGGATTCAGTAAAAAGGTGAGCCGATTGCTCAGCGGTTGGCAACGAGCGCCGGTCTCTATTGGTATGACGAACGAGATTTTGCAGAAAGGACAAGTTGTCGAAATTTTCAGAAAATTGCGGACACTCCGAAGCTGACAGGCATTGGCCGCCCGGATGCCGCTCGTCAGGGCAGCACCGCAGCATGGCTTTTTAAGCCGTCCCGAACGCTGGGCGACTGAGTCGACACCTCACCCCGGTCAAAGCGGGAGCAACGCACGCGACGGCACCACTCGCCAACGCAACGGGGACGGGATGCAATCCCATCCTACATTACGTCGAACACCGCTCGCGGCGTCGGCACCGCCTTGGCACGGATATCGCTTTCACGACCCACCGTGAAAGCTGCGCCCATCGATTCATCCGCCGTCTTTGCCGATACCGGCCTGGCGCTGGTCATCCTGGCCGGGGTGGCGACTTTCGGTCTGGCCTTAGGGGCGATAAAATTCAAGGGCATCGGACTGGGCTCGACCGGGGTTTTGTTTGCCGGGTTGATCGTCGGCAGCTTTGCGGTGCCCATCGAACCGGACACGCTGCACTTCGTCAGAGAGTTTGGACTCCTGCTCTTCGTGTTCACGATGGGCCTGCAGTTGGGGCCGGGATTCTTTGCCTCGCTGCGCGCCGCCGGACTGGCGTCGAATCTTCTCGCGGTGGGCATCGTCGTGACCGGCGGCTTAATCGTCTATGGCTGCGGCGTGTTTTTGAAGCTTGAGCCGGGGATTCTACCGGGATTGTTTTCCGGTTCGACCACCAACACGCCTTCGCTTGGCGCGGTACAACAAGCCATGGGGGCCATGCCGGAAATATCGACAGATCAATCGGCGCTCCCCGCTCTGGCCTATTCAGCGGTTTATCCCATTGGCATTCTGGGCATCATCTGCAGCATCCTGCTTCTACAGAAAGTTTTGAAGATCGATCTGCAAGCGGAAGAACAGGAACTGAAAGAGCTGTCGCGCAGCAAGAACCCTTCATTGGATCGATTGAATATCGTTGTGGAAAACCCCAATCTGGACGGGATTCCTCTCAGCGATTTTCCCGGTTTGCAGGAAATGGAGATCTCCGTTTCGCGGGTGCTTGCCGTCGGAGAAAGCGAGATCCGAACCGCTACCGGGGATACCATGATCCATCAGGGCGACCGCCTTCTCGCCGTTGGCACCAAAGCTCATTTGAAAAAATTCCAGATGATTGTCGGTCATCAATCGGATGATGATCTGATGCGTGATCAGGAAGCCGTCACCTTCCGCCGCATCGTCGTAACTCAAAAAACGCTGCTGGGTAAAACCCTGAGCACACTGCGCCTGAACCAACGCTTTGGAGTCACCATCACCAGAATGGTGCGGTCCGGTGTCGAGATGCCGGCAAACGGAAATCTGAAACTGCAGTTCGGCGACTACCTGCACGTGGTCGGCCCTCCCGATGGTCTGACCGCTGCCGAAAAGGAGTTGGGCAATTCACTCCAGGCCCTCAGCACGACCCGTTTCATCACCGTGTTCCTCGGACTGCTTCTCGGAGTTCTTCTGGGTATGCTGCCGGTCTCCATCCCCGGGCTGACCAGCCCGATGAAGCTCGGCCTGGCTGGCGGCCCACTGGTGGTGGCGATACTCCTCAGCCGCATCGGTAGAATCGGGCCGCTGGTTTGGCATATGCCGGTGAATACCAATCTCGCGTTCCGGGAACTGGGCATCGTGCTTTTCCTCGCCAGCGTCGGTCTCGGGGCAGGCCCGAAATTCTTCGATATCGCGTTCAGTTCTCAGGGCTTGGTGTGGGCTGGCTGCGCCATCTTCATCTCGATGATCCCTTTGCTTCTCGCCGGAGTGGTGGCTCGCAAAGTGTTGAAGATGAACTTCCTGTCGATCACCGGGTTACTCAGCGGAAGCATGACCGATCCACCGGCACTCGCCTTTGCCGGTGCTCTGACAAAATCGGACGAACCTGCCCTGGCCTACGCAACGGTGTATCCGATCGCCATGCTGTCGCGCATCGTAGTGGCCCAGCTGTTGGTGATTCTATTGTTTCGATAGGAGCGAAACGTTGGCATCAAGGATGCTTTAGCACTGGTATGCAGAAAACTCCCCCGGAATTGCGCACGGCGATTGGTTTTGACCCGGCTACCCGCTCCAGTATCGAGTACGGCGACCGAATGGTTGAGTTCATCAACATGAAGCTGTCAGCAATGGGCGAACCCATTTTCGGCAATCGCGAGGATTATCCGTTTCTCCAGATGGGGCAAACCTTGATGGCTCACTATCGGGCCAAGGACAGGATTCGGGACGAATTGCGGCCCCCCGCCGATTGCCGCATTCAGAATTGGCTGCGTGAATATTTGAGCGATGTCGATGACGAGGCACCACTCCTGCCCGGCAAGACCTTGACGCTCGGTCAACATGGAGTCGCCCGTGTTCTGTCACTGCCGGGCGACGCCGATGTGTTTCAGAGCGACATCATCGACAGTTACCGCGTCGCCAACGGCGTCCTGCACAATCCGAAAAATGACCGGCGCACCACCAAGGGAGTCTTCCATGTTGCGGAAGGTGGGCTGCCGATTCCGGATGACAAAAAGGCGGTACCCAAATCGGTCTTCGCCAAGCTGCTCAAGATCGCCCTCAATCCGCCAGCGGATCTGATGATGCTGCCGCTGACCAGTCATCAGGAAGAAAAAGCGCACGCCTGGGTTTCGCTGCTGCTGCGTCCGGTGATCTGTCCCGAAGTCGCTCCGTTCATCGAGCGGCGGCACATGGAGGTGCGATTTTTCGCTCCCGGCAATCTGGTCAGCAATCTCGATTTTGTAGAGTCCATCTTCGGCAATGCCGGCGATCCTTATCTACCGGAAAACGATGCCGGTCTGGATGTCGATCACTGGAGCGGCCACACCGGCTGCGTCGTTCTCGCTCCGCACCTGATCGGGGTAACGAAAGCGGCGCTTGGATTGCCACATATTTCCGAAGCAAGCGAACGGCAGAAGCGCGACGGCATGTGCTGGGAAAGCGAAGACGAAAAATACAATGACGGATCCGCTTTCAAACTGACGGCAAGAAACGCTCAGGGGGTCGTGGTGACCATGATCGCCGACAATTACTTTGGTTACTGCAAAAAGGAGGTCAAAACCCAGATCAGTTTTGCGGCTAACCTCATGGGGTTGGCGGAGGAGGAGCATGCCGGTGGAGCCCTGGCATTCAGCAGCCACGACCAGGGCGAGGACTTTCGTCTGAATCGACGCTACGAGCCCGAAGCCGATCACACCTTTGCCGAAGTCGTCGAGCGACTCGGCGATCAGATCGTAGTGCAAGCCGAAGGCTACGGATTCGACCGCGAACATCCTGACATCGTCTATGTGCCGGAAACGGCCTACTTCACGATGAACGACTTGAGTATTTCCTGGCCGGCGGATGACGGCAGCGAATCGAAAATCAAACTGCTCGCCAATAAAGTCTACATGCTGCCCAGCGGCTACAAACTCCAGCTCGCAAAACCCGGGGCAGGCAGGCGCTGGCGGCTGATCGGGACCAAGGCTGAGCCGTGCATGTGTCACAAACCATGCACCGTTTCCGGTGGCGGAAAATCGGAGATCTCCAAGATGATCACCGATGCGATTATCCACGCACCTTTTTATGTGAATCAACTGCAGGAGGCTTTCGACCAGGTCGATACCATTCTCAGCCGCGACTACGGTTTCCGTTTCAAAGATTCGGCAATGAACCGGGAAAATGCGCGCTCGATCCTGAGCCAGCAACGATCGCTCGGCTCGGTAATCAAATTGCTCACCCCCGACTCCGCTTACACCGACGAGCACAACGATTTCATCCAGTCGATCCCTACAGAGATCAAGGATCTGGTGATGTTAGTGAAACGCTTTCACAAGCCTGAGTGGGGTGACAACTGGCGGGATCGCTTCAGCGTTGACCGCATCAACGGCCAACCCGGTCACGAACTGCGCTACAAGACTCGACCGGTCATCAAGAGCTACCTGCGCGTTGGCTACGACAGCGACGGTTCGTGGCGGGTGTTTGGCCTGCGCTCCGACTTTTCCCCGGCTCAGAAGGTGCAGATGGAAGATGATATCACCGCTTCGGTGGTGGTTTCCAAAGACGTTTTAACAACCCCGGTAGCCAATGGCGCGAACCCATCCCTCAAGTTCACCCACAACTGTGAATACCGACTTTTTCAACGCCCGGACGACGCGATTATTCGAGGCTACGACCACCAGACCGAAAGGGACATGTCGGGTCCGGCCAGCTTCCTCTCAAACTATGAACCAAAATCCCTGGAACAAGCCCGGGACATGATCGATGACGCGGTCCGGTTCGATCTCTTTACGGGGCCGATGAAAGGATTTATCAAGGGATTCAGCGAACAAAAGGACCCTACCCCTGAGTACTTCGTCTGCTCAGCCAACCCGCGACTGATCGACGGAACGCCCAGCAAGAATCCCCGTTATCTGCAGACGCGGCTCGATCTGGTAAATCCGCAGGGTGCCCATGTCGCCGATATCGGCCTGCGCCTTTACCGACGCCTAAAGCCCGATGCCCCGCTGCACACTCCGGTGGATATCGTCTGCCCGGGCCGACGCAACAACCCGCCGGAAGACAAGGTGCGACCGCTGTGCGTCTTCAATCCGATTCACTACCTGCCGCTGCCTGAGGCGTTCATGGAATTTATCTCCAGCATGACCGGCAAGAGCCCCTCCACCACGGGCGCCGGTAGCGAAGGAGCGCTGACCAAGGGACCGTTCAACGCGCTGCTGCCGATTCACGATCTCAATGCCGCGCTGGTGTCCTCCATGATCAGCGGCTACCATCCGTTCGTTACCGCTGCAGGGTGCGTCGGGCCGAATTACCGGGTCGATCATGACATCAGCCTGCTTGTTCCGGAGGTCTGGTGCCGAATGACTCGTGACGAACGCGAACCCTCGTGGCTGATCGAAAACGGCATGCTCGAGCCGGTTCCCGATCTGGACTTCGAGGGACGCACCATTCCCGGTGGCAGCCTTGGCTACCGAATCACTCAGGCTTTTGTAAACCGGTTTATGGCGAGGATATTCAGCAATCCTGCCGATCTTTTTCCGGAAGATATGCTGCGCCCCGAACAGCAGGATCCTGCGGTCTACGCAGACGGTATGGACAACATTCTGGCAACTCACCGGAAGGCCGCTCAAAGCTATTTTAATGACGGCGGCATAGACCTTGCCTGCCCTCCCTTGAAGGCACTGCTGCACATCATGAAAGATGGAGAATTCGAAGGACGCGATCTCAGCCATCCGGAAATTCGCGACCTGTTTTGCCGTGAAAAAATGGCTGCGAGCGACTGGTTTCAGGCGCGACTCGACAGCCAGGTGCAGAGCGACATCTCGCGCACCGAAAAAACGCTGCGCTACATCGACAGCTTGAACGGCGACGCGGCGGACCTCACCGATGAACGGTCGACACTGAACCGGAAACTGGAGCGGTATCGTTCCCGGGCATACCGGGAGAGCCTCTCCGGATCGATCGGCAGAGATCCCGCGCTCGAAATCGCTTAGCGCCAATCTCGCTGGCACAACACCTGCTCTTCAATCATCCCTTACTCCCTAAACGAACTAACTGCCCAATGGAAAGTCTGACCGAAGCCTCTGTGGAAACTCAGCAGAATGCGAATCCCATCCCGACGGTAAAGGAGTTTAAGAAAGCCATCGTTCGCCATCTGCGCGTGGACCTTCTCCACGAGCCATCGGCAGCCACGCCGAGAGACTGGTGGGTTGCGACCTGTCTGGCAACCCGCGAATGGAGTGTGCTCAGCTACGCCAAAAACCAGGCGATCTACCGGCGGGATAATCCGCGCCGCGTGTGCTACCTCTCCCTCGAATTTCTGATGGGCCGATTGATGGTTAATAACCTCATCAATACCGGCCTCTACGAAGTCGCCGAATACGCTCTCGCCGAGCTCGGGCAGGACATCCACGATGCCGCCGAACGCGAGCCCGACATGGGTCTTGGCAACGGTGGCCTCGGACGCCTCGCCGCCTGCTTTCTCGATTCATTAGCCACCCTCGAATACCCGGCGATCGGCTACGGCATTCGTTACGAGTTCGGCCTTTTTCAGCAGAAATTTGTCGAAGGGCGGCAGGCCGAGGGACCGGACGACTGGATGCGTTTTGGAAATCCGTGGGCAGTGGTCCGTCCGGAGTTTTCCACCCGGGTGCATTTGTACGGCGAAGTTGAACCGGGCAGTAATGGTTCGAAAAAAACGCGTCGAGTCTGGAAATCCAGTCGGACCGTTGTCGGCGTACCGTGGGACGTTCCGATCCTCGGCTACGGCACCGAGCGGGCAAACTACCTCCGACTCTGGGAATCGCGGGCATCCAAGGAGTTCGATTTCGCGGTGTTCGACCAGGGCGGTTACGTCGATGCCGTCCGGGAAAAGGCCGAAAGCGAGACGATTTCCAAGGTGCTTTATCCCAACGACAGCACAGAGAGCGGCAAGGAATTGCGCCTGGTCCAGCAGTACTTCTTTGTTGCCTGCTCCCTGAGTGACATCGTTCGGCGCCACTTCGCTGCCGGCAACGACTGGCAATCACTCCCAGACAAGGTCGCCGTGCAACTCAATGACACTCACCCGGCGGTGGCAATTCTCGAGTTGATGCGCCTGCTGGTCGATGAGTCGGATATTGCCTGGGAACAAGCCTGGGACATCACTCAACGAACCTTCGCCTACACCAATCACACCTTGCTGCCGGAAGCGCTCGAAACCTGGAGTGTCGGCCTGTTCGGCAAAGTGCTGCCGCGTCACCTGCAGATTGCGGAAGAAATCAACCACCTGTTTCTCACCAAGGTCGTCGAGGTCAGATGGCCGGACGACGTCGACAAAAAGCGGGAACTGTCTCTGTTTGAAGAAAATGGTCACCGGTCGCTGCGCATGGCGCATCTCTCTGTGCTCGGAAGCTCCTCGACCAACGGCGTAGCTGCGATGCACACGCGACTGCTGAAAGCCCGGCTGTTTCCGGAGTTCAACGAATTGTTTCCAGAGCGCTTCAACAACAAAACCAACGGCATCACTCCGCGCCGCTGGCTGCGAGCTTGCAATCCGCAGCTGTCGGCGTTGATCAATGAAAAAATCGGTGACCAATGGGTTCGCGATCTCGACCAGCTGGAAAAAATCGAAGCCTTTGCTGACGATGTTGATTTTCAAGAATCATTTCTCGCGGTCAAACGACGCAACAAGCAACGCCTCGCCGAAAAAATCGAGTCGCTGTGCGGTGTCACGGTGAGTCCGGATGCCCTGTTCGATGTCCAGATCAAGCGGCTGCACGAATACAAGCGGCAGCACCTCAACCTACTGCACATCCTCACTCTCTACCGACGGTTGCTGGACAATCCGGATCTCGATATCGCACCGCGGGTTTTTATCTTCGCTGCAAAAGCCGCGCCCGGATATGTGCTCGCTAAAGAGATCATTCACGCGATCAATCTGGCCGCGGAAAGAATCAACGACGACGTTCGCATCAAGGACAAGCTCAAGGTCGTGTTCCTGCCCAACTACGGGGTATCTCTCGCGGAAAAAATCATCCCCGCAGCCGATCTCTCCGAGCAGATTTCCACCGCCGGGAAAGAAGCCTCAGGAACCGGCAACATGAAGCTCGCACTCAACGGCGCGCTGACCATCGGCACCATGGACGGTGCCAATGTGGAGATTCGCGAAGCCGTCGGCGACGACAACATATTTATCTTCGGACTGACCGTGGAAGAAGTCGATGAACTGCGCGCAGGCGGCTATTCCCCGCGGGACGTTTACGATCAGAACACAGAATTAAAAGCGATCATCGACTGGCTCGGATCGCCCGCATTTTCCCGCTCCGGCGGTGGCGGCGAAGCCATCGTCTCCAGCCTCCTTGACAACGGTGATCCGTTTCTCGTTCTCGCCGACTACGCCGACTATATTGACTGCCAGGCAAGAGCCGACCGTGCCTATCAGGACCGCTCCAGCTGGGCGCGCCAGGCGATTCTCAACACCGCCCGCATGGGCCGGTTCTCCAGCGACCGGACGATCCGCGAATACGCCCGCGACGTTTGGAAACTAAGCGAGTAGTCGACGGGGCAATTTTAACGTGCCGGTCAAAACGCAATACCAATCCAGGCACCAATGACGATCGCATCATCGATGTCGCCGGCACCACCGGGTTGCTGGATATATTGTATCGACGGCTGGACGTAACACGATGGTGTTAACTGGATGCGGTGGCCGAGTTCGTAGACCATCTCGTGATCAACGTCTTTGCCGATGGACTTGCCGTAAGCATCACTGAGTTGCCCGTAGGTGACGAAGAACATGCTGTGATCGTCAGCGCGGCCGGGGATCATACCCTGGTAATTAACTCCACCACTGACTTGCAGCGGAGTCTTGGCGACTTGCTCCTCATCAGAATACGTCGCGAAACCGAACACCCTCAGGCCATCGGCGATCTCGACATCGGCGTGCAGGTAGGTGCGAAACAGAAAATCCGTGGTTCCGGCGCTGTCGAAGTTATCGAACTCACGGAAAGTGTTGATCGCGCCGGCGAAAACGCGGGCCTGACGATCGAAGATCTGCGGGGTCCAGTCGTACTGCACCAGGACCGAGACACCATCATCACCTCGAATGCTGAGATCGGCTCCGTGTTCGGTGAAGTCCCACTGACCATCGCCCGTCTGGTACGCTCCGATCTGAAACTGGTGTTCATCGGAAGGATTGTATTTCACCCGACCACCCCACACGGGATACGGGAACGAGGTGATTGAGTTTTCCAGCAAGGTGGCGCGCATCGGACCGTTGATGGCGGTACTGAGCGAATAGCGATACAGCTCGTTGTCCAGGAAATCGTTGTCGGCCGACAAACGACCAAGCTTCACCGACCACTGCTTGCCGAAGGTCTTTTCCAGAAAGAACTGGTAGAGGTAACTGACCTGTCCGCCATAAATGCACATCGGATCGTAAACGCCGCCGACATATTCGTTGGCAGTTTCGCCATGACGATTGACCATGGAAATCTTCATGGAGGCTCCGGACCAGCCGATCAGCTTTTCCAGGTCCAGATCGACACCGGCATAGACCTGCCCGGTAAAGGCTTCGCCGGTTCGAAGTCCGCCGGAGACATTGCCGGCAAAGATGGAATCGTAGTAGAGGAACGGGGTGATGCCGGACTGCACCAGACTGCTGCGCGCGCCGAACAGGTCGCCGAGGAGGTAGTCATCGTAGTCGGTTTCGTCTTCGGCGACCGCACTGGCGATTGCCGAAATGGACGGGTTCTTTGCCGGGGATGTCATATCCGGCTCTTGGGAGCTTGCCGGAAGAGCTGCGCAAACAGCGAAGACAGCGGTGGTAATTCGTGAGGGAAGTTTCATTGTAGTACTTTGGTTAGGGGGGATAAGAAGGCGCTTGTCATTCAGGGGGTGTATTTTTCAAGGGCACAGGGGTTCCGCTACGCCCGCTTCAGGACGCATTGGAGGTTTGCAGTGAGGCCTGTGCGCGGACTATTCCCGTCCGAACAGGAGGGCCTGCATCTGCTGTGCGATGTCGGGGTTTTCGTAGAGGGCGTCGATCATGCGACCGTATTCGTCGGTAAAAGTTTTGTTGCGGGCGAGTGCTCCGAACACAGGCTTCAGCTTCAGAAACGAAAGTTTGTTTTTCGCAGTTCCCGCTGCCGCTTTGTGCAGTTCGTCCTTCATGTCATCAATGATCTCGAGCTGCTTACCGTCTTTACTAACCCGTTTGTCGGAATAGTAGCACCAGGCGGCAATCACCAGGGTTGCGTATTCGATACTGCCTCCCCGCTCGAGGTTTTCAGTGATGGTCGGGATGAGAAATTTCGGTAGCTTGTCGGAACTGCCCAGACAGATGCGCGTTACATTATCCTTGATGTTGGGATTACCGAAGCGCTCAATCAGGGAGTCTTTATAACTTTCAAGATCGATGCCTTCGACCGGTTCGAGCACCGGAGTGACTTCGAAATCCATGAAACGCCGCAGGTAGGTCGCGAACAGTGGATCGGCCATACAACCATCGATGGTCTGATGCCCATGGAGCGCGCCGGGCAATCCAACCACCGAATGACCGGCGTTGAGCAGGCGGATCTTCATGGTTTCGTAGGGGGTAACGTCGGGCACAAACTGCGCACCGACGGCCTCCCACTCCGGTCGGCCGTTGGAGAACTTGTCTTCGATGACCCATTGGGAAAATGGCTCGCAGGTGACCGGCCACTTATCCTTAAAGCCGACTTCGTCGGCGAGGTATTCGATATCGTCCGCAGTGGTCACCGGCGTGATACGGTCGACCATGGCATTGGGAAAACACACTTCAGTCTCAATCCACTCGGCCAGATCCGGGTCCAGCGCTTCGGCAAAGGCGAGCAACATCTTGCGGGTCATGTCGCCGTTGTGCTGAATATTGTCGCACGACTGGACCGTGAACGCCGGCAGATCAGCGGCGCGGCGTTTTTCCAGAGCTGCCGTGAGATAGCCGAATACCGTCCGCGGACTCGCGGGATGCGCGAGGTCGTGCTTTACGTCGGGGTTTTTGAAATCAAACTCGCCGCTGGCTGAGTTCAGGTTGTAGCCCCCCTCAGTGATCGTCAGCGAGACGATTTTCGTCGCTTCGTCCGCCATCCTGTCGATGACCGCTGCCGGATCATCACAGCCGAGCATGAAATCGATAATCGATCCGATGACACGATTTTCGATGCGGCCATCCGGGTATTTTACGATCAGAGTGTAGAGGTAGTCCTGATGCTTCAAGATATCGGCAATCTTGCGATCGGCATCGCGCAGCCCTACTCCACAAATAGCCCAGTCGGTCGCCCCGGTTTTTTCCAATAGTTCGTCAGTGTAGACGGCCTCGTGCGAGCGATGAAAGCCGCCCACCCCGATATGCACAATACCGGCAGTGAGCTTGGTGCGGTCGTAGGTCGGCCGGACAACCGATTTGGGCAAATGCGGCAGGCTTTTCTGGTTGAGGAGAGCAACTGTTTTCATAATCCCGGGGATTTCGATTGCCGTTTAATTCCTGCTACGCGGATTTGCGATGCTGCAGACAGTCGAGTGCGACCGCGATCATCAGCACTGAACCCTTGATGACCATTTGCACGAACTGACTGATGTCCATGAGCACCAGCCCGTTGCTGAGGACACCGAGAATGAGTACTCCGGCGAGGACATTGGAAATTTTGCCCACTCCCCCGGTTACGCTGACGCCCCCCAGAACACAGGCAGTCAGGACGTCGAACTCGAAACCTTTTCCGGAGAGAACCTGGCCCGAATTCGTGCGCGACAGGATCACAATTCCGGCGATGCCGGCGAAAAACCCTGACAGCGTGTAGACCAGATACTTGACCCGCTTCACGTCGATTCCAGAGAGTTTGGCCGCTTCTTCATTTCCGCCGACAGCGTAAAAGTATCTGCCGAAGTAAGTCTTTTTCAGGATGAAGCCGCCTACGCCCATGACGACGGCCATGATGATCACCGGGATAGGAATCGGACCGACATAGCCCTGACCGATGACGGCGAAGGATTTTGCAAAACCGAAGATCGGCAGCCCTTCACAGATAAGATAAGCAACCCCTTCAATGATAATCAGCATCGCCAGCGTCACGATGATCGGCGGCATCTTGATATTGGAAATGATCCAACCGTTGGAAAAGCCGATAGCAGCGGAGAGCAAAAGCGCAGCGATGACCGCAAGAGCAGGATGCCAGTTGGCATTTACCATCAGGTAGGCAGCTACGATGTTCACCAACGTGATAACTGATCCGACCGAGAGATCAATACCACCGAGCAACAGCACGAAAGAAAATCCGACGGCAGCAATGCCCATCATCGACACCTGTCGCGCAACGTTGAGGAGGTTATTGCTAACCAGGAAATTCTCTGAAACGATCGTGAAGAAAATGATCAGAAACAGCAGCACGATGTAGATGCCGAATTGTTTGGCGAAGGCGGCAGCTGAAGCGGCTCCGCCAGCTCCGTTCAAAAATTTGATATTTTTCATTAAATTGGGGTTGTTTGGGTTTATTTGCGGGAGGCGAAGTTCATGATTCTTTCCTGGGAGAAATCTTTACGTTCGAGCTCTCCGGTGACTTTTCCTTCGTGAAGCACGACGATGCGGTCGGACATTCCCATGACTTCCTCCATTTCAGAGGAAATCATCAGGACCGACTTACCAGAGGCCACGAGTTCATTGACGAGGGTGTAAATTTCCGACTTCGCACCGACATCGATACCTCGAGTCGGTTCGTCAAAAATGACGAGGTCGGGATGGGTTGCGAGCCATCGCGCGATAATGACTTTCTGCTGATTTCCGCCGCTCAGATTCTTTATCTTCTGCTCAAGGTTCGGCGTTTTGATGCGAATCGCTTCCCGGTAGTAGCCGGCGACATTTTGCTCCTCCTTGGTATTAACGGTGAAGAATTTTGACAACCGTTCGAGGACGGAAATGGTGATGTTGTCTTTGATGGTAAGATCGAGAAGAGCGCCAAGACGCTTGCGGTCTTCCGGCACGAGAGCGAGCCCTTCTTTGATCGCATCCTTGGGAAGCTTCGGGTCGATTTCACGGCCCTTCAGAGTGATGCGTCCGCTCGTTTTTGATTTAAACCCAAAAAGAATTTCCGCGAATTCAGTCCTCCCCGAGCCGATCAGGCCAGCCAGACCAAGCACTTCACCCTTGCGAATTTCCAGGCTGACATCATTGACGATCTCTCCGCTGATGTTTTCTGCTTTGAGCAGAACCTCACTGGAAACGGTGTGACTCCGCGCCGGATAAGTCTCCTTCAATTCCCGGCCAACCATCAAGGTGACCAGCTGATCGAGATCCGTGTCGGCGGTGTTGAGGGTATCGATCTTCTGACCGTCACGAAGCACGGTGACCCGGTCGGACAAACGGAAGATTTCATCCATTCGGTGCGAGATATAGACAATTGTCACGCCCGAGGCCTTCAACTTTTCCACCATGGCGTAGAGCGCCTCCACCTCAGTCTGGGTGAGCGGGGCGGAAGGCTCATCCATGATAAGCATCTTCGCATTCTGAGAAATCGCCTTGGCGATCTCGACGAGCTGCTGGTAGCCGACCGTGAGTTCGCCGACCAGCCGGCTCGGGTCGATATCGATATCGAACTGCTCGAAAATTTTGGCAGCTTCCCGCTCCATCGCCTTTCGATCAATAATGACGCCGTTGCGAATTGCGCGGCCCAGAAAGATGTTTTCAGCGACCGAAAGTTCATCTACCAGGTTAAACTCCTGATAGATGACCCCGACACCATTCTGCACCGAGAGCTTCGGCGTCAGCGAGGCGAATTCCTTCCCCTGAATCACGACGGTGCCTTTATCCGGAATGATCGCGCCGGTGCAGGTCTTGATCAGGGTCGACTTACCGGCCCCGTTCTCACCGACCAGGGCGTGGACCTCCCCTTCGATGATATCGAGGCTGACATCGTCCAGAGCCACGACGCCCGGGTAGGTCTTAGTGACATTTTTCAGTTGCAGGAACATGGCTTCGGAAGAGTTCGGGGTTGATTAGTTTGCGTAGTATTTATCGACGTTGTCGATCGTTACCGGGATCAGCTCGCGGTAGACGCGCGCCGGCAGCTCCTCACCGGTCGCCAACTTTTCGGCGAAGCCGTAAACGGTGCGGGCGACATCCTCGTCAGTGCCGGTGACGATGACGCTCATTCTCACGGCTTCGCTGTTTTTGATGGCATCCAACTCGGGTTTGGTTGCGTCGACGGCGAAGACTCCGAAATCGTCGCCGACTTTTCCGGCCGCCTTGGCAGCCTCATTCGCGCCCACTGACCCGCCGCCACCGATACAGGCGACTACTTTTACATCCGGGTTCGACTGGAAAATTGTCTCCATCTTGGTGATGCCCTCGTCGGGATTGATGGCGCTGGTTTCCGCTACAATTTTCGCGTCCGGAGCGAGCTCGGTGATCGCCTCACGAATACCTTCACCGCGGGCCAGCAGAACGGGAAGTTGCGGGTAGTTAAGGATCGCGACTTCAGCAATCCCGCCATGTTTTTCATTGATGAACGCGGCGGCTTCCTTGCCTACCTGATAGCCGAGATCCTTGTTATCGATGAGCCAACGCATGTCAGCGTTCTCAATATCGTCGTCCCAGGCAATCACCTTAACGCCTGCAGCCATTGCCTCCCTGCAGGCCGATTCGATTCCCTCAGGATCCGCCGGGTGAACGATGATTACATCCATGCCGCGGGAGACGAAATTCTCAATCTGCATAATTTGCTTCGACACATTGCTCTCACAGGCGACGTAGCTCATCTTTGCGCCATTCGCTTCGGCCTCCGTCTGAATCGCCTTGCAGTAACCTGACCAAGTGGGGTTGCTGAGATCTTGAACGGTCATGCCGATCTTAATCTGGCCTTCGCTGTCTGAGCCTCGATTGCAAGATGCCAACGAAAAGCAGGCGACAAGGGCGATAAATCCGATAAGTATTTTTTTCATGGTTTGTTTTTTTGCTTAGTTTTTTTTGGGGGGGAAACGGGGAGTTTTTCGGTTGTAATTACTTTAAGAAGCCACCCGCTCACGGAGTAAGTCTGCGGGCAATGACGGAGTCGCTCCCTTTTGCGAGCAGACGAAGGCGGCGACCTTGTTGGCGAGAGCGTTTATCCCGGCGAGGCTCATTCCGTTCAGCAAGCCCATGCAGAGAGCTGCCGTAAACGAGTCGCCGGCACCGACCGTATCGACGGCGCGAACCTCAAGGCCGGCGGTTTCGTTGATCGCATCCGCAGCCATCAGCAGGCTGCCGTCCCGACCCCGGGTGTAAGCGATCAGGTCCAGTCCGAAGCGCTCGCGCAGCCTTGCCAGTTGATCGGTCACGCCGCCGGCCAGATCAAAATACCCGGCGAGCACCGGAAGCTCCTCATCGCTGAGCTTGAGAACCGAGGCCAATTGAAGGGACGCTTCGATCAACGGCTTGGAGAAAAAACCCTCGCGCAAATTGACATCGAAAATTTTCAATGATCGCTCCGGCATGGTGCGCAAAACGGTTCGGATCGTATCGCGCGATCGGCTGGCACGCTGTGCCAGCACGCCGAAGCATATCGCATCCAGGGTTCCCGCCAGCTCGCGAAGATCGGGGGTAAACTGAAGATAGTCCCACGCCATGTCGTCGAGTATTTCGAAGCCGGGCTTACCGCCGGCGTCGAGACTGACCAGCACCCGCCCGGTTGGATGAGTGGTGCTCTGCTGCACAAAATCCGCACTCACTGCGAGGCGCTCGAGTTCGACGCGTGCCTGCCGACCGAGGTCATCATCACCGACACAACTCACCGGGTAGGCATCGCCGCCCAGTTGCCGGCAATGGCAGGCAAAATTCGTCGGCGCGCCGCCCAGGCGCCCCCCTTCAGGAAAAATGTCCCAGAGCATTTCTCCAATTCCTGCGATTTTTGGCTTTGCGTTCATCGGGGGTTAAAAAGTCGTTACGCGTCGCGCAGATGATTGGGGACCAATCTTTAAGGATTGCGCCGATGCTCCGCTTGACATTATGTAACCAGATTGCGATATTTTTGTCTCTCCTAAATATTACAAATGCCCTTTTTTAAGGTTACATTTACCTTACATTTCATTCATGACTGGCTCACATCCAAAGCACTTACGCATTTACGAGGAAATCTTGCTTCAGATTCAAGATCAGACTTTTCTTCCGGGAGATCTTCTGCCAACCGAGAGTGAACTGTGTCGACATTACGGCGTTTCCCGCCCCACCATCTCCCGTGCGCTGAAGCGTTTGAGCGATGAAAAACTGGTCCAGCGAAGGGCCGGTTTCGGCACCAAAGTGCTGACTCCCAAAAAAACCACGCTGTTGGCCGGCCTGCTGATCCCGCAACTGGCGCAGACCGAGATTTTCCAACCGATCTCCGCCAGTATTGCAGAAGCGGCCGGTATCCAGGGCATGCGAGTACTCAGCCCTTTTGACCTCAGCCACACAGGCGACCTGAAGAATCTGGCAGAATCCATCACCGATCAACTGATCGAAGCCAAAGTCCAGGGTGTCTTCTTCGCTCCCACCGAACACATCGACGACCCGTCGAGCTTCAACCTGAAAATCATCGAACGCCTCACCGCCGAAGGTATCCATGTCGTTTTGCTCGACCGGGATATCTATCGCTGGCCGCGCCAGACCTCGTTTGAAATGATCGGCATCGACAACGTTGAAGCCGGCTACATTGTCGCCACCCACCTGCTCGACCAGGGGTGCCAGCGACTGGCGTTCGTCACTCGCGGAAACCCCGCCGCAACGGTCCATCTGCGCCGCATGGGCTGCCGCGAGGCACTTCGCCAGCGAGGGCTCGATCCAGCCACTTTAATGAGCGTTGACGACCTCACCGAACAACCGGGATTGGCCGCACAGGAACTGCTCACCAGTGGAGTGGACGGCGTCATCTGCGCCAACGACGCCACCGCCAGCACCCTGCTGCGCAGCCTGCTCGACGCCGGAGCAGAGATCCCGAAGAGCGTTAAAGTTTGTGGCTTCGACGATGTGCAATACGCCTCCCTGCTCAGCGTCCCACTGACCAGTTACCAACAGCCCTGCCAGGACATCGGCAAGGTCGCCGCCGACGTGATGATCCGGCGGATCAGGTATCCGAAAACGCCGGTTCTACGAATCACCCTGAAAGGTCAGCTGATCGTCCGGGAATCGTCGTCGGTCCGGGCCGGAAAAGGAAAATAGCAGGACGAGCGGCCGCGTCGCTGCTTCATCAATCAACGAGGCCACTGATTACCTCCTTCTCTAAGCCAACGGACTCTTCGTGTAGTTCGCCGGATTAAACGGAATGTGATAGTCGACCGTTCCGGATTTTGCATCGACGACATAACCGGATCGCCTGATCAACTCCGGACCGGACAGGAATTCGTCACCGGTCTTTTTCAATAGATCGTTGAGTCGGCCATCGAGTTTGTTTTGAAGCGCCGCGTGCGCGTCCTGACCGACCAGATTGTTCATCTGGAAGGGATCGGTGTCATTGTCGTAGAGTAACCACGGCCCGTCGAGATCGCGGCAGTAGGTGTAGCGGGTAGTGCGCACGCCACGGTATTCGCGCCCGCCTTTATCCCGACTCCATTGACCGAAAGGCGCCGGACAAGTCATCAAGGCGGCGTGGTCGTCATCCGGTTGTTCGGTTCCAAGGATCATTTTGGAGCGATCAATGCCTTCAACGCCTTCGGGAATTTCGGTATCGGTCAAGCCGAGCAAGGTCGGCATGATATCCGGTGTATCGATCGGCATCGAAATTTCTCGCGGCTGATTGTTGAGTTTGTCCGGCCAGCGCACCAGGAAAGGCACCCGCAACGACTCGTCCCAGGGCTGCTGCTTTTTCATCGCTCCGCGCGTGTGCAGCATGTCGCCATGGTCGGAGGTGTAGACGACGATGGTGTTGTCAGCGAGCCCGGTTTCGTCCAGCGTCTTGAGGAGATCGCCCATGCAGTCGTCCAGTGCCGTCATGTGAGCATAGTATCCACGGTAGTCCCGCAGCGCCGCTTCGCGATGTTCGTCGGGAACGTTCCTGCGCAAGGTAATGTCCTTGTCGGCGTACATTTTCCGGTACTTCTCAGGTGCCGTCAGATACGGCGCGTGTGGCGGTCCCCACGACAAAAACAAGGCAAACGGTTGATCGCTATCGGACTGCGCATGACTCTGGATATAGGTTTGCGCATCCTCAGTTTGCGCGATGGCATCGTAGCCCTGCCAGTGCTTTTTCTCGGGAGAATCACCGTAGTACGGCGACTTGTTGTAGTTGTGCGTGCACTCCAAGGTTCGCCAGTACTGAAACCCCTGGCGTCGCTCCGGTGGAGTAAATTCACTTCTCCCCTGCCCGTCGATGTGCCACTTGCCGATCCACCCGGTCGTGTAACCGACATCATTCAGGCAATGCGCGACACTGCGATGCCCGGGCGACAGAGACAGATCGTTCAGATACAAACCGTGAGTCAGCGGATATTTACCGGTGATCAGAGAGGCCCGGTGAGGACAACAGACCGGGATTCCGGAAACCGCGTGAGTGAAGTTCACACTCTGCGCGGCCAATCGATCCAGGTTCGGCGTTATCACATCACTGTTGCCTGCGTAGCCGTGATCACTGGCGCGCCACTGATCGGAAAAAACGTAGACGATGTTCGGCTTGCGGCTTTCCGCCGAACGGGATTTCGTAACAGCTGCCGCGACCGAAGCAGCGGCGGCGGTTTTGATGAAGCGACGACGGGTATGCATGCCGCCACTCAAGCACGGCTTGCCGATTTCTCCCATTGCCGATTTCGGGAATTGCCGAATCACATGGAATACGTCAGAACCATGCCGGTGCGGCGTCTCAGGATGTCTTCAACTGCGACAGCATCAACGATTTCTCAGCCTGAAGCCTAATGACTACCAGAATCTTCCTACTCGCTCTTTTCGTACTTGTTCCCCTGCTCGCGAATGCCCGGCAACCGGCGCCTGCCGTGATCGCTCATCGGGGTGCGAGCGGATATCTTCCCGAACACACGCTCGAAGCCAAAGCGATGGCCCATGCGATGGGTGCGGATTTTCTTGAGCAGGACATCGTGTTGTCGAGTGACGACATCCCGGTCGTACTGCACGACACCCAAATCGACACGGTGACCAACGTTGCAGAGCTGTTTCCCGATCGAAAACGCGCAGACGGGCGCTACTACGCGCTCGATTTTACGCTCGCCGAATTGAAGCAACTTCGGGTCGTTGAACGTTTTCATGCCGATACGGGAATCCCCTACTATCCTAAACGATTCCCCGGCGGAACCGGGCACTTTCAAATCGTCACCCTTGAGGAAGAATTGGAATTTATCGCAGGACTCAATCATAGCACCGGTCGCACAGTCGGCATCTATCCCGAGATCAAACAACCCGGCTGGCATCGCAAACAGGGTCACGACATCAGTCGCATCGTGCTGCCGATCCTGGAGCGATTTGGTTACCGCAGCAAAGACGATCCCTGCTGGCTGCAATGTTTCGAGATCACCGAAGTGAAACGAATCCGTGCCGAACTCGGCTGGCAGGGACAACTCGTGATGCTGTTATCCGGAGGTGGAAAAAGTGCCGACGGCACAGACTTTCCCCACTTGAGGACGGCGGCGGGCCTGGCCGGACTGACATCGATCGTCGACGCGATCGGGCCCTCAATCAGCAGCATCATCATCGGCACATCACCGCAGGACCGACAGATCAGCGATCTGGTAAAAAATGCTCATGCGGCAAATCTCGCCGTGCACCCCTACACCTTGCGGGTCGATGACTTGCCGAAAACGGTAAGTTCCACAGACGATCTCATGGATCTTCTGTTTCGCGACGCCGGCGTCGACGGGCTGTTCACTGATTTTCCCGATGTCATGGTGACCTGGCGGGAGCGGCAGGCAGCACCTTGAATTCGGGCGGACGCCTGGATCAGGGAATAACCATAGCCTCGGTTTTGTGTTGTCATTGCGAAATGTAGGATGGCTTTACAAGCCGTCCCGAGCGTCTCACGATATCGTTGAACCCCAAAGCCGATCGAACCACCAGCGGTCTACGCAAGCGGCACCATCGCCAACGCAACGGGGACGGGATGCAATCCCATCCTACGGTTTTGCGGGAATCACCGGCAGCCGGATATGACTGGGGCTTTGCGGACTGAGAAAGATGGTCTGCTCGGCAATTTGAGTTCGGCGATGCTGGTTGAGTGGCTCGCCGGTATTCGGGTTGGGATCGAAGCGTGGAAAATTGGAACTCGAAATGTCGACGCGGATCCGGTGGCCCTTTTTGAACACGTTCGAGGTCGGGTAGAGTTTGATGGTGAATTTGTAGACTTCACCTGGAGTCATCAGTTTCTCCTGCTCAAGCGAATCACGAAACCGGGCGCGGACGATGCCGTCGCCGATATTGAGGTCGAAGCCGCCGGGCCAATCGGCGGACGGAGGATAGCTGTCGATCAGCTTGGCAGTGAAGTCGGTGTCGCGGGCGGAGCTGGTAGCGTAGAGCGTCACTTCGATTTCGCCGGTCACTTCGAGGTCTTCCTTGAGCGGTTCGCTTTGAAAAACGACGATGTCGTTGCGCGCGGACAGCGGGATGTCCTCCTGGAAATTCCACACATGTTTGCCGCCGCGCTGGTCCCAACCGCCCTGAATGAGAATGTCATCGCCGGAGGAAATATTGCCGCCGATGGTCGGCACCGGATCGGCGGGGTCATACTGGTAATCGATGGAACCTTCTCCGGCTTCAGGCGGGGTGACTGAAAGGCCACCGTCAGCATGCAGGTAATAATTCGTGTATTCGGTCCGGGCCAGTGGCCATTCGTTTTCGTTACGCCACTGCCCTCCGTGCATCAGCTTGCCGTCTTCAGTTTTGCTGCCGTCGCCGCTGCCCATCACGAAAATGCGCACCGGCGTTTCAAACGGCGCGGCTTTGCCCACTGAGTTGTCGATGCCCTTGAGCCAGTGATCGTACCACTGCTGACGCCAGGCCCACTGATCCTTGATCGCCGCGTCTTCACCAAACTCGACCTGACCGTGCGAGTGGGCCGTTTGCCTGGCGTGAATCCAGGGGCCCATGATCAGGTAAACCGGTCCCTTGATCGCCTCGTTCAAGGCCGTGTAGGTGGCGGTATTGTTGCCGCCCCAGGAATCATACCACCCGGAAACCAGATAGACCGGCATGTCTTTGTAGCTGTGCGGATTGGCAAGCACATTGTTTTGCGCCCAGAAAGCATCGTTGGCACCGTGCTCCATCGCCGACACCAGCCAGTCTTCGTATTCGGGACTGTGGCGTAGCGGTGTCATTCCACGCCGTGTCGGCAGGTGATCGAGAAACGGGATACGTTGATCGGTGAGAGTGGCTTTGAGCATTGCCGCAGTCGCTTCATTCTTTGATGCGCGACTGCCACGGGCGGCATTGATGAGAATCCAGTTCCAGAACCGCAGCTCGAAGGCACCGGCATTGCGAATCCCCTGCCGCCCCATGTTGGCCATGGCGTCGACCGGGATTACTGTCGCGAGTCCCGCGGCCGGCGCTTGATCCATGGCCGCCGCGTGTTGAGTGCCGCCGTAGTAGGAGGTGCCGATCATACCGACTTTGCCATCCGACCAAGGCTGATCGGTGATCCAGTTGATGCAATCCGTGCCGTCCGGACCATCATCCGTAAGCATGTGCCAGACGCCTTCTGAGGCATAACGCCCGCGAGTGTCCTGAGCGACGAACACATAGCCATGAGTGGCGTAGTATTTTCCAGCCGTTGCCTGGCCGTCTTTGTTGTAGGGCAGCCGGGAAAGAATGACGGGCAGCTTTTCATCACTGGCCTGGCCGTCTTTGGCGGGCCGGTAAATGTCAGTGGCCAGACGGACTCCGTCGCGCATCGCCACCATGACGTTCTGTTCGACCACGTGATCGGTGGCAGGTGCGGCATCGCGGGCAACGGCGCTGGTTGCAGCGAAGCTAACAACAGCAAAGAGAACGGACAGGTGCTTGTGCATTTTTTAATCAGGGAAATTCCAGAGGCGTCGAGTCCTCAGGCGGCAAAGAGTGGCCGTCGCTGGCGGCCATCACAGAATTTTCAAAATAGCTGCGGCGAACGACATGGTTTGTTGCGCCATGTTCTCGTGAGAATGCTTACCCGCAAAGTATTTCCAATTCCCCGTACGCGTTACCACACTCAAGACTAGACGCCACCGATCTCGCTGCCTCAGAGGATACGCCGCCACGTTTAGTTTTCCGGCGCAGTCGTCAACGATTGCAAATAAGCCAACAGGTCGGCCACCTCCTGCTCACTGATCAGGCCGAGCAGCCCCTCGGGCATCAGCGAATTCTGAGCAGGCACTTTCGATTTCACCCGATCAACAGCAATGGACACGGCCTGACCGGTGGCAAGTCGCACGCTCACTGCCCCTTCACTCTGATCGAGCTGGTAACCGGAAACGATCTCGCCGTCGCGCGTTTCGATCGTCCAAAGGCGATACTCGGGAGCAATGGTTTTCGACGGCTGGGTAAGGCTTTCCAGGATTTGTTGTGAGGTCAGACGCGAGCCGACGTCGGTTAAACCCGGACCAAGTTCGCCGCCCACCCCATCAATCCGGTGGCAGGCAAAGCAACTCGCCAGCTTTCCGGCGGCGGAGAGTAATTTCGCGCCGTTCTCGCGATTGCCTTTCAAGTCGAGAATTCGTTCGGGATCGTGGACGTGGGGCGTCGGACGCTGGTCGGCCGGGCGAAAGCGTTCAAACAGGGCGCGGATGTTCTGATTTTCCGAAGCCAGTCCCGACGCAATGGCATCGGCCCGAGGCTGACCTTTGATCTCTCCGACGGCAATTTTGCGGGCCAGCAGCATCGCCGCAGAGGGGCTGGAAAGGTCAGCGTGCGGCGGCTCGGCCGCGGCTTCGACCGGCATGGCCGCGATCCATTGCCACAGCAATTCAGTGCCGCGCTCATCGACCTCACGCGGTCCGACCGGCGGCATGTGCCCGTTGCCGATCGTGCTGACCCGATAGTTAAGCACCGACCGCCACGGCTCCCCCGGAACAATGGTGCGCGCATCGCTCAGTCCAAAGTCGCCACGAGTCGGCGTCTGCCAGAGCGTCATCGAATCAGCCAATGATCGTTCGAAGTTAACTTCCAAGGGGGCACTGCCGCCGCCGTGACGTCGATGACAATGCGCGCAATTGGCGTGCAGCCAGGAACGGGCACGCTTTTCCAATGCGCCGCCACGCTGCCCGTCGGCAAGTTGTCCGTCTTCATTTTTAAAGAAAAAATCGGAGTTGGTGAGCCCCAGTTGCACCGCAACCTGCTGCGGCGACTGGCGCGGGAAACTGGCGAACTCCGCCAGCTGCATCGGTTCGAAGGCCGGCGTGAAGTCGTTCCACATATTGTGACAACGCATGCATTCGGCGCGACTGTTGATGCGGTAGCGCGTTCCGCCTTTCCAATTTTCCGCCGGAACTTCGAACTCTTCGCCGGCAGCATCGACGAGCTCGGCATCGCTGGCCTGCTCATTCCATCGGTAGCTGTAGCCATGCCACCCGGAACCGTCGAAGTGCAGCATCTGCGTTTCAACTGGCCGATCGCCGAGACGAATGGTTTTGGCGAGCACCGCATTTTCCGGCCAGAGGGTGGTGGCGCTGCGGCTGCCGTTGTTGCGATAGGCGATGTCGGTTTTGACTGCGCTCGTCCCGGGCAGGGCCACATAGCGGGTAGCCGTCGCGCCGTCCTGCCACATCGCTTCATGAATCGAAAATTCGTAGACGCCCCGATCAGGCACTTGAGCGGCGACATCGGAGAACAAGCCCGTCTGGCTGAGCTTGCGGGGGAAATCGGTGGAACGCCCCACCGCCGGATTGGGCACCAGTCGATAAAAGGTCGTCGGCGTCGTGTAGTGCGCGTAGTAGAGCTCGCCGTCATTACCGAGACCAAAAGTGGCGATCTTGTGCGGCGTATCGGCGATGCAACGGTGCTCGACGACCTTGCTGCCGTCATGGCGCAGCGCCCAGATCAGTCCGGTTTCGTAGTCGGCGTAAATGTAAGCGCCCTGCAACTCCGGCAATCGCGATCCGCGGTATTCGAAGCCGCCGGTGATCGATGCCGCCTCGCTATGCGGATGCGCCGCCACCGGCGCGGAAATCGGCGCGAGTTTACTGGCCAACTCCGGCATGATCGGGTTGCCTGCCTCCATCGCACTCCAACCGTAATTGCCGCCTTTTTCGACCAGAAAGATCATTTCCCAAAGCTCCCAACCGACGTCACCCACCCAAAGTCGACCACTGCGATCGAAGCTCATTTTCCACGGATTGCGAAAACCAAAGGCCCAGATTTCGGGACGGACGTCAGCGCGGTCGAGGTACGGATTGTCGACCGGTACGCGGTAACTTTTTCCAGCGTCGCGCTGATCAACGTCGATGCGCAGCACGCAGGAAAGCAGGTCGGAATTGTCCTGGCCGGTTTGCAATAAATCCGGCGGGCTCGGCGGCATCGCATCGCCGGTCGACACGTAAAGCATGCCGTCGGGGCCGAATCTGAGATTGGCACCGTTGTGACCGCCGCTGCGCCAGGTCAGGATCACCTCCTCCGAATCTGACACGATCCTCGGCACACCGGCCCCGGAAATCTCAAAGCGGAAACGCGACAGTTTGGTGCCGTCTTCCAGGTCTGTGCCGAGCGTGTAGCTGATGTACACTTGATGGTTTTCCTTCCAGTTCGGATGAAAGGCGATTCCGTAGGCACTGTTCAACGTCGGCCGATCGGCCTTGAGATCGATCGCCAGATCAGCGGCAGTTTGTTTGCCGTCAGTTTCGGGAAACGACCAAATTTTGCCGCCGCGCTCGACCACCATCAAGCGCCCTTCGAGAGCGACGATTTCGAGTCCCTGGCTGATCTCGATGTGTTCAAAGACCGGCTCAACCAGATAAGGTTTCGGTGGCTCCGGCGAGCCGGAAACCCGCGACGTCTGCCAGGCTTCGCGGCTGATCGGCTCGGCGGCAAAGACGCTCGACGCACAAAGAAATAACATTCCGGCCAGTGCCGGAAAGCGTTCGATAAGTAAGCGCAAGGTCGCCATTCGGATTGCGAAAATATGCCACATTACACTGCGACGCGGCGACCATTCAAGCCAGCGGCTTGGGCTTGATGAAAAGTACCTCGCTCGGATCGACCCAGCCGGTGCGCAGATCGACGCGAAACCAGCCCTCGCTGTTCTTCTGATGGAAGCGCACTCCGGAGCGTTTGCCGAATTCCTTGAGATCGTACTGCGCCCAGGTTTTCCCCAGATCGGGTGACACCAGAAATCCACAGTCGTGCGGCGAAGCCGGCGCGCAATGCGCGGCGATGATGAAATCGTCTTCGATGATCATAACGCCAATCTCGTAACCGGGATTGTGCATGTTGGTGTGCTTGTCGAGATCGGCGATATCGCCCGGCGCACAGTGAAAAATGCCGCGATCATAGGTCTCGCGCAGCGTCTTCGGGCCGTTGGCGTCCGCCGCCCAGTAGAGTTCGCCATCGACAAAGTGAATGCCACCGGACTTGTGACGCGAGTTGGAGTTTACCGACACCAACACCTTCCAATCCCACGAGTCGGCCTGTTTGTCATAGGTGCCGCGCAGCCAGTGGCACTCGTTGCCGAAACCGCGATCGATATCGCCGGAACAGGCGTAGAACGCATTTTCCGCCGGATTGTACATCACCGAATGAATGTGTCGGCAGATCACCTCATTGTCCGCGGCTCCAAGCATCGGCCCCTTTTCCAGATCGGTACCCGCTTCCTGAAACTTGGGATTCTGTCCAAACGAATAAGCGATCTTCACGGTCTCACCGTTGTCGGTCGAATAATAAATATTCACCGGGGCCCTGCCGCCGATGACATTGGTGTAGTTCCCCCAGACGAGCATTTCCTCGCCATCGATCTGCCAGGTGTGAACGCCGTCGAGGGAATGGTAGTAGTGCCCCGGCAGCTCAGGATCTTTCGGCGTGTGCTCGATGTAATCGCTACCGTCGCGGTCTTTTACCACGATCTGTCGATAGGTTTTGAGATTGTCCGTGCTTAAAAACAATTTCGCCTCAGTCGAAAAAACGACGTTTCCGTTGCCCAGGATACAACTGAAATTGACCTTCTTCGCCTCGGGAAAATCCAGGCTGTGTGTCCAGGTCCTGCCATTGTCTTCGGATAGCAGGAGTTTGTCGTCGGTGCGGGCAAAGGCCTTGTTGTCGCGATGGGAATCGATGTACGGCCCATCCACCGGTGCCAGGCGATACCAGAAGTGATCGGTCTCGCCGGTTCCGTCGGCCGCGGCTTTTAGATCGATCAGCCCCGGCAGCGCGATGCTTCCGGCCGTCGTGGCGGCAGCGGCAGTGGACAGGAAATGGCGGCGGGAAAAACGGGACGGGAAATCTGACTTCATGGCTCAAAGAATTTGTTCCGCTATTAACCGGCGATCCGCGAGATTTTCCCAGCTCAATCGCTGGCGCAATCTCGTTGCCTGATTCCAACCTACGCGACTCCGGCTATTGCGCCGATTGACGGTGCTGACGACTGCGAGTTCAATCAACGCATCATGAAAACGACTATCCTGCTCCTCTCCGTGTTTCTCGGATTCACCGCAACTCTACCTGATGCCGTCGCAGCCGACGAGGGCACGCCTATTTTTAATGGCAAAGACCTGAGTGGCTGGACAGTTCACGGCACCGAAAAATGGTATGTCGAAGATGGTGAACTGGTTTGCGAAAGCGGCCCCGATGCTGAGTATGGCTATCTCGCGACCGAGAAGCAGTACAAGGACTTTGAACTGAGCGTCGACTTCAAACAATCCGCCGACGGTAACAGCGGCATCTTTTTCCGCTCGTCGCTCGATGGCACCAAAATCTCAGGCTGGCAGGTCGAAGTCGCGCCACCCGGAAAAGACTCCGGTGGCGTTTATGAATCGTATGGACGTGGATGGCTGATCAAACCGGACGCCGAAGCGCAGAAAGCCCTCAAATACGGCGAATGGAATACCATGAAAATCCGCGTCGTCGGCGGCCACGTCACCACCTGGCTGAACGGAACGCAGATGATCGATCTGAAAGATGACAAGATCGCCAAAGCGACCGGATCGATCGCTCTTCAGATTCACTCAGGCGGCGGCATCAAAGTGAACTGGAAAAATCTGAATGTGAAAGAGATCGAGAAGTAGCTCACAGATTCGCAGACCTTCACTTGGTGGCAAGGAAGCACGACACTCCTGTCGTGCCTGCGCGGCCGGGATCGTAGCGAATCGTCCCGCCCGGTCCGCCGTCACCGCCTGGCGCGCTTGCCATCTTTCCCATCGGCAAGGAACCACAAGCGTGTGATTCTTCCCTGGCTCGAGACGCCACTGCCTCCAACTTCCATGACTCGATTCCGCGTCCTCGCTGGCATTTTCCTATCGCTCACGGCGATCGCGAATGCGGCCGATGATCGTCCGTCTGAGATCGAAATCCTGCAGCCCGGCGTCCAGCTGTCGCTTGTCGCCGGGCACCCTGACATTGTCACACCCACGGGATTGGATGTCGATGATCGGGGTAGAATCTGGGCGGTGTCCTGTCACACTCATCTCCCGCCTGAGGACTACCAGGGACCGAAGCAGGACGAAATACTCATCTTCGACCCGGATGGCACGCGCCACGTGTTCTACGCGGCTACCGCGCAAACCATGGATCTGGAACTCGGCCCCGATGGCTGGGTCTATCTCTCGGAACGCGACCGCATCCTGCGCGTCCGGGACAGCGATGGCGACGGCAAAGGTGATGTCGAAGAAACCCTGGTCGATCTGGTTTCGGAGGCGGTGTACCCACACAATGCCCTGTCGGGGCTTGGCTGGGCCCCGAACGGCGACCTGGTCTTCGGACTCGGTGAAAATTTCGCCAAAGCCTGGACGCTGACAGCGAAGGACGGTTCAGCGATCACCGGCATCGACCGCGGCGGAGTCTTCAGGCTCGGCGCCGACGGCATCGATCTTCGCAAAGTGGCGGAAGGCCTGTGGAACCCGTTCGGTGTCACGGTGCGCGCGGACGGTGAAATTTTTGTCGCTGAGAACGATCCCGGTGAGTATCCGCCCTGCAAAGTGCTGCACATCGTCGAGGACGGTGACTACGGCTATCGCCGGAAATACGGTGGCGCTACGCCACACCCTTTTGTCTGCTGGAACGGTGAATTGCGCGGCACGCTGCCAATGATCCACCCATCCGGCGAAGCCCCGTGCGGCGTGCTTCCGCTAGGACGCGGTCTATTGGTGCCGGCCTGGGGTGATCACCGTATCGACTTTTTTCCACTCACGCCGGAAGGTGCCAGTTTCACCGCTGAACAAATTACACTGGCGCATGGTTCACGCTATTTTCGACCGGTCGGTATCGCCCGGGACAAGCACCGCAAAGACGATGGCACTGCCGTTTTCTATCTGACCGACTGGGTTGACGGGCGTTATCCGGTGCACGGTTACGGGCGGCTTTGGAAGCTGGAGATCGATCTCGAACAAGCCGCATGGGTCGGCCCGCTCGAGCTTGAGCCGCGCAATGAAACCGCCACTCTTGCCGCCGGGCTGCGTCGGGGTGAGACAGACTTGCCCCGAACCGCACTACTTAAACTCAGTCGGGACAAAGATGCCTTCCTCGCCAGCGCCGCCCTTTCCTCTCTGCGCCGACTCGCGCCCAGCTGGACGGTAAATGATCTGCAGGCCTGGCCTGACGTTGACCGCATCCAGGCCGTTCAGGTGCTGAGACTCGCCGCAACGGATCCGCAGCCGTGGATCGACGCCTTGCTCGGCGACAGCAGTGCGGGAGTCCAGTTTGAAACCTTGCGTTGGATCGCCGATGAAGATCTGAAATCTTATCTGCCAGCCGTCGATGAATTGCTCGGCCAAAGCGACCTCGAATACCAGGTCTTTGAAGGTGCCATCGCCGCCCACACCGCCCTCAGCGGCAATCCCGAGTTAGGTCTGCGCAATCCCGAACTACTGCTCGCGAGAGTAAAGGACGAATCCAGCTCCCCGAAACTTCGCGCGTTTGCCCTGAGGCTTCTGCCGGTTCGCTCGACCCGCCCGGTTGAAGGAAACGCGACGCAGAAAGTCCAGTACCCTGCCGGTCTTACGGTGGAGCTTTTGCAGCAACTCTTAGACGTAAAAGACGTCGCACTTTCACTGGAAGTCGTCCGGGTGCTGGCCGGCAATCCGAAAGTCACCCAGCAAGTTCTTGCCGGGACAGCCGCGGATGAAGCCATCGATTCGCAGATCCGCGCCGAGGCGGTCCTTGGACTCGCCGCCGTGGCAGATGAGCAGAATGCGCTGTTGATGGAACTCGCAAACCACGCTGATGCCACCCTTCGTGAGGAAGCGCTGCGCGCCCTGCGGGGCGTCAAATTCAGCGATCACCAAAGCAGAGCTCTGAACGCCATCGCGAACCGATATCCGCAGTCGGCAGCCCTGGTTGCGGCGCTGACTGATCCGGCGTCTCTGGTCAAAGATCGCCCCGCCCTGACCGACACCGCAGGATGGCAAAAGCGCCTCGCCGCGATCAAAGCCCCCGCCGACCCTGCTGCCGGCGAGCGCATTTTTCATCATCCCAAATTCGCCCTGTGTGCCAACTGCCATCGCTCGGATGGTCGCGGCAATGTCGTCGGTCCCGACCTCAGTCACGTCGCCAACCGCGATGACAGCAGCTGGCTGCTCGGCGCGATCCTCGATCCCAACCGCGACATCGCCCCGCAGTTCATGCCGCGCGTGATCACCCTCAACGACAACAGCACTCATATCGGCATTCGCCTGCGCTCGTACATCAACGAACAGATCCGCGATGCGCTCGGTCGCAACCACACCTTCAATCGCGACGATGTAAAATCGATCCAGGACTTACCGATGTCGTTCATGCCGACCGGTCTGCCAATGGCCATGACCGATCGCGAACTGCGCGACTTGATCGCATTTCTCGAGTCATCGAAATAGCGGCGCCGGCGCGAATGTTGCCGAGGGTGTCGACGGGTAGTTTTCGTAGGATGGCTTTTTAAGCCGTCCCGAACGTCGTGCGATGCAGCCGACAGCTCTCAACACACGCTCGAACCGGCAGCGGCGTGCGCAGCGGAACTCTCACCAACGCAACGGGGACGTGATGCAATGCCACCCTCCTTCAGCACCCCGCCAATTTGGCCTTGGTCGAACACTGGCCTGAACCAGCCATTTTTTTCTTTGGATCTACAGGCGATGATAATTTTTCCGTTCGATCGCACCTAGTCTGCGCATCCACCCACTATCATGAATTCATCTTCGACCAGTCGCCGCAATTTCCTCAGTGCCAGCCTCGCCACCAGCGCCGTGTTTGGCGCCGAATCCTCGCTGCTGGCGGCAGACACCCGCAAGGTCACAGGCAACAATGGCCAGGCCCGCAACGTGATTTTCATGGTCAGTGACGGCATGAATCTGGGCGCGCCTTCGCTCGCCAAACTGTTTCGCGAACGCAATGGTGGCTCTGAGCCGAACTGGACCAAAATCTACCGGGAGCGTCCCGTGGTCCGCTCTCTCGTCGAAACCCACTCCGCCAGCAGTTGCGTCACCGACTCGGCGGCCGCCGCCAGCGCCTGGGGCATCGGCGAACGGATCACCAACGGCGTGATCAACATTCTACCGGATGGCAAAGTTCTGCCCACCCTGCATGAGAAATTGCAAAAATCCGGCAAGCGCACCGGACTGGTCAGCACCGCCACTATCACTCACGCGACGCCGGCGGGGTTCGCCGCCACGGTAAAAAGCCGCGGCGAAGAGGCGGTCATCGCCGGACAGTACCTCGATCGCAAGGTCGACCTGTTGCTGGGTGGAGGCAGCAAACATTTCAGCGCCGACCTGCGCAAAAAATACGCCGCGGCAGGCTACGACTTCGTCGCTGACCGCAGCAGTCTGAAGAAAGTCGGCAGCAAGGCCGGCACGCCCCTGCTCGGACTCTTCTCGGATGGCCACATGCCCTACGAGATCGATCGCCTCAACGATTCAAAACTGAACGCTTCGGTGCCCCGCCTCGCCGAGATGACCGGTGCCGCCCTTAGACAGCTCGGCACGTCACCGGAGGGATTTTTCCTGCTCGTCGAAGGTGCCCGTATCGACCACGCCGGGCACGCCAATGACGCAGCGGCATCGATTCACGATCAACTGGCTTTCGACGATGCCATCGGCGTTGCGCTCGACTTCATCGACCAGAACCCCGACACCCTGCTGGTGGTCACGACCGATCACGGTTGCGGCGGCATCCAGATGAATGGCGTCAAAGCCAACCCCGACGAGCAATTCGGTCCCGGCAGCTACGCGGGCAGCAATGCATTTTTCGACCGGTTACAAGGTTTCCGCCACTCCTACGAGTGGATGAAAGCGCAGGGCATCGCGGCCCTGAGCGGGCCAAAACTCGCCGCCGCGTTCGAAAAACACACCGGTCTGAAGCTCACCGGGGAACAAACTAAGTTGGCGCAGGGCCTCAAAGAAGGCGTCGGAGCGGCGGTCTACGAGCACACCGGCGTCGGCTGGACCAGCCAGAATCACACCGGCGAACTGGTCGAATTCTGCGCACTCGGACCGGGCAGCAATCACTTCCCGGCGTTCATGCAAAACCGCGACGCCCACGGCATCCTGTTGGACGCTCTCGGTGTGACCGGTGCGCAGGCCGAAGGATGAACGGCAGATCAAGATCAAGGACCGGTTGAATTGCCGGCACACCAATCGCCCGAATCGCCCGAATCGCCCGCGCCCGCGCCTGCGCCCGCCACGATTCTCCAGCCCGACCGCTTCCCGGTCTCGCGATGTGCATTTCATTACCCGACAATTTATGCCCTGCGTAAAAGCGCTCTCTGTCGTTCCTCTGATCGTCGCGATGTCAATCGCGGGAGTGACCGCCGACGAAACGAATGATTCTCCAAGTGCGACGGATTACCCTTCGATCCAGGCAGCCCTCGATGCCAATCCCAACCGCCAGGTGTTCGTTCCCGCCGGCGACTACCACCTTTCCGAAAAGATTCGAATTCGCGGAGACCGGAGCGGCTTGTTCGGCCCGGGCCGTATCATCCAGGAGAATTCAGAGCAACCGATCATCGAGATAGAAAACGCTGCCGGCGCTGAAATCAGCGGACTGACCTTGACGCGCCCTGAGGGAAAACAGACCACCAACAACGAAGGTATTCTCGCTATCCAGTGCCACGAACTCGTGATCGAGAACGTCCGGGTGATCAACAACAAGACGGTTTCCGGCGCGATCACACTTCGCGACACCCGGGACTGCCGTATCAGCCATTGTCTGGTGAAGAATTACATGCGCCTCGCCATCGATGACCGCACCGGAAGCGCGGGCTACGGCTATGCCTTTCGCTGCACCGACGGCACAGGCATCAGTGTCCGGACCAGCACCGGAACTCTGATCGAATCCAACCGGGTCATCGAAAATGACTTCAAACCAACGCCGGAAATCAAAGCAGAGCACAAGCTGGGTGACTTCGTGAAGAAGAATGCCGGCAAGGGCGATATTGTAAATCAAGAGACCTGGGACGCCGGGTATGTCAACTCGTGGCAGCAGGGCTCAGGAATCATTGTGACCTCGCCGACGGAAAGCGATCTCACCCGCATCCTCGGAAATCATATCGAAAATGCTGCTCAGGGGATCGATCTGCACAGCGACCATGTCATTGTGGCAAACAATATCATCGCCAATTCCTTCATCGGAATGAAAGCGATGCACGGTTCCCGCAATGTGCTGATCACCGGAAATCAATTTGTCAGGAACAGCCTCTGGGCGATCGGCTTGATGCCCGGGGCCGCAGCCGACGCCGACAACAGGGACGGCGGCTCGATCGTTGCCAACAACATCATTGCCGATTTCGGCTACGGTGATGCCAACTGGATCTGGGGAAATGAACGGTCCCCCATTAAGTTTGATACCGGTCAGCAGGCCGATGACCCGCCTCTCGCTGACGTTCTGATTCAGGGAAACATGATTTTCCAATCCGGTGCCGCGCGCTATCGGTATGCGGTGATCATCCCCAATGCACCGAACGCCCCGACCGGATTGCATTTCTCCGGCAACCTCTTCCCGCCGGGCACAGACGGCGTGTCCACCGTTGAGTTACCGCGATAGGTTTCGCGAAAAATCACTGCCCTTGTCGATCTCTCTCCTCAGCCAAACGGTCCGCCGCCACCACCTCCGGGGCCGCCGCCGAACTGAGACATCATCTGCTTCATCTTGCCTTTGCTGCGCATCATCTTGCGCATCATGCTGAACTGTTTTAGCAGCTGATTGACCTGCATGATGCTGGTGCCACTGCCGTTGGCGATACGTTTGCGCCGGGTGCCTTTGATGATTTGCGGATTGGCGCGCTCCTTGGGCGTCATCGACAGGACGATGGCTTCGACCTGCTTCATTTTGCGGTCGTCAACCGGCATGTCCTTGAGCTTTGAACCCATGCCGGGGATCATGCCGAGCAAGTCGGTCATCGATCCCATCTTCTTCATCATTTTCATCTGATCGAGGAAATCGTTGAAGTCGAATTTGTTGCGCTTCATGCGCTTGGCGAGCCGCTCGGCGTCTTTCTCGTCGATCACTTCCGCGGCCTTTTCAACCAGGCCGACGACGTCACCCATGCCGAGGATGCGCTGCGCCATGCGGTCGGGCACGAAGGCCTCGAGCTGATCCAGCTTTTCACCGACACCGGCAAATTTGATCGGCTTTCTGGTCACGGATCGCATCGACAGGGCGGCACCACCACGGGCGTCACCATCGAGCTTGGTCAGCACCAGACCGGTGATACCGATCGCTTCGTCAAAATGCTTGGCAACACTGGTTGCCTGCTGACCGGTGGCCGAGTCGGCGACCAGCAACGTTTCTTTCGGCTTAAGAAAGCCATGCAACTTCTTCAGCTCGCCGATCAGTTCTTCGTCGATCTCCTGACGGCCGGCGGTGTCGTAAATCGCCACCGTAGCGTTCTGCTCTTCGATGAATTTGCGCGCTTTCTTGGCGACTTTGATGACGTCCTTCTCACCCGGCTCAGGGGTGAAGATCGGAACGTCGACTTCGCGCGCCAGCGTCGCCAACTGCTCGATCGCCGCGGGCCGGTACAAGTCACAGGCGACGAGCACGGGACGACGGCCCTGCTTTTTCAAAAGCGCGGCCAGTTTTGCCGAGGTGGTGGTTTTACCCGCACCATTGAGGCCGACCATGAGAATGCGCGCCGGTGGATTGAGGTCGAGCTCTTCCTGATCACCGCCGAGCAGTTCGGTCAGTTCATCGTGAAAGATCTTCACCAACTGCTGGCCGGGCGTGACGCTGAGCAGGACCTCGTCACCGAGCGCCTTTTCCTTTACCGAAGCGATAAAACTCCGCGCCACCGAAAACTCGACATCGGCCTCAAGCAGCGCCAGCCGCACCTCGCGCATGGCGTCGGAGACATTCTTTTCGCTGAGCTTGCCCTGGCCGCGCAGCTTTTTAAATACGCCCTGAAGGTTGTCGGAGAGTTGGTCGAACATGATGATTTAACAGATCGCCCACAGTCTAGCGGCAGAACGTCGGAGAGCAACCCGAGCGATCAAGCGGCTGACCTGAAAAGCCGGTCGCGGCCGGATT
>CBDULB010000002.1:0-127267 GCA_965367965.1 uncultured bacterium | reverse complement strand
AAAGCCTCGATCGCCCGGGTATTCAGCTGTCGTTGATGCTCGGTACCGCAGGTACTTGGAATTCAGGCACTTGGTGCGCACTGCGTTGGCGACCGTGAAACGAATGGTCATTGATGCTCGCGATCCGGAATTGAGGTATATGCGCCGTCCAACTCCATTGCGGGCGCTGCAATTTCATTACCAGTGTTGGCGACGGGCGCGGCGCTTCAACGCGAGTGGCCTGGCGCAACGTTTTGAGACGCTGGATACGAATATGCGGTTTGCGTTTTATCCGTTACATGTAAATCCGGAAGCATCAACGATGGGCTTGACGCCTATGATGATGAATCAATTGGCAGTTATTGAGGCTTTGGCGAAAGCGCTGCCTCCAACCATGAAACTGTTGGTAAAAGAGCATTTCCCTATGTTGGGAAAACGTACTGGCGCTTGGATTGAGCGACTAACGAGCATCCCGAAGGTGATTCTGATCGATCCGAGAGAGAATGGTATGGAGTTGGTCCGACGGGCGGAATTGGTAGCTGTCCTTACCGGGACAGCGGCTTGGGAGGCGATGCTGCTTGAGCGCCGGGTGTTGTTTCTCGGTGAATCCTGGCGGCGGCATATCCGCGGTGCGGCTCATTGTTTCAATTTTGTCGAATTGCCGCGTGTGGTGAGCGAGGTCTTGGAGGCTCCGCCGGTAGCGAGAGAAGAAATTGAATGTTTTATAGCGGCGATTATTGACGGGGGCCTGGATTGTCCGATCGATTTTCTTTTGGGCGATGCAGCAGATATCAAAGCCGACCCTGAAGCAGCGATTCGATTGGTCGATCATCTGCTTGCTTGAGAGCTTGTGATTGCGCTGTGGCCAAGCTCTGATGGCGGTGGGCGACGCATGCGCGTCTTTAGCTGAAGCAGTTATCGCGCGAGCTATTCAGGAAAGTTAGTTAGGAATTATTACAATGACAATGCAACAGGCAGAAGATCAGCTCAGGATCGTGAATAGACTCCGGGCGAACGGATTTAAGCGTTTGCCGCCGGACGATTTTGTGCGGGCGTCTGTGCTCGACGGGAAGCGTGATTTACCCGATGGCATGAATCGACTTGGTGACTGGCTGGCGAATGCGCCGTTGTCGGTATTGGCCTATCTGCCCCATGAATTGGCAAACCTGGACCATGATTTGGAAGGTGCCGGTCTGAATCTGAATGCCGATCCGCTTGAGCAATTGTGGATAACGGATGAGGGAGAGTTGATGGTCGGCGGTGTCGAAAGTCTGGAGGAAAAACCGGTAAAGCCGTGGGCCATATACGAAGACGTCCTGCAGGCGATGCGAAACCGGCAGAAACCTTTTTCACGGGCAGCCGATATCGAGGTGGAGTTAATCAGCAAAATGATCGCCCAGCGGGTCACCAGAGGGTCCTGGCAAAAGCTGGCCCGGTTGTCATTTCGGGAAGCTGGGCAGACCGCCTCCCTGGATACAGCATTAGGGAGTCGAGTGCTGTCAGTGAGCGACCTTCACAGCCGCGCCAAGCGGAGGACATCTACCTTTAAGCGGATGCGCGGATTGCCGCACCTTGCCGCTTTGCGGCCGCAACTTGTTCAAACGGACTCAGGCCGGAAATTTAAATTACTCGAGGCAAATGAGGATAATCTATTTCGTTTGCAGCGCATAGCTCTCACCTACCGGGAGATTGGCGATCTGCCCTTCGTGCCCAAACTGGTGCACGAAGATCGACAACGCCTGGTCTTCGAATTTATCGACGGTGTCGTGCCTGACATCAGCTCGCGCGAGTTCTGCGTTTCCTTCGCTGAAAGCCTGGCGGCCCTTCACTCGTGCGGCGCGGGGACAGTTCCCCGCCAGGCCTACCTGGCGCTGGTGGTTGATGAGGTGAACTACCTTCAGGACCGGGGACTGCTGGGTGACGACGAGTGTCGTGCCGCCCTGGCCGCGATTCGCGGGGGGATGCCGGAAGCGATCAAGGTGGGGACGGTGTACTCCGACATGAAAGCAAACAATTTCTGTGTCGGTAGCGACGGAGCCCTCGGGTTTTTCGATGTCGGCAGTTTTACCCGCTTCAGCCACGTAGAATCGATCCTCACCAGTCACCGGACAGGTGCCGCATTGGACCGGAAATTGTTTCTTGAAGTTTACCGAAGCAATGGTGGGGTGGGCGATCCTTATGGTCGCTACGACTTCGAGGAAATCTGGGGGCATTTACGTTCGGCAAGCTACTATGACCGAAGCATATCGCGTTACTCCCGGTTGGAGTTCCTGCGCCGACGCGATCGTCGGAAATGGGTAGCAAAGTCGCTCAGTAAGTTTCGCAATTTACTCAACAACAGCGACTGAATCGTTTCTGACATTTAATAGTTTTTTCTTCGATCGTGTACGCAAAATCATTCAAACACACCCTCGGGGTGATGTGGTCCTTTCTAAAGCTGGATCCAAAGCGTACCGCTTTGCTGTTCGCAGCACTGTCGGTAGCTACCAGCCTGGAGGGAGTAGGCATCCTCGCCGTTCTGCCGATTCTCGAGGGCTTCGTCGGCGCACCGGGAGCAGAGGTGTCGCCGATATCGGCGAAATTCAACGAGACGCTGCTGAGTATCGGAATCGAGCCGACCATCACCGTTTCGGTGCTGGTGGTGATGGTCCTGATCGTATTCAAGTCGGCGTTGCAGTTCATGGCCATCACTTTTGTCGGTACCGCGTCGGCCCACGTCGCGGAGATTTTCCGGCTCCGGGTGGTGCGTGCTGTGCTCGACGCGGACTGGGGATTCTTTACCGATCACCCGGTCGGTAAGTTCGTCAACAGCGCCGCCAACGAGGCTGAGCAGGCGGCGAAAATCTATCACTACAGTTGTCTATTCGTGGCTGCGCTGGTTCAGGGGGGCATCCTGTTTGTCCTCACGGTAGTGATGTCGTGGCAGCTGTCGCTGATCGCGGTGCTGATCGTCATCGTGCTGCTGGCGGTGTTTTACGCCTTCATTCGAATTGCCCGCCGCTCCGGAGATATCCTTCACCACGATCAGCGGGAGTTGACAGTGAAGATGACTGATGGCCTGCAGGGGATCAAGCCGCTGAAGGCGATGGATTGCGTGCGCTGGCTGCTGCCGATTCTGGAAAACAACGCCTACAATATGAAGCGTGCCACCAAGATGTCGGTGATTTCGTCTAACGCCCTGACAATCCTCAGGGAACCGGTGCTGGTGGTGATCCTCGGCGGAGTTTTTCTGCTCACCCTGAGCGCTCTGGATTTTTCAGCGGCAGCATTTTTCACCCAGATGATTCTGTTCGTGCGCATCTCACAGGCGCTTAACCAGGTGCAGATGGCGTACCAGAAGATCGTCACCAAAGAGCAGTTTTTCGGCGGGCTGCAGACATTGGTCGCACAGGCCGAGGAGCGCAGTGAGGTCAGCGAAGGCAGCGAGGTGGTCGAGTTGAACGATTCGATTCGCTGCAAGGGGGTGCGCTTTTCCTATGGAGAAAAACGGGTGTTTGACGATCTCGATGTGGAGATTCCGGCCGGTCAACTGACCGCCTTCATCGGCGAATCGGGAAGTGGCAAGACGACCCTGATCGATATCGTCTGCCGCCTGCACCGGGCACAGGGTGGTTCAATCACTGTTGACGGCGTGCCGATGGCGGATCTCGACCTGAAGAAGTGGCGCCAATCGATCGGCTACGTGCCGCAGGATCTGTTCGTGTTTCACGACTCCGTTTACAATAACCTGACGCTCGGGGATCCCTCCATTTCCAGAGAGAGGGCTCGCGAGGCACTGGCTCGATCTGATGCACTTGGATTTGTCGAGGAATTGCCGGGTGGACTGGACGCCCCTCTCGGCGAAAGAGGTGGAAAACTGTCCGGCGGGCAGCGCCAGCGCATTGCCATCGCGCGCGCCCTGGTGCGCGACCCGCGCCTGTTGATTCTCGATGAGGCGACAACGGCACTGGATGTCGCGACCGAGGGTGAAATCCTGAAGACCGTGGCCGGGCTCAAAGGTGACCTCACCATCATTGCTATCTCTCACCAGCCTGGTGTTCTAAAGATCGCCGACCGGGTTTACCGCATGAAAGCCCGGGGAGCGGTTCTCGACCGTTGAACCGGCGGGGCTACGCTGTCTGAGATTAAAGTCGAACGACGAGTGACATGGACGACGATTTCCTGCGCTACGATCTTGAGAAAGCATGCTCTCTTCTCGGGGCACTGAAATTTTTGTGGCTCAATCCGAAGGCGGAGGCGGTAGCTCTCTACCGTTTATCGACCCGTGTCGGGCCGCGTCTGGGCATGTTGCTTCACAAGATCAATCTGCAGCGCAACGGAGTCGATATCAGCCCTCGCGCGACGATTGGCAGGGGATTGAAGATCGCTCATCCCATCGGCATCGTGGTGGGCAAGGGAGCGAAGATCGGCGGTAATTGCACGCTGTTTCAAAACGTGACGATTGGCGGTAAAGAAGGAGAAAACGGCGACGACGTCATGGCTTATCCGGTGATTGGAGACGGCGTGACGATTTTCAGTCACGCCCAGGTGATCGGCAAAGTGCACGTCGGTGACGGTGCCGTTGTCGGAGCAGGCTCCTTGGTGCTGCACGACGTTGCCGAGGGCGCTACGGTGGTTGGCTCACCGGCGCGGCCGCTGGCCTGTTGAAGTTCGGGTTGCCCTGTTCGGCCGGGATGTTGTTAAACTCCTGTCGCTATGGTGTGAATGTCAGGGTCAACGGAGTTGCGTGATCTTCAATTTCGTCAATCCCTGCCGGGTCTACGGTTCCGGAAAACGATGTTCTACAGGTTGGATTATTGGTGCCTTCCGAAGGCGTGGGGCACGGCGCAAAATCTCCGCTTTACACCACGATTCAGCCATCAAATAGTGGGACCGACCGACACTGCCGATGGTGCGCGTCAATCAAAATGAGAATTGTGACCAGACTTTGCTACGCCACACCCGGCAGCGACCGCGGCGTGACTGTAGAATCCCGCCATACCGGTGCGCTGCCGACTGAACGAGCGTCGGGGGTGAGAGTGCAGAGATTCCCTGATGACGGGTGGCTTGCGGGGCGGTCGCCTGTGGATGGGAACGAAGCGCAGGAGAACAGCCAGCTTTTGAGGAGTTCCCTTTTCGTAGCTGTCGATGGGGACTTCATCGATGGAGCAGAATTGGAGGTGCGATGATCGAGGTTACCGCTATTATTCAGGCACGAATGGGCAGCACCCGGCTGCCCGGAAAGGTGCTGAAGCAGATTGCCGGTAAGTCGGTACTCGGGCACATCCTCGACCGGTTGGGGCACAGTGAACTGCTTAAGGGAATTATTGTGGCAACGTCGACTTCCGACGACGATGAGGAAATTGTTGCTGAAGCCGAAGCTCGGGGAGTGCCTTGTTTCCGGGGAAGTGAACCTGATGTGCTCGATCGATTTTACCAGGCAGCGGCTGAGAACGATCTTAAGTACATTGCACGGATTACCGGTGACTGTCCGCTCTACGATCCTTTTCACCTGGACGAATTGATCTTGAAGTTGTCAGAGCTCAACAGGGAAGAAGTTACGATCGATTACCTGACAAATTGCACGGTAAAGAGGACCTTTCCCCGCGGGGTCGATTCGGAGATATTCACGTTCGATGCGCTTGAGAGCACATGGAGGGAAGCGGTTGAGCAATCCCATCGCGAACACGTGACGCCCTACATCTATAGCCAGCCGGGGCGTTTCAGGTTGCACTCTGTTGAGAGCGAGGAGGATTTGTCGGGATACCGGCTCACCCTGGATGCCAAAGAAGACCTGGAATTGCTGAAGATTCTGATTGAGGAATTAGGTGGAGGTTCGAAGCCGTTTACGATGGGAGATATTGTCGAGTTTTTGAGGAATCAGCCTGATTTGCTGAGCTTGAACGCCGCTGTGGAGCAAAAGCATGGCCAGAACAAGTTTTAGGCATTTCCCCCGAACGGCGGATGATGAAGCCTCCCCGGTAGAGGATTGAATCCTTCTCATCCCGGGTCGATTTGCAATCGGTGAATTGCGAGGATGAAAATGCGATTGCCTTAAATTGATCGCGGAATGCGAATCGTCGACGCTCTCACCGCTTGAGCGAATCCTAAATTGTCGTGTTCTCTTTCGACGAACTTAAGTAGATTGAAATGTTTCAAGTTGTGTCCCGCGAAAAATTTCTGGAAATGCGCCATTCCATAGGAGATGGGCGCGACTGCGACTGGTTGAAGCGGGCGGCGCAGACGGTGATCGATGGGGTGCGCGTGGGGTCCGGCGCGACGCTCGGGGCGGGAGCTCTCGTTCTTCAAGACCTTGCCGAGGGCGCGACCGCCGTTGGCTCGCCTGCGCGACCTATTGAGCGAGGAGTCTGATCGGCACTTCAGCCTTGTCCCACTGAGTCGTTTTTTGCTGCGATGCTGTTTAATTCCTACATCTTCGTTTTTGTGTTTTTACCAGCGACTGCGCTGGTATTTTTCTCGTTTGGGCTGGCCGGAAAATTCAGGGCGGCGGCGGCTTCGCTGGTACTGGCTTCGCTGATATTTTACGGTTACTGGGCGCCGCCGTATCTCGCTCTGATCGTGACTTCGGTACTCGCGAATTACGCGATCGGCCGGGGGCTCGAAAGATTCAGCGGTAGCCGGACCTCCCGGCCCGGGCGGGGGCGCGGATTGCTGATTGCAGGGGTCGCGCTCAACCTTGCCTTGATCGGCTACTTCAAGTATGCCGATTTTTTTCTGAGCTCAATCGAAGCGGTTTTAGGTCATGAGTTGGGAACATTGGCGATTGTACTGCCGCTGGGGATCTCGTTTTTCACCTTCCAGCAGATTGCCTATCTGGTCGATGTCCGGCGAAGCGGGCGCTGTGAGCGGGATCTGTGGCGCTATTCGCTTTTTGTCACCTTTTTCCCGCAACTGATCGCCGGTCCGATTGTACACCATGGCGAGATGTTGCCGCAGTTCGCCAGGCCGGAGACCTTTCGGCCACGCATGGAGAACATCGCTGTCGGCTGGACGATTTTTGTGTTGGGCCTGGGCAAAAAGGTTTTGTTCGCGGACTCATTCGCGGTGTATGCCACGCCGGTGTTTGAGGCGGCAGACATCGGTACCCAGCTGAGTTTTTTTGAAGCCTGGTGCGGGCTGCTCGCCTATACGTTTCAGATCTATTTTGATTTTTCCGGTTACTCTGACATGGCGATCGGGCTGGCCTGGATTTTCGGTATTCGGCTGCCGATCAACTTCAATTCTCCTTACAAGGCGCGCAACGTCATCGATTTCTGGCGCCGCTGGCACATCACCTTGTCACGCTTCCTGCGCGATTACCTGTACTTTCCATTGGGTGGCAACCGCAAGGGACCGAAGCGCCGGTATGTCAATCTGATGACGACCATGTTACTCGGCGGACTGTGGCACGGGGCGGCGTGGAACTTCGTGATCTGGGGTGGATTGCATGGCCTGTTTCTCTGTGTCAATCACCTCTGGGAGCGGCTGCGTGGTACTGCGGCAGAAACGGGGGGCGTGTTGCGCAGGGTGTTCGCTCAAGGGGCCACTTTTTTGGCAGTGGCGCTCGCCTGGGTGTTTTTTCGCGCCGAAACAACGAGTGGTGCCTGGAACCTGCTTGGTTCGGCGTTGGCTACCCGGGGAATTTCGGTGAGCGAGGGGATCGAAAGCCTTGCCGGTGGCGTCGGGGCACGTCTTGAAGCTTTGGGGGTGATCCGTTTTGACGGCTTTTTTAACAGTGAAATAGACGTCCCCAGCTGGCTCGTCTGTATGATGTTGGTGTTGATGGGTGCTCTGGTGTCGTGGTTGTGTCCCAACACGCAGGAAATCATGAGAAAGCACTACCGGCTTGACGAAGGCCAACCGGGAAGTGAGCCTTCGTGGGCATTGATCCGGTTCAAATGGCGGCCGGTTGCGTGCGCGGCATTTCTCGTAGCCGCGATTCTCGTTGCCTGTCTGGTCAGGATGTCGGGGCCCTCCGAGTTCCTCTATTTTCAATTCTAAGAAATGTATTCCCGTTACATTCTCTGGCAGTTGGCGGCGATGTTGGTGCTGTCGCTGGTATTGCTGCCTTGCTGGCTTTTTCTGCAACGCTCAGGCGAGCTGCTCAGCGATGCCGAGATAGCGGAGGCTCAAACTTCCGGCGATGAGTTTGTTCTCGCCGGCATGGCCACCCGACCGGTGGACTATCATTACAAGCTGGAACTCGTGCGTCGCAGGCAGCCCGAGGTGGTGGCATTGGGCTCGTCGCGGGCACTGCCTTTTCGTCCGCAATTTTTCCTGCCTGAGTTCGTTAATGCCGGGCAGGGGATGGGCAACATCGGTATGGGGCAATGGTTTGTCTCCGAGATGCTGGAGACGTGTCGGCCCGCGGTAGTTTTGCTCGCTGTTGATATTTGGTGGATCAATCGATACTCCAGCACTCCGTTTGTTGTGCCGCAACCGCTGTCGAGAGGGAAGGAACTCTCGGTGAAAAAATTGCTGCTGCCGTATGTCTGGGTGCGGGACAAAAAGATTTCCGCGGTAGACCTCTTGTCAGGAGGTTTGTTTCAGCGTGAGAAGAACCGCATCGGCGTTGCAGCGTTAACTACCTTTAGCGGCTTAGGTCCATGGGGATCGTACTACTATACCGGAATAATAACCGGAACGGTCGATGCAGATGATGTTCGCTTCGGAAAATCGATTGATCGGGTGCGTCAAGGGACATCCAAGTTTGAGTATGCCGTCAAGGCGGACGAGAGCAAGGTAGCTACTCTGATTTCCCTGATTGAACGCCTCGAGCAAGCCGGCTGTCACGTGGTGGCGTTTCTTCCGCCGGTTGCGCCCACCGTGCACGACGAGATGCAGCGCATCGAGCAGGGTGGCGGCTACGCCTATGTTGCCGATGCAATGCAGACCATGGAACAGGCGGGTATTGTTCTGCACGACTACCAGGACGTCCGGTCATTGGGCTCAAGTGATGGTGAATTCGTCGATGGCTTCCACGGTGGCGATGTTGCCTACGCCAGAATTCTCAGAGACCTGGTGGGCAGAGATGGCGAGTTGGCGGGTGTCGTGGATGCTGCCTACCTCGATGAGGTGGTCAGCCGCTGTGCCGGACTGGCGATGATTCCGGACGAAAGGCTTACCACGCTGCCGGAGGTCGATTTTCTCAAATTGGGTGTCGATAAGCCCGGCGGCCGGGTATCGAGCGGAGAAGCAAAATAATGCCGCTGCGCATCCTCATCGTCATTGGGGCCTTTCCCCCGGATCACTCGGGGGCGGGCCTGCGGCTTCAGCGAACCTTTGCCCGCCTGTCTCGACGGGAGGCGATCGAAGTGACGGCCCTGACCATGGCCGGCAAAGGCACGCCCGAAGGCAAGACCGAGCATGAGGGGATAACCAGTTGGCGAGTCCCCGGAAAGAACAGCATTTTACGCCAGTTCCCGTCGGCGTGGCGGGAGCTTCGGCGCTTGCGGTCCAGTTACGACTGTCTTTTTATCAGTGGCAGCTCCCCGGTGAGTTATGCCGCAGGACTGTACGCCGGGATGGTTGGCTGCCCGGTGATCCGTGAATTCAGTTCCAGTGCAATGGGCTTTACTGATAAGGGCTTTTTAAAAATGGCTCTGCTGCGGCAGTTCTTTCGCCGCACCGTTCTCGCCATTGCTTTGAGTCAAACCATCGTCAATCAGTACCGCGACCTCGGAATCCCCGAAGCGCTGATATGGCAGCGTCCCAATCCAATCGACACCGGGTTCTTTCGACCGCCGACCAACGATGAAAGGGCTGCCGCCCGCCGGCGATTCGATCTTGGCCTGGACGATGTCGTTCATGTTTTCATCGGCAGAATACGCCCGACCAAGAATCAGCTGTTTGCGCTTGAAGTGCTCGCGCTGTTGCCGGCACGGCATCGCCTGATTCTTGCGGGGCCGCTCCTGGATGTTGATCGCGACTACTTCGAGCGCATGGAGCGCTTCATCGAAGCCAACGACCTGGGGGAGCGGGTTGTGATGTTGGCGCAGCAGCGTGACGACGTTCGTGATCTTTATCATGCTTCAGACACCTGTTGGTCGCCGTCGTTGATCGAGGGAATGCCCAACCTGATTCTTGAATCGCAATGCTGTGGTCTGCCTGCGGTTATCAACAAGGGCCTGGCGCTCGACCAACTGATCGAAGACGGGGTGAATGGATTTTCCGTTCCCCTGGACGCTGAGGCCTTTGCCTCCGCTGTCATCGAGACGGAGAAAAGCCTGCTCTGTGAGGAGAGTCGTGCTGCGATTGCCACTCGTGCCGCCGGACGCTTCGATGCGGAGATCATCGACGCCGAATTTGTCGATCGGCTGCGATCAGCTTTTCCGGAACGTTTTCAAGAGTCTAGTCTATTTACATGAGTTCGTTGCCAGGATCCGGGAGTGCCCGTTCAAGTGTCACCAGTGGCAGGCTTCTGGTCGGCATGCTGGTTCTCGCATCGATTGCTCTGTTGGTGGTTTCTTTGCGGCTGTCCGACTACCGGACGCGGACGCACGATAAGGAGACGGCGCTGGTCGCAGCCAGGCAGCATATCGAGGCGCAGAGAGAGAAGGAAATGCAGCTACGCGAACTGCGTGACCGCCAGAAGCAGCAGATGCTGGAGCTCAAGGCTAGAATCGACGATTTGCTCTCCGAGAATGATCGTGCCGCGCAGGCGCTTCGAGACCAGCAAGAGCGAGCGGACGGCTTCAAGAACGAACTTCGGCATTTGCAGAACTCAGTGTTGCCGCCCCGCCGGCAGGCGGACGCGGGAAATGTGCAAGTGATCTCCGGCGAGGTTCTGGATGTTTCGGTTTTTCCATCGCTGGCGGCAGCCGATTATCCAGACGCCATTTCGGTAGTCAAGGTGCGGCCACTGCAGAGCGTGATTGGCAGGATCAACGAGCCGGAGATTCTGGTCGGCGATTGGGTACTGCACCGTCGCAAAGTGCTGCCGGCAGCTGCGACTGCTGTCGGTGACGTTCGTCGCTTCCAACTGTACAAACCGGAAACGTTGCCGCCGGCAGTAAGCCGGGTGCGGTCCTTTGATTCGCTCGGTGAGTTCGAACTGCCGTTCTACATTGCATCGCTGGAACAGCAGATTCGACTGGCCCGGCTGGCAGAGGAGCCATCCCGCCGGGACAGTATCGGTGCTCTGGAGACAGCCATTCAGGAGCGCCGTGCGGCATTGGGATTCGATTCGTGGGATGACTGGCATCGCAGCCTGCGCGAATATCGCGATCAACTTCAGAGCATCAGTTCTGACGGGCAGTGGGGCATCAATCTGCCGACTCTGGCCTACCTGCGCGTTGAGGATCTATCGGTTGCCGTGCCTGACGGGTTGCCGCCGGCCGAGGTGATTGTCGATTTTGCCAATCAGCTGGAGGCGCGAGGCATCGATTTCATTTACATGTCGGTACCCTGCAAGGCGGAGGTTTATCCCGACAAATTTGGACCCGCCGCCTCGAGCGATCTGATTGCGCCTCAGCGGGAGGAGTTCATGGCTGCCCTGTGCGATGCCGGTGTCGAGGTGATGGATGCCCTGCCACCGCTTATGGCTATGCGCGCCGGCACCGAAGGTGGCGTAGAGGCTCCCTTTTTGCGGTTCGATCCGCATCTCTCGCCGCAGGGGGCACGTTTGGTCGGCGAGATGATCGGTGCGCGACTGGAGCGCTACCTCGATGATGACGACGATCGCCTGCCGTATTCGATCACTTCCCGGGAGGTCGATTTACCGTTTGATGAATCAATCGATCTGCCGCATCAAAAAAGCGTCAATATATCTCAGGTAAACCAGCCCGACGGGGGCGGCGTTTACCGGGACACGGAAGATTCTCCGCTACTGATCCTGGGTGACAGTAATACCTTCTATTGGCAGGACACGAAGTCCGGGGGCGCAGGTATATCAGCGCACGCAGCGAGGCGCTCGGGTCGACCGGTATCCCGATTTTCCCAGGCGGGTTTCCTACCGCATAATCTTGCCCGGATGGATAACCGCAAGCTGTTGGAAGGACGGCGTTGTGTGGTCATGGTGCAAACCGTGTGGGTGCTGTGGGATCTGCGCTCACCCTGGAAACGGTTCGAATTGGATTGGGGCTCACCGTATGGGGAGCCGTGACACCGGTCATCGGACTTATCGAGATGGGTAGTTCGGTGCCTGCCGGCGAGATCAGGAATTGATTTTGAGTTTCAGTGATCTAGCGTTGCGCGACGCCTGGGGCGGCCTGATCGAGCCGACTGCTTAAATTTTTACATGTAAACTATGAATCGGGCCCGAGAGCTTTTCTACCGAACCCTGTTACCGAAGCTGCAATTGCATATTCGGCCGGGTGATTCTGTGGTCGAAGTGAATCCGCGCAGCGATTTTTTCTCGCGGCACTTTGAGGACTACCAGGCCGTTGAAGTGTCGAGCGCCGATGTGGCTGGCGCGGAGGATGCACCGGTAGACTCCGGTGCCGGAAACCAGGCCGCTGACGGTCGCCCATGCGACTATCTCCTGTTGCACGGGAATGTCCATTCAGAGCGGGACGTTCAATCGTTCCTGCAACAAGTGCGATCGCTGTGCGGCGGCAACACGCGCGTCATCGTGATTCACTACAGCTCGCTTTGGCGCCCCTTTTATCAACTGGCGTCGACACTCGGTATTCGTCGCGAACAGGCGGAGAGCAATTGGATCACGGCGAGCGATCTGGCGAATTTGCTTCTATTAACGAACTACCGTCTGGTGCAGACGACATCGGGTGTGCTGTTTCCGTTTCGGGTGCCATTGCTGCATGGGGTGTTCAACCGCGTGCTCTGTCACTTGCCCTTGTTCAGGCATTTTAATGCGGTGCATTTCACGATAGCCCGCAAATTGGACGATGAGTCTCACACAGAAGAATGGAAGCCTTCCGTGTCGGTGGTGGTGCCCGCGCGCAACGAATCAGGGAACATTGAAGATGCGGTGTTGCGCCTGCCGAAGATGGGGCCTGACGATGAGTTGATCTTCATCGAGGGCAATTCCACGGACGACACTTGGGAGCGCATTCAGGAAATCCAAAAGAAGCATGGTGAGCGCATGACGATCCGGATTGGGCAACAGGACGGCAAGGGCAAAGGGGATGCCGTGCGAAAGGGCTATGCCATGGCTGAGAAAGACATCCTGATGATTCTCGATGCCGACTTGACGGTGCCTCCGGAGGATTTGCCAAAATTCTATCAGGCCATTCGTTCCCGGAAAGGAGAATTCATCAATGGCACCCGGCTGGTGTATCCGATGGAGAAGGAGGCGATGCGGTTTTTCAATCTGTTAGGCAACAAGTTCTTCGCTGCCGCGTTTTCATTCGTTCTGGGCCAGCGTTTTCGCGATACGCTGTGCGGTACCAAAGTAATGACGAGGGAGAATTATCTCAAGTTGGCAGAGCGCCGTTCCTATTTCGGTGACTTCGACCCGTTCGGCGATTTCGATCTTCTATTCGGTTCGGCACGCATGGCGCTGGAGATTGTCGAAGTGCCGATTCGCTACCGGGAGCGTACCTATGGTGACACCAATATCAGTCGTTGGCATCACGGTATGATCCTGCTGCGGATGTTGTGGTTTGCCTCCCGCAAAATCAAATTCATCTGAACCGGTAAGTGCTTAGGCTACCCATAAGTCAGGCGTGATGGAAAAGGCGACGACTTACGAGCAAACGCAGTTTCAGGACGACCTCGACCTGACTCTGCGCAATCGCGAGAGCTTGTCCGCCAATCGCAATTTATTGTATTGGTATCAGCGCCTCTATGCGGCGCAAATGGCTGAAATCGGTGGCGGGGACAGTGCGCGGGTCCTTGAGATTGGTAGCGGGGTGTCGCCGATGAAGCGGTTTTTTCCGCAAGTGATTACTTCCGACGTATTGCCTCTGGATTACGTCGATCATGTTTTCGATTGCCATGAAATTGATCGCTTCCCGGCGATCGAAGATGCGTCACTTGATGGCATCAGCCTGACCAATGTGCTGCATCATTTGCAGCAGCCGCTGGCATTCTTTAAAGCGGCAGCGAGTAAATTAAAGTCGGGTGGTGCGGTGATTGCCGCCGAACCTTTCATGTCGGGGCTGTCACGCCCGATCTATCGCCACCTTCACCATGAGCCGGCCGATGAGACTGTGACGGAACCGACGCTGGCTGAGGTGGCGGGTCCGTTGGCCTCATCAAATCAGGCTCTCCCTTACCTCATCTTCTGCCGCCGCATGGATTGGCTGGAAGCGCTGGCTGATGACTACGCGGTGGAAGCGCTGAGCGTTCGCCACTTCACCTCGCTGGCTTATTTTGCCTCTGGCGGAATATCGCGACGGCTACCGGTTCCGCACTTGCTGTATAAGGCGGGATTCGCCGTCGATGAACTTTGTGCGCGTTTGGCACCGCGGCTACTGGCTTCATTTATGATCGTCACCTTGCGCAAACGGTGAGAGTGATACGAAACAATTTAGATTGGCGCACCTGGCTGTTGTTCGTGGCTTTCTGGTTGGTGTGCGGTTTCTGGTTGAACGGGCTGGCGAAGCGAATGTTTCCGGCTTCGTGGCAAAGCTGGGGGGTGGTAGTGGAAATGACCGCCTCGGTTGATGGGGCAGCGCGCCTGTACTACGACGAGGGTGAAGGCATCAGCGAAGAGTTTGCGTTATCCCGGGCGGTGAATGCCGGCAGGAGAACGAAGCTATATTTTCCGCTGTCCGAACGCTCAGTGCATGGCTTGCGAATCGATCCAATTGATCAACCCGGTGAGGTAGTGCTGCATCGAATTGCTTTGGTGGCGCCATTCGGTCGGCCGCTTGGAGACGAAAAAACGCTGCGTTTGGGGGCCCCTGTCAACGCAAGCACTGAACCGGCCGGGGCGGATGCCGTGCGGATTTTCAGCAGTTCGGACGATCCACACTTCTATCTTAAGCTGAAGCCGAAACCCTTTGAGGTGCCCTCGGATGACTTGGCTGTCGCGGAACGTGTCAGAGTTGGTGTGGTTTGTCTGATCGCTGCGCTCTTGGCGATGGGCTTCACTTTCGGGCGCCGCAGCGTGGAAATCCCTCTGCAAGGATATCTGATCATTGCCGGAGTGGGGTGGGCCGTTGCCCATTACACCTTGCTGGTGCGGGAAATTGACCGCAGTTGGTTCTTTCTGGGGCTGGCCTTTCCCGCACTGATTCTGCTGGTTGCAAAACTTGGCTCCGGTAGCAGCCGGCGCGCCTTCCTTGAGCCGCGCCGGACTCCTGGCTACGTTGTCACTGTGGCATTTTTTGCTTACCTGGGAGTGTTAGCGCTGGTGACCGGTGCGCCGGAAAACCCGGGTGGTCGCAGCGAGGTTTTGTCGGCGGTCGCGTGCATCATGCTCGCAGTGTTGCTTGGGCCGCTGGTTTGGCTTGAACGATTCGATCGACTTCGGCAAGGGCTGGTCTGGTTCTGGCTGACGGCCGGGGCGGTCGCAGCTGTGTTCGCCATGTGGAGCTATTACCACGATTTTGGATACATCGGTCGGCGACTGGTGGGAGTGACGGCCCTTTATCGGCCAGTCAGTGGATCGGCAGCTTACGGCCTGTTACTGGTGATCGGACTGGCAGTAGTGATATCGTCGAACAGCGGAAAAGCGCAGCGGTTGCGGATGCTGTTGCTGGCACTGATCTGCACGGTGCTGGTGATTTACGTTTTGCTGTCCCGAAGCAGGGGAGTGGTGCTGGCACTGATCGTCGCCCTGTTGGCTCTGGGGGTGTTGCCGCGCAGTCGACGCAGCCTGATTGCGGTCGGTCTTACGTTCGGGGTGATGGCGATGTTCGTTTTCACGTCGTGGCCGGATCGAATATTTAATGCGGTATGGATGGCGACGCGTCCAGCGGAAGAAGCACCGATAGTAGAGGCGGATCTGGAGGGGCGCGCCAGCGTCGGTGACGGCATGATGCGCGGCGAACCGATTCGACCGAAGATATACGAGGTTTACTTCAACGAAGCACTGAAGCATCCGGTTTTTGGTCACGGTTTCAGTGCGCCGCAGACACTGCTGGTGCACGCGCCCGATCTGCCGGACGAGATTCGCTTCGACGATGGCGTCGATTTAGGCCAGTCGGAATGGAATCCGCACTCGGTACCGCTGGCGATATTTTACTACAGCGGAGGGCTGGGTTTACTGCTCTACCTTGGTATGTTCACTGTGTTGTTCCTCATTTTGGCACGGCAGGCGTGGAACAAAAAAGACAGCCGCGCGGCGATGCTCGCGGCTCTACTCTGCTACGGAGCCGCAGCGACCTTGCTCGAATCGACCTTGGTCGCATATGATAAATTTCCGGTCGCTCTCCGCTATCCCAATGAATACTGGCTGTTTTTGTGGGGGCCGGTGATTATGTCCGCGGCCTATCTGGTCGGCGATAAGAAGGCCGGTTCCGCGCTGACGTGAGCATTAGGTATCATTTAGCGGACGTCCATTCACTGGCGGGATTACTGTTGAACCTGGAAACGGCATCAAGTTTTTTGGCGTCGGCTTTGCAGATCGGTAAAAAACTGGTCGGGCGCCGGGCGGGCCGATGATCCTGACCTAACCGCGTTGAATGCGGAAACGAACCAGACTCTGACAGAAATATGAACGACGAAGAGGTATCCACTAACGTGCCAAAAGCGACCAGGCTCAGCGTGGTCATGCCCTGCTACAACGAGGCGTCCACTCTGGCATCGATTGTCAAAACCGTAATCGAATCCGATTACTGCGGTCTGGAACTGGAATTGTTGATCGTCGACGATGCCTCGAGCGATGATTCGGTAAAAGCAGGCAAGGCCCTCGCCGACGAACACCGGGAAGTGTGTTTGCTTCAGCATGACATCAACAGGGGTAAAGGCGCCGCTCTGCGCACCGGCTTTGCTGCCGCCACCGGGGACATCGTGCTGGTGCAGGATGCTGACATGGAATATTCGCCGGCAGAATATCCCAGGCTGCTCAGGCCGATTCTCGATGGTCGTGCCGATGTCGTCTACGGCTCGCGATTTCGTGGGGGCATGGCAGTGCGCGTGCTCTACTTTTGGCATTCGCTTGCAAATCGCTGCCTGACTCTGGTGTCGAATATTTTCACCGACTTGAACCTGACCGACATGGAAACCTGTTACAAGGTGTTCCGCCGCGAAATCCTCGAACAACTTGACTTGCGTGAGTCGCGTTTCGGCATCGAGCCTGAGATAACTGCGAAACTGTCGAAGATTCGTCCGCGCATTCGCATTTACGAAGTCGGTATCAGCTACACCGGACGTACGTACGAAGAAGGTAAGAAAATCGGCATGCGGGACGCTTTCCGGGCGATCTATTGTGTGGTCCGCTACAATCTGTTTCCGTAGGGGGGATTCTGAACCGGATGAGAGCTGAAAACTGGCTTCCTGGAAAATGGCGTGGCGCAGGGGCGCAGCCCGGCCAATCCTTGTCGGCAATCGTCGTGCTGTTGGTTGTGCTGTTGCTTGTCCTGCGCGCGTGGGAACTGGTGCGCGTTCACGCCGAAAATTCGCTATGGACCGACGAGATAGTGTCGGTAGAAATGATTTCAGGGCGAGGCCTTGCGACCAGTCTCAGTGAATACTCACTTCCCAATAATCACGTCCTGTTCAATGCGATCAATGCAGTGTTGCCGGGCAGTGGTTCGTTCGATCCGCTGCGCGCTCGTATCGTTTCATTCGTCGCCGTCGGCCTCGGTCTGCTGATTGGAGTCATCGCTCTGGCGAGACGAAGAGCGTGGCTGCTGGTGCTGGCGTTTGCGCTCGCTTACCTGGGTGACGACCGTCTGCTCAGCGTTCATCTGGCGGCTCGAGGCTACAGTATCCTGGCGCTGGCGGCGGTTCTGGTGAGCGTCCTGATTTGTCGTATCTTCGAGACTGCAGAAGCCGCGGATGAGGGGGCTGACAATTCGCCGCCGCTTTCGATCACTCTGGCGCTGGCGGCGACGGTGGCGCTCGGTGCGCTGACGGTGCCGACTTTTCTGTTCTTTGGTGGCAGTGTCCTTCTGGCGTTGTTTTTGCGACACCCCTGTCGGCGCTACTTCTTCGCCGGTCTTTCGGTGTTCGTGTTGGTCGTGGGCTTTTTTTCGTGGCTGTACATTTTTAATCACGGCCTGGACAAAGCTCCAGCCGGATTCTTCGAGGGCGAGTTTCACGAATTGACGGCAGCGCTGGCTCCAGTGCAGCTATTTGCGCTTGAGGGTTGGCCCGAAGCCCTGCGTTTTGCGGTCGTGCTGTTTGTCATCGCCGCACCTTGGCTGGCCCCTCCCGGCTCCGCGCGTCGCGAATCGCTCTGGTGTCTGTGGTGGGGGGTGGTTGGCTCGTTAACGATCTGCCTGATCATGAAGCGCCCCCTGATGCACACCGTTGCCCACCTGATGATTCCCGGGGGGGTCATGGTTGGCCTCGGTCTTGAATCATTGGCTGCCAAATGGTCGGAGCGTTGGCGCCACGCGCCACTTGTCATTGGCTCTGTCATCGTGCTTCTGGTTACCGTATCGGCATTGCGGCCGCGCGATCCCCTTACCCTGTGGCCGGTGGAAAGCTGGCGGGAGATCGCTGCAACGATTGATACACTGAGCGGTGGCAACGACTCATCACTGCGGGTATGGGCGCCCTATCGCGGGCAGCAACTGGGCATTTATCTGCCGGAAAGAGCGCAGCTCGACAGCGCATTCGATGCTGATGCGTTTGCAACGGGCGAACAGGTCATTGTTGCCAGTCAGTTCACCAAATATCCCGACGAAAAGGTCGCCGGGGAAGTGGTTGCTGCTGCCGCTGTGCGCCTTTCAGTGCGTCAGAAATCACACAGCTTTCAGCAGATTGCATGGAATCCAAGTGCCGGGCGTCGTGCTGAGATTCTCTCTTGTGGTCCAAAACCGGGTACGTCCTCGGGAAAGACGTTTTCTATGAAACTGCGGCTGCCCGCAGGCGCTGAGGATGACGCGCTGCTGTATTTTTTCTCCGATGACCCAATCATGAGCAAGGCGCCGACGGTTCGTGCTGCCAAGCCGGGAGGCGGCACTCGCAGTTTAACGGTCGAGGCAATTGGTTGCATGTGGGCGGTGTATCTGCGCGGTGACATCGACCTTTCAGAACCAGTCGACGTTGTCTACTACTCAGGCAAAGCCGGCGATTTTCCCCCCGGGTTTGTGGCCTGGATCGGCGGCCCGATCCCCGATAGCCATGTGCGTCGCCTGATTTATTAAAACCAGTCGACGGCTTCGTCGCGTGGACGCCGCAGCTGAATCGAATCCCGGCAGCACAGGCTATCACTACCCAAATGACCAGATCGATGGTAACGGTTTTTGACGTCGGCTCTGCCTGGCGCTAAAGAACAGGCCCGGAGATCGATAAAGCGATGAACGCCAATATACCCGCCGACCAGCAGACAGACGAGGAAGCACTGCCAGTGCCTCGTAAAATGGATGAGTCCGACCTCGCCGACTTTCCGCTGGCGGTCGGTGATCTGGTTCTGGATTGCGGGGCCAGTGTGGGCGATGTCACGGCCGTGCTGGTCGAAAAAGGTGCGGAAGTGCACGCCTTTGAACCCAACCCGGTAGCATTCGCCAGGCTGCGGGAACGCTTCTCCGCGCTGCCCAATGTGACCTGTTTTCAAAAAGCGGTCTCGGTTGCCAATGGAAGCGCAACTTTTTTCCCGCATGAAAACCTGGTCGACGATCCCCAGGCTATCGACACTGCCAATGGGTCCTCATTGCTGGATTTCAAAGGCAACGTCAGCATCGATCACGGCTACTCGGTCGATACCGTCGACCTTGCCGATTACATCAAGTCGTTGGGGCGTCCGGTAAAGCTACTGAAGATCGACATTGAGGGCGCCGAGATCGAAGTGGTCAATCGCCTGTTAGACGAGGACGCCCTCCGCGAGGTCGAGCGGGTTCTGGTCGAAACTCATGAGCGCAAGATCCCCGAGCTGCTCGATGCGACCGAGGCCCTGCGCCGCCGAATTGTTGACACCGGCAATGCCGGGAAAATTTCGCTCGACTGGCACTGACCTTCCGGGGGAGCTAAGATGTTAGACTCCGGTCTGACAGCACGTCGGCGATCAGGTCGCGCCAGCGATCCAGAAAAGCTTCGCTGGAAAAAATCTGTTGGGCCGTCTCGCGCCCGGCGCGGCCGATGCGTTCCGCCAGTGCGCGGTCGGCGAGTAACTCGCGCAGGCATTCGGCGAGTTCGTCGAGATCGTTGGACACGTAGCCGTTAACGCCGTGCTCGATGTATTCGCTCTCACCGTGCGTGTCAGTGGTGACTACGGCCATGCCGCACAGCATTGCCTCCGTGCGCGCGCGTGGATTCGGTGAGGCGTGACTGGGATTGAAGTAAATGCTGGCGTGGCTGAGGAATTCGCGGTATTCGGCAAAGCTGGAGAACTTCAGGTCGCGGCCGACCCAGGTCAGCGGCACCGTTTTTTCCACTTCGGCGACGCCGCTGGCATTGCGGTATTCGGGATGCCGGTCGATGTCGTGGGCCTGAATGATCACCGCCCGGTGATCGCTGTAGTCGGTCGCCGGCCATTCCTCCGCTGACATGCCGTGGCGCACGTAGCGTGAGTTCGGCAGGGCCCACAGCCGGTGGGCGGTCGTGCTGTTGCACACCACCGGCAGGTCGCCGACCAGATTCTGCATCGCCTCCGTGCTGCAACCATCATCGAGGTTGCAGCCGTGATTGATGACTACCTTCAGTCCGGCGTAGCGGTCCCGCCACTGTTCGAAAAGGCGGAGCTTTGCCGGTTCGTCGACGATCCACTGGTCGACGTGCAATATCATCAGATCGGTATCCGGCGTCGCCGTCGACGAAACGAAGCGCACGTTGTCCGGCACGGGGCGCTGCTGTGTTGACCACGAACGGCTGGTGTCGGCGAGGAAAAAATACTGTGCATCGAGCTTAGACAGCTCGTAGTCGTGGCCGACGTGCCAGGGGTATTTAAGGATCTTCAGCATCGGTCGGCTAGCATCCCCGGGTGGCCGCAGCGATGGCGGCAAGATAGGCGGCGTTGTCTTTGAAGTAATCCGGATGACGCTGCACGATGCGCGTGATCAGGTCGTGGCGAGTCACCGTCCATTCGTCCCCGGCATCGGGAAGGCGGCGCAGTTTTTCAGGGTCGCGTTGTTTCAGCTGCTTGCGGTCGAGTTGACTGAGGGCGTAGCCATGATGCGAAAAATTGACCGCAACCTGTGTCGGAAAGGTGGCTTTGTCAGATCTGGATTCGATCAGTCGCAACAGCAAATCCCAACCGGCATAGTGCCAGCAGGTGGTGTAATCGATGGCCACGCCGGGGCGCAGCTGAATCGCGGGAAAGGCCATCGGAGCCAGTGGTTCACGCAACAGCGATTGGGCGTCGAGTGGCATTGAGGTCAGGGCGCCGTTATCGCTCTGCCAACGGAGAAAGACCACGTCGATACTTTCGGGTAGGGCCTCGGGAGATTGAGTTGGGACGCTGCCCGACTCGAGGATTAACAGCGACCCGGCATCGCTCGGTTCGGCGATGGCAGCGTCGAGGCCGGCGAAAAGGTCGAAATAGCGGTCGCCGGAAAAATCATCGCTGAAGGGCGAGACGACGACGTGACTGTGAAAAGCATCGAGCGGCAGTGAATCGAGCGTGCGTTGCAGAGCGTTGCCGCCGCGGAGATCGGCAATGATCACGCGAACGTCGGCCAATGACTCGTCCGCTTGGAGCGCCGGGGGAGCGTCGATCTCGATCGCGGCAGCGATCGGCGTGGTTTTGGCTTGTTCCTGTTGACTCTTCCATGCAGCAAAATCGCGCAGGGCTTTGTGCGTGCTCTTGCTGCGTCCGGTGCGGAAAAAACGCAGTGAGCGGCGCACCCGTTCGACGAACCCCAGCGACTCGTGGCCATCGGCATCGTCGGCAATGGCTTGCAGCCATTTTTCCGGTTTGCAACTCATCGTCCGGCCAGCTCCCGGGTAAAGAGTTTCTGCACCGATTCGGCGGCGCGGTCGATGCTGAAGCCGTTGGCAGTTTCCAGACCGGCTTTGATTTGGCAGGAGCGCAACTGATCGTCGTCGAGAAGGCGATGAATGGCGGCGAGGATAGCTTCGCGGTCACCGGTGTCGACGCGCAGGCAGTTGCTGCCATCGATGGCATACTCGTCACTGCCGCCGGCTTCGGGGAGCACCACTGCACAGCCGCAGGCCATCGCTTCCAGTCCCGTGCGGCCGAAGGCTTGATACTCGGAGAGGTCGATGAACAACTTCGAGCGGCGCAGAAGGGCGGCGACCTGGTCGCGACGCAGCACGCCCATAATGTCACCGACGTAGGCGTTGTCGGTCCAGAACGGATCGTCGGCCTCGCAACCGAACACGGCGGTGTTCCTGCCATCCAGTTGTTTAAGGATAGCGGCGGTCAGTTCGGGATTGCGCACTGAACTGCCGGGACGGATCATGGCGCAGACGTCGTAGGTTTTTTCGACCGGAGAATCGGCGTGGTAGATGTCACGATCGATGCTCGGGATAACTTTGTGCACCTCGACCCCGTGTTCGGCGGTTACTTTTTCGCGAATCCAATCGGTCTTGGCGAACAGGACGCAACCGGGCACGCGGGTGTAGGACTCGCGTGCATGGTGGTGGGCGGCGTCGCTGGTCGGGTAGAAATTGGGCTCGTAGTCCTGAACGTAGTAAGCGGGCAGGAGCGCCGGATTGGCCATCGCCAGCCATGACAGCAGATCGATACTGCCGTGCTGAGTGGCGACCGCGACATCGAAGGCGTTGGCGTAGGTGACCAGTTCGGACTCGGACTCGAAAGTGTAAAACAGTTCGGCATCGGCCGCCGGATAGGTGGCGCGGTAAAAGTCGGCGTCGCGCTGGCGGATCGCGACCTGAGCAAATACGCCCCGCCGGCGCAGGCCGCCGGCTTCCTGGACAACCGAATGAATGCCGCCGGCCGTGCCACGCAGGGGCAGCAGGTAGAGGATTGAAAATGGCGGTCGCGCGACTTGCAGCTCGGCAAACCGCTGGCGGGCAGTTGCCAGTCCGGCACTGTCGCGCAGTCCGGCGCAGGCATTCTCGACGGTCTCCGGACTGTGTTTTCCGTGCAGAATTTTATCGGCGTCTTTGACCAGTTCGAGGCGTCTGGCGTGGGTGAAGCTTTTCGATTTCGCGTGAAACACGTAGCAGTCGTCGGCGATGGCGAGTTCGAATCCGGCGGCGACGGCGCGCAGGCAGAAGTCGTTTTCTTCGCCGTAACCGCGCGGGAATGTGGCTTCGTCGAGGTAGCCGAGCTCGTTGAACATGCGTCGTTTGATGACCAGGCAGAAGCCATTGATCAGTTGCGCACGTGGATAGGTGGGCTGGTGATGCAGCGCTAATTGAGCGGCAACGTCGTCGGGCGAAATGCCGTCGGGCAGTTCGTTGACTTCCCAGTCGCCGGATTCGGCGAAGCGTTGCGGCACCGACTGCCAACTGGCGGCGTTGGAGAGGGGGCCGATGATGCCGATTTTTTCGTCGCTCTCACCACAGGCAACCAACCGTTCCAGCCAGCCGCGGGTGGGAATGGTGTCGCTGTTGAGCAGCACGACGTAGTCGGCGGGTGTGGCGCGCAGCCCCTGGTTGGCGGCGATGGTGTAGCCGCGCTGTTCGGGGTTGTGAATCAGCTGGACCGGGACGTCGATGGTATCGGTGAACTCGCGTAACCACTGGCTGGTGGCTGCGTCGGAGCCGTCGTTGACGAGGATCAGCTGACGCATTTTCGGCGAGCGTCGCAAGGTCGCGTCGAGACAGATCTTAACGTCGTCGAGCGCGTTGTGAATGCAGACGACGATATCGATGGTCGGCGTTTGAAAAGGGATGCGCAGGTTTTCGTCAAGGTCTTCGCTGCGGCTTGCCTGGCTGGCACCGGTGGCTGCAAACTCGTCCTTCCAAGCCGCGAAATCGTCGAGCGCGGCCAGGGTTTTCGGGTCAGTTTTGACCAGTTTGCCAAGACCGGAACGGTTTTCGTTGGCATCGACGATCGCAAGGAGATTTTTTTCCAGGCGCTGGATGGCCTTTTGCTGGCGCTTCAATTCCCGGCGCAGCTGTTTTTCCCGCTCGTCACCGTGCCAGCTGCGCTGACGCTGGACGTTGAACAAATGATACAGCTGCCAACGCACGTCGCGAAGAGCGGCGCGCAGGCTGCGAATTTCTGGATCGTGTGGACTGTCTGACACGCGGGCGAAAGGCTAAGGTAATTTGCCGGTCGACGCCAGCGCAGGATTCGGGTGGATTTTCTGCTGTCAGACGCGAACCTCGGGCATGACTTCGGAAAATATCAGCCAATTGATAGACCTCGTGCGCGAGGCAGGGGAGGCGATCATGGAATTTCACGGCGAGCAGCCGAAAGTCGAGATAAAGGGCGACGGTTCGCCGCTGAGTGAGGCGGATCTGGCGGCGCATCGCATTCTCGATGCCGGGCTGCGCCGACTTTTTCCCGACATCCCGGTGGTGTCGGAAGAGGCGGAATTGCCGTCGGTCGCCGAGCGAACTGAATGGCCGCAGTTCTGGTTGGTTGATCCGCTCGATGGCACCAAAGAATTTCTTAAGGAAGATGGGTCTTTCACGGTCAACGTAGCCTTGGTGGAGGATGGATTGCCGGTGTGGGGCTGCGTTTTTGCGCCGAAGCTGGACTGGATGTATCACGGCGGTGCAGGACACGGCGCGTGGAAAATTGACGAGTCGGGGATAACGGAACCGATTGCGGTGGCTCCGGATGATGAAATCGGGTCGCGCCCGTTTCGGTTTGTGGCCAGCAAAAGTCATCGCGGACCCGAAGTTGGCAAGCTGTGTGAGCGCTTTCCGGATGCCGAGCTGCTGTCGATGGGCAGTTCGTTAAAATTCTGTCTGGTCGCTGAGGGGCGGGCGGATCTGTACCTGCGCGACGTGCCGACCATGGAGTGGGATACGGCGGCGGCAGATGCCGTTTTGCGAGGAGCGGGTGGTTGTGTACAGACTTATCCGAAACTGCGGCCGCTGGCGTACAACAAGGATTCATTGACCAATCCGTTTCTGGCCGCAGCGACCGAGTCGGTGATCGACGCGATTTTTGTAGATGCCTGATTGTTCTTGAATTGGAGGCAGGTCGCTTGTCCACTGGCAGATCGAGCTTGCTCAGCTTTTCTAACGATGATTTTTTGGCTCTACGGACGTTCCGGCGCGGGAAAAACCACTTTGGCAAACCGCCTTGAAGCCGGGCTGCGTGCGCGGCAGATGCACGCCTTTCTTCTCGACGGCGATGAACTGCGCTCCGGCTTGTGCAGTGACCTCGGTTTCGGTGCAGATGCGCGCGATGAGAATCATCGTCGCGCGGCCGAGATGGCCAAGCTCATCGCAAAGCGCGACATCGTCGTGATTGCGGCGACGATGGCACCGCAGCATGCGCAGCGGGACATTATCAACGACACACTCGGTGATGCCAATCGCTGGGTGTTTGTCGACGCCAGCTACGAAGTCTGTGCCGAGCGCGATCCGAAGGGGCTTTACCGGAAGGCGGCTGAAGGTGAGATCAAGCGCTTCAAAGATTTTCCCTTCGATTCTCCGCGTACTTCAGAGGTCGATCTGCATCTGAGCACCGTTGAGTCGAGCGAGGATGATTGTTACCGGCAGCTGCTGGAGTTCGCGCTGGCCGAATTGAGCGATCACGCGATTTGAGGGGAGGGGCTCCACCAACCAGGACATTTGCTAAGGTGAAACCTGTAGAGATACTCGTCGTTCAGATCGGCGTATTGCTATCTCTGATGCTTGGCAATGCACTTGCGCAGGAAGCGGGACCTGCAGATGCAGATCGTGATCAGAAAATCCTTCAGCTGCTGTTGCTGATCGATGACAGTTGGGATGGCACAGAAGAACTGATCGACGAGTTGCGGGCTATCGAGGGATACGAAGAGACGGTGTGCAGATTGCTGGAAGAATCGATAGTGGCTGGCGAGTCCGGTGCAGTGAGTGCCTGCTACCGGGTCATGAAAGATGCGCCCAATCGGGCCAGGTATGAAGCCAGGCTGAAGGCGCCGATTGAGTGGGAATCGAAAAACATTTCCTCCTACGAACTGCTGAATCAGAAGACGAGGAGCGAATACCTGGAGGGAGAGTTGTACAGAATACGCACGCGATTTGCCGTGCTGTCCGGGGGAATCGGGTTTCTTGGGGCAGAAGATGAGGCGCTTGCACTGAAGTTTTTGGAGTGTTCTGATTCCCGCGTTCGAAACAGTTTGATGGGCTGGATGGAAGAGCACGGTAGGGAGCGGTCGTTGCAGGCTCTTGAGCGGATGATTGCAGATCTGGATGCGGGCAGTGTCGAAAAACGGAAAGGCCTGGAGTCCATCAAGCGGACAATCCAATGGCGGGTCGCTGAATTCGAGATCGGTGCGGTTGATGAGGAACTCCAGAAACTCGTCAGCTCGCTGCTGAGCGGCGACTACGGAAGCGGAAAACAAGGCCGGGAGGCAAAGAAGCGGGCGATTCTGGAACGGGGCTACAAAGACACTCATGTTTGGGACCTGGTGAAACTGGCCCGCAAAAACAAAAGTGTCGCGCAGCTGGAGGGAGCCTGGCAGGCTTTGGAGGCTACCGGAGTCAGCGCTGAGGCGGTGAAGCGCGAGCTAAGGTCGATTTTCGATTTCGAGATGCAGCGACTGGATACACTGGCATCCTGGTCAATCTACTGGAAAAAGAACCGCATTTCGGACAAGGCCCTGTCTGCCCGGGAGGAATCGGACATCCAGTTCGATGTCGAGTTCCGGGAATGGATCGTCATGGCCGGCATTCACTTTCTCGGCGAGGAAATGGACGAGTCAGCCCATGTTCTTCGCTGCCTGCGAACCGAGTCGGAAATGGTGAAACAAGTCGCCCTAAGATGGATCGAAAAACACGGAACGATCGACAGCGAGGACCTGCTACGGGAGTTGATCGATGCCAATCCAGCGGCGGGAGCCGGTAGTGTGACGGAGTCCGCCAGGCGCGCGCTGGAAGCGGTTGTTGCGCGTAGAAAGAAAGAAGAAATTCTTAGCGTTCTCGCGCAAAAGGTGGACCACGAAGATCCCGACAGTGCGCAGTACCTGAATGCCGAGGAGAAAAAATTCATCAGCGATTTTTTCGAAGAGAATAAAGAGCTGCTTTCTTCATTGGGCAAGACGGAGGCATTCTACCATCTTGATTTGCAGGAAAGGCAGGCTGCGGAGCGAGGTCCCGATCAGCGTTACTCTGCCTATGCATTGTACCAATATCGATTGCACTACGGTGAATACTCCGCCGAAGAAAAGGAGCAGTTCGAAAAGCGATTGATTGAGTTGGCAGGTTCGAATGATTACTTTCGTAACAAGGCGCAAAAGACTTTTCTCAACTTGCGAGCGGGTACAGATCCAGTGGCGTTTCCTTCGCAGCCGAGCAACCGCATTTGGTGGATTGGCGGCCTGATTTTGCTGGCTTTGCTGATTCTCATTGCACTGCGAAAGCGCAGGTCAGCGTAGCCTGAGCTAAGCCGTTTCGGGCTTGAGCTAAATCGACCGTCCAGCTCGACGAAATTCTGACGAATTCCGCTACGCCTTCCACGGCTCCGGCCGTCTCGGTGGGAACGCCAACTCACCCTGTTCGGAGTCGAGGCTGAGATTCGGATTGTAGTTGGGGTCGTTGCGGATGAGCGCGCCCCATTTTTCGTTGAGGGCGCTGATCTCGTCCATGGCGCGGGCTTTGCCGCCGCTGGTCTTTTCGCCGGCGCCGCGGCTGGCGGACTCGTGGTGGAAAAGTCGGGCGAAAGGGGTGTAAAGATTGCGATAGCCGCCGGTGTGCAGTTTGAGGCAGAAGTCGACGTCGTTGTAGGCGACGGCGAAAGTGCCATCGTCGAGGCCGCCGACTTCGAGGTATTTTTTGCGCTCGATCACCAGGCAGGCGGCGGTGACGGCGGTGATGTTCTGCACCATGTTGGCGCGGTTGGCGTGGCCGTAAAAACTCCACGGCAGACCGCGGAAAAAGTGTCCGGCGGCGTCCTGATAGCCGAGGAACACGCCGGCGTGTTGCAACAATCCTTCCTGAAAATGTAACTTGGCGCCGACCGCTCCAATGTCGGGACGGAGGGCCTGACTGACCATTTCGCGCAGCCACCCGGAGTGGTTGGCTTCGATGTCGTTGTTGATCAGCGCGACAAAGTCGGAGTCAGTGGCATCGACGGCGGTGTTGTTGAGCTTTGAGTAATTAAACGGACCTTCGACGCGGAGGACGCGAATTTTCCCGGATCTGTGATCCTTGAGCTCGTCGAGCAGGGCGACGGTCTCGGGTTCATCGCTTTCGTTGTCGACGACGATGATGTCGTAGTTCGGATAGTCGGTCAGCTCGAGGATGGTATCGATGCAGGGGCGCAGCAGGTGGCCGAAGTTGCGCGTCGGAATGATGAGCGTGACCGACGGTGCCGGATCGGGCAGTGGCCAGGAGAGCTGAAAAGTGGCCTCCGGGGTGAGTTCCATTTTCACATCGTCGCGGCCGATGCGTTTCAGATGGGCTTCGACGGCGCGGTGACCGGCGATCTGGGCGTAGGGTTTCTCGCCGAGGTTGAGCGCGGTGCTGCCCTCGATGGTGCGCCAGTGGTAGAGAATGTGCGGGATGTGCCGAATGCGCTCCGGCGCAGATTTTTCGATCGCCCGCCACGCCAGATCCCAGTCCTGACTGCCTTCCATGCCGACCTGAAAGCCGCCGATTTCGCGAATCAGCGAGGTGCGGTAAACGCCGAGGTGAGAGATGCAGTTTTGTGACAGGAACAGGTCTTCGTTCCAGTCGGGTTTGAAATAGGGATCGTTGCGTCGGCCGTCTTCGCTGATTTTGTCCTCGTCCGAATAGATGAGGTCGGTGTCGGGGTGTTCGAGAATTTCATGCGCAACCAGGTAGAGCGCGTGTTCCGGCAGTTCGTCGTCGTGGTCTAACAGAACGATAAAATCACCGCTGGCGAGATCGATAGCGCTGTTTGAGCTGGCCGAAATATGGCCGTTCTGTTCGCGGTAGTGAACCTTGATGCGTGGATCCCCGGCGGCATACTCGTCGAGCACTTTGCGCACGTGCGGGGCGGGAGATTTGTCATCGGCGATACAGAATTCCCAGTGCGGGTAGAGCTGGTTGACCACCGAATCGAGGCACATACGCAGATATTTCTCGGGCGGATTGTAGACCGGCATGACCACCGACAGCAGCGGGCGCTTTGCGGGGTCGAAGGTTTCGATGTGAGCGCGGATCCGGGTCCGGTCCTGATCGTCGAGGGTATCGTGCTGCTCGACCCAGGCATCGTAGCTGTGGTCGGTCTCCACGGTTTTCTGCCATGGCCAGCGGAAGCGCGGCGTCTCGAAGCTGCGCCGTTCGAGTTCGTGCCACTTTTTGTCCTGCGTCTTGTACTCGATAATGACTTCGCTCTTGCCGGCGGGCAGTTCGAGTTCGGCGGCGAAGCCGGCGAAGTTGGCAAGTTCGCGGTCGGCGCAGTCGGCATAAATGTGGCCGACGGCAAAGCGGGCATGCTTGCGTTTGACGGTGAACTCACGTTCACCGATACGGGCACGCATGCCGCGCAGGGGCTGGCCGTTGTAGTCGAAGCACCAGCCTTTGAGGGTGAGGCTGCGCGAGTTCAATCGAGTGTGCCGCGCCGCCGGATACTCGATGGCGTGCAGGATCTCGATCTCGCGTTTGGTTTCAGCTGGCTCGGCGGCGTCGGACATTTCGACTACGGAAAAAGTCGCGCCAGTTTGGCCGAGGTACGCCGCTTATGCAACCGTACATGGTGGGGCAGATTTCAGATCTGCCTCAGTGCACGCGCTTTTGCCCTGTTCGTCCGGTGAGGCAGATTTTAAAATCTGCCCCACGTTGGTTCAGCTCAACTCTTGCTTTCGGCGGGCTTGGCGGTTTCCTCTTTGGTGTCGCCGGAGTCGCGAGCGCTGAATTTGAGCGCTTTCTCGCCTTCTTCGCGGGTGACATCGATGATGTCGCCGGTCTTGACGTTGCCGCGCAACAGGTGTTCAGCGAGCGGATCCTCGAGATGTTTTTCGACCGCACGACGCATCGGACGCGCGCCGTAATTCGGGTCGTAGCCTTCCTCAGCGAGGAACTCTTTAGCGCTGTCGGCGAGTTCGAGAATGATCTCTTTGGTGGCGAGACGCTTGAGCACAACGTCGATTTCGAGATCGACGATCTTGAGCAGATCTTCCTTCTCCAGCATGTGGAAAACGATTTTTTCGTCGAGGCGGTTGAGGAATTCGGGTTTGAACACCTGTTTGGCGCGCTCGAAGATCTTTTCCTTCATGCCTTCGTAGTCGTTGTGATCTTCGCCCATGGCGGCAAATCCCAGCGAGTTCTGCTTCTTGATCAGCTCGGCGCCGACATTGGAAGTGAGGATGATGATGGTGTTGCGGAAGTCGACCTTGCGACCCAGCGAATCGGTGACGGTGCCTTCTTCGAGGATCTGCAGCAGCAGATGCAGCACATCGGGGTGGGCCTTCTCGACTTCGTCGAAAAGCACGACGGAGTAGGGGCGACGGCGCACCGCTTCGGAGAGCTGTCCGCCCTCTTCATAACCGACGTAGCCGGGAGGCGAACCGATCAGGCGGCTGGAGGTGAATTTCTCCATGTACTCCGACATGTCGATCTGAATCAGTGCATCGGAGTCGCCGAACATGAACTCGGCAAGATTGCGGGCGAGGAAGGTTTTGCCTACGCCGGTCGGGCCGAGAAAAATGAACGAACCGATCGGGCGACGCGGATCCTTGAGGTCGGCGCGTGAGCGGCGCAGGGCACGGGAAATGGCAGCGACACCTTCGTCCTGACCGATGACGCGCTCCTTGAGGTCGTCCTCCATCTTGAGAAGTTTCTGCGCTTCCTTTTCCTCCATGCGCTGCAACGGAACGCCGGTCCATTTGGCGACGACGGCCATGATGTCGTCTTCAGTGACGTCGATAACGACCTCTTCATTGGCGGTGCGCCATTCGTCGAGCAGCGTTTCCAATTCGGCACGGGTGTTCTTTTCCTGATCGCGCAGGGCCGCGGCTTTCTCGAAGTCCTGATCTTTGATGGCAGCTTCCTTGTCGGCGACGGTTTCTTCGATGCGCACTTCGATTTCCTTGACCTCGGGTGGCCGGGTCATGGAGGCGATGCGGGCTTTGGCGCCGGCTTCGTCCATGATATCGATGGCTTTATCGGGAAGAAAACGTCCGGTCAGGTAGCGCTCGGAAAGCTTCACACAGGCGGCGATCGCTTCGTCGCTGTAAGAGGCTTTGTGGTGGACTTCATACTTCGAGCGCAGGCCCTGGAGAATGAGAATGGCGTCTTCGACGTTCGGCTCCTCGACCTTGACGGTCTGGAAGCGTCGTTCGAGCGCGGCGTCTTTCTCGATGTATTTGCGGTACTCGTTGAGCGTGGTCGCACCGACGCACTGCAATTCGCCGCGGCTGAGCGCAGGCTTGATGATGTTCGACGCATCCATGGCACCTTCGGCGGAACCGGCACCGACGATGGTGTGCAGTTCGTCGATGAACAGGATGACGTTCTTGGCGCGACGGATCTCATCCATCACGGCCTTGATGCGTTCTTCAAACTGGCCGCGGTACTTCGTGCCGGCGACCATCAGGGCGAGGTCGAGGGTGATGACTTTTTTATCGCGCAGCAGCTCGGGCACATTGCCGACAGCAATCTCCTGAGCGAGGCCTTCGACGATGGCGGTCTTGCCGACACCGGCTTCACCGATCAGCACGGGATTGTTCTTAGTGCGTCGGCAGAGGATCTGAATGACGCGTTCGATTTCGCTCTCGCGGCCGATGACCGGGTCGAGTTCAGCTTTCTGGGCGAGCTCAGTCAGGTCGCGACCGAAGGCGCGCAGCGCCGGGGTCTTGGAATCTTTCTTCGAACCGCCCGGGCCGCCGAGGCTTTCTTCAAAGTCGGCATCTTCCATGTCGTCGGGCGAGAAATTCGGATCGAGTTCGCGCAGGATCTCGTTGCGGGTGCGCTCAATATCGACGTGCAGATTTTTCAACACGCGGGCGGCGACGCCTTCGCCTTCGCGCAGCAATCCGAGCAGGATGTGTTCGGTGCCGACGTAGGAATGGCTGAGCGCTTTGGCTTCTTTGCCGGCCAGTGCGAGCACCTTTTTCACCCGTGGGGTGTAGGGAATGTTGCCGACCATTTTGGTCTCGGGGCCGTTGCCGACCTGTTTTTCAACCTCCATGCGCACGGTCTCAAGATCGAGATCCATCTTTTGCAGAACATTGACCGCGACCCCCTGTCCGAGCTTGATCAGCCCGAGCAGCAGATGCTCGGTGCCTACGTAGTTGTGATTGAAACGGTCGGCCTCCTTGCGGGCGAGGGCCAGTACCTGTTGAGCTCTGGGGGTAAAGTTATTCATCGTCAGCGTCCTGTTCTAATATATCACCAAAGTTTGGCTCTGTCAGTGTTTTCAAATGTCGCCGCACGATGTCGGCTCTGAGTATGTCGCGTTCTTCGGCATCAAGCTTACGTTTTGCCTCGATCTGCAGATGCGCCGGCTGGATCTCTGTCAGCAAAACATTGATCGATTCGCGGTCATCTGAAGGAAAAATTTCCAGGTCGGCACCGAGCCGAATCAATGACAGCAAGTTTAATGCCTCCTTCGAAGGTATGACGTGCGCATAGCGCAAAATTGCAAACGCCCGACCGATCTGGTCCTGCAGCATGGTCGGCTGATCTTCGATAAGTTTTTCGCGGGCGTCCTGTTCGTTGCCGACAATTTGCAGGATGACTTCGTTGAGATGCTCGATGATCGAGTCCTCGCTGGTGCCGAGGGTCGCCTGATTGGAGATCTGGAAAGGTTGGCCAGTGCCTCCGAGCCCTCGCCGTAGAGACCGCGCACGGCAAGACCGATTTTATTGGCGGCCTGGATGGTTGGATTGATTTGTTCGCTGAGCACCAGGCCGGGCAGGTGCAGCATCGCTGAGGCGCGCATGCCGGTGCCGAGATTGGTCGGGCAGGCGGTCAGGTAACCGTAGCGGGCGTCAAAGGCGTACGGCAGCTTGGTGTCGAGTTCACTGTCGATGCGATCGAGGGTGCGGAAGGCGGGCAGCAGTTGCAGACCGGGGCGAATCGCCTGCATGCGCAGATGATCTTCCTCGTTGATCATGATACTGACCGTCTGATTGCGATTCATCACCGTGGCGCAGCCGGGGCCTTTGGCGGCATGCTCGCGACTGATCAGGTGTCGCTCGACGAGCACCTGTTTTTCGATCGCCGACAGGCTGGTCATCTCTTCGGAGAACGCTTTGCGCATTTCCGGAAGTTCTTCGATCTGAGGGCGGACTTCGGAGAGCAGTTGCAGGCGGTCGTCTTTTTCCGCCCATCCGGGAAAGGGGTGATCCACCAAATTGCGCGCCAGGCGTACGCGACTGGTCATGACGATGTCATTGTGCGGTCCGGCGGTCCGCATCCATTCGGCCGGTTTTTTCAAGAGAGTGGCAAATCGCATGGCAGGCTGGCAGGTGGAGTGCTGCGGTTCGCGACCTGTCGACAGAGCCGCGAGCGTAGATTACTCGCAAAATATCGGTCGGGCAGCAGCGGAAGCTGCCCAACCTGGGAAAACCTACCTCACCCGCGACAGGGCGCAAACGTCGAGCGGATTTTATTCATCGATCATTCGCCCGCCTGCCTCGCTGACCGATTATCAGTCTTGAAAAAATAATCACGTTTGCGGCTGGCTCGCGAACATTCCGGCAGCGCATTGATCGTGAGTTGGCGACGAAATTCCGCTACAGCGGTGGTCTTCGCTCCGGTGCTGCGCTGTCCGACTGCTATCAGTTACTGTCGACTTGCCCGGCGGAATCCTCGCTGCTGACTTCGAGCTTCGACTCCAACTCGGCGATGGCGTCCCGCAACTTGGCAGCTTCTTCGTAGTCCTCAGCGGTGACTGACGCTTCGAGATCCGCATTGAGCTCCTCGAGCCGGTTTTTTTCGACCTGGCGTGTGCCGCTGAAGTGACTTGGCACCTTGCCGGTGTGCACGGTGTGCCGGTGCATGGCTTCAAGCAGATTGTCGAGGCCGTCGTTGAAAACCTGATAGCAGCGGCTGCAGCCGAAGCGCCCGGTCTTTTTAAAATCGCTCTGGGTGAATCCGCAGTGCTCGCACTTGGAGCCATCCGAAGTCACCGCCGAGCCTGACTTGGCTTCGGTGCCGACGCCCTTGAGCATGTCGGTCAGCTTGAAGCCGACCGGATCGGTAACGCCCTTTTCTTTGGCGCAGGAATCGCACAGGTTGACCTTCTTCATGTCACCCTCAACGATTTGGGTGAGATAAATCGAGGCGTCCTTGCTCTGGCAAACGTCGCAGTTCATTCTGAGTTGTGGAGAGCGAATGGAGCCACTGACCGGCAGTTTTTCCAAAGCCCACACAGCATACTCTATACGTAGCTGGCCTAGCTGTAAATCGGAGTGCCCGAGTTTTGCGTGAGATTTTTAAATGCCTCCATCAGACGAAGCGTGACCGGACCGGGTTTGCCGTCGCCGATCAGCCGCTCGTCGTACTTCGCTACCGGCACCACTTCGGCGGCGGTCCCGGTGAGAAATACCTCGTCGGCGGTATACATTTCGTAGCGGGTTAAGTTTGGCTCGCTCAACGAGTAACCGAGTTCCTGTGCGAGTTCGATAACCACCTTGCGGGTGATGCCGTCCAGGCTGCCGGCGCTGACTGGAGGGGTGGTGATGCGGCCCTTTTTAACGATGAATACGTTGTCACCGGTGCATTCGGCGACGAAGCCCTGTTCGTTGAGCATGACGCCTTCCTCGCCGCCGCCGGCGATCGCCTCGACCTTGGCCATGACATTGTTGAGGTAGTTCAGCGATTTCACCGCCGGGCTGAGCGCGCCGGGTGCCGGGCGGCGTGTCGAACAGGTCACCAGGGTGAGACCGTCGCGATACTTTTCTTCGGGGTAGAGTGAAATTTTGGATGCGATGACGATCAGGGACGCCTTTTTGCAAAGGTATGGGCTGAGGCCGAGACCGCCGACACCGCGCGTGATGACGAGCCGGATGTAGCCGTCCTGAAGCTCGTTGGCGCGAATCGTCGACAGCACCGCCTCAGTGACTTCGGCGGGAGTTTGCTGAACGGTCAGGTGGATTGCTTTAGCGGAATCGAACAGGCGATCGATGTGTTCCTCGAGACGGAACACGCGCCCGTTGTAGAAACGAATGCCCTCGAACACGCCGTCGCCGTAGAGCAGGCCGTGATCGAATACCGAAATCTTCGCGTCAGCCTCGTCGAGAAGGTCTCCGTCGATATGAATTTTCAGGGGCGCACTCATGGTGGGTCTAGCAGTCAGTCAGTAGTTGAGATGGATTGGCGGACGCTGCGCAACAACATCTGTCGATGCATGCCGTCCGCGAGCGAGGAAGGTAGCCGCTTTTTTCAGGAAACCAACTTCCCGTCGGCAAGTTCCAGTCGACGATCGCCGATCTCGGAGAGGCGGATGTCGTGAGTGACCACGACCAGAGTTTTGTTCTGTTTGGCGACCAGGTCGAGTAATAGTGACATGACTTCTTTGCCGGTCGCTGAATCGAGATTGCCGGTCGGTTCGTCGGCAAAAATAATTTCCGGATCGTTGATCAGTGAACGGGCGATTGCTACGCGCTGTTGCTCGCCGCCGGAAAGTTCGGTCGGCAAATGATGCAAGCGCTGTTCGAGGCCAACCATTTTCAGTAGCTCGGCAGCACGCTCATGCTGCACTGACCCCGCCCCGTTGATCCGCGCCGGCAACACCACGTTTTCGTGCGCGGTGAGTTCGGGCAGCAGCGCGTAATTTTGAAAAACGTACCCCATCTCGCGATTGCGCACCCGCGCCTGTTCGCGCCGGCTCAAGCGGTACAGCGCCCGGTCGCCAAGATAGACGTCGCCCCGGTTGGGCGCCTCACGGCCGGCCAGGGTATAAAGCAGCGAGGTTTTTCCGGCGCCCGACGCTCCGCACAGGAACAGTCTTTCACCGCGCCGGACTTCCAGGCTGACGCCGCGCAGCACTTCGATCGAACTGGTGCCGATCTTGAAGGTTCGCACCACGCCGTCGGCGCGAATGATGGGCGTGGCGGAAGGGGCTGAAGGCTTGGCAAGATTCACCATAATGCGTCGACACCGGTAATGCCGAAACGTCTTGCCGACGAACCATTTTTGCCCGCGGGCAATGTGCGCCGATCACTTTTTCTTACCGCGCCCGCTCTTGAGGGCATCGCGACGCGCCTTCTTGGCCCGTGCCAGTGCTTTTTCGTCGCCGTAGCGACTGATCGAAAACTTTGCTGTGCGCCGGCGACCCTGAGCATCCGGCCATGCCGCCTGCCAGTAGTCATAAGTTTTTCCGCCCGGGGCGGAAGATATCACGTGGGTGACTCCGGGCACCCCGCTTTGCGGGACCTTGCGGCGCTTGCGGCTGGCGGCCTCCTGTTTGTATTTCGGCAACTTGGCGACCAGAGCATCGCGGTGCGCGCGTGCGGCTTTCAGTGCCTTGGTTTTTCCACCCAGCGATTTGTCGGGAAAATACTTCGACTGCGTCTTACCACGATGGGTAATTCGCACGTAGAAACCGTGATTTTTTTTCTCGGGTTGGTCGATCCGAGTGATGCCGTAGTCTGATCTGGATGCGCTCACGGGCAGTTGATGTTGATTCGCGCTTAGCGTGTCGGGATATAGAAGCGGTCTGGCGGTTTATCGAATTCAACAAGTTATTGCAAGCCGTATGTTCAAAGTAAATGCTAGAATCTTAACCGGACAGTTGGCGGACAGCCTCGTAGAGCACTACGCCGACGGCTGTGGCAAGGTTCAAACTGCGCACGTTTTCCGATTGCGGGATGGTCAGGGCGTGGTCGCGATTTGCCGCAATCAGCGATTCCGGCAGGCCGCGCCCCTCGCTGCCGAACACCAGATGATCGCCGTCGCGAAACGGCGTGGACCAGTACGGCGTAGCCGACTTCGTGGTCAGAAAAAAGAAACGACTTTCGTTGTCCGCTGCCGCCTGCAGCGATTCAAAATCGTCCCAGAGATGGACGTCGACCTGCGCCCAGTAGTCGAGTCCGGCGCGTTTCAGGCCGCGCTCATCGAGCGAAAAGCCTAACGGACCCACCAAATGCAGACGCGCACCTGTAGCCAGACACAGTCGACCGATATTGCCGGTATTCGGCGGGATCTCCGGCTCGACGAGAACGACGTGGAGCACAGAGGGCGGGGCGGAGGTCAGACTTCAGAGAGCAGAAGTCGAGCGGCCCTCCGGCGGCAAAGCCTCAGGCTTCGACCGGATCGACATTGACGCGGCGACCGTTGCGGTCAAAGCGCACATTGCCTTCGACCAGCGAATAGATCGTGTAGTCGCGACCGAGGCCGACGTTCTGGCCGGGCTGCCACTTGGTGCCGCACTGACGCAGAATGATGTTGCCGGGGATGACGGCTTCACCGCCAAATTTTTTCACGCCGCGACGTTTACTGTTACTGTCGCGTCCGTTTTTAACGGAGCCCTGTCCTTTTTTATGAGCCATGAGTCGAGTCGGTTAAAGTGGGGAAATTGATTTGCTGACCAGTCGGGAAAGATCAGGCGGAGATCGAAGTGATTTCCAGGCGCGTCAGGTGACGGCGATGACCTTTGGTTTTGTGGTGGCCTTTGCGGCGCTTGAATTTGAAAGCGATGACCTTCTTGTCGCGGAACTGGTCGACGACTTTAGCGACGACCTTGGCACCGTCGAGCAGTGGCGCGCCGAGCTTGGTGTTGTCGCCGTCAGTAACGGCCAGGACGTCGGCGATAGTCAGTTCTGCGCCAACGTCTCCGTCGAGCTTTTCGACGTCGATTTTGTCGCCTTCAGTGACGCGGTACTGTTTGCCGCCGGTTTTGATGATTGCGTGGGCCATGATGGAAATTCCTGCCGAACAGGAGGGCGGGAAATCTGTACCAGCCCTGCCGTGGCGGCAAGCGAATTTTTCGGCTACTCTCAGAGACCCGAATTGTCGTCCGTTTCGAGAAAAACAAAGTCGAGATCATCGATTTTTCCTGCGGTTCCGCTGTCGAAATCGCGGCCACCTTGGGGCGCTGGCAAATGCAGCCGCAATTTGTCAGTGCCTGTGTCTAACGGGGCTACAGCGGGCAGCAGGCGACCAACTGAGCCTTCGCGCCGGCCCGGTTGATCGGCTTGCGTCGGTTTTTTCTTCGGCGAATCCGGCAGCGACAGGCTGATTACGGCGCCTTTTTCGTCGGGCGCCCAGCCGTGCAGCAGCGGAACGGCGTCGATATTTTTCAGCGAATCGACGTCGGCCCGGTCGGTTTCAAAACTGAAAATACGCTGCAAATGCCCGCCAATCGACGGGTGCCACTCCTCAACGCTCGAAATCTGCTCGCGCAGCTCCGGCGAACTGATCAGCAAGGTCGCCTTCGATTCGCTGACTACGGATTCAATCAAGTCGGCATCCGCCCGGGCGCCGGCCGATCTCGCTACCAGCTGCGTTTCGCCGAGGACGGGAACCCACAGCGAAAACAGTGCTCCGACCGCGCTGGTCATCGGCTGCTCGCAGAAAATGCGGTCCTCGCGGCGGGTCAGCATCGCTCCGTTGGTCAATTGCGCGACATGAGCCTGGACTTCAAACTGACTGAGAAAGGTGCTGCGCAGGTGGTCGCGGCCCGGATCGTGCCAGACGTAGCCGAACGCTTCGGCGTCGGGGTCGTCAGCGATTTTGTTCAGTCCCAGGCGCTTTACGGCCATCGATCCGGGTTCGAAGCAGGCCCGGGCCCGCTCCAGTAACATGCGCACGCTGCCGGCGGCATCGATCTCGCTGCGTAGATCGACAAACCTGCCGGGCGTTCCCTGCCATGGAAATTTTTCCAAAACGGGTGTGAAGGCCCGCGAGGTCAGCACCGTGCGAATACCGAGTTGATCGATCATTTGCGCCAATTGCCCGGGATCGCCGCCGAACGGCAGATTTACCGGCACGCGTCCGGCGAGCACCAGACCGAGGTTCATGAAACTGCTGGCTGCTCCGCCGGGCAGGAGGATGCCGATTCGCTTCTCGCTTTTTGGCAGCCCGTCCTGCCATCGCGATGCCAGAGCGATGGCTGCTGCGATCGTAGCCGCGCGGCTGACTTTACGGGCGCTTTTTCCGGCGCTCTCACCGGGTTTCGAATATTCGACGAACAGCGGGCGGGTGGGGCGGCGTTTGAGAGCTTCAAGCACGGCAGTCGCCAGGGGGCGGCGCAGTTCGGGGCGGGCGGACAGGGCCTGAACGGAAAGTTTTTGCAGGCAACGGCGAATGGTGGCGGTGGTGGCATCGGCGGCGGCGAGCGGTTTGCCGATGGCGGCGGTCACCGAGTAGGGCACGCGTCGCGGCCATTTGCAGAAATAGCGACCGCGTTCGAAGGAGAAGATCGATCCCCACAGACCGTCGAGGTAGACGGGGATGACCGGCGAGTTCGATTGCCGGACGATCAGTTCGATGCCGCGCTGCAACTCGGTCATCAGGCCGCTGCGCGACAGCTGGCCCTCGGGAAACAGGCAGACGAGGTGGCCATCGGCGACCGCCTCGGCCGTGACGCGGATGGCGTCGCGGGCGCGAGTGCGCGAGATCGGCACGGCACCGACCATGCGGATGAACCAGGCGATGGTTTTGATCTTCAGAAAGCCTTCGTAAATGACGAAGCGGATCTGCCGGTCGGACAACAGCGAGAGCAGGAAGGCATCGATCCAGGTGCCGTGATTGGCGACCAGCAGGGCGCCGCCCTGTTGCTCGCCCGGAAGGTTTTCGCGGCCGTGGATTTCAACGCGGTAGAGACGCCGAACCAGGCCGAGGAGTAGGAAGCGGAACAGTTTCAGCATGTCGGTACGAGACGGGACGGTGCGAAAAATGGTGGTGCGTGGCAGGTTACGCGCTGGAGACGGGAGGTTTTACCTTGGTTCTCGGTAAAAATTTCCACGCGCCGATCGAGGCGAGCACGGTGATCGGCACGAGTAACAGCACTTGATCGGAGGCAGGCATACCGGCGCCTTTCAGTGCCATGGCAATGCCGATGCCGATGAAGGCAACCAGGGAGGTCAACAGGGCGCTGGCGGAGAGCACTCGGCCGCGTTGATTTTCTTCGGCTTCATCCTGCAGAAACGCGGTCAGCGGCACGAGGAAGAATCCCCCGGCGAAACCGATGAAGGCGAGACTGAGATAAAAAGGCGTGCTGCCGACGGCGAACAGGCCGGTGCCGAGCAGGCCGAGGGTCAGGCCGATGCCGCCGAGGGGCACCAGCGACAGATTGATGCCTTTGCGGCTGAGCATCGACACCAGGGTGCTGCCGATGGCCATGCCGACGCCGATGCGGATGGTCATGTTGGAGGCTTCGCTGGTCACGCCTCCGGCAGCGGCATCGGTGTGCATTTGTTCGGCGAACAACACCAGCAGGATACCGATGATGTAAGCGATGAACCAGTAGACGGCGATGCCGACCGCGCTGTTGCGCAGATTCGGGATCGACCAGACGTGGGCCAGGTGCTTGAAGTGCTCGACAAACAGGCTCGAGTGAAATGGAACGACCGGTTGCGGGGCGGTTTTTTTGATAAACAGTGCCGCGATCAGTGGCAGCAGGGCGGCGGCACCGACGGCGGCGATCGGTACGAAAGCGGCGCGCCAGGCGTTGTCGGCGTTGACGCCGGTGGCTTCGTTGTAGTTGAGTAGCAGTGAGTCGAACCATTTTCCGCCCAGCCAGATGCCGGCGATGATGCCGAACATGGTGAACATTTGCAGCAGGCCGTTGGCGGAGCCGAGTCGTTTTGAGCCGAGCAGTTCTTTGAGAATGCCCTGCTTGGCCGGGTTGAGAAAGGTCGACTGGACGGCGAGCAGGAAAAAGCCGAGCACCGCGACTTCGACGCTGCGTAAATACACGGCGGCGGCGGTCAGAGTGAAGATCAGCAGCTGGCCGATGGCACACAGCAGGATGACAGTGCGTTTTGAGATGCGGTCGGAAAGGTAGCCGGCGACCGGGGCGAGCAGGATGTAGGGCAGCGGCAGCAGGCCACCGAGGACGTAGACGATCTTGTCGCCCAGCCAGGTGCCGGCGGCGACGGCGAGCGCCATGCCGATCAGAGTGAACTTGACGATATTGTCGTTAAAGGCGTTCTGCGTCTGCACGAACATGACGCTGAAGAATGAGTTCCACTCGCGGCGTCCCGGCTCGAAATGGTGGCCGTGCGCGGGCTCCGCTCCGGAGGTGGAGGCGGTCGGAGTGGTGGAGGGATCGGATTCGGGATCGGACACAGCGATGAGCGACAGGCAGGAGGGTGGAGCCGGGCGGCAACGGCAACGAGGGCGGAGATGAACTCGAAAACGGTAGCGGCTATCGCGACGCGCGCCAGCGGGGTTTTCGGTCGCTGTCCGGCTGAACGGGACCGGACGCGGCTTTCATCTCGAACAGGCTCCACGCGGGCAGGGTAATCAATAAAAGGCAATGCTTTTTATTGTTGCGGCTCGAATGCCGGAGGGGCTGCGTTTGGAAAAGGGGGGCGCCGTAGAGGTTTTCCGGCCCACCCGGGTTGGGGCGGGCATTGCGGATGCTGCGACCCGCTAAAGCTAAAGCAAGCGAGCTAAAGCAGACGGCGGACATTGTGTTTGCCGTCTGCGGTGATGCGGCTCTGGGTCATCGCGGCGACCTGGTCAAGGTAGTTCTGCCATTGCATGGGACGCAGTGCGCTGAGCATGGCGGTGGAAGGTGCGGTGCCGATATCGCAGATTTCCCAGCCAAACTGGGAGTGTCTGCGTCCGTAGTCGAGGCGATTGATCCACGCGCCGAACTCGTCTTTCCGCCACAGGTCTGGATCGTTGCCGGCGACTGTTTCGGCAAACTGCCAGACGCTTTCTATGATGCTGCGCTCGTAACCGGGCGTTGACCACTGGCTGCTGCGCTCGGCGGCACCGGCCTCGCTGTCTTCCTCACTGGCGCCGTTGTTGGCACTGGGGTCTTCCGGGTCGGCGCTGCTCATAGAGGATGGCGGCGTAAAATTAACTCACCGCTTCGGCTTCGTGCCCGTGAAACTGGAGGTTGTAGAGCAGTTGATACTCTTCCGATGTCTGCAGCAGTTCTTCGTGGGTGCCCATGCCTTCGACCTGACCGTCTTTCATGACGATGATGCAGTCAGCGTTGAGGATCGTCGAAAGGCGATGCGCGATGGCGATCACAGTTTTGCCTTCGCTGAGAATTTCCAGTGCTTCGTGAATGTTCTTTTCGGCCTCGGAATCGAGGGCGGAGTAGGCTTCGTCGAGCAGCAGTACCGGCGCGTCGCGCAGGATCGCACGGGCGATGGCGATGCGTTGTTGCTGACCGCCGGAAAGTTGTGAGCCCTTGTCGCCGATAATGGTTTCGTAGCCGTCCGATTTCTCCATGATAAAATCGTGAGCGTGCGCTTTTTTAGCAGCGGCTTCGATTTCCTCGCGAGTCGCATCAAGGCGTCCGTAGCGGATGTTGTTGTAAAGGGTATCGTGGAACAGGAAGGTCTCCTGAATGACCATGCCGATCTGATCGCGCAAGTCGCGCTGGAAGATTTTATGAATCACCAGGCCGTCGAAGCGGATGATGCCGGCATCGGGGTCGTAAAACCGCATGATCAACGACAGCATGGTTGATTTACCGGACCCGCTCTTGCCGACCAGGGCGTAATTTTTGCCGGGCTCGAATTCCAGATTAATGTCCTCGACGGCGGGCACTCCGGGCACGTAGCCGAAGGTGACGCCTTCGAACTTGATCGCTCCCTTGGCGGTTTTCGGATCGAGGTGATGAGCGCGCTCGTAGTCTTTGACATCTGGCGCCATGTCGATGATGCCGAACACCTTCGAGGTGGCAATGACGCATTTCTGCAGCTGAACCTGCACCCGGCCGAGGGCTTTGGCGGGTGGATACATGCTCATCAGAGCCATGTTCATGAGCAGGAATTCGCCGGGCGCAATGTTGGTCATTTTGGCGTAGACCAGACCGGCGGCGATGCCGATCGAGGCTACGGTTTCGACCAGCGGGCCGACGATTTCCATGGCTTTTTGCCAGCGCATGATGAAAGCCAGCATGCGCTCGCTGGCGCGGTTGAATTTGTTGCGTTCGTGCTCTTCGCGGGCGTGGCTTTTGACGACGCGGATGCCGGCGAAAGTTTCCTGCATGTTGACCATCAGCTGCCCGGCCTCTTCTTCTTCTTTGCCGCCGGCCTTGCGAACTTTTTTACTGATGAACAGGACCGGCAGGATGCACAGTGGAAAAACCACCATGGCACCGAAGGTATAGACCGGGTCCATGGTCATGAGGACGGCGAACGTGGTCAGGATCGAGACCGGGTGTTTGATCAACGAACTGGCCATCTCACTGCCGGCGGAGGATGCCATGCGCGTCTGGTTGAACACGGTTTGCATCAGTTCGCCCTGCTTGGCGCGATTGTAAAAGGCAAGCGATTGGTTGACCAGGCTGGAGAAACATTCGTCGCGTAGCTGATAGAGCACTTTGTTGCCAACCCACATCATGCAGTACTGATGCAGGTAGGTAAGCAGGCCTTTGATCAGGATCATCAGCGGGATCAGCGCACAGGCGAAGGCGACAAAGAGGTAGTCGTGCTCGGCGATGAAAGGCGGTGGCACGAACTCGACTTGTTCCAACCAGGCCAGAAATTTAGGTACCTTGAGGTCTTCGAACGGCTTGATGGCAATTTCGGGATCGCCGGTGTTGAGCACGATTTTAAAAACCGCACGCAGAGTAAACAACAGTACCGCGTTGAACAGACCGGCAGCTACACCGAAGAACACGCCCATGAAAAAGCGCGACTTGTACGGCTTTACATAACCGAGCAGGCGCTGGTAAATGACCTTCGAGTTCGTTAAAAACTCGGCCGTCGACATCGACGAGACATCCTTATGGGATATCTTCTGGATCGGCTTAGTGGCCATCGGTTGATCGGGAGTCTACGCTTCAGCGGGGCCGGAGGCAACGCAATGCTCCGCTGTCGTTATTTATCAGCGATGTATTGATCCCAATCTTCAGGGAGGTAGCTGGTTTCAATGTCGCTGGCGATTCGGCCTTCAAATTCGGGTACGAAGGTGGTGCTGGTACCGTAGACCATGATCACGTCCTCGGAGCTGCCGCAGCGCAGAGCATGGGCGACGCCAGACGGAATCACCAGGCCGATATTGTTTTTGCTGGCGTGATTGTCGCCATCGATGATGAAGCGCATGACGCGGCGGTCCATGCCTTCCCGTTCGTCGACGAGAAGAAATTCGATCGTGCCCTGAACGAAGAACATGGAGTCCCATTGCTCCCGGGCATAAGGGCGGGCTGCGTAGTTGGCGGGCTCGTCGACGAACAGTTTGCGGAACCAGGCGGCAACGTCACCGTTCGCTTGTTCCGGAATATGCGGTGGGTGGATGTGAAACCCCTTGGCGGTGCCGGCATACATGGTCGCGCTCGCCCATTGCTGCGGTGTCAGCCCGATATCGCAAAGGCGGCCGTCAGTGAGTCGCGCCAATTCACCGAAAAATCCGCGGTGACGTTGCTGATAAACATTGCGCGGAAAAATTTCCACGCCGGGGATCCAGGCTTCGAGCAGATCGGGGTGTGGTCCGGGTGCTGAGGTGACGATCTCGCCAGCCTCAACGCCGCTGGTGGCCAGCCTCTGAGCGAGATCAGCCTTAGCGTAGTTGCGGGTTTGCAGGGCTTGGCGGGCGCTGGTGCGCAGGCCTTGCCACAACTTGTTGTCGTCCGGCGTAGAAGAAGCTTCGCTCATGGGGCGGGATGGATACGACAGGATGTTGCCGACTTCAAGTGTCGTGGCGAGTCATTCGCGGATTGGAGTGAGGGAGGGAAATACGATCAAAATGTAAACAATAAAAGGCATTGGCTTTTATTGCCTTAGCGTCAAGTGAGTCGTTTTTTTCTTTTGATTTCTTGAAAGTTAAGCAAACTTCGCTGTTTGCCGCCGTTGGGTGTGCAAGAAGTCGATGGCGCGTAACATCTGTGTTGCCGGTTGAGCGCGGGCGATCCTTGAATCGTTAGTTTTAGTCTTTGACTTGTGAAAAATCTTTGCGATTTTTCACAAGTGCAAAAGAATGAGATACCTCGCAAAGCAGTTTATCGGCTTTCGATCTATCAGCGTTGTCTGGCGCGGTTGAACGAGAACGGTATCGATACCGTGTCGTCGGATGCGCTGGCCAAAGCGGCCGGTGTTAAGCCTACTCAATTGCGCAAGGATATCGGCTACGTTGGCCAATTCGGCACGCGCGGGCTCGGTTATAACGTCGAGACCCTCTCGACAGCAATGACGGAGGTGCTGGGCCGAACCAGTTTGCAGCCGGTGATTTTGGTCGGCGTCGGTAACCTTGGCTCGGCTTTATTGCATTATGCGGGCTTCCATCGCGAGGGTTTCGAAATTACTGCGGCGTTTGATCGCTATCCTGATCAAGTGCGGATGCGCGAAAAAAGAATTCCGCTTTTCGGCACGGAAAGAATGGCGGATTTTGTGCGCGAGAAAAACGTCAAAATGGCGATTCTTGCGGTTCCGGCCAGCAAGGCTCAGGAAGTTGCCAACGAACTGGTCGAGGCAGGCGTGCAGGCAATTTTGAATTTTTCGCCGACCGTGCTGGAGGTGCCGCAGGAGGTGACGGTGAACAGCGTCGATTTGGCGCTGGAATTGGAGAGCCTCAGCTATTTTATCCGCTGATTCGTCGCTTTTCTTCGTGGAGAAAAGCGGTTATTCGTTTCGTTTGAACAGCGAGCTGCGCGTCCGCACGGTGATGGCGTCAGCTCACTTTTCTGCTGCAGTGGATGCGTTCTATGTCGAAGAATCAAAAGCTTCTGGTCGCGGTTCTCGGCGCACTGGTCGCTCACTTGCTGCTGCTGATCGCAGCGGTGGTGTTACTGGGGTTTTCGGGAGTGTTGGTGCCGCAAAACAGTGGCGCCGCCACTAAGCCGGAAGAAGTGCGGATTATTCTCAGTGATTTTATCCCCGAAGCGCCGAAGGAGGAACCGGGCCGGCAGTATGTGCGCACTGACTTAGATCAACAGTCGGATCGTCCGCCTGATTCAGCGCAGTTCGAATCTGATCGCGATACGGTGGCGACGACCCGGATGCTGCCCGATCCTGAAGCTGCGGTCGAGAAAGATTTGCCGACGATTGCCGGTCGTTCCGATATGCCGTCGTTGGAATTGAGCAATCGGGATTTTTCTGAAGGCGATCCAATTGAACTGCCTCCGCCGGGCAGTGTCGCCGCACAAATGGCGGCCGCCGGCAGTCCGGCAATCGGCGATTTGGCGGAATCGACAGCCGCCGCGGCTTTGACGGCGAATTCGGACAAAGGCAAGGTGGATGACACGCAGTCGGATATCGAAGGTGATGCCGCTGAAACGCTGCGACCTGACGCGATGCTGCTTGAGGAAACGGTCGAAGCTGAAACGCAGTCGAGTTTTGCCGACCCGCTGGCAGCAGATGATGCTCCGCAGATCGGCAGGGATGATGGTGGAGTGGATCGCGCCGCAGCATCTGATCGTGAGGGCGTCAAAGTGGGGTCTCCAGCAGATGCTTCAGCGGCTGCTCAGCCGGGAGGTCCATCTCAGAATGCGGATAGAAAGGCCGACGCGCCATCTACCGGAACCTCTGTTGAGACGTCGACAGCCTCGTCGACACCTGGAGCGTCTACCGATCAGCCGGCTTTTGTGCCCACCACTCGCGCCAATGAAATATCCGGAACCTTGACAAATTTGGGCAGCAAGGCGGCACTTAATGTGGAGGCGACTGCATTGGGCAGTTACAAGAAAGAGGTAGTCGGAGCGATCGAGCGGGCCTGGCATCAGTATCGTCTTTCTAATATGGACGATGTCACTGCAGGAAATCTGCGCCTGCGCTTCCGTGTAGATTCGAATGGTAAGGTTCGCAATCTCAAGATCCTCCGTAACGAGGCAAACGTCGGCATGACGGAGTTTACCTTGAAGGCCATACTGGCTGCCGACATACCGGTCATGCCTGAGGATGTAGCCGATGCCACCGGCAGCGAAGGTTTGATCATGACATACACGGTGCTGGTGGTTTACTGAGCGAATTATATGAAGCTTCTCGCGCTTTCTCTCGACTCGTCCGTCAATCAGCAGGTATGGGAATTTCTGCTCTCCGGCGGCACATTTATGTTCTTCATTGTCGTCTGTTCGCTGGTATCGGCGGCGATTGTGATTCACCGGATGATAAGCCTGCGGCGGGAGGAGGTGATGCCGGGGGGGCTGACGAAGATGTTGGAGCATGCCGAACCGGGCAGAGTGGATACCCGGGCGGTCAGTGACTTATCGGTTAAGAGTGAATCACCACTTGGGGATATTGTCGTCGCCGCGTTGGGTAACGGGGCGCAGGCTACCGGACGAAATGACGTCAATGAGGCGTCGCGCGCTGCAGAAACGGTAGCTCGCGAAGAAGTGTTACGATTGCAGACGGGATTGTCGGTACTTGAAGATGTCATCACGATTGCGCCGTTGCTGGGGCTTCTCGGTACCGTCAGCGGGTTGGTTGGGGTATTCGCTGAACTTGGCAGTTCAGGTGGCGAAAATGCCGACCCGGCGGTGTTAGCGAGTGGAATTGCCCGGGCGTTGAACACGACAATCGCCGGATTGGCGGTGGCGGTGCCGACCGTGATTGCGCGCAGCTATTTCACCAAGAAGATCGAAACGATGGCTGCGCGAATGGAGGTATTGGTCGGACGGTTGATTCATGCGGTATCGAACAGTGCCGGCGCGGACGGTGCGCGACCGATCGCGCAGGCGGATGCACTTGCGGTTCCGTCTCAGGGGCAAGCTGACATGTCTGCGGTCGCTACTGCGCCGCACACCTCGATTTCGCCGACTGCGGTGCCCGAAGTAACATCAGCGGATGCGCCACATGCAGGCGCTGAACCGACGATGTCGGCGGCGCATCAGCCGGTTCCCATTCCGCGGCAGACGGACGAACGGGAGGGAGGGGCAGCGTTGTGAGGTTCTACACTGCACGCCGCGCCACGCCCGTGGTGCCGATCGTCTCGCTGATTGATATCTTAGCGATTTTGCTGATCTTTTTTATCTTCACGACGACCTTTAAAAAGCGGGAGTCGTTGGTCAATGTGAGTCTACCGAGATCATCTGAGCTGCCGGAAGCTACATCGATCGACGAGCGGCTGACATTAGTCGTGGCTCTGGATGAACAGATAATGCTGGGCGAGGACCTTGTCTCAATTGATCAGTTGGGAGCGGCGCTGAAAGCGCTGAAGCTGCGCTCTCCGGACATCAAGCTGGAGATGAAAGCCGACGAAGGAGTTTCGCTTGGCTTTCTCGTTAAGGTGTGGGATGAGGCCAGTCGCGCCGAGGTTAAGATAGGTGAAATTCCCTTACGCATTTTACTGAAGCAGGGCGGGGTGGTGAATTAGACCGTGGCGAGTCGATAGCGTCACCGGTGGCGCAGGTTCGGCGTATATCATACGGGATGAGGTAGGCGATCAGTGCTCCACAGGTCAAATAAAAGGCAATGCTAATTATAGTTGACGGCATGAGATTTTGTGGGAGGATGGTTTTATGAGTCAGCCTCGGATCGTTCGGCGGGAGTGTCCTTCCTTTTATCATGTGTATTCCAGGGTTGTGGATAGGCAGTTTATTATTGAGCGCGCTGAGAAGCAGTTTTTCTTGCGATGGATGCGGCGATTGGAGCAGTTCAGCGGGGTGCAGGTGGTCACGCACTGCCTGATGTCGAACCACTTTCACATGCTGGTCCGGGTGCCGGAGAAGGCGCAGATGCCGATGCTGGATGAGGCTGCGTTGCGGCAACTGCTGCCGATTATTTATAGCGGGCAGCAGCTGGCGGAGGCGCTTCAGGAGTTGGACCGGGCCTGTGCGCTGGCGGCGGGAGGAAGTTCCACGTGGCTGAACGGGATTCTTGAGCGGTATCATGCGCGGAGGTTTGATCTGTCTGCGTTTGTCAAAGAGTTGAAACATCGCTTTACGGCGTGGTTCAATGGTCGCAATCAGCGCGTGGGGACTTTGTGGGAGGACAAGTTTCACAGTGTGCTGGTCGAGGGCGAAGAGAATACGCTTTTGACCATGGCGGCATACATCGATCTGAATCCGGTGCGGGCGGGGCTGGTTGGCGATCCGAAGGACTATCGATGGTGTGGATACGGTCAGGCGGTGGCGGGCGGGCAGGAGGCGCGATCCGGACTCGCGGCGATTCTGAAGCACACCCATTTCGGAGTGAACCGCGAGGTGACGTGGCGGCAAACCGGGCCGCGCTATCGAGTTTTGCTGTATGGTCAAGGGGAAGTCCGCGATATCGCTGGCCGGGACGGAGAGGTAGCGCGAGGCGGCATGAGCCGGGACGAGGTAGAAAAGGAGTTGGCGCGTGGAGGGGAGCTTTCGGTCGCTCAGATCCTGCGCTGCAAGGTGCGCTACTTCTGTGATGGCGCGGTGCTCGGTACGGCGAGCTTTGTCGATGAGGTGTTTGCGAAAAATATTTGCGCTAACGGGACTGAGGCGAGGCTGGTGAAGGGTGCGGCCCGGCCGTTGCAGGGGGCGCAGTGGGGCGGTTTACGAGTGCTCCGGGATCTGCAGAAGGATGTGTTCGGATGAGTCTGATGGAAAAGGTCGTCGGGGCAGCCGATTTGCGGGCAAAACCCGCGCACTCCAGCTCGTGGTTTTCAGCGGGCAATGATGTGCTAGGCTGGCGATCATGATTCGTGACATTGTTCAGTATGGCGATCCGGTGCTTCGCAAGAAGGGGCGGCTGGTTGACCCGTTGCCGGCCGGTGCCGATATCCGCAGCCTGGCGGAAGATATGATTGAAACGATGTACGCCGCTCAGGGGGTGGGGTTGGCGGCTCAGCAGGTGGGCGAGACGGTGCAGTTGGCGGTGGTCGACGTTTCTCACGACGAGGAGTGTGTCAGTTACCTGCGGGTCAACGGTGAGGACTGTGCGCTGGCGGACATTATGCCGCTGGTGTTTGTCAATCCGGAGCTCAGGTTCGGCACGGTGCGTGAAAGCGAGAGCGAGGGCTGTCTGTCCTTTCCCGATCTGCGCGGCGAAATCCGTCGTCCGGTAGATGTCACGGCGCGTCTGACAACGCTGGACGGTGAGGTCCTCGAGATCGAAACGGACGGCCTGCTGTCGCGTGCGATCCAGCACGAGACGGATCACTTGTTTGGCAAGCTGTTCATCGACCGGATGAGTTCGGCCCGGAAAATGTCGCTGCGTGGGCTGCTCAAGGACATGCAGCGCGCCTACCTGGAGGGGGCTTGATGCTCACGATTGGTCCGGATCGCCAGTAGCGGAAACGGACGTGTGCCCCGCCAGCGGAACGGCGAGCGGGATGGCTTCACAGCTGTCGCGCCAGTTCGGAAAGTTCCAGGTATTGGGAAAACCGCTGCATTGCCGGGGTTTGACCTTTTGAATGACGCAATCAATGCCGTCGAGGAAAATGCATTCGTCGTTGGGCTTTTCGATCAGTGAGAGCCCCTGCCGGTTCGTGCGCAGTCGGGTGTAGCGGGCAAGGAAATCTGCTTCGGAGAGGTCGAGGTGGGCGGCGATGCTGGTCACTTCGTCAGCTTCAATGTCGACGTCGCCGGGCCAACGGCAGCAGTTGCCGCAGCGTTGGCATTGATAGAAAACTCCGGGAGGCGACGTAGACATGTTGTGTTGGAGGGGATGAAAGGCAAAAACAGGCTTCAGGCAAGGCAGAAGTCGGCCCGCGAAATCGAAGTGGATGATTGCTAGAAATCCGTTACCGTCAGCCTATAGTAGCCCGCAATGTGAGCCTGGCCCAGTCTGGCTTTGATTGATTGCACCGTATGAAGACAACACGCCAGCTTCCTTTCCCGCTTTGTTACCGGGAGCTGTCTTAGCTTGTCGAAGTCGAGATTTTGTTTTCATAAGAAGTTAATTGGGCTTAATCATTTTTGGTATTTCGTTAATTTTCATCAATAAATAGATGTTTGGCAGACTTTTTGGAGCGCTCTCCAGTGATATAGGGATCGATCTCGGCACAGCGAACACGCTGGTGTATGTGAAAGATCAGGGCATCGTGCTCCGCGAACCGTCGGTAGTGGCGGTTAAAGCGGGCACCAATCAGGTTTTAGCGGTCGGTGACGACGCCAAGCGAATGCTTGGCCGAACGCCGGGCAACATCGTTGCCATTCGGCCCTTGCGAGATGGAGTTATCGCTGACTTCGAGGTGACCGAGGCGATGCTCAGTCATTTCATTGGTAAGGTTCAAGGGCGCCGGGTGCGCACCAAGCCACGCGTTGTGGTGGCCGTTCCGTCGGGCATTACCGAAGTGGAAAAACGTGCCGTCAAGGAGTCGGCGATTCACGCCGGTGCGCGAGAGGTTTACCTGATCGAAGAGCCGATGGCGGCGGCGATCGGAGTGGGGTTGCCGGTTCAGGAGGCGGCGGCGAACATGATTGTCGATATCGGCGGCGGTACGACGGAGGTGGCGATCATCTCTCTTTCCGGCATCGTTTACAGCCGCAGCGTTCGCGTGGCCGGCGACGAACTCGATGAAGCCGTGGTTCAATACATGAAGCGGGCTTACAACCTGATGATCGGTGAGCGCACGGCGGAGGAAATCAAGATTCGCATGGGCTCAGCCTATCCGCAGGCAAAGGAAGCTTCAGTCGAAGTAAAGGGCCGGGATCTGGTCGCCGGCCTGCCGAAGACGATTACGGTGACGTCTTCCGAGATCCGCGAGGCGATGCTCGACCCGATGAACACGATCGTCGATTCGGTTCGCGTCTCACTGGAGCGCTGTCCACCGGAGCTTTCCGCCGACCTGGTCGACCGCGGGCTGATGCTTGCCGGTGGCGGGGCTCTGTTGCGTGGCCTCGACAAACTTCTTCAGGAAGAAACCGGCCTGCCGGTTCACGTTGCCGACGATCCGTTGAGCGCGGTCGCGGAGGGCACTGGCAAAGTGCTCAACGAGTTGTCATTTCTTAAGAGGGTCACCAGCGACAGTTAATCCCCGGTGAAGCGGTTTAATATCATCGCCCTGATCGCTTTTGTAGCGGTGACTGGCTGGATATTTTTTTTCCGTCCGGACTACGTCGAAGCGATTCAGCGTGGCGCCTTGTCGGTGTTTGGTCCCTTGATCAAGGGCTCGGCAGCGATCAGTGGTGACGGTGACGATGGTCCGCCGCTCGATCCAAAGGCGATGGCTGAGGAATTGGAAAAGTTGCGCACCGAGGTCACTGTGCTGCGTTTGCAGAATCAGCAACTCGATGATTTTCAGCGAGATAACAACAAGCTTCGGGAACAGCTTCAGTATGTTAAAACGTCACCGTTGAAGTTGGTTCCGGCCCGGGTTCTGGACCGTGACTCACACACCTGGTACAGCACTTTGGAAATCGATAAGGGCACCAGTGATGGCGTCAGCCGGGACAGTCCGGTGATCATTCCGGTCGGTGAGGACGCCGGCTTGGTCGGCAAAGTGGTTCTCGCCGGAGCGAAAAAATCGATCATTCTGTTGCTGACCGACGAGAAATGTCAGGTCTCGGCATCGGTGATCGGCAGCGAGCAGCAGGGTATCGTGGTCGGGGAGCAGGGGGCTGTTATCGGTCAGCGCGGGGCGATCAATGTCATGCCGTTCCTGAATCTGAAGTACCTGCAGAAGAACGCAAAATTGAATCCCGGTGACACCGTTTACTCGTCGGGGGTTGGCGGGGTATTTCCGCCGAATCTGCTGTTGGGTACCATCGAGGAAATGATCCCGGGTGCGATCGATACCACTGCCAAGGTGCGACCGGCAGTGGATTTCAGCGTGCTCGAAAATGTATTCATCGTTCAGGGGGTGCGCGGATGATTTACGTGCCGATTGTGTTTTTGCTGATCGCGCTGGCATTCGCGATTCAGGAGTTTCTGCCGGTGTTCGACTGGGTCTACCACGCGCGCATTCTGCTCGTGCACACGATGTTTTTCTGTGCGGCGGTGACGGTGCCGTTTCCGTTGATGCTACTTTTGGCTCTGGTGACCGGTTTTGTGTGGGATGCCCGTTACCACGTGCCGCTCGGCAACGAAGATGAATTGGTTTTCGGCCTGTCGATCCTGTTGTTCGGGCTGGCCGGTTCGTTCATTCAGGGCGTTCGGCCGCTGTTCAGGCGCGGGCGCTGGGAGTTGCCGGTTTTTATGATCGGTATCGCTGCTTTGGCTGTGCAGATGGCCGAATATCTCATCATCAGCTTCGAACGCGGTGGACTCTACTTCCCTGCGGAGATATGGTTTAAAGTGTTGATGACTTCGTTGCTGACCATGTTGCTGGCGCCGGCCATCCTGTTAATGTTGTCGTTAATCGCGAAGAAGGTGAATTACCGCATCCGCATGGAGGGTATCACCCAGAAGAAATACCAGTATGGCGACTCACTTCAGACTTAGGCTCTACCTGCTGGCCCTGCTGATCATCGCTGCATTTGGTGTGTTGGTGGTGCGTCTCTGGGAGATTCAGATCACGGAGCACGAGAGCTATTTGGCAAAATTGCCGAGTAGCAGTCAGGTGAGCGTGCGCATCCCCGGAGTGCGTGGCGAGATCAAGGATCGAAACGGCGTGACGTTGGTGGAAAATAACGCCAGCTTTGAGGTTAGTTTCGACCTGAAGGCGATTTACGAGGCGTATAAAAAAGAGCGTGCCGAGCACAATGAGCAGGTTGAGGCGACTGGCGTTGGCGAGGTCTGGGAAGCGATCCCGCCACACGAATACAAGGTCTACGTGGGTGGGCAGCCGATTACCCGCCGCGAGACGGACATCGTCAAGGTGGTCGATAAACTGGTGTTTCCGGCCCTGGCCGATCTCGGGCTTTTGGAAAACTTCGACTCCAAGGCGATGCGGATTCACTATCGCTCAACACAGGGACTGGTTCCCTACACCTACCGCAGCGACCTGAGCTTTGAAGAGTTTGCCCGATTCGCAGAGCACAATGTCGATTTGCCGGGGGTGACGGTGACCTCCAGACCGACACGGCATTACGTTTACGACTCGCTCGCCAGCCATATCCTCGGCTATGTGCGCCCGCCGGACGTGCAGACAGTGCCCGCGGAAAAACGTCGCGAGTTCAATCATTATGTCGGCGACGACTACGGGGTGCACGGTATCGAAAAGACCATGGACCACCATTTGCAGGGCAAGGCCGGCAAGCGCATCCTGATGCGCGATGAGAAGGGTCGACTGATGCCCGGTGACGTCAGCTATGAAGCACCCCAACCGGGCGCTGACGTTTATCTGACCATCGATGCGCGCATTCAGATGATCACTGAAAATGCCCTGCGCGCCATCGGTCGTGGTGCCGCAGTGGTTTCCGATCCGCGCTCCGGTGACATTCTCGCGATCGCTTCGGTGCCATCGTTCAATCCGAACAAGTTCATCCCGTCGATCGATGCGGAAGATTACCGGCGCTACATCGAAGACGAGAGCAGCCCGATGTTCAATCGTGCCATCAATCCGTACAATCCCGGATCGACGACGAAGATTCCGACCTCGCTCGCCGGCTGTCTCGACGGCACTCAGCAGCGGCGCTTCAATTGCAGCGGTGGCGTCCAGTATGGCAATCACTACATGAAATGCTGGATCGCCAGCAAGGGCTACGGTCACGGCACGATCGATTGCAGCACGGCGATCAAGTATTCCTGCAATGCCTTCTTTTATCAGTACGCCAACGTCACCGGGATGCGTAACCTGGAGACCATGTTCGGCCTGCTCGGACTGGGCCGTACCACGGGAATCGAGATCACCGGCGAGAGTGCGGGCACCGTTCCCGGGCCGGAGTGGATGCGTATGCAGGGCGGCAACTGGAGCAGCGCCTACACGGCGATGACCGCTATCGGTCAGGGATTTATGGAGTCCACCCCGGTGCAGATGTGCAGTGTGACGGGCACCGTGGCTAACGGCGGATTGGTATATCAGCCGCGACTGGTGCATCGAATTTTAGAAAAAGACGGTACCACGGTTCAAAAGGATCCGCCGCGAGTGAAGCACGACCTGACCAAGGAAGGGATCACTGCGGAAGACGTCGAGATGGTGAAAAAAGGCATGTGGCGGGTTACTAACGAAGCGGGTGGAACCGCCGGACGGGCAGCGTCCGATCTCACCACGCTCTCAGGAAAGACCGGCACGACCCAGACCGGTAATCCGAAGGAGCCGAACAACGCCTGGTTCATTGCCTTCGCTCCCTATGAGGAGCCCGAATTCGCGGTCGCCGTTTTTGTTCAGAATGGCAAGTCCGGCGGTAGTGCCGCATCGCCGATTGCCAAGAAGATCATAGAAGAGGCCACTGCGATGCAGAAAGGCAAAGCTGTTGAGTTGACCGCGCTCGACGAAGCGATAGGGAATTTCGAGCGCATCGAGGCTGTCAGTTACGACGATGAAGGTGGAGCGCTGGCGCAGTACGCCAGCGACGAAGCTGACACCGCCGTTGACGTTTCGGCGATCGTTCCGACAAAGTTGAAGAAAAAAACCGTGCGTGCGGTTCCCAAACCGACCGCGCCCTCAATCAAACAAAAGGCCGACGCTGCAGGTTCGGTCGCTGATCAGAATCAAAAGAAAAAGAGTCGCTGGCGTAATGTGCGCCCCTTGTCCAAGATTTTTGGATTTGGCCGCGACGACGAATAAAAAATAATCACCCTGCGACAGGCGGTTGAAGATCGATCGTCCATCGCGAAAAGCAAACTCACGGATGGTTCGCGTCAACGACGGTGCGGACAACTGGATTTGAAAACTCTAACTATAAATTTTAACCATGTTAAAAAGACTTCGGAAGGTCTTTACGCCCAAGCATTTGGCCGACGGCGCAAGGATCATCGTAAATTGTGAAAAGCTGGAGCAGCGCGTGGCGCTGCTGGAAGAAGGAATACTCGAAGAATACACTGTAGAGCGAACTGCCGATGACAACATCGTCGGTTCGATCTACAAGGGCGTGATTCGAAACATCGAACCCGGTTTGAAGGCGATGTTCGTCGACATCGGCCTCGAGAAAAATGCGTTCCTGCATTTCTGGGATGCTATTCCCGAAGCGCTCGACAGCGGCCTTGAAGAAATTCAGCGTGGCGGCGGTGGAGAAGGTGGAGGCAAAGGTAAAGGCGGTCGACGCAAGAAGCCCAAGCGCATCACCGCCCAGGACATTCCCAGCCTTTACCCGGTGGGATCTGAAGTTTTAGTTCAGGTCACCAAAGGGCCGATCGGCAACAAGGGGCCACGTATCACCACCAATATCTCCCTTGCCGGGCGGTTCATGGTGTTGATGCCGCGCAACGAGCAGTTTGGCATTTCCCGCAAAGTCGACGATCAGAAGGAACGTTCGCGACTGCGTCGTATCATGGAGAAGCTGCGTGTCCCCGAGGGCATGGGTATCATCCTGCGTACCGTTTCAGCCGGCCAGCGACTGCGTTTCTTCGTGCGCGACCTGAGCATGCTGCTTGACCAGTGGGAAGCCATCGAACAGAAGGCTCACGATAACAAAGCTCCGGTGTGCGCCTTCCAGGAACCCGACCTGATCGAACGCACCGTGCGCGATTTTCTCACCGACGAAATCGCCGAGGTCATTTGCGATGACGCCGATGCGGCAAATCGCATGCGAGACCTCGTTGGTCTGATCTCGCGACGCTCGAAAAAACGTATTCACAACTACGACAGCAAAGAGCCGATCTTTGAAAAATACGGCATTCAGAAACAGATCGACGATGCTTTTTACCGGCAAGTCTGGTTGCCGGGTGGTGGTTATCTGGTTATCGATGAAACCGAGGCGATGATCTCGATCGACGTCAATACGGGCCGCGCCAAATCGGTCGACAAGATGTTGTTAAAAACCAACCTCGAAGCGGCCGAAGAAGCCGCCCGTCAGTTGCGCCTGCGCAACATTGGCGGACTGGTGGTGATCGACTTTATCGACATGAAAGCGCGCCGCGATCAGATGGCCGTCTATAAGTTGATGAAAGACCGGGTTGCTCGCGATAAAGCCAAGACTCAGGTTCTGCAGATCTCCCAACTCGGGCTCATGGAAATGACCCGCCAGCGATTGCACGAGAGTCTTGGCATGACGGTCGCCGAACCCTGTCCGTATTGCCAGGGTCGCGGGCGAGTCAAATCGGCAACCACGATGAGTGTCGAACTGCAACGACAGATCAGTTCCGTGCTGGTTCGCCATCGCGGCACGGTTCACGAATTGCTGATCGTCGTCCATCCCGACGTCATGGAACGCCTGCGCACCCAGGACGACGAATCGCTGGTTGACCTTCAGCGTCGTCACGAATGCCGTTTCGCGTTCCGAAGCGATCCGTCATTCCATCGTGAGCAGGTTTCGATTTCGGACTCTGAGACTGGTAAGGAATTGACCGGCTAGCTGACGCGTCTGCGCCTTTGCGTGCTCACACCTCCCGCACTTTGCTGGTGGTGTGGCATGTGATGGGCATTCATATTTCTCTGCGCTCGGGCGGCTGCTGGTTCGGCATCCGTTTTCGTTGCTGCTGTCGGGTGCCTTGGCGGTGACCGTTGTGCTGTGGGTTCGCGGCGGTCGGCACTACGATTCGGTCGAGTGGATGACGCCTGAGATGATCGTCACCGCGTATTCGGAAATGCGCGTGCTGATGATCACCGCGACCCTGCACGATGATTCCAGCTGGGATATGTTTCACAACAGCGATATCGCCACGGTCGACGCTCCGTGGGCAGCCGCTTTCCGGCCGCGGGTCTGGTTGACCGATGGTGAAGCGGGACTGGTCGTAGTTATTGCGCACCTGGCCATTCTGTTCCTGGTGCTGGCAGTTGTTGCCGTGCTACTGGAAAACTATTGTCTGCGGCGGCGCGAACAAAAGCGGCGTGCCGACCAATTTTGACTTTCTGATTATGAACTCCATCGAAAAAACTACCCGCCGATTGTTGTGCCTGCTGCTGGCGCTGTCGTTTGTCTCCAGTCTTTCGGCGGCAGAACCTTTGCGCGCCGGAGCTGCGACCTCCAACATCACGCCGCTGATGGGAGTGCCGCTCGATGGCACGATCATGCAAATCGGCCCGGCCAAAGACGTTCACGACGAGCTGCACGCGCGCGCGATTGTGCTCGACGATGGCACTTCAAAATTAGCCATCGTCATCGTCGACAATACGATGATCTCCGGCAATATCCTCGATCGGGCAAAGGAAATCATCGAACAGACAACGGGTATTCCGCCGAGTCATGTCACGCTCGCCGCGACGCACACTCATTCTACGCCGCGCGCCGTGACGGGGCTGAAGCCGAATTCTAACGAGCACAAAGCCTACCTTGTTTACCTGTCCGAACGGATTGCCGAAAGCGTGCGTCGGGCGGTGAATCGACTGGCTCCCGCAAAAGTTGCCTGGGGTAGCGCCGATGATCCGCGTCATGTTTTTAACCGGCGCTGGAAACTCAAGCCCGGCATTGAACAGATCAACCCTTTCGGTGAAAGCGGTGAGACCGTGGCCATGAATCCTAAACCTGACCGGGTTTTGGAGCCTGCCGGACCGGTCGATCCTGAAGTGTTCGTGCTTGCCTTGCAACATGCCGACGGCAGGCCGATGGCGTTGCTCGCCGACTACGGTCTGCACTATGTCGGCGGTATACCCGGTGGCACCGTCAGTGCGGATTACTACGGCGCCTTCGCCGATAGTATTCAGCAGCGCCTCGGCGCCGATCGGCAGGACCCGCCGTTCGTCGGCATGATGGCTAACGGCACCAGTGGTGACGTTAACAACAACGATATCACAGCTCCCCGGGTGAAGAGAAAACTCTACGAACGGATGAATCAGGTGGCTGATGATCTGGCGGAAACGGTTCAGGGAGTCTATGAGCATCTGCAATGGCGCGACACGGTCGAGCTCGATGCCCGGTTGGAACTTCTCGAACTGGGCATTCGCAAACCTGATGCGGCACGGCTCGAATGGGCGCGTAAAACGGCGGCGCCCGCCGACAGCAAGTTGCGTCTGACGCGTCCGCAGATCTACGCGCGGGAAGCGCTGGCTCTGGCGGACTATCCCGATCGTGTAGAGATTCCGCTGCAGGCTCTGCGCATTGGCGGTCTGGCAATCGGCGCCATCCCCAACGAAGTCTTTGCCGAGACCGGACTGGCCATCAAAGCCGGTTCAGCATTTCCGAAAAATACCTTCGTTATCGAACTCGCCAATGCCTATCACGGCTACCTGCCCAGTCCCGAACAGCATGCCGGTGGAGGGTACGAGTCGTGGGATGCGCGTTCCAGCTGTCTCGAAGTGGAAGCCGAAACGAAGATTAAAGCGAAGGTGCTGGAGTTGATCGCGTTTTTAAAAAAAGCGGAGCAGTAGCGGCTGGGCGGGGGACGGCGACGGGGCCTCCGTTGAGACGCTGGATCTCAAGCAACGGCGCTATCGATTCGCCGGTGCGAAACCCGAAATTACCCGGACGGCGTCGATGGGATTGAAAAGCCGTTCGAATCTACGAAACGGGTTTCGACGGGTATTCGACCGATTGTCGAGCGTGAGGATTGAACTAATTTTTAAAACCCATTCCGTTTTCCATAATGTCTTTATCTGGGTCGAATCACTATATAAAAAAGGTTACTTCATTTCGTTAGCTTATTATCGATTTAAGGACTATGGTGTATTCTTATATCAGCTTCGGGGGAGGTGGATGTTATTATAATGAACAGTCTTGTGACTGTTTTGCTGTCTTTCTCGATTGCGGAATCGAAACCATTCCGAATCATGGACAGCCCGAACCCTCTCACGCTGATTGCCGAAACCGATGAGGGAGTTCTTCCCGGGGCAGAATTTCAAGTGCTGCTGGCCGACCGGGAACCGTCCGTTCTCGCCACCATCGAGCAAAGTCTCATGGACGCCGGTTCCGAGCATCGACTGCAAATGACTTGTGCAAAATCGCTCGCCGACGCCAGCGAACGATTGCAGTCGGACCACTGCTTCGACCTTGTTCTGGTCGCGCTTTCCGATCAGGAATCCGCGTCATCGGCCAGGCAGATCATCGACGCCCTGGCCGTTTCCTCTGTTGCTGTGCCTATGATCGTCCTCTACGCGGATCATCAAGCTCAGCTTTCCAGTGAGTTGGTGCAGCTGGGCGCAGTCGGCCGGGTGTCGATTGCCGCCCTGAATGGCGACACTCTTTCGCTCGCGATCACCTGCATACAGGAAAGAAATCGTTCGCGCATCGAGTTGAATTCTCTGAATGCTCAGCTACGACAATCAGGCAGTGAGCTGCAGGGGGCCCAGAGGATGCTTATGCAGATGGAGAAGCTCAATTCGATTGGCGAACTTGCGGCGGGAGTCGCCCACGAGGTAAAGAACCCGCTGGCCACCCTGCAGATGGGTGTCGACTATTTCCACCGCCAAAGCGAACGCAATACTGAGACCGATACGGGCATGATCGAGTGCATGCAGGAGGCGATCGCCAGGGCCAGTACGATCATCCGCGGGATGGTCGATTTCTCACGCTGCGACAAGCTGGAAATGAAACTGGGAAACGTCAACCGCGGACTCCGCAGGGCATTGCAGATGGTTCGCCACGAGGTTCTGAAGTACAATGTCAAAGTCATTCGTGAATGCCGTGACCCCCTGCCTGCGGTTCGCCTCGACGAAGGCAAGATCGAACAGGTGCTGATCAACGTTCTGACAAACGCGATGCAGGCCATGAGTGCCTGCGAGCACCAGCCGGAGCGTATGCTGAAGGTGAGTACCACGTCCGGTAGACTCGAAAGCTTGACCGATGGAAAGCTACAGGAACGGCAGGGATTTCCGAAGTCCGGCGACGATGTGGTCATGATCGAAATTCGCGACTTCGGCCCCGGAATTCCGGAGGCAAAGCTGGATCGGGTTTTTGATCCGTTTTTTACGACCAAGCCGCAGGGGCAGGGTACCGGCCTGGGCATGGCGGTAGCCAAGAATATCATCGACCTGCACCATGGCCATTTGCAGATCTCCAATGAGACGGAGCCAAAAGGGCTGCGAGTAAGAATTATCCTCAGCGCCTGTCAGCTGGATGCTGAAAGTGCGGCCGAGAGCATGTTAAAGGTAGGCGTAGCAAACTCCGGAATCCGGAAAGTGGCGTGCTGATCCGGGAGGGCACCATAGGATAACGGGTTGCGAAAACGGTCGGCGAGGGATAGCGGGAGTTTGGCGTTTCGGACAATGGGCTGAGAAGCTGCCCGGCTTCCACACGCCTTCCACTTAAGGAAAATTGATTGCGCCATTCTACCGGCGGTTTCCTGCGGCTGGAGTCAGTGAGGACTGGGGCTGGAGTCAGGCTCGATCGTGGTCCGGAACTTTTTCAGCGCTGCGCCGAGTTGGTCGACAGCTGCTTTTAAAGCGGGGAGGCGCTGGCTTGCGGTTTCCCACTGTTGAGCGCTGGTGAGTTGATCGACATCGCGGATAATCTGAAAAGCTGGGCCGTAGGGGTTGTAGTTACCGATCAATCCCTTCAGCGAATGGGTGGCTGTCTGCAGCGCTTTACGATCATCATTGCCGAGAGCTTCTTCGATTTTATTCAGCGTTGCCGAAGTATCTTCGAAGTAGAGGTCGATGACTTTACGCATCAGTTCCGGTGTCACCATCTGAGTCCGGAAGTAGTCTTCGTCGAACGCTGGTCTTGACCGGGATGAGGGTGATGACTTTGCGTCATCCGGTGCTTGATCGATGGCTCCGGAGCCGGCTTCGTTCGATGAGCCGGGGACTACCCTAATATTCGATTCAAGTATGCGAATCAGATCGTCTGCCTGAATCGGCTTGGAAATGTAGTCATCCATACCTGCTTCCAGACATTTTTCACGATCGCCGACCATGGCGTTTGCCGTCATCGCGATGATTGGAATGTGCGCACCGGTTTCCGACTCGCGTTGCCGAATTGCGCTCGTCGTCTGGTAGCCGTTCATCTCCGGCATCTGAACATCCATGAGTATGATATCGAAGTCCCCCCCGGCGTGGGCATCCACCGCAAGCTTGCCGTTTTCTACGACAGTGACCTGGTGGCCGTGCTGTTCGAGGATGAGCGTCGCGACCATCTGGTTGACGCGACCGTCTTCTGCAAGCAATACATTCAGCTGTCCGGCTGAGCTTGGCTGAATAGGTAGCTTCTCTACCTTGGGGAGGATGTCTCCGGGGGACAGCGTCAACAGAATCACGTCGAGCAGTTCCGAATGCTTGACGGGTTTGGAGAGGTAATGGGCATCACCAAGTTTACGCAGTTCGGCAGGTTCGGGAGGATTTCCTGCAGACGAAAGAAACAGCAGCTTCGGCTGATTGTACTTCGGTCGGCGCATGAGTTCATGGCCGAGCTCGACGCCGTCCATTTGCGGCATCATAACATCAAGGATAGCGAGGCTGACGGTGCGGTCAGCGTTCGATTCAGCCTCCAGAAGGTCGAGCGCACGGGCTCCAGAACTGGCACTCAGCGGCACCATGTTCCAGCTGCGCAGGGTTTCCTCGAGGATGTGCCGGTTGGTGTCGTTGTCGTCGACCACGAGAACACGCAGTCCCCGCAATTGTCCGACACCGGGCTTTTTGGGGAAGTTTTCAAGCGGGCTCCCGGACACTTTCTCGAATTGGGCGGTGAAATGAAATGTCGACCCTGCGTCGGGCGCACTGTCCAACCAGATTTTGCCGCCCATCATCCCGACTAACTGACTGGAAATCGCGAGGCCGAGACCCGTGCCCCCGAAGGTTCGGGTGGTGGAAGCGTCCGCCTGGGTAAACGACTCAAATATTTTCTCCTGTTTGTCGAAGGGGACCCCGATGCCGGTGTCCCGGACACTGAAATGAAGCGTCACCGGTTCTGACTCTGCACGTTCTTCCGCACTCACCCGAACTTCTATTTCTCCGGAATCGGTGAACTTGAGCGCATTGCCCACCAGATTGACCAGAATCTGTCGAATCCGGGCGGGATCACCGCGTAGTACGTCGGGAACTTCGGGCTGGATGTAGCAAACTAACTCAATTTTTTTGCGGGCGGCCTGCATCGCCAGCAGATGCAGCGTGTTGCCGATGGATTCACGTAGCTCGAACGGCCGCAGATCCAGTTCCAGTTTACCGGCTTCGATCTTGGAAAAATCGAGGATGTCATTGAGCACCCGGAGCAGCGACTCAGCCGATTCCCGCACCAATTTCGCATACTCGGTCTGCGTGTCGTTGAGTTCCGACTGCAGCAGCAGGTCAGTCATACCGAGCACGCCGTTCATCGGCGTCCGGATCTCATGGCTCATGTTGGCGAGAAACTCGCTCTTTGCGCGGCTGCCTGCTTCAGCCGCGTTGCGAGCCTTACGCAACTCTTCCTCGGAGCGCTTTCGCTCGGTGATGTCCAACGCGACACCGCGCATGATCAATGGCTTGCCGCTTTTGTCGTAGCTGGCGACTCCGAGGGCCTCCACCCAACGAATTTTGCCATCGGGAAACGGCACTCTAAGTTCGGATTCGTACTCGCTTCGAGTTTCGATTGCCTCCTTAACGGTGGCATCCGCACTCTCCCTGTCGTCGGGATGTACCGTGTCGAGGAAGACCTCGTAATTGATCTCCTGAGTTTGCGAAATCCCGAATATTTCACGGCAACGACTCGACCAGGAGATTTCGTTGTTCTGAATATCCCACTGCCAGGTTCCGATTTTGGCTCCAGCCACGGTGAGCCGGAGCTCTTCCTCGCGGTTTTTCAGTTCGGCAGTGCGATCCTTGACCCGCTGCTCAAGTTTTTCGTTGCTCTCCTCCAGGCTCTGGTTCTGTGATTCGATGGCCGCCAGCATTTCATTGAAGGCATCGGTCAACTGACCGAGTTCGTCGTTGCCGAGTTTTTCCACCCGCAGTGAGTAGTCCTTTTTTTCGGTGACATTCTGGGTGGCTGACGCCAGCGAAACAATCGGTTCGGAAATAAAATGCTGCAGTTTTGCCGACAGCAGGTAGGCGGTGAGCAACGAGCCGAGCACCACAAGCGCGAAGATACCGGCGTGGTGGCGCAAACGTTCACGGATCAGATCGGTGTCGGACAGCAGATAAAGCGTTCCGATCCGACCAGCACGAATATCGTCGAGAAAAACCGGCCGGGTGAGTTCGATGGCGTCTCCGCTGATGCGGGGCGGAGCGTCAGCGGGGGCGTTTTCCGGCAGCGGTGCAGGACTTTCCTCATCCCTCTGGTACGCCGCCAGCAGGTTGCCGGCTTGATCGTAGATAGCCGTGGCGCGAATGTCGGTGTCGCCTTGCACGGTAGCCAATACGTCGCCGGCATCGTTGGCGTCGCTGAGCGACAGGGCGTAGTTGCTGTTACTGGCGAGGACATCGGCGATCGCCGACAAGGTGGTGGCGCGATGCTTATAAAACATCTTGTGCTCCAGGATCGCCGAGCCGGCCACGGCGATCAGCATGGCGCCGCCCACGGTCAAAAGCATAATCAGCGTCAGCTTTCCGCGGATGGGTCTGTCGCGAAGGCGGATCATGAAGCTAAGTGGCAGAAAGTGGGGGCAGCGGATTAACGACTCCTGACCGAGACACCGGCACGCTGAATCTTGGAAGGTATTTTCAGGGAAGATTGCGCTGCGGCTGCAGTGTTGTATTCGACCCGCATGGCACCGTTCACGAACAGGTAGTTCAGGTGGCCGCCGGCGGCTGCGAAATTGTCGAATTCGCCGACCAGCAGTATCGGCTTTCCAGCTGCTGCGGCGATCACCCGGGACACACGGCTCGCCTCCGAGCTACTGATGAACACGATGTGGCAGTTGGCGATGCTTGCTCCTCTGCGCAAGTTTTGAATCACAATCGGGTGGCCGCCGACAGATTCGCCGGCACACAGATTCTGTAATGTTTTTCCGAAAGGGTTGGTGCCGAGAACGCCGATAACCAATGGCGAACTGGCGGTGGCAAAGGTTTTCTCTGAAAATGCCACATTGTGGGCGAGGTAGCGCAGGGTCGCCGCTTTGACCTCGTACTCGGTGTACTGTTGCTGGCCGCTGGCCGAGCCCACGGGGGCTGCGTTTAAAAACACTATGACAAGCAGCAGGCTCGCCAGGAGTTGCGTTGAAACCGTTGAAAAAGTCACTCCCGCATGCCGGCGCAGGCACCGTCGATCGCTCTCTGACGGTACCCTGGCGACCGATGGCGATTCGCTGGCAACGGTGGCGGAACGGTTAGTCATGAAAGAGGTAATCGAGTAGTCGGTAGGTCGGTGGCGTGCCGTTGGTAGGATCAGAAGCGGATGCGCATGCCTACCACACCACCGAAAGTTTCCTGTGGAATGGCGTTTGGAAGAAAACCGGTCAGTGCATTGTGGTTGTCGGTGACGTTGCTGAGACCCATATAGACTTCGCACGATTCCGTGGGGGCGTATAGCAGATGCAGGTTGATTTCCCAGGGGTTGCTCAGCTCGCTGCTCAACCGGCCGGCATCGATGTTGGCCGGAGTGGATCGCGCGACCAGGCTCGGTGTGACGTAAAGGTCGTCGAGTATCGCCCAGGTCAGGCCGTAGCGGAAGTTGTGCTGAGACAGGCCCTGCAGGCCGGTCGAGCGGCCGGCTGTGGTCTGGTCAAACGTGACGTAGGAATAGGAAAACCAGGTGCTGAGCTTTTCGTTGAGCTTGGCGCGCACAAAAAAATCACCACCGGCGTTCTCGCTGGTACCGCTGTTGACGGTTCTGGTCAAAGTGCGCGGCATGGTGCCGGCCAGATCGAGATAGACGATGTCCTCGACGATATTGGGGCCGGAACCGACGTCGGAGATCAGAATGAGATTGTCCTGCTCGCCGTAGAACAGGCTGAGGCCGACATCGACCACGTCGTTGTTGTAGGTCAGACCCAGTTCGTGGGTCTTTGACTCTTCCGGCTGCACATCCGGGTTCGAGGTGTTGAGGATGTCGCCTCGATCGTAGGTGGCGAAGGCGAAGTAAGGGGCCGGCGAGATGTATGCCCACGAATAGGTGTACTTGGCGGTGATCTCTTCAGTTAGATTGTAAATGACCGCCGCGCGCGGAGTGTACGAGGGCTCACTGATGCGCGAATCCTGGTCGACGCGGGCGCCGCCGATGATTTTCAGGTCGGGCGTGATCTGCCAGGCAAGCTCGCCGTAGCCACCGTAGCGTTCGAATTCCGCCTCCACCGCGCGCGGTATTTCACGCCGCGACGAAGCGTCTCCCGGGGTTAAAAAATACTCAAAAGCGCCGGCCTGCCGAATGATGTCCGAATGACTTCCGGGGCGTGCGCCGCCCGGCACCGTGGCTTTGGGGAGAATGTCGTAGCTGGAGTAGGTGCCCCCGAACAAGCCGGTCAGGTTGGGGGAAAACTTTACATGCAGAGTTTCCTCGACCGAAAAACTGCTGCCGTCGGCGTATTTAAAATCGTTGAAGAAAAAACTGTTTTCATTCTGGGGAAATACGTAGCGGCTGCTCGGATCAACCTCATACCAGTTGTAGGTCGCCGATGATTGCAGGGTCAGAGCGTCGTTGATTTGCCACGAGTGGCCCACTTCCGACACCCACGAGTGATCCCGCCAGATTGCCTGCGGCAGATAAAACAAGGTCGGTGGACCGTAGCCCTCGGAGCTGCTGCGTTCGGACTCGCGATACCAAGTTTGAAAATAGAAGTCACCGACATCCAGTTTGGCAAAGGCGTTGATTCCGAGGTCGCGACGCTCGAACACACCACCGCCGCCCCTTGGCTCGGCCAGTTGGTCGAAGTCCCGGTACCACGCCGGATACTCGTCAGCGAGATCGGCCAAATCGGAATCGTGATATTGAAAGTAACCGGACAACGAGATCGGCACTTCGGTGTCGAAGCTTTTTGCGAATGAGAACCAGATCTCGCGCTCATTGTGCAGCCCGCCTTCGGCTCCGCCCTGGAGATCGAAGCCACCCGGCGCCGGCGCATCCTGAGTCTTTATGTTGATCACCGCGCTGATGGCGTCCTGACCGTAGAGTGTCGATCCCGGTCCATAGATGATCTCGATTTGTTTAGCCGCCCGGATACTGAAGTCACTCCGGAACGGAAAAAACTCTCCACCCGGAGGGTTGACTCGCATGCCATTCATCAGCACCACAATTTTTGAATTGCTGGGAATGCCCCGCACCGATACCTGAGCGCCGAGTTCGGAGAAAAAATTACCGGATACTTCGAAGCCGGGCAGGTCCCTCAGTACATCGACAAGATTGCTGTAGCCGCGCAGGCGGATATCGTGCTGACTGATAACAATGATCGTGCCGGGGGCCGATGTGGTTTTCTCCTCGCGTTTCGAAGCCGCCGAAACGGTGGCTACCCGCACCTGCATGAGTTCGTCGAAATCGAGTTCCTTGAGCGCATCGAGATCGGATAGCGGAGCGTCGGCCGGCTCATGCATCTCGATGGCACTGTCTTCTTGAGCGAAAAGCCGGGAGGTAGCCGGCACTGACAGGAGAGCGATCGAGCACCAGATCCCCCATCGGGCAGCCCTCGCCAGATACCCTGCGAGGTTCGCGCGAATGCCCAGCTCGCGAAGTTTAGACTGTTCCATGAGGCCAGTGTTGAAAAAAAAGCGCAACTAGGCAACGCTTAAGTTGATTGTTAGTTCCAAAGGAACAGGATGTTCGATCGATATCGACTATCGATGCGGAGAATCAATCCGACCGACAGGGTAGCTGCTGAGGTGCCGCGCAGCCTCAGCGGAACGGTCGGGTGTCAGCAAAAATCGCCGGCCGCGGTTCGGCCGGGCAATGATGACCTGAGAGCTGCGCGCACTCGGGAGGTGCTGCGAGTTATCTAGAATTTCTCGATAACATTCCGGGATCGAGCTTGATTGCCTGTCTATTTGCGCCACTTCAGCGGCTCGACTGGTAACTCGATATCGGTGGAAAACTTGAACATCGTTGCGTCGTTGCCGGCCACGGTCACGATCAGTCGGCTGAGCAGTGAACCGAATTCGAGGGTGACGCGCGAGTCGGTATTCGGATTGCCTTTTATGGTGAGACCTTCCTGGCTGGCGTGATCGGGATTGTCGATCACGGTGAATGCCGAGTCGAACGACACGCTGCCGTTTTTGCCGATTCCGGAAACGGTTGCGCGAAGCGGGGTGGCTCCGGGAGTAAAGGTAACGACGTGCTCGATCGGCTTCGGGCCTGCGGTGTTGGTGGTCACAACTGCGCCGCCACTCGCGGTGGTGGCGTGCTGAGCTCCCTGCCAATCGACTTTGATGGTGCCGAGGGTAGCCGTGGTGTGAGTGGGCGAATCGGCCGTCCAGGTGGTTGAGATCGTGCTGATGCGCGGTGATTGGCCATCGAGCATCGATAGCAGGATGGGCAGATCGCTGAGCTCCTGGCCCACCTGAAATGAATCGCTGTTGTCGGCATCGAAGCCGGCGAGTTGACCTTCGGCCCAATCAGAAATGCCGTCCTTGTCGCTATCGCCGGAACTGGCCGCGATTTCCTTCTGGCGTTGGGCGGCGGGATCACTGCGCCCGGCCTCGCCTGGATAGCGGAGTTCCCAGAGGTCGCTGACGCCATTGTCGTTGCGGTCGATCATGGTGCCGCGATCGGGGAAGGCGGTGGCGTAAAGTCGAAAGCCCAGGCGTGCGTAACTGTCAGAGTCGTAGTGGATGCCGTCGGTTTTTGAATCGCCGTTTTCAAGTCGGGTCTTCAGGTCGGCGTTCGACGCCGTGACCTTCACTGACGGATCGCCTGCGGCGAGTGCGGTCATCTCGCGATTGATCTGGTCCGCCGAAGCGTTGTTGTTGGAATAAGAGGCCGCCGGTGTGTCGACCCAGTTGCTGCGCAGCAGGCTGTAAACTATGGGCAGACTTTCGATGCCGAGATCTTCTTCCAGGGATGTTTTGACGGTGACAAAGCGGTCTTTGAAGCGGCCGGCATTTTTGGCAGATGAATCGCTTTCGCCGGTGATAACGAACGCACCCTGCCAACGGACACGGTAGCCAAGTTTTTTCGCTTCGGCCCGGGTTGCTTGCAGATATTCGAGCATCGGTGAGTAGAGGTTGTTGGTCTCCGGGAGAAAATTGACGATCGAAGTGCCGCCCGAGCAGAATTTGACCAGCAGCACCGGCCGTGGGGAATGGGCGGCGAGCAGTCGGCCCAGGGTTACCTCGACTCCGATGCGGTCGCGTGGGTCGGGCCGGAGTACTCCGAGCGGGATGTCCACGGGCGTGCTGCCGTTCTGCCATGAGCGCTCCCGGTAAGCGTAAAAGAGGTTGTTGCTGAAGTCTTCCCGCAGCGCTTCGTTGCTCAGTTCGGAGCGATACGAACGGCCGTTGGCGTTGGATTGGCCGAAAATGATATAGGCGTCCATCTCGGCAGGAGTCGCCGAAACCTCGTCGAGGTTGGCCAGAATCAGGGCGCAAGTGAGAAAAACGAATCGGATCAACATGTCGGCATGTTAGATCGGCGTCAGGTCGACCGCGAACGGCGGCGGTGCCGTGATCGAGTTACGCCGCTGTCGGCGTCGGGACGACCATGTGGCGCATGAAACGGTCTGTCGCAGGGGCACCGGGCGGGATTTTGCCGCCGGAAAGTTTTTTAACCCTGCCGGTAACCCCTTCAAACGTTTGACGTATAGAAATATGGGAGGGCCTGTTTAGAACCTGCAAGTTATCGGCAGGCGCTCCTCTGAATCCGCTTCTGCGCGAGCAATGTCGATGTGGCGTCGCTTTCGCAACGAGCTCATAACCAACGAGAGCAACCAAAAACTCTGCCTGAAAATGCCTTCACTACCTTCATCATCCTTTCCGGATGGAAGCCACGATACCTGTGAACTGTTCGAGATCTGTGAGATGGTTGCCGATCGCTACCGGCGGGCGTGCGCATCTGAACCGAACGTCGCTAAAGTGCTTTTCTGTCTTGAACGGCAAATCATGGACTACTACGAGTTCAATCAACTGCGTGCCGCCCGCCTGATCGAATTGTCCTTGGAGCTAGTTCACTTGAAGAAAAACGGAGACTATCACACGTCAGAGTTGGAAGTCGGCCGGATGATCTGTGAGGTGACCGACGGCTGGCTTGAGCCGGGCTTCAATTGATGATTCGGTGTCGGCCCGGTCCGACACCGGTCGTGAGGCCGCTACGGGATGAACAAAAACTCGGTCGTGGCGAGTAGTGCGGCGGCGAGGTCGTCGGGCGTCTCCTGCTCGGCGATCGCCAGCTCGGCGGCACTTGGGGGACGGGTGAGAATACCGAGGAACAGCGTTTCGGCCTGACTGCGCCGATCACCAGCCGACGAGCTGAGACGCAAAATCGTTGAAAACGGATTGAGAACGGCAGCCGTCATTTCGCTGTTAAAAAGAGCGAGTGCCTGAGGGACCGAACTGTTGCGGCTGGAATTGTTGGCCTGGGTGCGGTCCGACTGGCCGAAGGTGCGCAGGAAATGCCCGGGCGGAGCCGGCGTCTCAAGCTCACTGGCGCGGTAGAGTTGAGAGTGCAGGGCTTTCCACTGGCTGAATTGTTGCTTCGAACCAACGCTCGAATCTTTGAAGTCGTCGAGGGCCCGGAACTGCGCTTGGTGCTGTTCGGCCAGCGAGTCGGCGACTTTAGACGGGGCCTTTCCAGTGCGGGCGACGAAAGCTCTTCCCTCTGCGCTATGCAACCACGCCCGCACCGACTCGGGGCTCTTGTTGCAGACTTTTTCGGCGCGGACGCGCAGGTCATTGAGATAGCGCTCGCGATAGGAGCGGCGTTGATAGTAAGGGCGATCGGCTGACACCGTGATCAGGGTCGCGTAGGAGTCCCACACCTGTTCGGCGCTCATGCGGCGCAGGTAGGGGCCCTCGAAGGTCTGGCGCTCTCCCGGCAAATAATCGTGGGATGAGGCGACGCGTTGATAAGCGCTGCTTTTCATGACTGTGGCGAGAAAGGAACGCAGGTTAAAATCCGAACCGATCATGCGCTGCATCAGTTCGGCTTCGAGCGCCGGATTCCACGCGGCAGTGTCGTCGCGCAAATCGTCGAGAGGAGGTGGAACCAGGGGGGCGCCGAACAGCTGGTCCCACAGTCGATTGACGATGACCCGGGTAAAGCGCGGGTGATCGGGATCCGTGAGCCAGCGGGCAAACAGGGTCGATTCCGCTCCGCTGCCGAGTGGGCCCTGCGCCTGGACTTTCCTGCCAAAGACGGTCTCCGCGGCGACCGTGTCGTGCGGCTTGGCATCGTCGTAGGCGTAATCGTGAGGCAGCTTGATCGGGTACGGGCGCGGCAGCACGGAGGCAAAGCGCATCGGAATCGTGATCTTGTTGATCGCCGCCCGATCCGGACCCTTGATCTGTTCGTAAATCGCCGGGTATTTGCTGGCGCGAACGCCATAGGTGAACGCCGCCATTTTGTGAAAATCCATCTGTGTCCACCGATCGAAAGGATGATCGTGACACTGTGCACACTCCATCCGCGTGCCCGTAAAGATCTGCATGAGGACGCCGAAATGCTCCAGCGGCATGGCGAAGTCGCGCAGGTAGAACCCCACCGCACCGGCATTTTCCGGTTCCCAGATGTTGCCCTGTCGCCCGACCAGATCGCGCACCATCTGGTCATAGGGACGGTTCTCGCGCAGCGCTTGCAAAATCCATTCGCAGTAAGCCGAGCCAACGATGCCGCTGCGGGTGATCTCAGCCGCCGTGGACACCCGCAGCAAGTCGGCCCAGAAGTGAAACCAGTGCTTGGCATAGCCTTCGGAGTTGAGCAGCGAATCAATCAGTTGGCCGCGCTTTTCAGGATCAGTCGAGGCGAGAAATTCACGACTCTCGGCGACGGTCGGGATGCGGCCGACGGCATCGAGGTAGACCCGACGCAGAAAGGTGGCGTCGTCAGCGGCTGCCGGGATCGGTACGCTGTGTTGCTCGCAGTCGGCAGCGATCAGAGCATCGATCTCCGCGTGAACAGAGTCAGGGCTGAAGAGCAGGGCCAGGGTCGCAAGGCCCATTAGAATAACGAGGCGATTCCGGCTGATACGGTCGTTACCACTCAGCGGACGAATTTTCCGCGTTCTCGAGTTTCCCGTCATATTTCTGCTGAAAGCGGGGTGTCCCGGAGTTTCCGAGTGGTACCACGCCCCGGACTCGAACCGGGAACCTGCGGATTAAGAGTCCGTTGCTCTACCATTGAGCTAGCGAGGCATTCCATTCAGCGCCGGAGTGGGTGGACCGTCCGGCGAGGGCGGTAATTATGCACCGAATCGGGTGACTGGCAAGCCGATGCTGGTCTATCGCCCGCTTTCCTGTCATTTGTCCCCGGCGGCGGAATCGGAGTCGGCAAATTTCGACACCGAGGGCATGGCTTCCGGGGTGTAGGCTTCGGCCTGCAGATCCTGATAGAGGAACTCGGAAAAGCGAATCCGGGTGACGCGGCCGGCGGCGGTGCCGTCGATAACCATCAGTTCGGTCGGGCGCTGCTTGCCGAGAAAACCGCGGAATCTGCCGTAATAAACCGTTTTTAAAACGCTGCCGGTCGACGACAGGCACTCGACTTTGACCGGTTGCCGGTCAGACTTGTCGACCCACAGTCGCAGGGTCGGGTAGAGGCTGGTTTTGGACAGTGCGGTCAGTTTAAGGCGTTGGCCATTGATGCTTTTGCCGGAGGCGTCGGCGATAACTTCCTCTGTCTCAAGATCTGCCGAGTAGTTGTCGACCAGGTCGAAGTGGGTCACGTCGGCGAGCGAGGCGTCACCCATGAGTCGCTGCTGAGTGGACAGGCGCACCGGTCTTCTGGCGCCGGGGTCGTAGAGCCAGAAGGCATCGTCGATGCGCAGAAATACTTTGCCGCGCTCGCCTTGCGGGGTCAGAACGATGGACACTGAGCGCGGGCCTTGGTTGGAATCTGCGATGTTGACGTAGGTGCGCAGCAGCATGGTTCCGGAGGCAACGCGGTTGCGATAGGTATCGATGGTCGACAGCACGCTGAATGACTTGGGCGGCTTGAGGCTGTCCTCCACCTGCTTTACGATGGCATCCGCAGCGTCGTCGGCGTGAGCCTGAGGGGGCAGGAAAAATCCAGACGCGGCGGCCGTGCAGATAATAATGATGATGGCGCTCGCAGACAGGTGGAGGATCGGCTTCATATCGCTTCGGGTTGGTGCGCTCAGGGCGCCGGGAGCTATCAGGAGTGGCGGAGGGCATCGACGATCGCCATGCGCGAGGCGTTCACCGATGGTACGATGGCGGAGATCACGGCGGCGACGACGGAAATGACGAAGCCGAATACGAGGATCATCGGGTAGCGGAAGATCAGCACCTCGACCTTGGTGTAGTAGTCGGTGCTCGGGGGATTAAACAGGATGTCCATCTGGTTGAATGAAATCCCGAGAATGATGGCGAGAATGACGCCGAGCAGGCCGCCGGCGATCCCCATGAACACCGCTTCGGAAATGAACAGGCCGGCGATGCGTGCGCGATTGACGCCCATAGCGCGCAGCGTGCCGATTTCGACGGTGCGTTCGACGATAGCAGCGGACAGGGTGTTGTAGATGGTGAACACGACGATGCTGGCGATGATGCTGAGCATGAACAGGAAGATGACTTTCAGATAGGCGGTGATCTGCAGGTAGAACGGTGCCAGCTCGATCCAGGTCCGGCATTCAAGCCCGGGATATTTTTCAGCGAGGATTTCGCGGATGCGCGCCGCGGCGGCGTCGGTATCCTCGCCATTGTTGAGCAGAATGCGCAGCGAATTCACCTGCGTCGGCTGACCTGGAAACAAAAGGTTTGAGGCGTGGTCGATGTGCATTAACACCAGGCGGTCGTCGAGTTGCACATTTTCAAACGGACGCGCGGCGCGCACCGCCAGTGACTGCACATTCGGAGCTGCCCCCGCGACCGGCACGCACAGCAGTTCGATTCGCGGCCGGCCGTCGCCGCTGTCTGTCTGCGGAGCCGCCGCGGACTCGAGGGCATCGAAGTTGGGCAGGTCGTCGTCGTCGGCTTCGTCTCCGGCAGGGCCCGGCTCCGCCACCGGAGTGGCGGTGGCGACGGGTGCGGGGTCCGTCGCATCGCTCATCACGGTGGTCTGCTGAGGGCCGTTGGGAGGATCGATCTCAAGGACTTCAGCGAGACCGATGCCGAGGCTGCCGCCCTGAAGGTCACTGTCGGCAACCCAGGGGCCACCGTGGTAGAGCAGTTCGTTGGTCGGCAGAAGTTCGGGCTTGGCCAGTCCGAAAGGATTCCAACTGGAGAACACGGCGTAGTCATCCGGATCCACCCCGAAACCGACAAACGCGGCCGAGGTATCTTTTTCGTAGTTGTTGGCCAGTCCCGAGAAGGTCAGTTGTCCGGTCAGGATGTTGATCATCGGTCCCAGCAGCGGGTCTTCGCGCAGCGTTTTCTGCAGCTCGAGATGGTCTTCGATGGCGAACGCGGCGGGACTGCCGATGCCTTTTTCGGGAAAGTCCCGGCGGAAAATCTGCAGGTGCCCCATGCCGCTGGTGGTACGCGTTTCGTCGCCGCAGAAAGTCGCCAGCACATAGCCGGCGAACAGGATCAGCCCGGTTGAACAGAGTGCCAGGGCAAATACTGTGACCAGCGAGCGGCGCCGGTTGCGGCTCGCGTTGCGCAGTGCCAGCATCAGGTCATGCATGGTGTTTGGCCTCCGGTTGATCGTGCGTCATCGACGAATCGCTTTCGATGCGGCCGTCGCGAATAGTGATCCGACGTCGCGCGCGCCCGGCGACCATCGGGTCGTGAGTGGCGATGACGAAGGTGGTGCCGAGGCGTTCGCGCATCTCGCGCATCAGGTCGACGATTTTTTCGCCAGTGGTCGAGTCGAGATTCGCCGTCGGTTCATCCGCGAGCACCACGTCCGGCCGGGTCACCAGCGCCCGGGCGATCGCCACGCGCTGACGCTCGCCTCCGGACAGTTCGCCGGGGCGATGAGCTGCCTGACCTTTCAAACCGACCGCTTCGAGCATGGTTTCGGTGCGCTGCCGCCGCTCCGCCTTCGGAATATTTCTCAATCGAAGTGGGTAGTCGACGTTTTCGAAGGTCGTCAGCACCGGCACCAGATTGAACGATTGAAAAATAAAACCCAGTCGGCGGGCGCGGAATGCGGAGAGATCGCGATCCGAGAGAGTGGCGACGTCTTTGCCATCGAAAATGACACTGCCGCGGGAGGGCTGGTCGATGCAGCCGATCAGGTTCAGCAAGGTGGATTTGCCACTTCCCGAGGGACCGGAGATCACGACAAAGCCGCCGCGTTCGATTTCCAGACTGACATCGACCAGGGCCGGAACGATGGTTTTTCCGAGATGGTATTCCCGGGAAACCCCACGCAGTTCAACAAGGATTTCTGGTTCGGACATCGCTGACCTTATCATGCTACAAGCTGCGGTGGCCGGCAAGGCAAACGGCGTGCTGAACTGAGGGCGGTATCGCGAAGCCGGTGCCGATTTTCACCATTCGGTGATCTCGCCCGGATGGACCAGCGGCACGTCTTCCGGCCACTCAGCACCTTCGGCAATCCATTTGCGCAGAATCTCCATTCGAACGCCCCAGATCTTGTCGGGAGTGGGCGGCATCGGTTCCTCGTGAATGCCATTGTCGCCGAGCGCGAGAATCAGCAGGCTGCTGTCCGGGTCGCCGGGGATCAGCACGGGGGCGTGATTGCCGGTGGTCAGCGCCAGCTGGCGAGTTTCCAGGCTCAGGTTTCCTGACTGGGCGGCGGTCTCGTTGTTGTGGCACTCGAGGCAGTTGATGACCAGAATCGGACGCACGTCTTTTTCGAAATTGATTTTGCCGGCGGGAACTTTGGTCGGCCAGGAGGGATACTCCTCGTCATCTTCAATCAATAAAGTCGAATTGCGGCATGCCAATGGCAGGGCGAACAGCGCAGTGCAGCAGAATAACTGCCACCAAAAAGAAATTTTCACGGCTTTAGCTTAGAGGAGATACAAGACTCTGCTATTCGGATATTGCGATCTGCTGAGCAGATCTGGCTGACCGGGGTTCTGCGTCTGGCAAACTTCCGGTGCCTACTCAACGAGGTCACCGATGAGCAGTAGAGAACCCGCCATCCAGGACTGTGCGGTGTATTTCGCAGGATTGGCGTCAAAGTCGGCGCGGTTTTTCTCGAACAGAATCTCGCGTTTGTCGAGGGTCTCAGGGCTGAGGGTGACGGTCACGCTATGGCGCCCCGGTTCAATTTCGGTGGCGAGCGGAAGGCGGCTCATGCGATGATACGTGCAGTAACCGTCGATCCGCTTGGCGGAGCGCACAGGCTCGTCGTCGATTTGGATATCGAGCGGTCCACCGTCGGGGCCGACAATATCGAAGACGGATGCGGTGGTGCCGTCGAAAGTAAATGTGAGCGTGGCACCGGCGCGCGTGGCGTGATGGATTTCCGGCATGTTTTTGGCGAAACGTTTGCCGATGTGGTGGTCGGCGGGAAGCTTCTGCCAGTCGCCGCTGAGCATGGCGGGGGTGATCGGCACTTGTTTCGCCTTTTCCCAGTTGTCGGCGCGCAGCGGTTCGCCGGGCACGTGCGCGGCGGCATCACCGCTGGCGGCTTCAATGGCCGGCCAGCAGCGGGCGATGGCTTCGCTGTAAACCTTGTGGCCGGTGAGGTCGTGGGGATGTACGCCGTCGCTGGAAAAAACCATCGGCTTGGCGCTGGCGAGGTCAGCGGGCTTAGGCGCTTTGAAAATCAAATCACCACTTTCCAGCAGGCGCACGACTTCGACGCCGAAATGGATCGATGCAATGGCGTAGTGATCGGCCAGTTCCTCCATCGCACTCGCCGCCCGCGGCATCTTGCCGGCTTTGAGATCGGGCAGCATCGGTTCGCTGAGAGTATATACGAAGCAGATGTCGGTGGCGGGATCGGCCTGCCAGGTTTGGCGGACAATGCCTTCCATGGCTTTGTGGATTCGTTCCGGCGCGGCACTGCCGTCGTTGACCGCAAACTCGACAAACAGCAGGTCGGGCCGGTGGCGCAACACGTCGTTGCCGAGACGAAACACGCCGAGATCGGATCCGGTGCCGCCGATGGCGGCGTGAATCTCTTCGAAGCTGGCGTCGGGGTAAGTCCGGGCGAGCCACTCACGGGATTGAATGCGCCAGCCGGCGGCGGCGGTGATACTGCCGCCCAGGTAGCCGACTTTGATGGTTTCGCCCGCTTGAATTTTGGCGAAAAGGTTAGGCAAGCCGCTGCGTGGATGGCACTCAACGGCGTCGCGCAGGGGATAGGTGTCTTCGGCGTTGCAGAGAGTGGAAGTGAAAAACAGCGCGAGACAGGCTGGTAGAACGAACAAAGAGTGACGCGAAATCATGATCATGGGGTGTTGAGGCAGTTACTGTGAAACAGTGGTAGGCAGTCGATTGGGTAGACGGGCGCCGCTGATTTTGAGAGTCTGGTGGAGGGACGTTTCAAGTTGGCGCAGCAGCTGCGGATTTTCATCGGCGAGATCGCGTTGCTCGCCGGGATCGTTGGCCAGGTTGTAGAGTCGGGAGCGTTTCGTTTCGTAGTCGTAGATGACTTTGACATCACCGCGACGCATTGCTGAATGAGGGCGCGTCTGGCTGGTGAAAAAATCATCGATGCCGATCGCGGCGGGGGCATCACGGTAGCCGCGCTCCGGATGGTAGTAGGGGAAGTGCCAGAGCAGGGCTCGTTCGGTTGGTGGCGGTCCACCGGTGAGTAGGGGCATCAGGCTGCGACCGTCGATGTCAGCGGGTGATTCGGTCGAGGCCAGTTCCGTGAAGGTCGGCAGCAAGTCGTAACCGATCACCGGTTCCGAACAGGTCGAACCGGCTGCGATTTTGCCCGGCCAGCGCGCGATCATCGGCACACGCACGCCGCCTTCGTGGAGATTCCACTTCGAGCCGCGCAGCGGCGAGTTGGCGGCGTATTCGGGATGACCGCCATTGTCAGAAGTAAATATGACCAGAGTGTTGTCACCGCGTCCGGCGTCTTCGATGCCGTCGAGCATTTCGCCGACGTAGTGATCGAGCATTTCGACAAAGGCGGCGTAGCGGACGCGGTTGGCCCGGGCCGGCGAATCGGCGGGGACGATGGCTTCGTATTTGTCGATCAGCCACTGGCAGCCGGGTTGAACGGGGGTGTGAACGAAGTAGTGCGAAAGCATCATGAAGAACGGCTTCGAATGCGCAGCGTTGACGAAATCGATGGCGCGGTCAGTCAGGGCGTCGGCGGGGAAAATCTCGTCGGCGACTTCGAGCATCACACCTTTTTTACGCCCGTAGGAGTGCGCGCCAAAATCGTCGATGGTGGTGGTGAAGCCCTGTTGTTTCGGTCCGTGGGTGGGGCTCCAGCCGAGGTAGCCCTTGTGGTGCTGGCTGACGTGCCACTTGCCGGCGAACACGGTTTCATAGCCGGCGGGATTGAGCGCTTCGGCGATGGTGATTTCGTCGAGTGGCAGATTCAGCGTCAAAGGTGGAGCTTCGAGCAGCGTTTTGCCTTCGATCTGTTGCTTGCCGGGTTGGTCCTTGGTGACGAACTCGAAGCCGACCCGGGCGACGCTTTTTCCAGTCAGGATACTGCAGCGCGAGGCGGAGCAGATCGGCGCCGGCGAATAGGCATCCGTGAAGCGCATGCCCTCCGCGGCGAGCGCATCGAGATGCGGGGTTTGGTGGAAAGGGTGACCGTAACAGGCGAGATCGGACCAGGCCAGGTCATCGGCAAGGATGAGGATAATGTCAGGGCGTGCGCCGGGGGGTGCATCGATCGCGGGAGCGATCGACGGCAGAGTCTGGAACACGACGAGTGCGAAGGCTGCCGCAAGGTAGCGTTTGCCGGTCATTGCGCGACGCCGGCTTTGGCTTTCTTATTCCTGGCTTTCTTGCCTTTTTCTGGGCGGGCGGCGCGGTCCTTCATGGCGGGCGGCTTCGGCAGGCCGTCGTCGGGTTGGTCCCACAGGCGATACGGATCGTCGAGGCGGCGCATTTCTTCGAGCAGCAGGGCCTCCATTTCGGCAAGCGTTGCGGCGTGCGCGGGGTCTTCGGCGAGATCGGTTTGCGCGGCGGTTGGCTTGGCGCCGGTCAGGGTGATAACGGCGGGATCGTGATGTTCGGCGATGAATTCGTTGGGGTTTTCGGCGAGGTTAAACAGCTGGGTTTCGCGCACGCTGCCGTCCATGACGTCGTATTTGATCAGCTTCCAGTCGCCCTTTTTGACGCAGCGCATGCCGGGTTTGGTGCCGCCGCAGTAGGCACCGTAGAGGGTGTCGCGGACGCTGTCCTGTTTGCCGTGGAGCACCGGCAGCAGGCTGCTGCCTTCATTGGTCGGCGGAGCGTCGATGCCGGCCATGTCGCACAGGGTGGCGAGGCTGTCGAGCAGGTAGGCGTTGCCGGTGGCGCGGCTGCCGGCTTCGATGCCCGGGCCGCGCACGATGAAGGGCACGCGGAAGGTGGGGTCGTAGAGATTTTGTTTGCCCTGCAGACCGTGGCGACCGATGGCCATGCCGTGGTCGGAGGTGTAGACGATGTAGGTGTTGTCGAGTTTGCCGCTGGCTTCGAGCTGGTCGAGAACGCGACCGATCTGGATGTCAATATTTTCGCTGCACGCGAACTGGCGACCGATCTCGTTGCGGATGGTTTGCGGGTCGCGGTTTTCCCAGACGCCGCTGACGGCGACTTCGTCGCGCAAGCCGGGTTGGCCGTGGTGGAAAGGGTGGGCGGGCAGCCAGTTGATGGGCAGTCGCGGTTGTTTCGGGTGGGCGGCGGGCAGGCTGTTGCGATCGGTGTGGTTGGTGGCGCCGTATTTGGCGAGCAGCTCGGGGGTGCCGTCGCGGGTATCGTGCGGATGGGAAAATCCGTAGTAGATCATGAACGGATCGGTGTCTTTGTCGGCGTCGCGGGCAGTGAGATAATTCATCACCTGGTCGCCGTGCCACTTGCTGCCGGTTTGGTCGGTGCCGCCCCGTTTGGAGGCGTCGTGGCGAACGGTGAACTGTTTATTGGCGTCCTCGTAACTGTTGCCCTGCTTGCAGGTGCGCATGGTATCGTAGCCGGCGCGATTAAAGACGGCGGCGAGGGTTTGCTGTTCGAGGTTCGGCGGCACCAGTTCGGCATTTCCCTGGTGGGGATTGTTGCCGCGACCGGCTTGGTCGGGGATGTGCCAGAGGGTGCGGCCGGACATGATCATGTGCCGCGACGAGGTACATACGGCACCGACCCAGGCACCCATCTCGTAGGCGTTGTTGATGACCATGCCTTCGGCGGCGAGGCGGTCGATGTTCGGGGTGTCGAGTTGCGATGTCGGATCGTAGGCCTTGAGATCGAACGGCGACTGATCGTCGACAATGATAAACAGGATGTTCGGCCGGTCGCCTTCGGCGGCGGACACGTCATGAGCCGGCAACAGGCCGGCGCTGAGTATTGAAAGCAGGGCGAAGACGCGGCAGGAGATCATGGCTTGCAGTTCGGCGGGTTGTCGCCGGGCTGGCGAGACTACACTGATCTGCATCGCCAACCAAAGCTGATTTTTCGGGGCGCCGGACGGTCTTCCGGCAGGCTCAGGCGATCCTGAGCGATGGCGCGGGCAAGCCATAGCCAGACTCGCTGAAATGCGTGAAGCTTCGCTTTGCCTGTTTTGATCCCATGAAGACCTTTCGATTTCATCTCGTCGTGCTGCCGGTGCTTGCCGGTTTTTCACTGTTGTTCCCCGGTGCCTTTCCGGCATCTGCCGAACATGATGGCAAGGTGCAGATCCTGTTGCTGGGCGACAGTACGACGGAAGGTAGTATTCCTCGCCTGCTGGTCCCGGAGGGGCCTCATTTGGAGGGAGTTATCACGCAATTGCTGGCGGCGGAGGAGGACTTGCCGGCTTGTAATGTCATTCAGTGCGGTGTCAGCGGTGAATACATTCGCCGGCTTTTTGACTCGGGTCGTTACGACAAGGCAGCGGCGAATCTACCCGGCATCGACTATGTGTTTATCCGCTATGGCCTCAACGACCGGGCGCGACGCGAGGATTTTCCGGTGAACTTCGTCAAAGATTTTCACGAACTGTTGGCCCGGTTGCGCAAGGATCATCCGCAGGCGCAATTGATTCCAATGACGGTGATTCCTTTTTCGAACGAAGAGGCCAGCGTCGAAATTAACGACTTGATTCGACAGGTGGCGCGCGATGAAAAGCTCGAGGTGTTCGACATCTATCCGCGTTATGCGGCGGAGTTGGAGAAGGGCTACAACATGCTCAACTACCGGCGCTACCCGTTGGAAAAAATTCCTGAAAAATATCATTCGCTGGTCGAGGACCGGGTGATCGGTGGCAAAGTTGTGATCATGGACAATGAGTTCGACGCGCTGTTTGGTCACTTGCCGGGTTGGACCGGTGATCGTCATCCCAACCTCGCGGGCTACAATGTCATCGCCGATGAAACAGCGAAATATCTGGCGCCGATATTGCGGAAGCGAAAAGCGGTGCCTGCAAAAGTCTCTACTGCTGAGCCGGTGGCCGCTGAGTAATCCAGCTCAGCACTTGGCGCTTTTCTTTTTGCGGCCGATGCGACCCATGTCGGCGACTTTGCGGATGTAGTCGGGAGCGAAGGGAGTTTTGCAGTTGGTCTCGCCGTGCTCGACGCTGACTTCGCCGATCTTTTCGGCGGTTTTCAGCGCGAGATCCGACAGCGGGGCGACGAAGCAACCGACGCCGATGACGAAGTTGTTCATCGCATAGCGAACTTCGTTGCGCTCGGAGTGGATCGTTTTGGCAACTTCGCTGAGGCGCTTTTTCAGATCGCTGAGATCAAGTTCTTCATCGGGCAGGACGGAGATCAGGGAGGTCAGTGTGCACCAACCCATCGCTGCCAATCGCTCATTCTTCGAGGCGATCCATTCGTCTGCCAATGCGGGACCGTGTTTGCTGCCGGTGGCGACTGAGGGCACGGTCGCGCCGGCGAGTGAGGCGCCGTAGGCCTGTTTGCCCCAGCGGCGCAGGTCGGTTTTGGTCATAGCGGCGTCGTCGGCAATCAGTCCGGCGAGATACATGGCGTCGTAGACACCGGAGTCGTAGAGTTCAAGAGCCAGTTGGTGATCAGTTTTAATCCGCCGCCGGATTTTCTGCATGTCGCCGATTTTGACACCGTAGACCGGCTCTCTGGCGCCGTGGCGTTTGAGGGTCGCAGCCGTGTTCGCGCTGCCTAGTGCTTTAAGCTCGCTGAGGATGGATTGAGCGGTCATCGGGCATCGATCGGGCGCAGGGTTGCGGGGCGGTAATGCCCGGCCAGTCTCAAATGAGTGGAACAATTGGCACTGTAGCGAATCCTGATGAACCGGGCGATGCGAAAATACAACGGCCCTTGAACTTTCGGGTGTTTTAAGGTATCGATGACGCGGAGTTAACGCATTGACTAGACCCCCGATTCTGGGGGGTTGCCGGGATCGAGAGTCATCGGATGTTTTCCTGAGCACGGTTCTTTATGTTCTGTGCTCCATACCTGGGGGGGTATGAGGGTTCGGCTCGGTCGAATCTCGTCGCTCTTCATGCCAAATTTTCATTAAGTTTGGTTGAAGAGTTACCTAGACGCTGCTTGTTCTCGTTGAGAATCTTCCGCGGCCGGGCCCGAACCCTCCCTCGGTCCACTCGTCTACGGCGGGTGTTGAGCTGCGGTGATCGGCCACGAGTGGTTATCCCCTTTGTGATAATCCCCGTTGTAAGCGCGAGGTGAGCCATCCGGTTCCAGTATTGGGCGACGCGATTGCGGACAGAGAAAGACGTTTCCGTTGAGAGGCTTGTTCTTTACTCTGAGCAACCATGTGCCGCCTCATAGTATCGACATTCGTTCTGTTTTGTATGGCTCTCGCTTCGGCGTCAGCTGGCGATATTGTCACTTTCGACAGCGTTCCCGGCGAACTCGAGGAGATCTCGGCGGACGAAAAAATGGCGGATGAATTTTCTGCTGAGAACGCGGCGCGTTACATCGACCGGGCGGCATTGATTTGGCAGAAGAAAAAGAAGTGTGCCACCTGCCACACCAACATGGGCTACCTGTTCGCCCGTCCGGCGCTGGCGGGCGCACTCGAAGATTCCGGCGAAGTGCGCGCCTTTTACGAAGACTATCGCAAGGTGCGTTGGGCGAAAAAGCCACCCACCGAGAATCAGGGATTCTGGCCGATCGTGGTTGGTGCCGGGCTGACGTTTAACGATCTGCAGACCACGGGCAAACTCAGCCCGGTGGCGCGCGAGGTGCTGGATATGATGTGGGGCGCGCAGCGCGAGGATGGTGGCTGGCGCTGGCCGGATTGCGACTACGCTCCGCTCGAGATCGACGATCACTACGGCGCGACCATGGCGGCGCTGATTGTCGGTATCGCTCCGGACGGCTACGCGGAAACGGAAAAGGCCAGGGCCGGTCTCGACAAGTTGCGCGAGTATTTTAAGAACGATCCACCCAAGTCGCTGCATCACCGCGCCATGTTGGCCTGGTGTTCAGTCAGGGTCGAGGGGATCGTCTCGCAGGCGGATCGCGACAAAGCGCTGGAGGAACTAATGGCCCTGCAGCTGGACGATGGCGGCTGGTCGACGGCGGGGTTTTTGACCGATTGGCACGATCTCGAACTTCAGGAGGGCAAGCCACTGGCGACCGATATCAGCGATGGCTACGGCACCGGATTCGTCATCATCGTGGCGCGTGAGCTCGGTGTGCCGGCGGATGATCCACGGCTGCAACGGGGCGTTCAGTGGATCCTCAATAATCAGCGCGAGAGCGGCAAATGGTTCACTCGCTCACCGGTCAAAGACGCCCGCAATTTGATTTCGAATATCGGTTCAGCCTATGCCGTTCTCGCCCTGCAGGCCTGTGGCGAACTGCCGGGCTGGCCTTTGGCGAAAGTGGAGGGGAGCGGAACGGAGTGATTTGCCGCCGGCGCGGCGCGGGAGATTTACGTTACTTCGAGAGGGCGCTGACTTTGACGTTGTCGATGCGTGCATCGCCGCGGTTGCCGACCAGAAAAACGATCTTCGATTTGGGTACGTCGAGCACTGAGCCGGTGGCCGAAAAGGGTTGCTGGTCGTCGATGCGTGCGGTGACCGCGTTGCCCTTCACTTCGATGCGGATGTGGTGCCATTCGCCATCGGTAGCGGCCGCCGTTTGATGAGCCAGAGGTTCGACGCGATAAAAACCGGGGTCGGCGAGTTGTTGTTTGGATGGCGGCGTGCGCTTGCCGCCCTTGGCATCGCGCTGAGCTTTCTGCTCACGTTTGGAAGCCGGATCACCGCGATCCTGTGAGAGCTGAATGTTCTTGCCATTGGCCGAAAGTCGCAGCAGATGAGCCTGACCGGAGAACTGCGAATCGCCGTCGAGAAGAAACAGAAAGTAACCCTTGGGATTGACGATTTTGACATCGAACTCAATCGTGAGGTCGTGCCCGGTAAGGGGACAACTGATCGACGGGCCGTGGCTGTCGTCGGGCTGCGCGACACCGCGCAGGGCACCGTCGACGATCGTGAATGAACCTTTGCGGCCGCCGGCTTGCCATTTTTGCGGAATCGATCCGGTCTCGAATGCTTCGTCGATCAGAAGCGGTGCCGGGTCAGCGGTGTGGGCGGTTCCGGGCAGCGCCAGAATTGCTGCGAATAGCTGAAGAAGGCGGGTGTGCATAGGGATTCTATTAGCACAAGGTGAGACCGGTCGAAACCTTGATTGGCGAGACAAAGCAGTGGCAAAAAAAGGCAGCATGCGAAAAATTTAGCATTTAGGTATTGACCCTGTCCGCCTAGGGTGCGAATATTTTCGCATGTCGAAAGATAAAGATCCGGGCCAGCCGAAATACTCCCGTCGTGAGGCGGAGGTAATGGACATTCTGTTTCGGCTGCAAGAGGCCACCGCTCGCGACGTGTGGACCGCGTTGGGCGAGTCACGGACCTACTCGACGGTGCGCAAGCATCTCAGCATTCTCGAGGAGAAAGGTCACGTCACTCATCGCAAGGACGGCGCGTCGTTCATCTATGCGCCGGTGGTTGAGCGAAAGAATGCGGCCTCGTCGGCGTTGAGTCGGCTGATCGATACCTTCTTTGAAGGCTCGGTCGCAGGAGCCGTGACCAGTCTGCTGGGAGAGAAAGGCGAGCGACTTTCCGACGAGGAGCTGCAACGAATTTCTGAACTGATCGAATCCGCGAAACAAAATAACCTCAACGAACCCACCACCGATGAAACAAACTGAAGTTATTTTCCTCGCGGAGTATCTCGCCAAAGTGGCGCTGGTCCTCGGCATCGCTTTCCTGATTCTCTATCCGCTTCGCCGGCAGGTGGCTGCGGTCAAGCATCGTGTCTGGATGGGGCTGTTTGTGGCGGCGATCGCATTGCCGGTGGTCATGGCATTTCCCCGTTGGGGAGTGATACCGAGTCTGGAATCATCGGCGGCATCCGTTGACGTGACGATGACGCAGGTGGCGGCCCCGGAATTGGCGAAGGAGCTTCCGACATTGCCAGTAGTCGAGCCGTTGTCTTCCGTCGCTAAGGCAGAGTCGGGCCGGATCCATTGGGAGACCGTTTTTGCTGCCGCGTGGCTGATCGGTGCGCTCGTGGTCGGCGCCCGGATGGGCCTTGCCCGGGTTTTTCTGAGTCGACTCAAACATCAGATGCGGCCGGTTTCGACGCAGGTTCAGGGCGTGGCGGATGGATTGTTGGATGTGTTAGGCATTCAACGCGAGGTTTCGATTTCTGTCTCCAGCCAGGTCGCGACTCCGTTTGTTTGGGGAATTCGCAGGCCCCGCGTGGTTTTGCCCGCTGACGTCGAATATTGGTCAGCCGCCGAATTGGATATGGTGTTGCGTCATGAACTGGCGCACGTCAAACGATGGGACGCGGCAAGCCTGCTGGTTTCGCGCTTGTTCTTTGCTCTCAACTGGGTCAACCCTTTGGCGTGGATCGCCTCGCGTCAGGCAATGAAACTGCGTGAGCAAGCCTGCGATCAAATGGTGCTCGCCGGTGGCCATCGGGAGAGCGATTACGCGGCGCTACTGTTGTCGCAAGCGAAGTTATCGAATCGTAGGCTACTGCGGTCAGCGGCGATCTCAATGGCCGAACGCGGCACGATGGAGGGGAGGATTCGTGACATTCTGTCCGCACGCCAAGGTGCGCAGAATATCGATCACAAGGCCCAGCGGCGGACGGCGGCAATCGCTATCGTTGCAGTGATAGCGGTGACTTTCTTTGTTGGTCTGGCAGGAGTCTCGCAAGCGCAGAAGAAAGAGCCTGCGCAAGACGCAGGAGTCGCCGCAATGGAGGAGAAACTCGATTCGATCATCATTCCCAAGCTTGAACTGAACAAGACTCCGTTAGGCGATGCGATTGCCTTTTTGCGACAACGATCCGTGGAACTCGATGGCTCCGATAATCCCAAAAGCCGTGGCGTAAATTTTGTCCTGGTGGGCTACGACGAAAATAAAAAGATTCCCCGGATCACCCTGAAGCTTAGCAACGTTCCGCTCCGGGATGCCGTTCGATACATCACCGATCTGGCTCAGCGCGACTATTCGATCGAAGCTGGCGCCATTGTCATCAGCGGACAAAGGCAGGGAAAAGAGGTCACTGTGTTGAGCTCTTCGCCTTCCGCCGGTAAACGCGAACACAGCGAGGCGGAAAAAGCGAAAGTTGCGGCGCTTGAGAAAAAACTGAAGACGATTGTGATCCCGAGTATCGAGTTCAGAGATATCCCTTTGAAGTCTGCCGTCGACTTCATTGTGAGTAAGTCGATGGAACTCGACGCGGCGGAGAGGGACGTGCAAAAGAAGGGCATCAACTGCGTGCTGGTCGGTGATCCGAAAGAGTTTCAATCGATCCTCATCAGTCTGAGCATGGGCAACGTCCCGATCGGTGAAGTTCTGCGCTACACCGCCGAACTGGCCGGTATGAGTTATGAGCTTCAACCGAACGCGGTGGTCATCGCTCGGCGAACTGAAAGCGAAGTTGTGGAAGTTGCCGACCAGCCGGAAACCTCAAGTCCGGCTGACAAGGCGGCGGTGGCCGGGATGGAGAAAAAACTGAAGAGCATTCGCATTCCGAGCATCGAATTCGTTGACACGCCTCTACCGGCTGCTCTTCAGTTTCTCCGCCAGCGTTCGTTTGAACTCGATAGCGAAGAGAAGGATCCTGCGCAGAAAGGGGTCAACGTAATCCTCGGAGGAAATCCCGAAGGCGCCGGAAATGTCGGTGAATACCCCAGGCTGACGTTGAAGCTCAGCGATGTCTCATTGTTCGATGCCTTCCGCTACACCGCGAGTCTCACTCAAATGGAGTTCCGCATCGAAGCGCATGCGGTGGTACTTTCGCCGACCGTTAAAGAAAAGTGAACGGAATGGGCGTTTGAGTCTGCGACGTTGATCCCCTGAAAAAATCAATTGCTGTCGGGGGGCTATCAGAGGTGAGCCCGCGCAAACAGGTAAAGCCGGTGCGTGCGTCCGTGTCGAGTTGAGGTGTATGCTCGATGCACCTGATCATGAAACAGATCGCCTCCGTATTCGCCTTTTTGATCCTGACACCCTGGTTGACGACAGCAGGCGAGCCTGATCGTGCTTTGGCGCGCACCGCAACGTGGGCGGAATCATGGCCGGATGATGAAGGCGAAGTGACTGTGCGTGAAGTCACCGGTGAAATCTGGAACGAGGCCATTCAGGCGGCGCTCGACGCCGGCGGTGTCGTGCATTTGCCGAAGCGGGACACGCCCTACTACCTCGATGGACCGATCATTCTGCAATCGGGGCAAACGCTCAGCGCGGATACTGATGCGGAGATTCGGCTCAAACCGGGTTGCAACACCTGCATGGTTCGCAACGCGAATGTCGTCGGCTTTGCGGATCGGGAGGTTCCCGCCGATACCAAGCCGGATACTGATATCCACATCGAAGGGGGGATCTGGACGACGCTGGCCACGGGTGGTAATGAGGTGAACGGAAATCTCGTCGGGCGTTCGTCGAAGGTGGACCCGGTGTTTGGTACGCATGGTGTGATCCTGCTGCACAACGTGCGGCGGGTAAGCGTGAAGAATGTCACGGTGAGGCAGAGCAAACCCTTCGCGATCCATCTCGGAAATGCCCGCGGCTTTATCGTGGAGGGACTGACGCTCGACCGGCATCGGCGCGACGGAGTGCATGTCAACGGACCGGCGGGCAACGGTGTCATTCGTGGTGTGAGCGGAGTTTCTCACGATGACCCGGTAGCTCTTAACGCCTGGGAATGGAAAAACTACGCGCCCAGTTACGGGCCGATCACAGACATATTGATCGAAGAGGTCAGCGGTGCTCCCGATGGAATTGCCTCGGCCAACTCGATCCGGTTGCTGCCCGGTGTGAAGCGCTTCGACGACGGGGCGCTGCTTACCTGTTCGCTGGAAAATATCACGCTGCGGGGCATCACCGACATCAGTGAGTTCAAGCTCTATGATCAACCTAATCTTGAGCTCGGCCGGGACCGGGATTTCAGTATCGGCGTTGGAAGTTTGAAGAATATCCGATTCGAGGATTTGGTTTTCCATCGCCCCGGCAAGATCGAAGTCCACGCCGACACCGATGGATTAGTAATTCAGAATGTCACGATCAAGCACCCGCTGGCCGATGATTGGCATCTGCTTGCCATTGGTCCGAAATCTCAGACCTACCGGCATGGAGGGGGCGACGATCCGACGCGCTGGACGGAGATTTTTTCGCCCGACCTCGATTGTACAGTGCGCGACCTTGTAGTGTCGGGCGTGAGGCTGGTGGGACTGCCGGAAAACTTGCCTGCGGAGAGGGTGGTTCGCGTGATCGAGCAGAAGCTCAATCCGGATTATCCGAACACGGTGCCCCGCGGTGGGGGCGGAAAGGGTATCCTGATTCGTTGACGAACCAGGCGGCTGGCGATTCTGCCGGCCGGGTGATTACGGGAATACCGGAGCGTTACTCCACGACCACTTCTGTTTGTCTGGAAACCTGCGCCGCAGCCATGGCGCGATCAGCATTCTTGCGCTGTTGCTCGCCGACGATGTGGCCACCCCAGATGCGCAGGCGTTCGAAGCCAAACAGCATCAAGCCGACGGCGGCGATGGCGATCAGGATGCCGATCACACCGAGCGCAGCGCTCTCGACGTAACAGGTCCAGATGAACTGAGCGACACACAGGATGGCGACGAAAAACAACGTCGGTTTGCGACCGATGAGATTGACCATGAACACGCCGAGTGGCGCGCCCAGAGCGACCACCGGCGCTGCCGCCAGCCAGTTTTCGTAGACTCCCGGCTGAACTCCGCCTGACAGGGCCTTGGTGCTGATACCTACCAACGAGCCGAAGGCCATGATCACCACCGAGGTGGGAATGGCGATTTTCAGATCGGCGCGACAGAGCAGCACCAGCACGGTGTAGAGCACCATGTCGACGCCGACGCCGGTCACCGAGACCACCATCACTCCGGACAGCAGGCCGGTGGCCAGGCCGACCCGGAAGTCCCAGCGCTCGTCGAATTCGGTCATGCCTTCGTGACCGGCGATCTCGCCGATACGCCACAGGTGCAGCAATCCAAAGCCGCCCCAGACGACGGCGAACACCAGTTTGATCCACAGCGACGGTATCAGCGGCGCGAACCAGATGACGCCGACCGGAACCGCGACCAGAATGCCCAGCGCCGCGCCTTTAAGCATCGACCAGGCGAGCGGCTGGCGGCGCGCCATGATAAAGATTGCCGCGCTGGTCATGCCGATCGACTGCACCGCAAAACTGAAGTCGCGCCCCAATTCGGCCGACTGTTTAAAAAGCAGCACCAGAATCGGAAAGCCCACCGTGCCACCGCCCATCGGCGTCGAACCGGCGGCGTAACTGCCGACCGCCATCGCCACGGCGATTCCCCAATGCTCGACAACGTCGCTCCAGCGGTCGTGGCCGAACACCAGCCATGCCCAGACCAGATAAAACGCACCCATCCACAGGAACCAGAGGCCGAGATGTTGTTTTGGTTTGGGGAGCAGAGTCATAAAACGAAAAGTCGGCTGAAAGGAATTGGTGCCAGCTTCAGGCGGGAAGAGAAGCGCGGGTTGTAGGCTATTCAAGCATTGACTTCATTTAACAAAAATACATATATGGAATGCATATCATAACTTATGGGCATAGTTAAGCGATGGAGTTTCGCCACCTGAAGTATTTTCAAGCGGTCGCCGAGGAGCTGAGTTTTTCGCGCGCCGCCAAGCGTCTGCACATTGCCCAACCGGCCTTGAGCCGGTCGATGCAGCAACTGGAGTCGGAAATCGGTGTCACTCTGATCGACCGCCGTCGCCGCGCGATCCAGCTGACTGCCAGTGGTGTGGTCTTGCTGCGCGACTGCCAGCTGCTTTTCGAGCGGGTGGAGGACACGTTGCGTCGGGTGCGTCACGCGGCATCGGGAGGCACCGGTGAGTTGCGTCTTGGCTACATCGGGCCGCCGACCCAATCGTTTCTCGGACCGCTGCTCCGACAATTTCGCGATGCCAATCCCGGCGTCATCGTATCGCTGGAGGAGCGGACGCCTGAGCGGGTCTGGGAAATGGTTGCCAAGGGACGCCTTTCGGTTGGCTTGACCCGCCCGGTGCTGGCTCACGAAGCCCTCGGTCTCGAGTCTTTGCAGCTGTTTGAAGAAACCCTGTGCGCTGCCGTTCCTGCCGATCATCCGTTTGCCGCCATGCCTACGATTTCCTGGAAGGATCTCGCCGAAAAACCACTCATCCTGCTCGCTCGTCGCGAGGGCGCGGGATCGCACGACGCCATTCTCGCCGCCTGCCGCAAAGCCGGCTTCGCGCCACGCATCGCCCACACTCCGAGCGTGATCAGCACCATCCTGCGCTACGTCGAGTTCGGCGACGGCATCGGCGTGGTGCCGGAAAGCATCACTCCCGAATCCGACGAGGTTCGGTTGATTCCACTCCAGCCGCGCGCCACGATTCCGCTGGTGATGGTCTGGTCGAGTGATCAGGACAGTCCCGCCGTCGATGCCTTTCACGCATTGGTTCGCAGCTGGTTAAAAAAACGCAAGGTCGCCGCAGGGTCGAACTGATACTCTAAGTGATCATGAATTTAAGATTCGGCTCCGCCATCATCGCATGTGCTCTTGTATCAGCGGCGTTATCTTTAGCACCACCGGTGACCGCTTCAGATCAACCCAATATCGTGGTCATCCTCGCTGACGATCTCGGTTACGGTGATGTCGCTTGTTACAATCCGCAGTCGAAGGTCAGCACGCCCCACCTCGACCGGATGGCGCAGGAGGGCATGCGCTTCACCGATGCGCACAGCCCGTCGACGGTGTGCACGCCGACCCGCTACAGTGTGATGACCGGACGGATGGCGTTCCGTCTCAATTACCGCGGCGTATTCACCGGTGCGGGCGGGCCGTGCTTGATCACAGAGGATCGCCTGACGCTACCGGCGATGTTGCGCGAGCAGGGTTACCAAACCGCGATGTTCGGCAAGTGGCACATCGGCATGACTTTTCTCGATGAAAACGGCGAGGCGATCAACGCCAACGGTCTCGAGGCGGTGCAGCGCATCGACTACTCGCGTGCCGTTTCCGACGCGCCGATTCACCGCGGCTTCGATCACTTTTTTGGAACGGTGTGCTGTCCAACCACCGACTGGTTGTACGCCTACATGGACGGTGATCGCATTCCGGTGCCGCCGACGCAGATCGTCGACAAAACGAAGTTGCCGGATCATCCGTGGGCCTTCGACTGCCGGCCGGGAATGGTCGCGCCGGATTTTGATCTGCAGGAAGTCGACATGGTGTTTCTGCAGAAGAGTCTCGAGTTTCTCGATCGGCATGCGGCGGAAAAACCTGACCTGCCGTTCTTTCTGTTTCATTCACTGCAAGCCGTTCATCTGCCCTCATTTCCGGGCAGGGATTTCAAAGGCAAAACCGATGCCGGACCGCATGGCGATTTCATTTTTCAATTCGACCATATCGTCGGCCGTTTGATGGCAAAACTCGAGTCGCTGGGGATCGATGACAACACCCTGGTAATTGTCACCAGCGACAACGGCCCGGAGGTCGGCACCGTGCTGGCGATGCGCGAAAATTTTCAACACGATGGCGCGCGCCCGTGGCGGGGGATGAAGCGCGACAACTGGGAAGGTGGCCATCGCGTGCCGATGATCGCCCGCTGGCCGGGCAGAATCGCGCCCGGTTCGACTTGTGATCAAACGGTGTGCCTGACGGATATCATGGCCACCTGTGCGGCCATTGTCGGCGCGGAACTGCCCAGCGATGCGGCGGAGGACAGCTTTGATATGTCACCGCTGTTATTGGGGAAATCCGACGCGCCGGTTCGCGAGTTCACCCTCCATCAAACCATCAGTCTCGCGCTCGCCATCCGGCGCGGGAAGTGGAAATACCTCGATCACCAGGGATCGGGTGGAAACAACTATGCCAAGGGCCGTCTGGCCGCTCTCGACTTGCCCGATTCCGCTGCGGAGGCACCGGGGCAACTTTACGATCTCGATAAAGATCCCGGGGAGACGACCAACCTGTATGAGCGTCATCCGGAGGTGGTCAAAGAGTTGCAGGCGCAGTTGGAAGTGTTCAAGAGCAGCGGACGCAGCGCGCCGCTGCGGTGAGGCTTGCCTTTTTGCGCCGGGAGAGCCGCTTGCGGCGGATAGGGTCATCCGGCATAGTGGCGGCCATGAAATTGCTGCGCCGAACCTTCTTGATGCTGCCGCTCGCCTGGGCGGTGGGAATGGTTGTGTCCGGTGCAGCTGAGGCTAAGGAGGTGATGCCCAAAGCGGTCATGGCCGAGCAGCACTTCGCGGTGTTTGAAAAATACTGCCTTGATTGTCACGACGCCGACACGGAGAAGGGCAAGGTCAATCTCGACGAATTGAGCTTTGATCTCGGTGATATCGAATCGGCGGAGCTGTGGCAGAAGATTCTCAACGCGCTCAACTCGGGCGAGATGCCGCCGGAGGACAAAAAGCAGCTTACAGCGGAGGAAAAGACGGTGTTTCTCGACGACCTGTCGCATCAGTTGGTGATAGCGCGAAAGATCCACAGCGACACCGGCGGCGAGATTACCATGCGGCGTTTGAACCGGCGCGAGTATGCCAACACGATGCGCGAGCTGCTCGGTGTCGAGGTCGATGTCAGTGAACTGCCGGACGATGCCAACGCGGGCGGTTTCGACACCTCGGGCGGGGCGCTGTTTTTTTCCAGCGATCAGTTTGAGCGCTACGGAAAGATCGGCCGTGAAGCGCTCGATTTGGCGATCGTCGATGCCGCGGAAAAGCCGGAGCTGCGCAAGGAGCACATCGAAGTCGAGGTCGAAGCCAACCGCCGCATCACCGGGATTTTGCGTGGTTACTACATGGGTGGCTACCGCAAGTACAGTCAGTGGAAAGCATCGAAGGGGCGACCGGCTTCGGACTTCGGTTTGGCTGACGAACAGGAAATGAATTTTCGGAAACTGGCGTGGGATCGCAACTCGCCGGCGTTTATCGACTACCTGAGCACACCGGAAACCGAAACCGGCGCGCTGCTGACGATCGGCGCGATCAATCCACAGGTTGCCGCCGTGATCCCCGACGAACTTCCGGCGGGAAAATATCGGCTGCGGGTAAAGATCGGTGCGGCCCCGAAAATGCCGACTGAGCGGACTTTCGTGGAGGTCGGCTTTCGCGGTGAGCGACCGGACGGGGCGATGGATGTGATTGCCTGTCGCAAAGTATCGGGGACCTGGAAAAAGCCCCAGGTGATCGAGTTGGAGGTAAGCTTGCCCGAGCCGAAGAACCCGCTGGTGGAGGAGATCGGATCGCAGACAAAGAAGAAGGTCATGCTTGGCGATCGGGTGCTTGCTTTTCGGGAACGCCAGCAAAATTCCTTTGCCGCCAGTCAGTATCGCAGCACCAAGGCGCGGGAAGCGACCGGCTTCGGAGAGGATCCAAGTCTGTGGGTCGACTGGCTGGAGTGGGAGGGGCCGCTGGTTGATGAGTGGCCGCCGCAGTCGCATCGACAAATTTTCGGAGAGGCTGCTTTGGACGGGGCGAATGACGAGCGTGCACGAAAAATCATTGAAGACTTCGCGACGCGCGCCTTTCGGATCAAACCGCCGACGGCAGCTTATATCGACAAGCTGATGGCGTTGTTCCGCGAGCGCCGGGCGGGTGGTGAGGAGTTTGCCGAAGCGATCAAAGAGCCGCTGTCGGTGGTGCTGTCGTCGCCGGCATTTCTTTATCTGGTCGAACCCGGTGGCGAATCTCAGAAACGTGAACTGAGCGATCTCGAACTGGCGGTGCGCTTGTCGTATTTTCTGTGGAGTGCGCCACCGGACGCGGAACTCGCTGCGTTGGCGCGGAGCGGAAAACTCAGCGATCCGGCGATGTTGACAGCGCAGACCAATCGACTGCTCAACGATCCGCGTTCGGCGGAGTTCGTGAGTGGCTTTGCGCATCAATGGTTGCACATGGAGCGACTCGATTTTTTCCAGTTCAATCATCGCCTGTATCCGCAGTTCGACGAGAGCGTGAAGGAAGCGGCGCGGCAGGAGGTGTACCAAACGCTGGCGCTGGTGCTGCGCGAAAAGCTCGGTGTGGGCACGCTGTTGAAATCGGACTTCGTGGTCATCAACGATCTGCTGGCGGACTACTACGGCATCAAGGGGGTGCGCGGTGATCAGTTTCGAAAAGTGCCGGTGCCGAAAAATTTGCCGCGCGGTGGACTGCTCGGAATGGCGGCGATTTTGGCCATGGGTTCTGACGGCGAACGTTCGTCACCGGTCGAGCGCGGTGCCTGGGTGATGCGCAAGTTGCTGCACGATCCACCGCCACCGGCTCCGGCCAATGTGCCGCAGATCAGTCGGCTGGCGGGCAAGATGTTGCCGGCGCGCGAGCTGCTCAACGCGCACATGGAGGAGGCGCAGTGTGCCCAGTGTCACCGCAAGATCGATCCGCTCGGCTACGGACTGGAAAATTTCGATGCGGTCGGCCGGTGGCGCGATCTCGAATACACCGAGGTCGCCAAAGGCAACCGCGTGTTAAAGACCAAACAGCATCCCATCGATGCCGGCGGCAGCCTGCCCGACGGCACGGCCTTCGACGGCTTTTTCGAGCTGCGCGATCGCATCGGTGATCGCGAACAGGCGTTTGCGCAGGGCTTTGCCGAGGCGCTGGTCGAGTATGGATTGGGGCGGCCGTTCGGGTTTTCGGATCACCACCTGGGGGAGGCGATCATGCGCCGGACGGAGGGCACAGGATTCCAGATGCGAGAGTTCATTCACGCGCTGGTTCAGTCGGAGGAGTTTCGTCGGAAATGAGGGAGCTGGTCGTATTGATAGCTTTGATGGTGCTGCCCGTTGAGGCGGCCAAGGAACCGACGCGAGCACAGCGGATTGTCGATGTGATCAACGGTCCGGATGCAAGGGGTGTGTTGATTGCTGCGCATCGGGGAGGCTATGCGAATGATCGCGACGAGGCTGCACCGGAGAATTCGGTGGCCAATGTGGCGGTGGCGGTGCGTAAAGGGTTTGACCTTTACGAAACGGATATTCAGAGGACGAAGGACGGCGTATTCGTCGTAGTGCACGACGCGACGCTGGAGCGCGAAACCAACGGCACCGGGGCCGTGTCGTCGCTGACCTTGGCGGAGTTGAAGGATTTGCAAAAACGTTACCGGGACGGCTCGCTGGCGGAGGAGAAGGTGGCGACACTGGAGGAGCTGCTGCTCGCCGGCAAGGACACGATTTTGTTCAAAGCGGACCTGAAGCCGGGCATCATCGACCATTTTGATTCGCTGGCGCGACTGATTGACCGGCTCGGGATGAGCGACCGGGTGTTGCTGCGCACTTCGATGAAAGACGGGGATGCGATTGCCCGGGCTTTTGCCAGCGGAACACCGCAGCTGGAGGTGATGTTTAAAGTCGACGGACTTGCGGGGGTGAAAGCGGTGGCGAAGCGATTCTCTCCCCGGACGATTCAGATCAATTTTGCAAAAGGGGAAACGCTGAGTGACGAAAAGCGCGTGGCGATGCGGGCAGCGATCGAGCTCGGCATGCTGGTCGAGACGCACAGTTACGGCGATGCGGCGCAATGGGCGGAGCTCATCGATGCAGGCGTACGCATGTTTCACACCGCGAATCCCGATGCTACTTTGTCGTACCTGAAACAGCACGGGTGGCGACCACGAGAATTACCTACCAGACACTGATGACCGCTTCGAAATTTTCCCCCGTGCGCCGTGCATTTTTGCGCAGTGGCAGTGCTTTGATCGCTTTGCCGTTTCTGGAATCGTTCGGCTTCCGGCGCTTTGCTTCGGCGGCGTCGTCGGCGCCGGCTGCACCGCCGAAGCGGATGATTTTCCTCGGCATGGGTTTCGGGGTGACGCGTGAGACCTGGTTTCCGGATGTGAAAACCACTGGCGCTGACTACCAGTTGCCGGCGGGACTGCAGCCGTTGCAGAAGCACAAGAGCGATATCACTGTCATTCAGAACTTGTCGAACCAGTTCACCAACGACGCCCACTGGGGCAGCACTTTCTGGCTGACCGGCGCCAACCGTTACGGTGAGCCGGGGCAGAGTTTTCACAACAGCATTTCGGTCGATCAGGTGGCGGCGGAGGAGTTCGGCAAAGGCACCCGCTTCAGTTCAATCCAGCTTGGTGCCGAGGATGCGGCGAATTCCGGTCACGGTCCGGGTTTGTCGCTGTCGTGGAATCGTCAGGGTAAACCGATGGCGGGTCTCGACAATCCGGTGGTCGCTTTTCACAAAATGTTTGCCGATGACAACACGCCGCTGGCGGAGCGTCAGGCGAAGCTCAAGCAAAAGCGCAGCGTGCTCGATACGGTGACCGAAAATGCCAAATCGGTCGGCCGCGGTTTGACCAAAACCGATACCGATAAGCTCGACGAATACCTGCAGTCGATCCGCGACATCGAGACGCGGTTGTCGAAAGAGGAGCAGTGGCTCGACGTGCCCAAGGTGCAGCCGAAAGATCCGATCGCCGAACCGAAGGATGGCATGACCGGCGTCGAGGAGGTCAAGATGATGTATGACCTGATGCTCGCAGCGATGCAGGTCGACGCCACCCGGGTGATAACTTATCGCCAGCCGGTGCAGAGTTTTATCGACAGCCTCGGGGCGACCATTTCTGCGCACAACATGAGCCACTACAGTCCCGGGGCGCGCCGGGAAGTGTCAGAGGCGAGGGATAAAAAGCACTCCGAGTTGCTGGCGCATTTCATCGATCGCTTGAAGGCATCGAAGGAGCCGGACGGCAGCAGCCTGTTCGATCATGTGTCGTTGACCTTTGGCAGTAATATCAATTCGATCCACTACCTTACCAACTGTCCGACCCTGGTCACCGGTGGTGGTGCCGGTGTGCAGCACGGTCGTCATCTGGTCATGGACGACCCGAAGACGCCGCTGTGCAATCTCTGGCTGAGCCTGTTGCGCGGATCGGGAATCGAGGTCGACAGTCACGGCGACAGCACAGGTGTGATCGACGGCTTGTTGGGGTGAACGCCGGCAATTCACATGGATTGCCACGCACGGCAGGTACGCGCGTCCTATTGAACGTATTGAACGCTGTGCTTCGATTACTCTCTGCCTCCGTCGAATTTTGAATTTATGAAAATGATCCATCGCCGCTTTTTTCTTATCGCAAGCCTCGCTTGTTTGCTGACTGCGCATTCTGCTGAGGCAGAACAGAAAACGCTCAACGTATTGTTTATCGGCAACAGTTACACCGCCCGGCACAATCTCTCGCAGGTCGTTAAGCAGATGGCCGAGGTCGGCAACCCGGGCCTGTCATTCGACGTGACCACGGTCATTTACGGCGGTCGGACATTGGCAGATCATTGGCGTCTGGGAACGCAGAATGTGGTGCAGTTGAGCACGCTGACGAAAGCTGTTCAGGAGACGACGATCAGTGGACTGGAGGCAAGTGTGGCGGCGAACCCGGAGGACAAGTATGCCAAGAGCGCGCTGGGCCGGCAGCGAAGGCTTCTCGCCGAACTCGGCAGCGATGAGCCGCGTCCCAGGTGGGACATTGTGGTGCTGCAATCCTACAAAGACGATCTCGACGACGGAGCGCGGAGCTATGCTCGCTACGCACCACGTTTTGTGGACTTGGTGAAGGCGCAGGGGGCTCGGGCGCTGCTTTACGAAACTACGCCACTTACTCAGAACGCCCGGGCACTGGAGTCGCCGCCTGCTGCGGACGCGGTGGAAAAGAAAGCCGGAGAGATTGCGATGCTGGCGAACCAACTCGACGTCGTGGTCGCGCCGATGTCGCTGGTGGCGCACCGCTGCCAGCTGGAGCGCCCGGATTTGGCGCTGCGCTTTATCAATGATGCTCACCTCAATCAGACCATGGCTTACCTGACCGCGTGCACGATTTACGGCGCGCTTTTTGATAAAAGTCCGATCGGTCTGCCGGTCGATTCGATCACTGACAATCGATACTTTGAAGACAGCGACAAGACCAGAGACCGTGACGGCGATCCCATCACCCGGGTGTTTTCAGAGAAGGACCGGACCGACCTGCAGCGCATCGCATGGGAAGGTCTGCGGGAGTTTCGCGCCCTGCGTGGTGAGGTGGCCGGGCAGGCTCAGTAATTGGAAAGCCAAACCATCATACCAGGCCGTCCATTTCGCCGGTGCTGGTGGCGAAGGCTTCGTCCTGCAGGCCGAGCTGGTGCAGGGCGCTGAGGTAGAGATTGGGCAGGGCGTAGTTGTCTTTCTGATCGAATGCCAGGTGGCGTCCGTGCTGGAAACCGCCACCGCCGAACAGCATGGGCATGTTCTTGTTGTTGTGGCTGGAGGCATTGCCGAGATTTGAGGTCAAAATGACCATGGTTTCGTCGAGCAGGCTGCCGTTACTTTGCTCGGCTGAGCTGAGGCGACGCAGGAAGTCGGCCCACTCGTTGATCACCGCCTGTTCGACGATGGCGAGCTGCTCGAGTTTTTCTTCGTCGAGGCCATGGTGACTGAGCGTGTGATAACCTTCGTCGACGCCTTCGAGGCTGTTGACCTTGGCGTTGCCGGGCACATGCAGGGTGATGAAGCGGGTCGAGTCGGTTTGCAGGGCGAGCAGGATGACGTCAAGCATAGCGCGCTCGACCGAGACGGTGTTGTTGCGATCGGGCTTGGGGGCTTTGGCGTCGACTTTGGGTTTGGGGCGATGCACCCAGGCTTCATTGGCTTCGAGACGGTGTTCCAGTTCGCGAATGCTGGTCGTCCAGGCGTCGAGCTTTTCGCGGTCGCCGCTACCCAGTTCTTTGCTGAGCGCTTTGGTCTCTGCACCGATGACATCCATGACACTTTGGCCCTGACGCAGCAGATTGGCCTGACGCTCCTGCTCCTTGGGCGAGTCGTCGACAAACAGTTTGGTGAACACTTTGATAGCGTCACTCTCGGCGGGGATCATAGCGCCGTTCTCGGTGTACGACGGGCTGCTGTCGACGCCGGTGTTCAGCACCAACGAAGGGAAACGGGTTTCATGGCCGAGGTGCTTGGCCATGTGCTGGTCGAGCGAAATGGTGTTGCGTGAGGTGGTGCCACGCTGATTGGGGCAGGCGGAAAAGATGCTGCTTTCGGCGGTGTGACCGCCGGTCACGCCGGGATGTGAAGCGCCGGAGACGACTGTGAATTTGTCGCGGATGTCCTGCAGCGGCGTGAGGTAGCGCGAGGGCTTGTAGTCGGCTCCACCGTTTTCGGGAGTGAGATTGGGGCCGTGCAGGCCGAGGGCCAGGCTGACGCCGACGAAGCGTTTGGCGCGCGGGGCGGTCGCAGCGGATGATGCGGCAAAGGCGGGCGTCATCGCATCGAGGACCGGCAGGCCAAGGCAGACACCGGCATTGCGCAGCACGGCCCGGCGGGAGATCGTTTTACCAAAATTGAAATGGACGTTCTTCATGGGGAAAGGGGGTGACGAGCCGTCAGGGGGCGACGGTGAACTATGGGCATTCGATCACCCATTACAGAAACACCGCTAACTGCCGGAAGTTTTGCGCAGTTGGGGACGTGATTCAACGGCGTTTTTGCGGCAGGATATCACATTCGGCCGCGGATGAATTTCACCAGACCACCGACCAGAGGAATGTGTTCGAAGACGCCGGTGGAAGCGTCCCAATAGTCCTGATGAAGAATCACCTGACCCTGCCCGTTGAAGCGCAGTTGGGTCATGCCGATGGTGACGATGGGCTCGCCGCTGTTCAACTTGGGGCCGGCGTAGCTCATCTGCCAGCGAATGTAGTAGTCGCCGTTTGCGTCGCGGGTGGTGGCGAAACATTCGACGCTGCCACGGCTCAGCATTTCGGCGGTGGCGAGCAGGTGCTGCGTTACCTCGTCTCCGCTGCGCAGTGTTTTGAGGGTGTCGTTGAAGAAAAGGTTGTCGGCGTAAACCTTGCCGAGCGCGGTCTTCTGCGCATCGGTCGGGAAGGTCAGATCAGCGAGCGCGTCTTTCCAGGCTTTGACCGCCTGATCAGCCTCTGCACTGTCGGCGGTGACGGTGGCAACGCTGTGCGCGGTTTTCAGAGCCGCGTTGAAGTCGTTGTAATGATCCGCGTTCGACGGACCGGTTGCCAACGCGAGCAGGATAAAGGCTGAGACGAAGCCAAGCAGAAAAAGGCCGATGAGTAACATGATGGGGGAGCGTTTGTCGGAGTTCACGTTGCGGGGCGGATTGGGCGGATGTCGTCAGCGGCCTATCGGGCTGAAGGTTTTTGGAAGAGGTAGTGCGAGACGAGCCATTCTCTGCCGTCGCGATAGCCCCACAGCTCGGCGCACGACAGGTAGAAAATTCGCCAGTAGTGGAACCACTTTTTGGCATCAGCGGCGCCGTAGGTCGTGGCGAAGAGTTCGAGCAGTTGGTCGCGATGGGCGTCCATGTTGTTCAGCCAATGCTCGGCGGTTTGTTGATAATGTGTGCCGGGGATCTGCCAGTGCTGATCGATTTTCAGGTGGTCCTGGAAATGCAGCAGCAGATCGTCCGAGGGCATCTGACCACCGGTAAAAAAGTACTTCGCCATCCAGTCATCGTCGCTCTCAACCTCAAAGTGATAGGCGGCCACCCGGTGAGTGAAAATGTGAACGAACAGCTTCCCTGCCGGCTTCAGCCAGGTGGCGATACGCTGCATGAGGGTTGCATAGTTTTTCATGTGCTCGAACATTTCGACGGAAACCACCCGGTCGAACACGCCTTCGCCCTCGCCACCGTAGTCGATCATGTTGGCGGTGCGCACTGTCAGGTTGGTGAAGCCCCGGGCGGCGGCTTGCGCGTCGATGTGCTGCTTCTGTGATGCGGAATTGGAGACGACGGTGATCTCCGAATTCGGGTAGTGCTCCGCCATCCACAGTGACAGCGAACCCCAGCCACAGCCGAGTTCGAGAATGCGTTGACCGTCCTGCAGTTGGGCGCGTTCGCAGGTCATCGCGAGCATCAGTTGCTCAGCTTCAGCGAGCGACTCGCGGCCGGTGGGGAACAGGCAACTGCTGTACTTGAGGCGCGGGCCCAGACAGCGCTGGAAAAATCCGGAGGGCAATTCGTAGTGCTGCTCGTTGGCATCCTCGGTGCTGACAGCGACCGGCATTTTACGAAGCCCGGCGGCATGTTGCTGCACGCTTTCCCGCTGTTGTTTTTCAGTGTCGCAAAGGTGTTGCTCGAGGACGCCGGCGAGTCGATGGCGAATGCCGGCGCGAATGATCGAGTCGGGCACGATGCCGGTGCCGAGGAGGGTATTGGTGACGCTCATGATGTTTTCGGGGGACGGGGGATGAAGGCGGAGGTGGTTTCCTGATATCGACGGTAGCTGTCACCGCGTTTTTTCAGGGACAGCTTTTCGGTCAGCGGAATTCCGGTGACCCGCAGAAGGGTGTAGAGCATCGCCAGCGGAGCCAGGATGGCGAGCCAGCCGTAGGGAGCCGCCAGCGCGGCGAAGAACAGTCCCCACCACATTAACGACTGGAAGAAATAGTTGGGGTGGCGCGAGTATCGCCAAAGTCCCTCGCGGCAGACGGCGTTGTCGGACGGGTGATTGCGGGCGAATTCCTTCAGTTGATGATCGGCGATCGATTCACCGATGAGTCCGGTCAGCCAGACTGCGAAGCCGACGATTTCCAGCCACTGTAGTGACGCGGTAGCATCGTTACAAATCAGGTGAACCGGCAGGGTCAGCAGCCAGACCAGCAAACCCTGGGCGAGGAAAAACACCAGAAAGGCCCACGGCTTTGTCCACCGTTCGCGCAGAATCTGATAACGGGGATCCTCTTCAGGGTGGTGTTGCGCGATGCGTGTCGACAGGTGGATACCGAGCCGTAGACCCCAGACCGCGAGCAGGCCGCCGATGACGATCCGGCGCGGCAGCCATCCGTCGCAGAGGCATGCATAGATCACGGCGACGGGGGCAAAGGAGAGGGCCCAGATTGCATCGACGATACTGAAGTTGTCGATGCGTTTCGCCCACCACCAGCCGAGTGAGAACACCACGGTGAGCAGGGTGGCAGTTGTCAGCAAGGGGGTCATGGTGCGGCGGGCAGAGTGATCTTTTTGAGATGCCTGACCAGTGGCAACGTGATCGGGTAAAGCAGGGCCACTAAGAACGGGGCGACTACCGCCCAGCCGAGAATGCAGTGCAGGCAGGTGGCTCCGTATTGATGGAAAAAATCGGACGGCGAATTCTTGAAAATTTTCAACATTTCGGGAATTGAGAAAGTCACCGCGGAGGCACCGACGAGTTTCTCGCCGAAGCGGACAAAGGGAAGGATCAGCAGGATGTGGATTGGCGTGCAGAGAAAATTGACCGAGTGAATGACCGGCTGGTTGAGTCGGAAAAGGTGTCCGACTGCCAGACCGATCAGAGTTGTCGTTCCGAGGATCGGGAAAATGGCGGTCGCTGTGGAGACTGCGACGGCGCAACTGAGCGCGCGGGCACTGGCGCCCTGCATCAGTTGGGTCTTGATCGGTTGGATCAATCGCCGCTGCAGAAAATTGCCGCGACCTTTGGTGGCGGGCAGCGATTCAGCGCTTGGGGGAACGGAGGCCATCGCTGTCATTATGCCGACCCGGGTGAAGCCAAAACAAGAGCAGACGGGGCCACGCCATCGTTGCTGTTCAACTGTTCGGCGTTGTAGGGGCGGGTGTAGACGCTCTGAACGACACTGATCATGCGCGAGGCAAAGCCTGCTTCACAGTATTTGAGATAGTAGTTCCATTTGCGGATGAAGCGATCGTCGAAACCGAGTTCCCTGACTTCGTCGAGCCTGTCGTTAAATCGGTTGAACCAGTGATGCAGGGTGCGGTGATAGCTGGTACCGAGATCCTCGAGTCCGTGTAAAAACAGATCGCCGGTCCGGTTGAAAGCTTGATTCATGCGGCCGACGCTGAGCAACAGTGAGCCTGGAAAAATGTGCTTTTGAATAAAGTCGGTGCCGCGCTTCAGATCCCGGTGATCGGCATCGGGAACGGTGATGATCTGGACGGCGACCATTCCGTTGGGTTTGAGGACTTGATCGACTTTTCGACACCACGTTTCCAGATACTTGTCACCGACGGCTTCGAGCATTTCGATGCAGGCGATCTTGTCGAATTGACCCGTGATGTCGCGATAGTCCTGCAGGCGGAGTTCGATGAGATGTTCGAGGCCCTGTTCCTTCACGCGGCGCTTCGCCTCTTCGTGCTGAGCGGGCGAGATGGTCACCCCGGTGATGCGACAACCGAAATGCGCGGCGGCGTAAATGCTGAAGCCGCCCCAGCCGCAACCGATCTCGAGGACGTGATCGTTTTTACTCAGCTGAAGCTTTTCGCACAGCGCCTGGTATTTATTCCGCTGGGCCTGTTCGAGGTTGTCATCGGCACGGGTAAATTTGGCTGCGGAGTAAGTCATCGAAGGGTCGAGCCACAGCTGATAAAAGTCATTTCCGAGATCGTAGTGCTCTTCGATGTTGCGACGACTGCCGGACTTGCTGTTGTTGCGCAGTCGATGACCGAGCCGGTCCAGCCAACGCAGTACGCCGATCAGTTTGATGCGTTGTGAGGAGCCGCGCAGTTTTTCGTCTGCGGCCACGTTGATCGCGAACCACTCGATGACAGCGCGAATGTCGGGTGTCGTCCAGAGTTCGTCTATGTAGGCCTCGCCAAGGCCGACGTTGCCGTGCAGGGCGCAGGCCCTGAAAAAGCGCTGATCGTTGACCGCGAGTTCGGCTGAAGGGACGTGTTCGCCCCGGCCGAAATGACGGCTGCTGCCATCGGGAAGCGTTAGTTGTAAACGTCCGATTTTAAAACGTTCGAGTGTGCTGAGCAGAAGCTTTTGAAAGACAGGGTCAACATTGGCGAACATGGCTGGGGGGCTATTCGTCGGACGGTGGCGGCCGGGTCAATGAGCAGTGGGGGTGGTGGAGGTCGGTCTGCAATTCGGGGTTCGCAGCCTTGCGGTAGAATGGGATACGTTTCAGCCACAGTTTTAGTGCCTGCCAATGGATACGAAAAATGACGCCGACGGTGAGCAGCGGAAATCGAAAGCAGTACCAAAGAAGGCGAGCGTCCGTCAGAGCTCTGCGTTCGCCACGGATCCAACTGAGCAGTGTGGTCTTGCCGTCTTCGATATCGTCGATGTGAATTTCGAGCCGCTCGCCGGGGATCTTGACTCGAAATTCGAACTCCGCTTCGAGGCTGGTATAGGGTGACACGTAGAAGTTTTTGCGGGTGCGCAGATGAAACTGAGGGCTGCCGTCGCGCTCGCGATGATCGGAGATCAGCCAGGGCTTCAGCTCGCGGAAGGTGTTGCGGACTTCAACGACGACGCAGCGGGGATTTCCTTCACGGTCCGAGATGAAGTAGAAGCAGACGGGATTAAAGATATAACCCATGACCCGGGGCAGCGTCAGCAGTCGGACTCGATCATCGTCAGCGAGGTCGACGTCCCGTTCTTTCATCCAGATCTTGAGGTTGGCGCGCAGGCCGAGTCCATTGTCGTCGACATCGAGGTGATCTTTGTCGAACAGGCTGTAGACGTTAAAACGGTTGTGACTGAGCAGGCGTACTCGCTTCGAAAGGGCCGGCAGTTCATCGAGGTCGACATCCAGAAAGAACAGTCGATACCGAAATGCGTGCCGCTTCGGCAGCAGTCGCTGATGCACGACTTCGCAGTCGTACAGGCAGGAGGTCAATGTTGTATCCATGGATCTCCCCCAAGGATCAGTTGGCAGACATCGACCGCCGAGCGCAGACCGTCTTCGTGAAAACCATTCTTTGTCCACGCGCCGGCGAAATAGGTGCGGCTGGAATTTCCAGCCCGATTCAGTTCGGCGATGCGCTGTTGCGCGGCGATGGCGTCATGATCGAAAAGCGGGTGCTCATAATTCAGCTTTCGAACGGCCTCTGAGTCGCTGACCAGATCCTCAGAGTTCAGCGAGACGAAGTACGGATTTCGCTGCGAGACGTCCTGCAGACTGTTCATCCAGTAGTGAATGGTCGGTTTACCGGTAGCGTCCGTTCGATAATTCCACGAGGCCCAGCAGCGTCTGGTGTTTGGCATGACGGCGGAATTGCGATGCACGCGGACGTCATTGGGCTGGTAGGCGAATGGACTGAGTACTTGATTTTCCAGGTCGGTCGGAGATTTCAGCATGCGCAGACTGTCCGGGGCGTGAGTCGCGAGGATGACCTTGTCGAAATGCTCTGCGGCGTCGCCGTTGGTCCGCAGGGTGACGCCATCGGCAGGGCGCTGCACATCGACGATTGGTGAGCTGAGCCGGATGCGATCCCGGAACGGAGCAGTCAGGCGCTCGACATACTCGCGCGAACCGCCGCGAACCGTGCGCCACGGATGCTGGGTGTCGAGGCCGAGAAAGCCGTGGTTGTGCCAGAAGCGCAGCAGCGTCACGGCAGGAAATTGCTGCATTTTTTCGGCGGGAGTCGACCACACGGCGGAACTCATCGGCAGCAGGTAGCGTTCGAGAAAATCGCGACCATAGCCGCGTTGCTCAACGTATTCCGCCAGGGTCAACGATTGCCAGCGGGACTCGTCAAGGGCTTCCACGGCTTCTTTGTTGAAGCGATTGAGTTGGCCCAGAAATCGCCAGTGACGCGGGCTGAAGAGATTGCGTCGCTGACCGAACAAGGTATTAAATCCGCCGCCGTTCCATTCGGTTGCCGAGGGGCCGTGGTGCACGCTGAACGACATCGAAGTCGCTTTGGTCGGAACTTCGATGGCTTTGAAAAGTCGGGTCAGGTGCGGATAATTCACCTCGTTGTAGACCATGAAGCCGGTATCAATCCGCGCTGCTTCGCCGTCGCCATCGTCGACGCTGATCGTATGACTGTGTCCGCCGATCCTTGAGTCAGCGTCGAATAGAGTGATATCGAACTTGCGATGAAGAAACCATGCGCAGCCGAGCCCCGCGATTCCCCCACCGACGATAGCGATCCGTTGCATCAGTGGCTCTCCAGCCTGGCCTGTTTGGTCGCCTCCGCTTCGGCGTAGATCGTGGCCGGAACGGCGCGTAAACTGTGGATCAGTCGCAGTTTCTGCAGGATGCGGAGGCCGTAGTAACTGATGTCGATTTCGTACCAGAAGAAGCCCTGACGGGCAGCGTGTGGATAGCGGTGGTGATTGTTATGCCAGCCTTCACCGAGTGTGATCAGGGCGAGCAAAAAATTGTTTCGACTGTCGTCTTCGTTGTCGAAACGGCGCCCTCCCCAGAGGTGGGCCAGTGAGTTGATGAACATGGTGCCGTGCATCAGTACCACGGTGCTGATGAAAAATCCCCACACGAACAGCTGCCCGGCGCTGGTGCCGAGACCGGGTGCGAATACTTCGAGTCCCCATCCCAGTAAAGCCAGCACGGCCCCATAGGCTAACGGAACGACAAAGTCGAAGCGGTTCAGAAACACCAGTTCGGGGTACTTAGCCAGATCCGGTACTTTGTCGTAGTCGGTGGGAAAATTGTCGGAATGCAAAAGCCAGCCGGTGTGAGACCACCAGAAGCCTTTCTGCAACGGCGAGTGTTTGTCGGATGCGTGATCGGAATGCTTGTGATGATGCCGGTGGGTTGCCGCCCACCAGAGCGGTCCGCGCTGCATCGACGAGTTGCCGAGTACCGCGAAGATGAACTGCATGAAGCGCGAAGTGCGAAACGCGCGATGCGAAAAGTAGCGGTGATAAAAAGCCGTGATGGCAAACATTCTCACCAGATAGAGAACGACTGCCGCGCCCACGGCAAACCAACTCCAGCCTACCCATAACACCGCAAGGCAGCCGACGTGCAGGATCGCGTAAGGCAGAACCCGCCAGGGATCGATTTTGTCCGGTCCGGCGGTTGCTCTGGAGTCTACCGTAAGATCGCTGTCGAGCGTCTGGCGGAGTTTCGAAAGGTGCTTTTTTAGAGAAGAAGACAAGTGCAGTGGGGGGAAGGGGCTGTCACCGTCTTACGCTCAGAATCGGGTTTTGGATCAGGCCAGTGAGTGGCTTTGCGCCGCCGATAGATACACGGTAAATGATCGGCGGGCGAGCGGGCAATTAACTGAATGCCGGCTTTGCGGGGGCGACGGCGGGCCGCTACTTGATTCGAAACACGCCGCTACCGAGGGTGGCGTGAAAAATCGAGCGCATGCCGTAGTCTTTTTCTTCAGCGGTTTTGACGATGTTGGCGATGGCCTCGCGGTCGCTGAAACCCGGCTCGGCGCCGGTGGCGTAGGTGAGCAGCTGTCTGGCGAAGTTTGCGGTGAGTTGATCGGGCTTTTTCAGGTAGATGTCTTTCCAGCCGCGAATGTCGTCGAACGTTTCGCCCTCGAGTGTGACTCCGGAGGGGTCGACTTTGGCGGCGCCTTTTTTGCCGTTGCCGTATTTATCCCGCCACAGGCCGACCGGATCGAAGGTTTCCAGGGCGAAACCCTGCGGGTCGATTTTCAGATGGCATGCGGCACAGGATGCATCGTTGCTGTGTTTGGCGAGCTGATCGCGGATACTGACTGCACCGCGGATGTCGGGCTCGACCGCGGGCACGTCTGCGGGTGGCGGAGGTATGTGGATGCCGAGGATGCGCTCGCCGACAAACACGCCGCGCACCACCGGTGAGGTCGTCGTGCCATTGGCGGTGACTTTGAGTACGGCTCCCTGAGTGATCAGTCCGCTGCGTTGATCCTTGCCGACTTTGACCTCCTGGATGCCGCCTCCGGCTTCGATCGGCAGGTCGGTCATTCCGTAGAAACGCGCCAGACGCTCGTTGAGCATGGCGTAGTTCGAATCGATCAGGTGGGTGATCGAACGGTTGTTGTGAATCAGCTTGCTGACAAAGCTGCGCGTTTCGCTGACCATCGAGTCCTGCACGATGACGTCGAAGGTGCGGTAAAGTTTCGCGTCGGGTGCGGTGAAGTCGATCTCTTTCAAGTCGAGCCATTGATCGGTGAAGCTGGCCACGAAGCGTTCCGACCGGGGATCGTCGAGCAGGCGTTTGATCTGGCTGTGAAAGATTTTTCCGTCGCTGGTCAGCTTGCCCTCGTCGGCCAGCTTGCGCAGTTGTTGATCAGGCATCGAGCACCACAGGGCATAGCTGAGTCGCGAGGCCAGAGCGTGATCGTCAAGTTCGCCCGGTTGTTCGATCAGGGTCAGAAAGCGCGGGGAGCACAGAATGGCGCGGTAGGCGGTCCGGAGTCCATCTGCCGTGGTCATCCCTGCTTTACCGGCTTCGTCGGTGGCGAGTTGAACGTAGGGCGCAATCTGCGCTTCGGTCACGGGTCGGCGGAAGGCGCGAGTGGCGAAATTTTTCACCAACTCTGCGATCACGGGGTCGCGCTCGGTGGGGTCTTGCGATTTCATCTTCGCAACTTTTTCGCTGTTCATGCCGGGATACAGATTTCTCCACATCTCTTTCCTATCGGAGTTCGGATGGATGCTTTCGATGGTGATACCGCTGATCGCAATTCCTTCGAAGCCTTCTTCGATCAGGTTGCGTCCCTCATAGGAAACGTTGCCGCCGGTGGCTCCGCTGGGCGGCTTTTTGAGGGTGGTGTCGTTGGGCTTGAGCTCGAGATTGTGACCCTTGTGGATCCATGCATCGTAGACCATGTCGCGTTTTTTGGTGGTCGCTTCGACCAGGCCGAGCATGTGCAGCACGGGGGCATTCGACGAGCATTCCCCTGAGCGAAGCGTGCCCCAGACCGCGCCGTTGCGGGGATTGATGGCATGCACGTCTTTCAGGGTGACTCGGTACCATCCGGATTTGGGGACGCTGGTGACCGGCATGCGTCCGTAAAATTGCAGCGTCATCGGCCAGGAAATGCTCAGGCCGTCGCGGCTCTCCGGTCCGCGGAAATTGCCGCTGCCTCTCTTGGTGAGTTCCTCCGGGCTGTAGCTTCGGGAAAAATCGTGGTCTTTGCCATGAACTCTGCCGAAGGCATCGGCCAGGGCCTGATCGGCTGCGTCGAGGTAGGCGCCGAGATTGTGGTGCGACAGTTGCTGGCCGGTGGCGACGGTTTCAAAACCGTGCGTGGTGGGGTCTTCCGGGAGAATATCCTGCAGGGGCAGGTCGACGCCCAGAAGGTCATGAACCGTGTATTCGTATTCGCGACGGGTCAGTCGCCGGACATTGACGCGGCCGATTTCATCTCTCGCAGCACGGGACGCGGCGATCAGCGGTTGCTGCAGCTGATCAAGAAAAGCGACGGTTTTGTCGGCGTCCGGGCGCGGCTCGTCCTTCGGTGGCATCTCACCGGATTCGACGTAGTCGAAGACTTTCTGCCAGGTCAGGAAGTTATCGAACTGGTCAGGAGTGAATTGCAGATCGAGCAGATTGAGGTCGCCTTTGTCGGTGGTGTCGTCGTGGCACTCGTAGCAGTGTTCGGAAAGAAACGTTTCAATCGCTTTCGGTGGGTAGTTATCGGCCAATGCAGTCGCTGCCGCCGTCAGGGAGACGGCAGTGACAATCAGCAGAATAGCCAGTTTTTGAGGGGAGCGCATTCTTCCTCACTGTGCCTGTAGTGAAGGCGTTTTTCAAGGGGATGAAAATGCGTGAAAACGTTGCTAACCTTGCCTGATTTCCTGTTGGTGGCTGGCATAAATGGCGTGGATCGGGACATGGCGTGTCGCGATATCCGGCAAATTGTGAAAGTGTCCGTGCTGATCGGTAGTCAGCCTTACATGTCTTATGTTTAAATTGGATTCATTGATGGTGCTTGCCGCGTTTTCCATCGGCCTGCCTGCTGTCGCGTTGACCCGGGACGAGGCCTCTATCGAAAAGGTCGATTTGTTTGAAATCGGCGATTTTGGCTACCGGCGATTTCACATTCCTGGCGTGGTCGTGACCGCGAAGGGCACGGTGTTGGCGTGGTGCGAGGCACGCAAAAATGAGGGCCGCGACTGGGATGATATCGACATTCTGCTGCGCCGCTCGACCGATGACGGCCGGACCTGGAGCGATGCGGAGAAGATCGTGCAGGTCGACGGGCCGAAGGCCAAGAATCCCTTTGCTCTGAAGTTGTCGCACACCGATCCCGACTCGGTGACCTACAACAACCCGGTGATGATCGCCGATGCGGACGGCACGGTACACATGCTGTTCTGCCTCGAATACATGCGCTGTTTTTATCAGCGCAGCGACGACGACGGCAGCAGCTGGAGCAAGCCCGTGGAGATCACCGATGTTTTTGACGCATTTAAAACGGACTATGACTGGAAAGTGCTGGCGACCGGACCAAATCACAGCATTCAGCTGAAAAACGGCAGGCTGGTTGTGCCGGTCTGGCTGTCGACCGGGACCGGTGGCAACGCCCACCGGCCGAGTGTCACGGCGACAATTTTCAGCGACGATGCCGGCAAGACCTGGCAGGCGGGCGGGATCGCGGTGCCGTGCACGGACGAATGGATCAACCCGAACGAAACGGTAGCGGTCGAGCTGAGCGACGGGCGGGTGATGCTCAACGTACGCAGCGAGTCGAAGATGCATCGGCGGATTGTGGTCACCAGCCCGGACGGAGCCACCGGGTGGAGCGAGCCGCGTTTCGATGATGCATTGAAGGAGCCAATCTGTATGGGCGGTCTGGTGCGCTACGACCACAACGGCGAAAGCCTGTTGCTGTTCACCAATCCCGACAACCTCAGTCGCGCCGACGGCAAAGAAGTGCCCGGTAAAAGCCGTGACCGGCGCAACCTATCGATCCATGTCAGCGCCGACGAAGGTAAAACCTGGCCGGTAAGAAAATCGATCGAACCGGAGTGGAGCGCCTACAGCGACGTCACCGTGACCCCGTCGGGAACGATTCTGTGTTTTTACGGACGTGGGCCGAAGGCGAGTTTCGCCGGTGACCGATTGACGGTCGCACGATTTAACCTGTTGTGGGTGAAAGATCAGCCATGAAGACCTTCATTGGTTTGGCGGGCAGTGTTGCGTTGGTGTTTGGTGCTGCGGCGGGCGCGGTCGGTGCCGATGTTGATGCCGGCGGCAACACCGGGCAGCCCCCCGTGGCTTCGATTGGCAGCGACCGGCAGTTGTTTTTCGACGACCGCTTAATCGACCCCGAACTTTCCCGGGGGACCCGTCGCGCGCTCAATGGTCCGCTGCGTATTCGACGGGTGTTGAAACCCGAACGCCCGTCGGAGGCGCTGGGATTTATTTTCTATTGCAGTGTGGTCGACGACGACGGCACAGCGATGCTGTTTCACGGCAGTTACGATGCCGACAAACAAAAGCATTTTGCCGTGGCGACCAGCGAAGATGGTATTCACTGGCAGCGTCCGGAACTGGGACTGAAAGAGTATCAAGGGAGCACGGCGAATCATCTGCTGCCCGTCGATGCTGTCGAGGCGAGTGTCTTTCTCGATCCGCATGCACCGGCAGCAAAGCGCTTTCGATTGCTGTATTCCCGTCACTGGCCCGATCCCGAAAAGGCGGGCGTTTATGTGGCATCTTCAGTGGATGGCATTCACTGGACCGAATCCGGTACGCGCTTGCTGCCCTTCGTTCCCGACAGCCAGCATTGCGGGCTCTGGGATGCGCGTCTCAAAAAATACGTGATCTACACCCGCACCTGGAATCCGGAGCGCGCCGTGACACGTGTCGCGGTGGATGATATCGAAGCCCCCTGGCCGTACGACGATTCGGTGCCGCCCCTGCAAATTTGGGGGGAGGCTAAAGTGCCGACGCTCAGTACGGAGTTGCCGACGGTGATGGCCTGCGACGCGAGTGATCCGCCCGGCGTGCAGATTTACACGAATGCCGCGATTCGCTACCCGTTTGCGTCGGATGTATATCTCGCGTTTCCCGCTGCCTACCAGACTTTCAACGGGCCGGAATGGAAAGACCGGGCGCTGAACGGCAACGACGGCACCTTCGATGTGCAGTTCGCCGCCAGCCGCGATGGAATCTCGTGGAAGCGTTGGCGGCAGCCGTATGTGGCGGCGGGTTGGCAGGAAGGTCTCGACCTGCGCCTGGTCAGCATGGGGCAGGGGATGATCCGGCGCGGACGCGAGCTGCATCAGTATTTTGTCGGCTGGCCACACACTCACGGACGACCGGTGGTGTGGGACAAGGATCTGGCAGATCGAGCGGTGTGGTTGAAAAAGGACCTCGGCGGCATCTACTGCGCGACTCAGCGGGTCGATGGTTTCGTGTCAATGGATGCCGGATTTCCCGGTGGCAGGATCACCACGCGTCCGCTGCGGTTTAAGGGAGATCGTCTGTTGCTGAATCTGCAGGCACAGGGCAGCGGTGGAATTCGCGTTGCTTTGCTCGATGCCGACGGAAATCCCTACCCGGGATACTCAGCGGACGAGTGCGAATGGATTAATGCCGACGAGATCGATCACGGGGTAAACTGGAAGTCGGGCGGTGACGTCAGTGTTCTACAGGAAAAAATCGTTCGGCTTGAGTTCACGTTGCGCAACGCGCGTCTGTTCGCATTTCAGTTCGGAAAAACGAAACGCCTGTGAGCTTAGGTATTCACAGTAGCCATTTTTTGCAGGGTGAGCTTTTAAATTGACGCGCTCGGCAGCGCATTTATAAATCTCGGCGGATGGACGATGACGAGAGACGGGCGGAAGAAATTGCCGCTTTCCTGAGGAAGGCTCTGGAGATCGAACTGGATGGCGAGAGAGCGACGTTGTCGGAGGAGGAACTGAGAGAGATTGCGCTGCGCAGCGGGCTGAAAGAAGCTGACTGGAAACGTCTGTGCGAGCGATTGGACGGTCATCTCGTGAAAGGTCGAAACTTTCTTGCGTTTGAAAACTACCCGGATGCGGTCGCAGAACTGGATGAAGCCGTGGTTCTGGCTCCCTACCGGGCTGACGTGGCTTATGATTGCGGTCGGGCGCATCACCTGGCGTGGCAGAAAACGGGAAACCGTGGCAGTCGAGATCGTGCTGAGCAGAAGTTCGAAGATTGCCTGAAACTGGAGCCGGATCATGCCGGAGCGGCGGAGGCGCTGAGTCAGTTGCGGCGCCCCAAAGAACCGGCCGCTGGAAGGCAGCGGATCGCGGCGGCGACTGCGGCGATCGCTGTTCTGGCAGCGGGTGCATTGTGGTGGTACGGATCGAGCGATAGACCTGCCGGAGACGAACTCACGGCGCTGCCGCGTGTGGAAGAAGGCGCGGACGAATCGGGGGTTATCGTCAACCAGTTGACGGTGCACGAATCGGGAAATCTGGTGGCCATTTCCCGGCAGGCTGAGACTGCCGGGGCGTTCCCCGCCGGACTGCCGAACGATATTGTCCAGATCGTGTCCGGGTTTTCCGATGCCGGTCATCAGCTGGCACTGCGGGAAAATGGTGTGGTGATCGGATGGGGAGACAATGAATTTGGACAGGCGACTCCTCCCGAGGGTCTCGAGCAGGTGAAACAAATCGCGGCGGGATGGCGGCACAGTCTGGCGCTGCGTGTCGACGGAACGGTGCAAGCCTGGGGCGACAATGGAGAAGGTCAATGTGATGTCCCGGCCGGCTTGCGCGACGTCGTGCAAATCTCGGCGGGTACCCGGCATTCGCTGGCGTTGCGTTCCGATGGATCGGTCGTGGCCTGGGGGGCCAATCAAAAAGGTCAGACGGATGTTCCGGCCGGCCTGGGGCCGGTGGCAAAACTGGCCGAAATTTGCGCCGATCACACGGTGGTCGTACTGGAGAGCGGGCAACTGGCGGCCTGGGGAAACAATGCCAGCGGCGAGTGCGACGTTCCGAATGCGCAGCTGAATGGGGCGGGCGTGGTTACTGTCCTGGCTGGCGGGGAGAACTATGCCCTGCTGGACGACGGTCGAGTGTTGAACTGGGGGCGCTCTATTCGGGGCAAACCGTTGCCGCCGGAAATCGCGGCGGCGGAGTCCGTGTTTTCAGGGTTTCCCGCCTCGCTGATTGTGATGGATCGCAATGACAACGTGCAGGTGTATGGCTCAGTGCGCCAGCGCGAGGGGATCGGCGAAGAGCTCGCGGGCTGGGAGAAAATTGTCGTCGGTCCCGATTTTATCTACGGCCTTCGTAAGGGGCGGTAAAAGCAGCGTCAGTGGCGCACACCGGTTCCTCCGGCTGGGAATTTCTCAGTGACCGAGCCAGTCGGTGCACCTAACATTGTCGTCTCATGTACCTTGGCATCGATATGCAATCGTCTTCCCGGCACCCCGGATTTTGGCAAACTCGACTGAGCGGTTGCCTGTTATTCGTCATCCTGGCTTTTCTGAATCTACGCGAGGCCCGTGCCGACACCGACTGCGACGTCTGCGTCTACGGCGGCACATCCGGTGGGGTAACTGCGGCAGTGCAGGCGGCCCGCATGGGCAGGCGCGTGGTGCTGGTCGAGCCGGGTGCGCATCTGGGTGGCATGACATCGGGCGGACTGAGTGCGGTCGACATCGGCGATCCGCGCAGCGTCGGTGGGATCGCACGCGAGTATTTCACCCGACTGGTGGCGAGTTACGGCAAGCAGCTGAACTGGGGCGAAGCCTTTGAAAGTCACGGCAGAGGTGGGCCGGCGACCGGCGGTGCCTATTCGATCGAGCCGCATATCGCCGAGCGCGTGTTTGACGAAATGGCTGACGAAGCGGGTGTGGTGGTGCTGAAAAATGCCGTGCTGAAGTCGCTGGAAAAAGACGGTGCGCGCATCGTCACGCTGACGTTGGAAAATGGGCACAAGGTGCACGCGAAGATGTTCATCGACACCACCTACGAAGGCGACCTGATGGCCGCCGCAGGAGTCGACTACACGCTGATGCGGGAAGGCAACGCCAAATATGGCGAGCGCTACAACGGCATTCATTACGTAGACAAATTCGCGCCGCGCACCGGTCACCTTCAGCCCGGAGACAATGGTCGCGTCAAAGGTGGTCAAGGTGTCTGGGATCGTGATTTTCCGCTCGATCCATATGTCGTCAAAGGGGACCCGGCGAGCGGTCTGTTGCCGTTAATCAATGAGGGCGAACCGGGAATTCCGGGTGAGCCGGCGCCCGGTATTCAGGCTTACTGCTTTCGTCTCTGCCTGAGCACCGCGGAGGACCGCTTAACGATCGATCCGCCGGCGGACTACGATGCCAAACGCTACGAGTTGGTGGCGCGGTTTATCGAAGCCTGTATCGAAAACGGCGATGACATGGACCTGCGCTGGTTCAGCAAATACGATGCGCTGCCCAATAACAAATGGGATTTTAACACCGCGACGTTCGGTGGCAATCTGCCCGGGGCGAACTGGGGCTGGCCGGAAGCGAACCAGGAGCAGCGACGTGAATTTTTCGCGAATTTGGAAAGTTATCATCGCGGATTGTTTCATTTTCTGCGCACCGATCCGCGTGTGCCGGACAAAGTGAAACAGGACGTGGCGCGTTTTGGTTTGCCTGCCGATGAATTCGTCGACAACGGTGGCTGGCCGCATCAGATCTACATTCGTGAAGGCCGGCGCATGGTCAGTGATCTGGTGCTGACCGAACACCATACCTTCGGCCGCAAAGTGGCGCCGCACTCGATCGGGCTCGGCTCGTATGGCACTGATACCCATGAGATTCGTCGCATTGTTAAAGACGGTTTGGTGACTCGCGAAGGCAAAACGGCGGGCGGGCGCGATGGCTTCGGCCCGTATCAGATCGGCTATGGAGCGATCGTTCCGAAAGCGCAGCAATGCGAAAACCTGCTGGTCACTTTCGCGCTGTCGGCAAGTCACACCGCCTTCAGCAGCATTCGTATGGAGCCGGTGCTGATGGTCACCAGTCAGTCGGCGGCGACGGCGGCCAGTCTGGCGATTGATGCTGACGTGCCGATTCAAGCGGTCGACTATGAGCTGCTGAAAGCGCGCCTGATTGCCGACGGCCAGGTGATCGAGTGGCACAACGCTGACGAGGGAAAACGGCTTGCGCTATCCGGCGTCGTGCTCGACGACAACGCCGCGACATTTGTCGGCGATTGGACTACCAGCAATGCCTCCGGATCGCTGCTCGGTGGCAGGTATCGCCATGACGGTAACCGGGACCGCGGCGAAAAAAGCGCGACCTTTACGCCGACGGTCCCGTCCGCTGGTGATTACGACGTGCGTCTGCTCTACGCCAGTCACGAGAACCGCAGCACGCGCACCGCCGTGACCATCGTCAGCGCCGACGGGGAGAAAACGGTGCATCTCAATCAACGCCAGGCGGCATTGGTCAAAGGGCAACCGCGTTCGCTGGGGGTGTTCCGCTTTGACGCAGGTGACGGAGCGAAGGTGGTGATTTCCAATGATGACGCCGATGGCGTGGTCGTTGTCGACGGCTTGCAGTTGGTGCCGGTGGGGCAGGCCGCGTCGAAGGCCAGTAGGTAGATGCAACCACATCAACGAGATGCTGCGCCCGCAGTTTTCTCCCGCTAGGCGTCGTCTTCCGTTTTGTCTTTTGCCCCGGCAGCTTCGCTTTTTGGCAGCGCGACTCTTCCGCGCACCGGCATCGGAGCGTTGACCAGCAGACTGTCGAGATCCTGCAGTCGGCTTCGAGCTTTGCCGATATAAGTGGATTCATCGTCGCGATGCCTGGCCATATCATCGATGTTTTCCATCTCGTGGACTTTGAAGCGACGGGCGGCATCCTTGGCGTGATCGGCTTCATGCCCGAGTTCGGTCAGCGTCGCGATGGCGCAGTCGAGCGAAGAACCGAGTTGCTCAATGAAAAACGCCACGCCGATTTCGTGCAGTTGGTAGGCGTGGTGGCGCGAGCAGGCGCGGGCGAGAATTTTCAGGTGGGGAAAATGTTTGCGGCAACTCTCGATGATCGAGATGCATTGTTCCTCGTCGTCGAGGGCTAACACGATCACCTTGGCGTCATCCGCCCCGGCAGAGCGCAGCAGTGGTACCCGGGTGGCGTCGCCGTAGTAACATTTCAGGCCGATGCGGCGCAAAAAGTCGACGTGATCGCTGTCGAGTTCCAGAACGGTTGGTGCACAGCCGGCGCTGCGCAGCAGGCGGGCGATGGGGTGACCGAAGCGGCCGAAGCCAACCAGCAATACCTCGGCGTGATCATTTTCTACGTCCGATTCGCGTTCATCTTTACCATCCGATGGCAGGCAACGGGTGCCGACGCGGGGCAGGATGACGTTTTGCATCACAATCAGTAACGGTGGGGCCAGCGCCATCGAAAGAGCCACTGCGGAGATGATTTGTTTGGTCAGTTGCTCATCGAGAATGCCGCGGGCAGCGGCGAATCCACCCAGCACAAACGCGAACTCGCCACCCTGAGCGAGCGCTGCCGCGAACAGCAGGCGCTGGTCAAGGGAAAGGCCGAAGCTGCGCGCGAGCAGGCCGAGCACGACGAATTTCACCGTGATCAACGCGACCACCATGATGGCGATGGTCAACGGTTCGGCGGCGATCAGGGCGAAGTCGATGCCCGCTCCGACGGCGAGAAAAAACACCGCCAGCAGCAGCGCTTTGAAGGGATCGATGTCGCTTTCCAATTCGTGACGGAACTCGCTGCTGGCGAGCATTACGCCGGCGACGAAAGTGCCCAGGGCGGGCGACAGGCCGACCGCGTTCATCATCAGTGCCACGCCGACCACCATGGCGAGCGTGGTCGCGGTCAAAGCCTCCGGGACTTTCATCGCAGCGATCCAGCGCAGCCACGGAGCGAGCAGAAAACGACCGATCAGCACAATCAGAGCGATCGCTCCGAGCACCACCAGACCGTGACTCCAGCCGGGGAGCGTTTCGATCCACGCCTCGGCCGCACCGTGACCGTGAGCATCGGAGGAGTGCGCGGCATTCGATGCTTGTTCGCGCATGGCGAGTAGCGGCAACAGAGCCAGAATCGGGATCACGGCGATGTCCTGAAACAGCAGCACGGCGAAGCTTTGCTGGCCGGCGTTGGTGTCGGCGATGCCTCGCTCTTTCAGCGTTTGCATGACGATGGCGGTCGACGACAGCGACAGGATCAAGCCGATCGCAAGCGACTGTCGCCAATCAATCCCGAATGCCAATGCCACCGCTGCCAGTGCCAGTGCCGTGATCAATACCTGTAAACCGCCGAGACCGAGGATGTTGCGGCGCATTTTCCACAGCCGGGACAAGTCGATTTCCAGGCCGATGACGAACAGCATCAGCACCACGCCGAACTCGGCGAAATGCATGACCTCCTCGCGGTTTTCACCGACCAGGCCGATCACTTGCGGGCCGATCAAGGCACCGATGATCAGGTAGCCGAGCACCGCGCCCAGACCGAGACGTTTGCCGATCGGAGCAGCCAGCGCGGCGGCGGCGAAGTAGATCAGGCAGTTGGTGAAAAGATGGCTGTCCATGACCGCCGAGTGTAGCGGTTGATGGAATTGGAGCAAGCGGATCAGCCAGAGACGCAATAGCAGCTATCATTCCGCGTCGAGGGCCGCGAAAATTTCGGCATCGTCGAAGGCCTGTGCCGCCAGCGCCTGATCGAGGTGCGCCGGCGTTCGACCGCCGACCAGGACCGAATCGATACCGGGTTGATGCATTGCCCAGGCCAGCGCGAGATGCGCCTGCGAATGTCCACTGTCGGCGGCGATTTGCTCAAGGCGGGCGAGGCGGCTCCAGCCTTCATCGTGAAAATAAACGTCCTGATGTCCCGGAACGATATCGAAGCGCGATCCGCTCTCAACACTCTCGCGCTTGTGTTTGCCGGTGAGAAATCCAGCGCCGAGCGGACTGTAGGTCACCACGGCGACATTCTGTTCATCACAATATTCGCGGTAGCCGGGGCCGACGTCGCGAACCGCGTAGTTAAAATTGTTCTGCAGCGCAGCGAAGCGGGTCAGGCCGTGTTCATCCTGAAGTGCGAACGCGGCCTTGAGCTGGGCTTGCGTGTAGTTGCTGACGCCGAGCGAACGCACCTTCCCACTGCGCACCAACGCGTCGAGTGCTGCGAGCGATTCGACCGAATCAGCGCTGTCATCGTGGCGATGCAGGTAGAGCAGATCGATGGCTTCGATACCGAGCCGCTGCAGGCTGAGGTCGACCGACGCCTGCATTTCCTTCGGCGTGTAGGGAGGCAGGATTTTCGTCGCGATCACGACGCTGTTGGCGGCAGGCTGGCGCGATTCGAGCCAGCTGCGAATCGCCGCCTCCGATTCGCCGTTGCCACTGCCGTAGGCGCTCGCCGTATCCAAAAACGTGATGCCGTTCGCTTGCGCGTGGTCGAGAAAGATGTGCGCCGCCGCCTCGTCGATCTCGCGTCCGAAGGTGGTGCAGCCGCAACCGATGGCACTGACCGGCAGCCGGGCGGGAGTGATGAGAGTCGTCTTCATGGGTAGAAATTGTAGGGCGGGCGCTCCGCCTGCCAACGCCGGACGATGACGGGATGCCGCCGTCTTTACTGCCGCGTCACCAGTCAGTCGGCCGGTAGTCTTTGAAGAATTTTCCCCAGTCGTGTTTGCCGCTGTTCACGCCATCGATGATCGGATCGACGATGCGCGCGGCACCGTCGACGATATCGAGGGGCGGATGAAAGCGATGTTCCTCGGTTTTCATCTCGGCGATGTGTTGCGGATCTTCGTCACTCACCCAGCCGGTATCGACGCTGTTCATGTGGATGCCGTCGGCGTGATACTCGGCCGCTGAAGTGCGCGTCATCATGTTCAGCGCCGCTTTGGCCATGTTGGTGTGCGGGTGGCGGGTGGTTTTGAATTTTCGATAGAACTGCCCCTCGACCGCCGACACGTTGACGATGTGCTTTTCGCGGCCGGGCGTCTGCAGCATCAGTGGCTTGAGGCGGGCGTTGAGGAGAAATGGCGCAACCGCATTGACCAATTGCGTTTCCAGAAGTTCGACCGATGACACTTCGGCGAGCATCAGTCGCCACGAATTACGATCACGCAGATCGACCTGTTGCAAATCCTGATCGAGCCTGCCCTCGGGAAAAAGATGACTGCGCGCTTCGCGTTCCTCCGGCAGCAGTGCGGTTTGCGACAGTTGTGCAGCATGGGTCAGGCCGGCGATCGGACTCGGTGTATCGGTCGCCAGCGCCTGACGCTGGTCACCTTCGGGAATCATGCTGTAGCCGCGCAGGCCTTCCCATTCACCTAGAAAGCGGCTCGCTTCCTTCGGCAACTCGGCGAGCGACACCGTCTCGCGATCCATCATGTGCCGATAGAAATCCGGCGGCCGGCGCACCGTCTGGCAGGCATTGCTGACGATAAAATCGAGCCGCTCCCGGGTGTTCATCAGGTGACCGCAAAAGGCCTCGACGCTCGGCGTGTGGCGCAGGTCGAGACCGAAAATTTCGAGCCGATCCGCCCAGTCTTCGGAATCGGCTTCCGCCGCAAAACGCGCCGCCGCATCGCGCGGAAAGCGCGTGGTAACGATCAGACTGGCACCGGCGCGCAACAGTTTAATGCCCGCCTGATAACCGATCTTTACCCGTCCACCGGTGAGCAGCGCCACGCGGCCGCTGAGGTCGGCGGTTTCGCTGCGCTTGGCGTAGTTGAACTCCGCACAAGCCGGGCACAACTGATCGTAAAAATGGTGAACCTTCGAGTAGTCCTGCTTGCAGATGTAACAGTGCTGCGGCTCGATCAGTTCGCGAAAGTCGGGATCGTCCTCGACTTCGATCTGTTGGTGGCCTTTTGGCGGGAACACGTTCGGTGTCGTGAACACCGGCTTGTCGCGCAGTTGGCGGATGCCGGTCTGGTTCAGCGTCACCTCATCGACTTTGATCTTTTTCTTGCGCCGACGTTTGCGGCGTTCCTTTGCCTGACGCCGCCGGTCGTCGGGATTGGGGTGGAGGAACTCTCCAACCGTAACGAACAAACGCGCGCGCTCGTCGTCCGACAGCGCATTGAGCAAGTCGCGATCGTTAATGACGCGCTCCAGCGTCTCGGTGGCATCGCGCAGGCGCGGGCCGAGATCCTGTTCGTCGTCTTCGTTTGATTCCCCGGGGGATGACATGGCGTGACCCTAACCCGAGCTTGTCGGGAATCCAGTCCGGTGCTGCGTCAGGAAATTGAGCATTTCCAAAACATTTCCGGGAAAATGATAACTTGCACTCAGAATCTGCGCGTGACTCATGGATTGGTGCGAGCTGGCGCATGCCAAGCTTTGTCCGCGATGGCGTCGGCGTCGGGCTTGCTTGCCGGTAGGGGATAGGATCAAATGACTGACATGAAAATCTATCTCACCCTGGCTACGCTAATTGCGCTGGTTGCGCTGGCGTTTCCTGCCTACGCCCGGCAACCCGTTGACGGGGAATTTGCCGCTACCTCTAATCTCCGCGCCGGGGTCGCCAAGATCGACATCACTCCGGACGATGTCACCGGCATGATCGCTGACGGACATCGCCGCGAAGTGAATGCGATTCGCGATCCGTTGCGCGCCGGCGTTTTGCTGCTCGACGACGGAACCACCAGGGCGGCGATCGTGACCATGGATGTGCTGCAGGCCTGGGACGCCCTGGTGCCGCTGGCGCGGGAAAAGATTTACGCGGCGACCGGCGTTCCGGCGGAGAACATCATGATCACTGCGTCGCACAACCATTCCGGGCCGCCTTATGATCCGCTCAACAAGTGGGGCCGCGACCTGGTGGCGAAACTCGGTGCAGCAGCCAAACAGGCGGCGGCAAATATGCGCACCGTTACGATTGGCTACGGTGAAGACGAAATTGGTTTCGGGATCAATCGCCGTAAAGTCATCGATGGCCGTGCCGTGGTTAGACTCAATCCCGATGGACCGAATGATCCACGGGTCAAAGTGCTGAGATTCGATGACGGCAACTCATTGACGCCGATGGCGGTGATCATGCACGCCGTCTGTCATCCCTGCTTTTTCACCTGGGGTGATAAAGGCTCACTGCCGTATCCTAATGGTTACCCTAAATTGAGCGCTGACTTTCCGGGGCCGGCGCAGACCTTTGTCGAAAAAGTCTATGATGGTGAAACCAGTGCGCTGTTCCTCCAGGGCTGCGCGGGTGATATCCGCCCCAACCTTCCCGGCTTTCCCTATCGCTGTGCCGATGAGGCCGATTTGCAGTGGGCGGCACACGATCTCGGAGGTGCCGTGGTACGCACGCTCGCGCTGAACGTCACCCGCGAAAAACTTGCCGGGCGCGGCCACTTTTATCCAATCCGCGTCGCCAGCGAAGTGATTGCTCTGCCGGGAAAAGAAGGCACTGTCGACGGTGAGCTGATGGCGATGAAAGTCGGCCCTTATCTGTTTCTGTGCATGCCCGGCGAGCCGATGGTCGAGTATGGCTTTAAATTGGAGGACGCCATCGCCGACCGTGCGATCCCGATCATTGTCGGCTATGCCAATGGTCGCGTCGGCTACCTCGCGACAGCGGATTCGTATGCAGTCGGCGGCTACGAGCCGAATACTTCGCCGCTGACGCCGGATGCAGAAGCGATAATTTTAAGCAAACTCGGCGAATTGGCCGATAAAGTCATCGGCGATGTCTTCGAGTCTTTCTCAAAGCATCCGAAGGATATCAAAGCTCGCGAAGCAGCGGTGCAAAAACTCAAAACCAAAACATCAACCGGGAAGTAATGAGCGTAGAAAGTTCAAATGACGACGAGGCGGCCCGCCGCGCGTTCTGGGCGGAGCAAATGGAGGCGGGTTATGGCTTCGTCGAGCAGCTGCTGACCTTTCCCGTGGCGGAGTGCGGTGAAGGTTTTGCATCGATTCCTGACGCGGCCGAATCAGCCGGAGTTGAGATGCGGTTCTCAGATACGAAAATCGCCGGCGATCTCGACCGGATCTATTTTATGCGGGAGAGCCTCGTCGACGACGTTGTGAAAATCGGTCGCGAAATGAATGAGCGCGGCTGGATTTTGAAAATTGAAGAGGGTTACCGGACCCGACAGATGCAAACCGAACTGGTCAGAAAGCCGGCAGTGTTCGATGCTATTCTGAAGAAATGCGTGTGGGAGAATGGCGGCCGGATGCCTTCCAGTGAGATGGTGTTCCGACGGGCGATCGTTATGGTGGCCAACATCCCCAAGATCGGCACACACATGTCCGGATCGGCGATCGATATCTCAGTTTTTCATCGCGACGACGGCAGCGAAGTCTGGCGCGGCAACGCTTATCTCGAGATGAGTGAGCGCACGCCGATGCGTTCGCCGTTTATCGATACCGTCGACTTGGAGAACCGTCTGGCGATCACCGAAATGATGGAGGCCCACGGCTTTATGCATTTCCCGTTTGAATTCTGGCACTACAACAAAGGCGACGCCGGGGATCACATTCTCAACCAGCTTGCCGGCCCCGCTCGTTACGGGCCGGTGCACTGGGACCCGGCCAATAACGAAGTCATCCCTTATGAAAATCCCATGGATCCGCTCAATCCTCTCAACGTGATCGAATCCGAAATTGTCGCGGCGACCGGGCGCTTGCGTGGTTGATGGTCATACAAAGCGCCGCCGGGGTATCGCTTTCACCTTAGTTGCCGGCGCAGCGCAGCGTTTCTACCTCTACCCGAAAATATCCCGCTGCAATCCACGCAGCACCTCCAGCCCACCCCAGTTCGCGCCGCGCATGCATCGTCCCCCTGTGATACGGTTCTCGCCAAAGCGATCACGATTTTCCTCAAACACCTGTTGCAGGAACTCGCTGCTGCCGATCGCCGCTCCGTCCGTCAGATAGCGCACCTTGCAAAGAAGGATTTCGGCCACACTGAGTTCGCCGCCGCACTCCAGCACCTTCTCGACTTGCTCTCTGGTCATGCCGGGTCGCGCGATTGTTCGCCTTGTCTCATCAGCATGTCGCTCCTCGCCATGACCGTAGAGCAATATCCGGTAGCGTGGCCCGGTATTGCGCCACGTCACCTGGCGATTTACCCCGAACGATGTATTCATCAAAATCGTCCCCAGTCCCTTCCGGGCGACGATTTCCCCCGCCACCGCCTCTGCGTAACCGCACCAGCGGTAGTCCTTCGGGTCGCCGACAATGCCAGCCCTGACCGGGTTCAAATCGATGTATGCCGCTATCGTCAGCAGCGCCGTCTCGTTACCTTCCACCAGTACGCTGCGGAATCGACACTCCCACAACGTCCCGGTGCGATGGTGTCTGCGGTTGTGCCAACGCGTGTAGCGCTGCTTCAGTTCCTTGAGGAAGATCGATAACGAAAACCGCCGCTGCTGATAGCGCGCAAGGATTTCCGCCGTCCATTTCCCGGAACGATCCTGCTCTGCGGCCCGATCCAGCTCCTGCAACGCATCCTTCAATTCCCGCCGCTGATAAATCAGAGGCAAGAGGGCTCTCAAGCCCCTTTCCGTCAAAGGCTCTTGCTCAAGCATACGTTCCCGGCAAGGCACCCGCACCAGTAGATGGAAGTGGTTCTCCATTAAGCAATAGGTCACGACTTGCAAGCCACAGAAGCGCTCCAGCCGCCGCATCCAGTCGTGGAAATGCCGTTTCTCAGCATCCCGCATCGACCGTTCCCGACCGTTTGTCCGTGAAATGACGTGGTAGAACGACTCAGTGTGGGTGCGGAGCAAGCGGGCGGGCATGGATAAAAATTAGCCGTCTTTACTGCCGCCGCAACTTTTAATTTTACCGGAAAAAATTCCGGATGAATTGCCGCTAAGCTGAAAGCTGCTCTACAGCCAGCCGCGACAGCCGGTGCTAGGCGACCGCGAGGGGGGATTTTCCTGCGCTCGGTGAGATGAACAGCAGTCGGCGGTGAATGACTGAATCTTGCTGGCGTGGGTGCGTCGAAACTGGAACGTTGACGCGACGGCGGGTCCGGTTTGGGATGGTGCCGTGATTAAGCGGCGGGTTGGCGGATCGGCGGGTTGGCTGAGCTTTCTGCCGCGGATCGTTTGTAACTGTATCGGGATTGCGGCGCAAATTGCGATCGAACCACCGGCAGGTGAGTCGGTGGAAATTGCTCTAATCTTTTGGCCGGGGATCGCAAGTGGGGCGCTGCGACACCCCGGGGGGGACACCGGTTTCAGACACCGGTTTCAGACACCGGTTTCAGACACCGGTTTCAGGAACCTTGGCGGATGATTTCTATCCCGCAAACCGGGCCCGCTGCGGTTCCTGTTTCAATTGTCAGGATTCCACTCCCGCCTACTTTGATCATTGTGTCTGCTCCAGTGGTGAAACTCGATCGATCCTGGTCGCTGGTGGTGGTGATACGGATTTGATAGTTCCCGGGCTTGATGCCGGCGATGCTGACCGACTTTAACCCGACGACTCCGGAACCGCCGATCCATGGCCAGCCATTGCCTTCCTTCAGAAACAGTGAGTGCTGATAAAAGGTCTCGAGCTGTGCCAGAGCCGGCTCAGTGCTGATCTGGATATCAGGGGACGGCCCGCCGACGTTGGGGACGTCGAGCCAGAGGGTGCCGTCGTCGGTTTTTCGATCGCCGGGGGCGCCGAAATTAAGACCGAGCCGCTGAATTTTTCCGGCCAGTTTTTCAGTTTCGACTTCACCCCACGAGGCCCATTGTTCGAAAGTCTCGGGCTTGCTGACCAGTGCCAGCGCCACTGGAAGGGGGTAGCTGCAGGTGCAGCCTTCGTAAAAGTAGGGCAGGTTTAGAATTCCGTTCGCTGGAATGATGCTGTTGGTGCAGCCGCTGCGTGGGCCGCTGATGTTGATGGTGCCGCTGTCGTTCTGCTTATCATAAAAAGACGGCGTTCCGGAGCGCATTGAATAGAGATTGCCGTAGTCGACCCCGCCGTCGCATCCGTAGCTTTTCGGAAAGGTGCGCGGCTCGGTTTCACCGGTCAGTGGATTGATGCGTTCGCCGGCGCGGGGCGCGTCGGGCTTCCAATCGTTCTTCTGGGTTGGCGGCCGATACTGACTTGGCTGAATGGTTTCGAGATCGACGGGGCCGTAACTCTGGCGGAGTTCGGGTGCTTCGCTTTTAGTTAAAATGCGGCCGGTGTAGGCATCGGTGAAAACGGTTTCGAGCAGGCGGTAGTCGACTGCGCCTTTGCGGGTCGAGGCATCGGTCCAATCCTTGGGGTTGGAAATCATCACTCCATTGATGAATTTCGGTTGCGGCGAGCGTTTAAAATGCGTGATCGAATCGCCGAACCAGAGCAGGCCGAGCGGAGCTTTGACGCGTTGATCGGAGTTGGCGGTCCAGTCACCGGTGTAGTCGGCGGCGCCTTCAAGCTGGCCGGTGCGGGTGATCGTCGTCCATCCGTTGGCATCGGTCTCGATTGAGGCGCGAGCCAATTTTGCGGACTCTGCGAGCGACGCCAGGCCGGAGATTCGGCTGACGATTTTTCCTCCAAAAGGGCGCAGGCTTTCGTAGTAGCGTTTCAGTTGGTCGGCGTCAGGGCTGAGTGATTCGTTGAGGTAAATGGCTCCGGCGAGGTACGGCGGTAACTCAAGTTTGACGGGATCGGCGTCAATGAAATGCATCGGGCGCTCGTCCCATCCGAGGGCGCGTAAGGTGGCGATGCGTTTTTCGTCGGCGTCGATGTTGACCCACTGCAGTTGGGTTTTGCTGAGCAGAAACTCGATCGTGCCGAGATCGGCAGCCCCGAGCATGAGTGCGTAGCCGTCCTGCGGAAGAGCGTCGGTCGGCGGAAGCTGGTCGGGCGCTTTGGCGGCGAGCAGTTTTCGTTTCGGCATGACCGGTGAGGAAACCGTTCGGGTATCGCCTTCGGTCTGGCCTAAGGCCACGAGATTGCCGGATAGGGTGGTAACGATCAGTTTGCCGTCGGCGGCGATGACCGAATGCACAGCGTCGCCTTCGGCAATGCCGGCGAAGGCATCCTCGAAGCGGATCTCGCGGTCGCCGGCGCGGAGGGTGCTGCGGATTTCGGGAAGGCCTTCACTGCGTGGTTTGTCTTCGTGCGGCTTGGCGTTGACCTGATCGTCGAACAACAGGCCGCGGCGTTTCAGCTTCTGTGCTTCTTTGGCGGCCGGCGTGGAGGCGAACCATCCGCCGGGCAGGCGGCCGGCGGAGGGCAGTTCGAATTCTTTCAATTCACCGGTTTTCAGATCGAAGCGCGCCGGGTAAGCCTGGCTGCTGGGCACGACGAGGTCGCCGGTTTCGCCATCGACCAGCAGGTAGCCCTGGGGAGCGAGGCCGCCGTAGGATTCGGCATTGTGGGGATGAATGTCGTAAAGATAGGACGCCTTGTCGTTGCGCCAGATGACCTCGCCACTGGTCGCGTCGAGGCAGAAAACAAAGGTGCCTTCGAGTGGCCAGACGCCGGCAGCGAAGTAGACGCGACCTTCATCC
>CBDULB010000001.1:0-128953 GCA_965367965.1 uncultured bacterium | reverse complement strand
CATCGATGTGTTCGATGGATGGCCGGCGGCTGTCGAAGAAGTCGGCACCGACGCTTTGATCGGCGTAACCGATGTATTCGGGAACTAAAGGCAGGAGAATGCGGCGGCGCGATTTCTCATCGGGCATGCGCCCGCCGAAGCGATTCAGCAGGCAGAAGAACGCGGTCTGTCCACCGTTGGTGATGGCGACATTTTTCGCAGTGATCGGCCAATCGAACTCGCGCTGAAAGAATCCGGCAACGGCTTCACGAAATCGCGGGCTGCCGGCCGGTTGATCGTAATCGCCGAGTACCGCATCGAAGGCATCGGGCGTGGCGAGGAGTTCGGCAAAACGCGTCCGCCAGAGTTGTTGCATGGCGGGGATATGGCCGGGGTTGCCGCCGCCCATCATCAACATTTTTCCACGTCCAGTGGTCATCGCCTCGCCGAGGTCATCCATCAGTTCGAGGATGCCGCTGCGGCGAGTCAGATTTTCGGCAAATTTTGTTTTCGGGTAAGAGGCGTTGTCTGGCACGAGGGTAGGGTGGACGAGAGGGCGGGTGAATTCAATGATGAAGGGCCGTCAGTAAATTGCGGTTTACCATTCGATTTGCCTTGGCGGGACGGACTGGTTTTTGTCCAGTGTCGGCGTGAGGATCTTTCTTTTTGTTTTGTTATCAATGCCCGTGGTCGCATTCGGTTCGTCGCCGAATTTCCTGTTTATCTGTACCGATGACTTGCGGCCGATGTTGGCGTGTTATGGCGCGGAGTGGATGCGTACGCCGAACATCGATGCGCTGGCGGAATCCGGGACGCTGTTTGAGCGGGCCTATTGTCAGGCGGCGCAATGCGGACCTTCGCGGGTGTCTTTCATGACCGGATTGAGGCCGGACAGCACCGGCAATTTTTCCCTGCGCGATCATTTCGACTTTGCACACAAGGCGTCCGATCAAACCCTGACAATTGCGCGCTATTTGCGTGCCAGTGGCTACACGACGCAGGCTCTCGGGAAAATTTTTCACGACGGTCGCGATGATCCGGAGTCGTGGAGTGTGCCGGCATCGCCGGGCCGGGACGGAGAGATTTTGGAAATTATCGGCGGCGACGGCAAGACGAGTATCATCGCCGATCGCGAGGATTGTCCGGCGTGGCAGATGCCGGATGTCGAAGACGACGCGCTCTATGCCGGCCGCATGACCAGCCGGGCGGTAGCGACTTTGGCGCAGCTGAAAGATGAGGACGAACCGTTCTTTCTCGGCGTCGGTTTCCGGAGGCCGCATCTGCCATTTGTCGCTCCGTCGCGTTACTTCGACCTTTATCCGGACGATTCGGCCTACTACCTGATTCCGGAAAATGCTCAGCCGCCGGCCGATGCGCCGCTGCCGGGCTTCTATAACTCAAGCAACTACGCGCCGCTGCCGGGTAAGAAAAGCCGCTGGCCGGTAGCGCCGGTGTTGACGCCGGAATCGCGCGAGCAGGCGCTGGCATTTGCCGGCTACGAGTTGCGCAGTTATAGGAATGTGCCGCCGCAGGGTGACATCGATGAGGCGACGGTGCGGCAGCTTCGCTTGAGCTATATGGCATGTGTCAGTTACGTCGATGCTCAGATCGGGCGCCTGCTGGCGGGGCTTCGCGATTCCGGGCTCGCTGAAAATACGGTAGTGATTTTTCTTTCCGATCACGGCTGGCACCTTGGTGAGCACGGCACCTGGGCGAAGATGACCAATTACGAATGGGCGACTCGGGTTCCGTTGATCGTGCGTGCTCCGGGTGAGGGGTTCACGCATGGCAAGAGTGATGCTCTGGTGGAACTGGTGGATCTCTACCCGACGATCTGTGAGCTGGCGGGACTGGACGTTCCCGGTCAGGTCGAGGGCGACAGTCTGGTGCCGCTGCTGCGCGATCCTGAGCATCGACCCTGGAAAAATGCGGCGTTCAGTCAGTTCCCCCGTAAGGCCGGTCCGATGGGGCGGGCGATTCGGACGGACCGCTATCGCTACGTTGAGTGGCGGGATATGAATGGCGACGGTGAGATCGTGGCCCGCGAGCTTTACGATCACGAGCGCGACCCGACCGAATTGCAGAACATCGCCGGAGCGGATAACGCGTCGACCGCAGTAAAAAACTTGAGTCGCCGCCTGCGCGGAGGCTGGCAGGCGGCGCGCTGATACGAGCGACTAGTTTTCGTCGGTATCTATCTTCGGTTTGCCGAGCAATTTGACTTCAAGCTCCTTCAGGCGCCGAATGCGTTCTTTGGTATCGGGATGCGAGGACATCCAACCGGCAGCTTCCGAGCCGGCGGAGGGAGCGATGCGTTTTAACATCGACTGCATCGGCGAAGTGGTCCATCCGCATTCGATACAGTAGTGGGCGGCACCGGCATCGGCTTCGTTTTCGAAACTTCGCGAATAGCCGCTGTTGGCCAGAGCAGCGGGCGCCCCGGAAATCGCTGCGCCGGCGGAGGCGACGTCACCGAGCATGACCGCCGACAGAATAAAGACACCCGAATCCTGCAGGATCATGCGCATGCCGTGGCGGCGTTCGACATGAGTCAGTTCGTGGGCGAAGACAGCGAAAATTTCCTCGTCGGCTTCCGCCTTTTCGATCAAGGCATCGGTGACAAAGATGTCGCCGGAGGGCAGCGCCATGGCATTCGGCACTTTCTTCATGCTGCGAAAGTGCAGCTCGAACTCGTAGTCATCGCTGCCAAGCTTGGCGACGGCGTCGTCGAAGCCCCGGCGGATCTCCTCCTGGCGTTGCTTGCTCAGCTTGCTGTCGTCGAACATCAGTTTGTCCATTAAGTCGATGCTGGCCTCTGAAGCGGTAACCAGGGTGGTGACGGGGAGCTTGAAGGCGACACTCTCGGCCATCGCCGGTATGCCGAATCGGTACACGACCCAGACGGTGACCATGAGAACGGGGATGCTCGCCAGTGCCCAGGTCCACTTGCTCTCCATGCGATGAATCATGCGCTGGTGGTGGCCGGTTGACGAACTCGAGCCGAGCTGGTCGACGACTTCGAGGTCATCGCTCTCCAGGGTGCTGCCGTCGGGGAGATCGATGACTCTCCGGATGCGACCCAGTGGCGGACGAAAGACGCATTCTCCGATCGGGACTTCGATCGATCCACCGGCGACATCCGGTCCACTGATGCGCAGGGTGTCCGAGGTGGTGGGGATCACGTCGACTTCCTGCATCGCCGAGGAACCGGCGGCGCTGAGTCTGGCTTGAAAGCTGGTGAACTGGTCAGGCACGGCTGACTGTCGCTCGATCAGAAGCCAAGTTCAAAGTCTAGAAAGTCGGCGGCGGCATCGCCAGTGGCATCCTGCTCGGCTTCTTTGGCAGCGATGAAGTCCTGCAGCTCTCCATAGGCGAACAGTTTCATGTGTTCGATGCGGTACTTGCGCAAGCGCACGATTGCCCAGGGAATAAAAATGCCGAGAGTGACGATGCACAATAAGACATTGCTGACCGTGATCCAGATCATGTCGCGGGCGCGCATGTCGCTGTGCAGTCGGCAACTACCGAGCGTGGTATTGGTCATCGTGTAGTTCGTGGTGCGAACAAAAACGAACTGCTGAAGCAGAATGGTCAGCAGGATGAACAGCACGTAGAAGATCATGATCATTGCGATCATCAGACCTTCCGGGGCGCCAATGTCCTCGGCGTCGAAGTCTTCGGGATCAAAATCCTCGTTGCCGGTCATGCCGGCATCTGCGTCGGCAGCGGTCAGGGGAGCATCGTTGTCGATGTCTTCATCTGCGGGGTTGCCGGCCGTTTCAACTTGAGCAGGGACATTGCCCTGCGTTTCTTTGGCTTTATCGAGAACGCCACTGGCGACCGGTATGATCATCGCGGCGAGCATTCCGATTAGAAAAACCAGTCCGATGGGAATCAGATAAGCGAGGTAAATGAGGTAAAATTTACCGGGCTCGACTTTGGTTTCTGATTCGCTCTGGCCGACCGCGAGGTTGCCGAACATGTATTTTTTGCTGAGGTAGGCCTGGTAGGGAATGATCAGGCCGAACGTCAGTGGGATCAGAATCAAAAAGCCAAGGTAGATGGCGAAACTTTCCCCGAGTGATCCGACGAAGCGCAGGCGCACATTGGCGTAGGCCGAGTTGTGGCACTTGAAGCGCAGCGATTTGTAAATCAGCCACGGTGCCACACAGATATAGATCAGCATGATCGGGATGGCGGCGAGGGGATTGATCGTGCCAACCACGTTGTAGACGATCATCGCGATGGTGACGATCAGGTAGCCCTTGAGCAACGCCGTGGGCCTGGCGAGGTAATCGAAAGTGCGATCGTTGAGCAGGGTGTTGCCGTAAAAGTATTTGCGGGTGCGCACTCGGGCCCACGGAAGATAAATCCCCAGAGTGACCGCTGTGAGCATGACGTTAACAATCCAGATCCGGAAATATTCGGCGCCGTTACCGTGAAAACTGAACGGATATTCGCGCAGTTCGGGTGTTGCCGGCGAGATTGGAGCCGCCTGGGCGAATGCTGACTGATAAGGCGTTGATGGATCGTTGCTCTCGTCCATGGAATGGAAGGGTCGAAAATCGAAGGCTCAATGAATCGGCACCGTGCAGGTTCGCCAGACTTTTGTAAAGTCTGCGTTGTCGATGTCGCGCTGCACGGGCGAATACCAATGGGTATGCCGTGATTACGCCGTGCCGGTAACTTTACACAACAGGATAGAATGTTGATGTTAGTGCCTGATTGTGAGTGATGAATCAAACCATCCGGGTGTCAGTGCCCATCCGAGTTTGCGCCCAAGTCGGCGCTCGATGATTCAGGCGGGTGCCATCAGCTTACTCGGTCTGGGAACTAACCATCTGTCATCGCTACGCACGCTTGCGGCAGAGGAGGCCGGAGCGGGCGGGCATGTGGCTCCGAACGGCAAATCGGTAATCTACATTTTTCTGTCGGGCGGATTGTCACAGCACGACAGCTTCGACATGAAGCCGGACGCGCCTCAGGAGGTGCGTGGCGATTTCGATTCGATCCGCACCGGGACGCCGGGGCTGCATATTTGCGAACACCTGCCCGAGCTGGCGAAGCGCAGTGACCTCTGGTCGTTGTGTCGATCGGTCACACATCCCTACAACGAGCACTCGCAGGGACATCACGTGATGTTCACCGGACGCAGCGATCTGCCGGTCGGGTTTGATGCCAGTAAACCGAAGGAGACCGACTGGCCGTCGATGGCGGCGATTGCCGGTGAGATGTTTCCGGTGCAGAACAATTTGCCGCCGTCGATCGTGTTGCCGGAAAAAATGGTCCACCGGGTAGGTCGAACGCTGCCCGGCCAGTTTGCCGGCCAGTTGGGTCAGGGCAAGGATCCGTTTTTTCTCGAGGCGTCGCGCTACAATCCGTCGACTTACGGGGCCTATCCGGATTATTTGTTTCATCATGAAAAAGGGCAGGCGGACGGATCGACCATGTCGTTCGACGCGCCCAACCTTTCCCTGCCGGAAGGGGTCGGTCGTGACCGGATGAAGAACCGGTTCGAGCTGCTTTCGCACCTCGACGGACAGCAGGCGCATTTCGAAAAAGTCGCTGAAACGCAGGGCGCCGACCGCTTTCAGGAAATGGCGGCCAAGATGTTGTTCGATCCCAAGGTCAAGGCTGCCTTCGATGTTGATCACGCTGATCCGAAAGTGCTGAAACGCTACGGCGAGAATTCGTTTGGCTGGTCACTGCTTATGGCTCGCCAGTTGGTCGAATCCGGGGTTCGTCTGGTGCAGGTCAACCTGGGCAACAACGAGTGCTGGGATACGCATCAATCGGCGTTTCCAAATCTGAAGAACTTCCTGTTCCCGCCGATGGACCGTGCCGTGTCGGCGTTGCTTGATGACCTCAATGAACGCGGCCTGCTCGACGACACCTTGATCGTCATGGGCAGCGAATTCGGGCGCACACCGAAGATTTCGACACTGCCCGGATCGGGACGCCTGCCGGGGCGGGATCACTGGGGATCGGCGCAGACGATGCTGTTCGCCGGCGGTGGCGTGCAGGGCGGCCGGGCGGTCGGCTCGACTGACAAGATCGGTGCCTACCCGGATTCCGACCCGCAGAAACCCGAGGATGTGGCGGCGACCATATACGAAACGCTCGGCCTGCCACGCACGTTGACGTGGAAGGATCCGCTCGACCGGCCGCACTTCGTTTACGGCGGGCGGAGGATCGAAGGTTTGTATGTTTAGGAGTTAGGAGTGCATGACCTGGCCGGCGTCGATGTTGATGGTCTGTCCGGTGATGTTGCGGGCGTGTCGCGAGGCGAGGTAGACGGCCATTGCGCCAAATTCTTCGGGCTCCTGCCATCGACCGAGGGGGGCGACACGGGCGATTTTTTCTGCGGCCCAATCCTGGTAACTTTGGCGTTCGGCTTCGGGTAAGGATTGCTGCGCGGCTGCCCACACGGATTCGTTCAGTGGCGTGCGCACCATGCCCGGAGACAGGGCGTTGGCGCGCACGCGGTGGGGTGCCAGGTCGCGCGCAGCGCATTGCATAAGATTGATGACGGCAGCTTTGCTGGCGCTGTAGGGAGGGTCCGTCTGGGAGCCAATTTGCGCGGCGACTGAGGTGAGAAACAGCATCGTGTTGTCAGCGCGTTCGATCAGGCGCGGGGCGAATGCGTGGGCGCAATTGGCCGCACCGAGCACGTTGACTTCGATCACGCGTCGCCAATCGGCGGCATCGAGATTCCAGAAAGGGAATCCGGTTTTTCCGGAACCGATCGCGGCGGTGACAACGACATGGTTGATCGCGTCGAAGCCGACCGCGCATGCCGCAAGTGCATTGGCATCGGTGATGTCAACTTTGTGAAAGCCGACCGTTTCACTGAGACCGGAGGGGCGGGCAAGGTCGATCACGTCGACCCGGCAAGCCTCGTCGAGAAAGCTCTGAGTGATGGCGCGGCCGATGCCACTGCTGCCGCCGATGATGACGGCGCGCTGGCCGGCGAGTTTGAGATCCATGGCGGTAAGGTAAAACGAATATTGGCGCGCTGGCCAGTTTTCGATCACAGTCCGCTGCGATGTCCGGTGTAACCCAACTAAGCGAAATTTCCACTGATGTACTGGTTGCCGGTGGTGGTCCGGCAGGCGTGTGTTGTGCCCTCGCCGCTGCGCGCAATGGCGCCCGGGTGGTATTGTGTCAGGATCGGCCGGTGCTGGGTGGCAATGCCTCGAGTGAGATACGGATGCACATCGTCGGGGCTAACGGCGTCGGCGGATCGGAGCGCGGGGCGGAACTGGAAACCGAGGCGCGCGAAGGCGGTATCATCGAGGAGATCCGGCTCGAAGCGGCGATGCGGAATCCGCAGCGGTCGGCGTCGATGTTCGACTTGATTCTCTACGAAAAATGTCGCGCCGAAAGCAACCTTACTTTGATGTTGAACACCGCAGTCACGGCGGTTGAGATGGAAAGTGAAGACTCGGTCGCGGCGGCGATCGCGGAACGGGTTTCGACAGACGATCGATTTCGAATCGCGGCAAAAGTGTTTGTCGATTGCACCGGTGACGGTCGGCTCGCTGCGGAGGCGGGGGCGATGTTTATGGAAGGCCGCGAGGCCCGCGACGAATTTGATGAATCGTTGGCACCGGAAACGGCGGACAAGAAGCGGCTCGGGTCGACGCTGTTGATTCAGGCAAACAAGCACGATCGTGAGATGCCGTTCGTGGCACCTCCCTGGGCGCGCAAATTTACCCGTGAAGATTTGCGGCTGCGGCTGTATGCGAATCCGGGTGACGAAGAACCCAGCCACGAATACGGATGGTGGTGGGCGGAGTGGGGCGGAGAGCTCGATACGATCAAAGACAACGAAGAGATTCGGGATGAGTTGCTGGCAGTAGCGCTGGGCATCTGGGATCACATTAAAAATTCAGGTAACGGACACGGCGCGGAGAATTGGGCGCTCGACTGGTTGGGCTTTGTGCCGGGCAAGCGCGAGAGTCGGCGATTCGTCGGCCAGCACATCCTGACTCAGGACGAGGTGTTTGCTTCGCGGCGATTCGACGATGCCATTGCCTACGGTGGTTGGTCGCTGGATCTCCATCCACCGGAGGGTGTCGATGCGCCGGCGCTTGAGCCGTGTCAGCAGCATGAGGTGCCCTGGCTCTACGACATTCCGCTGCGCTGTTGTGTCGCGCGGGACATTGCTAATCTCATGTTCGCGGGTAGAAATCTGTCGGCGACGCATGTGGCGTTTTCGTCGACGCGAGTGATGGCAACTTGTGCGGTCGTCGGACAGGGTGTTGGCACGGCCGCGGCAGAGGCGGTGCGTCGCAAGATGGCGCCATCAGAACTGAGTGGTTGCGGTGAGGCGATGGTGGCGATTCGTCGACAACTGATGGCCGACGATGCCTTTCTCCTCGAAGAAGATTTTTCAGTCGCCAATGCGGCAGGCGGAGCGCGCATTTCGGCTTCGAGCGAACTGCCGGGCGGTGAGGCGGGCAATGTGGTGTCGCGACACACCCGGTCAGTCCACGGTCAGCGCGGTGCGGCGCCGCAGCGCCGGGAAGCGGGCTGGCATCGCTGGCGTTCCGATCCGGGCGAGGGGCTGCCGGCCTGGTTGATGCTGGAGTGGAACGAGGCACGGGAGATCGGCGAGGTGTCGCTGGTTTTCGACACCGGCCTGCACCGCCACTTAACGCTCAGTCAGCACGATGGTTATACGGCATCGAAGATGATTTGGGGGCAGGCGCAACCGGAGACGGTGCGGGATTACCGAATCGAAGGCCGTTCGGGCGATGGCGAGTGGTGTCAGTTGGCTGGAGTGGAAGGCAACTACCAACGGCTGCGAAGGCACTGCTTCGACGGGCCGGAGATGCAATTCGATGCGTTGCGCGTCGTGGTTACAGCGACCAACGGAGTTGCCGAGGCGCGAATTTGCGGGCTGCGAATCGCTCCCGTCAGTTAGCCGGTTTGGCGGGTTATCTCGCCGACCACGCCAGCACCAATTCCTGTAAGTCTTCGGCCTGCGGTCCGGATGCGTTGAGCAGCCGGTCGAGTGTCGACAGATCGGCGCGACTTACCTGAGCTGCATTTTCGCGCAGCAGTCCGGTGAACATGGCCGTCGCCGAGGCGAGTTGAAAGCTGGGTTGAATTTGCTGCCAGGGGCGGGTGGCGCTTCGAGTGATGGCAACGGAATGGGTATGTCCTTGTCGGGAGTTCGGGTGATGGTAGTGGAAGTTGGCACTGAGCAGGTCGGTGCTGGCCGCCGGTGCGGCGTTGCCTGCGGGAAGCGACTGATACTTGAGTTGGTTAGCTGCGACGGGATCGCGGTCGGCGGTTTCGACTTCGTAAAGAGCGGTCAGCTGCTGGCCGGCAGCGAAGGTCGAAGCGCCACCTTTGGCGTCGGCGGAATAGCCGAGTAAGCGGTAACGCGCAACCTGAGCGGGGTTGAACTCGACTTGAAGTTCGGTTTCGTCGGCGACCAATTCGACCTGGTCGCGCGGAGTGCTTTGGGCATTTTCATCGCGTGCTTGAACGGCGACGCGGACGAGGTGTAAATCGCTGTTCCATGGGCTGGTGGCGGCAGCTAAATCAATAGCGACAGGGGTGTCGGAATCACTCGAAGGGCGCGGGTAGTCGTAGTTGAACTGACCGAGCAGTCCGCTGACGCTGACGGCTCCTTCGGGGATCGGTCGGCCGTTGCCGATGAGCTCCTGAAGGGCTTCGATGGAAAGTTGGTCGGGTCGGTTTTCACCGATGGCAATGGTGGACAGCGGAGCGGTGAGCGGCGATTGCCATTCGCCGGCGAAGGATGGCGAGAATTCGACGCTGATGCCGGTCAGCATTTTGTCGAGCGGAGCGACGATGGGCATTTTGGGATCGGCGTGGGGCGCGGCGGTGCCCTGTTTGACTGGTGGTTGGTGGCTGACCGCTTCGACGAGCGGCTCATCGTCCGGTGCCGGGGCGTGCGCGGCGATCAGCGGACCGGTGCCGGCGGGGGCGTCCTCGACCGGCACGAAATTGCGCACCGCGACGGCGATCGAAACACCTATGAGCAATACCACTGCGGCGACCTGCGACCATTGGAGAATACCGAATTTGAGTTCGCTGGTGACGTAGTCGCTGCCGGGGTGTTCGACGGTGCGGGCGCGGATCAGGGCGAGCAGGGCTTTGTCGTCGCCGGCGCCGAGGCGTGCGTGTTCGTTGAGCAGGGCGTCGACAAAACGGTCGTCGGCATCCGGCATGGGCGGGCGCGGGGGAGTGTGAGTGTTATGAGGCATTACCGTAACTCCATGGTTAATCTTGCTGAGTGCCGAGTTTGTTGTCGAGGCAGTCGCGCAACATTTGGCGGGCGCGTTGCAGGCGTTTGCGCAGGGCGGCGGGCGAGGCACCCAGTTCAGCGGCGGCTTCGTCGCCGTGCTCGTGTTTGTAATAATAGGCGTCAACGGCCTGGCGCAGCGGGTCGGGCAATCGGTCGAGGCAGAGTTCGAGTGCCGAAAAAACCGGGTTCTGATCGCGGGCGGTAACGCCCTGCCATTCGGCGACCGCGCCGTCGAGCATGGCGAGGTGTTCATCGTCGATGTCGACGCTGCGATTGTTGCGACGCAACCATTCGCGCCACTTGTTGCGCACGATGCCGCGCATCCACGCCCCGAAGTCTCGCGTCACGTCGAAGGCGGCGAGCTTGTCCCAGGCGGTGACGAATGCGTCCTGAACGATCTCGGATGACGCCTGCCGGTTCTGGGTGAGCGCACGCGCGAAAACCAGCAGGTCGCGATGGTGGCGCTGCACGAGTCGCGAAAATGCGGCGGCGTTGCCGGGCTCGGGAGTGATGTCGGCCTGACTTTCATAGTCAGCCATATCGTCCGGCAAGTCACCGCCGGAAGCGGGACCTGGGCTGTGACTGTTGATGTCTGACATTAGTGCAGCACTCATTGTGCAAAACTTCGGGCTCACTGTCTATTGCGAAGCCGGGCAGTGTTTTGTGACCGCTATTTGCATCAGTTGGACTAATGCTAATGGGCGTCGACGGTCAAATAGATGGGAAAAAGCTGCGATCAGGCGGTCTATTCCGGGATTGCCGATTAGATCGGTTAATAATAGCGAAATGGCGCATAAATCATCTTGCAAGCGAGGTGGCAGACTCCTAATTTCGCCCTCGCGGGAGCTGTATTCTCGCTCCTGCTCACTCGACTTTTGTCATGAAAAAAATTGCACCTTTGTTTCGTTCAGCTGCGTGCCTGATGGCGGTTGCTGCCGCTGCTGTTTCATTCTCGCCAATTCCCGGCCTGTCTCAGGACTCTGCCAAGTCGGTTGATGAGGGGAACTGGATTTCCTGGCGCGGCCCGCTGCAGACAGGAGTCAGTCTGGAAGAGTACCCGGACGGGGCGAAGTTTAATCCGCAGCCGGAATGGGAAAAGGAGATGGCCGGTCGTGGCACTCCGGTTATTTTTAAAGGCCGGGTTTATTCGTGGGGCTACCGCGGCAAGGGGCCTGATCTGGAGGAGGTGCTGACTTGCTACGATGAGAAGAGTGGCGAGTCGATTTGGGAAGTGGCCTATCACGACTTTATCAGCGACACGATTTACAATCGCTATTCAATCGGTTCGGTTGCGGTCGATCCGGAGACCGAAAATATTTACCTCGCCACCACCTACGCTCTGGTTGTCTGTTTCGACAAAGACGGCAAGGAGCAATGGCAGCACTCGATGATCGAACGTTTCGGTCGTCTGACGTTTCCCAACGGGCGCGCCGGTGCGCCGGTGGTCGATGGTGATCTGGTGATCATTCGCGGAGTCACCAGTTACTGGGGAGCCGACGGTCCGGCGCGTGATCGTTTCTTTGGTTTCGACAAGAACAGCGGTGACCTGGTTTGGTCTTCCGCTCCCGGAACCGGTCCACCGTACCTGAAGGACAGTTCGATGTCGACCCCGGTGGTTGAAACCCGTGGCGGTCGCCGGGTGTTCTATGCCGGCACCGGTTGCGGCAATATTGTCTGCGTCAATGTCGCCGACGGCACGCCGCTGTGGCGCTATCAGGTTTCCAAGGGCGGGGTGAATTCGTCACCGGTGCTCGACGCCAGCGGTCAGCGCCTGATCTGCGTTCACGGCGCTGAAAATCTCGACACCACCGAAACCGGCCGCGCATTTGCGATCAAGCTGCCGGAAGATTACGGCAACACCGGTGGTGAAGTGGAGGAAGGTCAGGGCGGTGCACCGCAATTACCGAGGGATGTCGAGGTCTGGCGCGCACCGCTCGATCAGTTCACCAGTTCCCCGTTGGTTCACAATGGTCGCGTTTACCAGTTGGTCAAAACCGGCAGCCTGTTCTGCATGGATGTCGAATCCGGCAAGATTCTGTGGGAGAAAAAGCTGTCCAATGAGCAGCTGCACGCTTCGCCGGCAATGGCTGACGGCATTCTTTATATCCCGATGTATGAAGGCAAACTGTTTGTCGTCAAACCGGGTGACACCGACGCTGAGATTCTTCACGAGATTGCGCTCGACGGCAACGCCATCGGTTCACCGGCGATCTGCAACGGCAAGGTCTACGTGCACACCACTGAAAAGCTCTACCGGTTTGGAATCGACACCGATTCGATCGCCTGGAAAGAAGGTCCGGACAACACCTGGCCCGAAGCTGGTGAAGCCACTTCGATTTCGGTGGTGCCCTCCGACGTGCTGTTGAAGGCCGGTGACTCGACCGGGTTCAGCCTGCGCACGGTTGACGCCAACGGTCTTGCGGTTGGCACAGCGGAGACGGGCGAGTGGGAAAAGTTCATTCCGCCGACCGCTAAGGTGAAAGCCGAGATGGACGCAACGGTCGTCGACGGCAAGCTCACCGCTGCCGCAGATGCTGCCGAGTCAGCCGGTATGTTCAAGGTCAGCGCCGATGGTTTGACCGGATTTGTTCGCGGCCGGGTGATTCCCAACCCGCCGATCTCGCTCGATTTTGAGGCCGATGAACTCAGCGGTGAAAGCACCACTAACGGTGCCGCTTTTGCCTACCCTCCGCTGCCGTGGATCGGTGGTCGTTTTAAATGGGAAATCCAGGAGCACGAAGGCAACAAGGTGCTGATGAAGACCCTTGACCGGATTTTGTTCATGCGCTGCACGACCTTCATCGGTGATCCGGAACTGTCGAACTACACCATGCAGGCCGACGTCATGACCGATGGCAATCGCCGCGTGAAGAGCGTGGTTGGTCTGGTCAATCAGCGCTACATCGTGTCGCTGGTCGGCAACTCCAACATCATCGAGGTCAGTTCGAATCACGAGCGCGTTAAAGAGGAAGCTCCGTTCAGCATCGCTGCCAATACGTGGTATACGTTGAAAACCCGCGTCGATATCGGCGCTGACGGCACCGGTATCATTCGCGGCAAAGCCTGGCCGAAGGGCGAACCCGAGCCGGAAGCGTGGACCATCGAGGTGGAGCACAAGGATGCTCACAAGAAGGGTGCTCCCGGATTGTTCGGCTTTTCGCCGCAGAGTCAGAAAGCGGTGTTTATCGATAACATTACCATCACCCCCAACTAAGCGCGCAGTGGGCGGGTCCCATGATCCGCCCGTTTGCTTTCAATTGATTATCCCGTTACTGAAGATTACCGACATTGCTCCGTTGCGAGCTCAACCATCCGACACATGAAATCTATTCAAAAACTTCTCTGGCTGTTTGCGCTGGTCGCACTGGCCCTCAACACTGCTTGCAATAAAACCGATGCTCCGGACGGAGAATCAAAAGGTAGCGGCAGTGCCCCGGCGACTGAGTCGCAATCGAAAGGAAGTGGCACCGCGCCGGCCGTAAAGCCCGACGCTGAAGCCAAGCCGGAACCCAAGCCGGAAGCCGAGGCTAAAGCTGAAGCTGAAACGCCGGCCGCACCGGAATCAGCTGCGGCCAGCGTCAATGAGCCCGCAGCCGCGGTTGCTACGGAAGTCAAAACCGCTGCTCCGGCTGCTGGCGACGATTCCGACAACGGCACCAGTGAATGGCCGCAGTGGGGGCGTGACGCGACCAACAACATGGTGGCATCCGCTAAAGGTATCATGACGGATTTCACTGCTGGTGAAGTCGACGACGAGGGTGAAGTGACGGGTGCAAAGCACGCCAAATGGGTGGTGAAACTCGGGTCACAGACCTACGGAACGCCAACGATTGCCAACGGGCAGGTCTACGTCGGCACCAACAATGAGGAGCCGCGCAATGAGAAAATCATCGGCGACCGCGGTGTCGTGATGGTGTTTGATGAAGCTACCGGTGATTTTAAATGGCAGCTGACTTCGCACAAGCTCGGCGCCGGCAAGGTTTCCGACTGGGAGTACCTCGGCATGTGCTCGTCAGCGACTATCGACGGTAAATACGGCTATGTGGTTACCAACCGTGGTGAGGTGCTGTGCTTCGACACCTATGGCCTCAGCGATGGCAATGACGGTCCCTACAAGGACGAAGCTAAATACCTCGCCGCTGAAGGTGAGGAACCGATGGAACCCGGCGACACCGATGCCGACATCGTCTGGATCTACAACATGCGCGACGAACTCGGTGTGTTTCCCCACAACATTACCAGCAGCTCGGTGGTGATCGGTGACGGCAAAGTGTTTGCCTCGACGTCCAATGGTGTTGACTGGACGCACCTTAATAAGCCGGCTCCGCAGGCGCCGTGTTTTATCGCTCTCGATAAAGAAACCGGCGAACTGGTCGGTGAAGAGGGCGCTGGCATCGGCAATCGCATCATGCACTGCAACTGGTCGTCGCCCGCCTACTCCGAGATCAACGGCACGAAAGAGGCGATCTTCGGAGCCGGTGACGGATTCGTTTACGGCTTCGGCACGACACCGGAAAAGGATGCCGAAGGCTTCGACATTCTGCCCACGCTTTGGTCGGTGGATGTCTGCCCGAAAGAATACCGCTTTGATGAAAGTGGTGAGCCGATCAAATACGCCACCTACCCGGGGCCGAGCGAGATTATTTCATCGCCGGTGACTTACAATGACAAAATCTACGTCGCCATCGGTCAGGACCCCGAGCACGGTGAAGGCGTTGGAGCCCTTACCTGTATCGATCCGTCGAAAGGCGAGGGACAGGACGCGATCGTCTGGCAGTTTAAGGAGATCGGCCGGACCATTTCAACTCCGTCGATTGTCGACGGACTGGTCTACATCTCTGACTACGCAGGCAAGCTCTACTGCCTCGACGCCGAAACCGGTCAAAAATACTGGGAGCACGACACGCTCAGCCACATCTGGGGATCAACCACAGTTGTCGATGGCAAAGTGTTCCTCGGTAATGAAGATGGCGAGCTGGCGATTCTCAAAGCCGGCAAGGAGTATGAAGAGATCAATACGGTTGAGTTTCCCGCGTCGATCTACTCAAGTGTTGTCGTGGCCAACAATACATTCTATGTAACCACCGGCACGCATCTCTACGCTTACAAAATCGGCGAGTGAGAAGCGAGGCGATCCCGCAATTCGCGCCCTAATCTTCACCCTCCCTCGCTGTGAGCAAAACCACCGTCGTCGTCGTCATCTTTTTCGTGCTTGCCATTCTGCATCACGATTTCTGGAACTGGGATAATAAAACCCTCTGGTTCGGCTTCCTGCCGGTGGGGCTTGGCTACCACGCTATCTACTCGCTTGTTGCCGCGACGTTCTGGTTCCTGGTGAGCCGATTCGTCTGGCCGGAGCACATAGAGCGTTGGGCCGAGGAGGGTTCCACTGACATTGCTGAGCAGCCGCAGGCTGTTTCGGAAGATTAATCGCTGTTTCACTTGCGATTGTAACCAACCTGACTAACTCGAGTCCACTCATGACTTCGCTATACATCATTGCCGGCTATCTGGTGCTTCTCGTCGGCCTCGGCGTTCTCAGCAGCCGTTTCTTCAAGGGCACCAGTGCCGACTATTTCGTGGTCAGTCGTTCCGTGGGGTCGTTTCTCCTGCTGATGTCGGTTTTCGGAACGACGATGACCGGGTTTGCCCTGGTCGGTTCGACGGGAAAAGCCTTCACCAGCGGAATCGGCGTTTACGGCCTGATGGCTTCGTGGTCCGGCCTGATTCACTCGGCGGTGTTCTTCGCGATCGGTATCAAGCTCTGGGCCGCCGGCAAACGGCACGGTCATGAAACGCAGTGCGAGTATTTCCGGGATCGCTTCGAGTCCAAGTCACTTGGTTATCTCCTGTTTCCGATCCTGATCCTTCTGGTCATTCCCTACCTGCTGGTCGGCGTCATCGCCGCAGGCAAATTCATTCAATCGTCCACTGCAGGCCTGTTTCCGGAGGCATTCGAACTCATGCTTCCCAACGGTAATCCGCATCCGCTCAGCGGGGGAATCCCGCCCTGGATGGGAGCCGGCGTGATCTGCCTGATCGTTCTGTCCTACGTCTTCTTCGGCGGCCTGCGCGGCGCGGTCTGGGCCAACACCTTTCAGACAATCGTGTTCATGATTACCGGTGTGATCGCCTTTTACATGATCTCATCGCGGCTCGGCGGCCTCGAGGCGGCCAGCCAGGCGATGCTGGGCAATCAGGACGCGGAGCCGCGCCTGGCGAGGGAGGGCATGATCGGGCAGCTTCAGTTCCTGAGTTACTGCTTCATTCCGCTCTCGGTGGGCATGTTTCCGCATCTGTTTCAGCACTGGCTGACAGCGAAGAGTGCCAAAACGTTCAAGCTGACCGTGGTGGCGCACCCGGTGTTCATCATGATCGTCTGGCTTCCCTGTATTCTGATCGGCATCTGGGCGGTGGCTCACCTCAACAACGCGCCTCCCAGTCCCAACGCCGTTCTCGGAGCGATGATCAAGCAGTTGGTCGATTCGCCGGTGCTCAGCGGCCTGGTCGGCGCCGGCGTGCTGGCGGCGATCATGTCCAGCCTGGACTCTCAGTTCATGTGTCTCGGCACGATGTTCACCAAGGACATTGTGATTCACAAATACGGTCCGGACCGGTTTTCCGACAAACAGAAGGTGATGATTGCCCGCGGATTCATCCTGACGATCGTGGCTTTCACCTACGCTCTGGCGGTTTACCTGAAAGACAGCGCTCACGTCTTCGACCTGGGGGTCTGGTGTTTCAGCGGGTTTGCCGCGCTTTTCCCGCTGGTGTTTGCCGCGGTATACTGGAAGGGCGTGACCAAGGCGGGTGCTTATGCCTGCATCATCGCCACCACCGTAGCCTGGTGCATCCTGTTCTACCGGGATATTCTCGCTGAGAAGCCGGCAGGTATGGAAGACGAACTGCTGATCTGGGGCATGATGCCGGTCACGATTCTGATCGCCGTCTCGACTGCAGCTCTGGTCGGCGTGTCAATGGTCACCAGGAAACCGACCGAAGAGACAATCCGCAAGTTTTTCGCCTGATCCCTCTTCAAGCGTGACATTCTTTATCCTCCCATCTCCCTCTTAAGTAAACGCATGACCTCTGACGAAGCCCGCTCCCAACTCGACGAACGCGTCCGCGAAATCATCGCCTGGCACTTCTCCGAAGACACCGGTTGCCCGTTCTGGCTCGACTGGCTGAAAAATTCCGACTGGGATCCGCGCGAGGAAGTGAAAAGTTACGACGACATCGTCAAGTTCGACCACTTTCAGGACGAGTGGCTGCGCGATGAACCCAATGAGCGCTTTGTGCCCAAGGGCATGGGTGGCCGTCCCTACAACGTGTTTGAAACCGGTGGCACGACCGGTCTGCCCAAGCAGCGTGTAGGCTGGGATGACTACAAACACGACTACGAGCAGTTCTCCGATCAGCTCGACGAGAAGTATTTTCCCAAAGGCGCCAACTGGATCATGGTCGGCCCGACCGGTCCGCGGCGTCTGCGGTTGGCCATCGAGCACCTCGCCAACATCCGGGGCGGTTCGGCATATTTCGTCGACCTCGATCCGCGTTGGGTGAAAAAACTTATCGGTCGCAAGGAAGTCGACCAGGTCGAGCGTTATCAGGCACATGTCATGGAGCAGGCGGTCGGCCTGATCAAGCACCGCAACATCGAGTGCATTTTCACCACGCCACGTCTGTTGGCATCGATCGGTGAACGCATCAGTATCGCCGATAACGGCATCAAGGGCTGCTTCTGTGGCGGTACTTCGATGACCCCGGAATACGTGCGTTTTTTGAGCGAAGAAGTGCTCGAAGACAAAGCGCAGTTCGTTCCGACTTACGGCAATACCCTGATGGGGCTGGCGGTGAGTCTGCCAGGTGAGTTGAAAGAGAAGAACTACAGCGTCACCTACTATGCGCCGCAGCCGCGTGCCGTGTTGCGCATCGTCAATCCCGACAAGACGGAAGAGACGCGCGACTACGATGAGTACGGTCGCGTCGAATTGACCACACTGACCAAAGAGTTCTTCATGCCCCGCTTCCTCGAACGCGACGAAGCCGTGCGCCGCAAGCCGCATGAGAAATACCCGTGGGATGGCGTCGGTGACGTGCGTCCGTTCGGCATGCTCGAGAACAAAGTCATCGAGGGCGTTTATTAAGCGGCTGTAAGTTTCACTGCACCGCCGCTTGGCGTTATCAATCGAGCGTGCTTTCGAGGAACTTGCAGGGCACGCGCTCGGCTTGCCACTCGAAGCCTTTCGTCGCCAGCGCACAGAGGCGGGCGAAGTGCCCACCGTGCATCGTGCAGTCGCCGCCCCTTCATTGAGGCGAAGGTTCATACTCCTTCGTTGAGGAGCGCCGCGTGCGCGAACGCGCCGTTGTTACAGGGCTTGCGGCTTTGTATCATGGAACTCTTCTATGGGTTCGAATCTAAGTAAGGCGGTGATCGGTTTGACGTTTTTCGTCACCGCTGCCGGGTTGTGCGCCAGTGAAAGCGGGGAACTGGAAACCACTGCAAACGTCCCGTGGTCGTTCGCTCCCCTGGTGAAGGCTGAGACGCTTCCGGTGGTCGAAAACACGTCGTGGCCGAAGTCGCGTATCGACTATTTTATTCTCGCAAAAATCGAGGCTGAGGGGCTCAATCCTGCGGCGGCTGCCGACGGACGCTCTTTGCTGCGGCGATTGCATTTCGATCTCACCGGTCTGCCGCCGACCATGGCCGAGACGGACGAGTTCTGTGATTGCGAGGAGGGCATTTCGGAAAAGATCGATCAGTTACTTTCGTCATCGCATTACGGGGAGCGGTGGGCACGCCACTGGCTCGACCTGGCCCGTTATACCGACGTCACCGCATCCTGGTTGAACTCGACCGGGTCGGCGTGGCGCTACCGCGACTGGGTGGTGAAGAGTCTCAATGATGATCTTGCCTATCCCGAGTTCGTGAAACGCCAGCTGGCAGCGGACTTGATGCCCGAGGTTCCGCCGGAGGAAAACGCGGCGCTGGGATTTTTGGGCCTCAGCCCGACTTATTGGAAGGAACTGCAACTGCCGCCGGAGATTATCAAAACCACCGTTGCCGACGAGTGGGAGGAGCGGGTCGACACGTTGGGGCGGACTTTTCTCGGGCTGACGGTGGCCTGTGCGCGCTGTCACGATCACAAGACCGATCCGATTTCTGCGGCCGACTACTACGCGCTCGCCGGAGTTTTTGCCAGTGTGCGCATCACTGATCGACCGATGATGTCCGAAGACCTGTGGCGGCCGGTGAAAGCGGCGCGTGAGCAGGTCGCCGCGATTGAGAAAAAGCATGCGGCGCTGAAGAAGAAGAAACCTGCGCCGGAGGATCTCGACGCACAACTGCAGGTGATGACTGAACAGATCGCAAAAATAAAGAAAGATACGCCGCACTATGACATGGCGACGATCTCAGGGGTGGCCGATGCGGCGCTGCACGTCATGCCGAAAACGGAAGGCCACGGAACTTTGCTCGACTACAAGGATGGTGCGGCGCGTGATCTGGAACTTCAGAAGCGCGGCAATCCCAACGACGTGGGCGAAGTCGTGCCGCGGCGTTTCCTGACCGCGTTTCCGTCCCGGAAAACCGGCAACAAGCCGCGCGAATTCAAGAAAGGCAGCGGTCGACTGGAGCTGGCCGAGGCAATGATCGAGGACTCGCAGCCGCTGGTGGCCCGGGTGATCGTCAACCGCGTCTGGCGGCACCACTTCGGCCGCGGTCTGGTCGAGACGCCCAGCGATTTCGGTTTCACCGGTGACAAGCCGACTCATCCGCAACTGCTCGACGATCTTTCAGCGCGTTTCGTCGAGAACGGCTGGTCGCTGAAGTGGCTGCATCGGGAAATTCTCGGTTCGGCGACCTGGCAGCAGAGTTCGACGGCGCCCGCGGCCGAAGCTTTTGATCCGGAGAACATCAGCTACGCACGCATGAATCGACGCCGTCTCGACTTTGAGGCGTGGCGCGATGCCACCCTTTTCGTTGCCGGTGTCCTCGATGATAAGCTCGGTGGCGAGCCCGCTGAGCTCGTTGCGGACGGTAACGTGCGCCGGACGATTTACGGTAAAATTCACCGTCGCGACCTCGATCAAATGCTGCGTCTGCACGATTTCCCCGATCCCGCCGCGCACAGTCCGAAGCGCGGCCAGACAACGACGCCGCTGCAGCTGCTGTTTACCCTTAACGGGCCCTTCATTCAGAATCAGGCGGAAGCGCTTGCCCGCTCCCTACCGGCCGAAGTTTCCATCGCTGAGCGCATCTCAGCGGCCTACCGTCGTGTCTTGCAACGTGTTCCGACGGAGCGCGAGGTCGAACTGGGCGAAGCGTTTCTCGTGCAGCACGAAAATGCCGAAACGGCCTGGGCCGAATACGCTCATGTGCTGCTCGGCAGTAATGAAATGCTTTTTATTGATTAACTTGAAATGAAGTCAAAACCGAACATCAACCGCCGGGATTTCGGCAGACGTTTTATCGCCGGAGCCACTGCCGCAGCTGCAGGGGCGGGAGCAGCCAGTGGTCAGCAACGCGTCAATCCGGACAATCGCCCGAAACCACCGCGCACTCGTGGCGGTGAGGGGGGCACTCAACAGTTTGGCACCAATGAGCGCATGCACGTGCGCACTTCCGGAACCCTCAAAGGTGATGGATGGTTCGCCGAAGATGCGCGCGATATTCCCGTCGCCGGCGACTACGATGTGATCGTCTGCGGCAGTGGTCCGGCCGGATTTGCTGCGGCACTGGCGGCGGCGCGCCGTGGCGCAAAAACCGCTCTGGTCGAAGTGCACGGGTGCATCGGCGGTGTCTGGACTTCGGGCATGCTGTCGTGGATTCTCGACGGCTTTAACAAGCCGGGCATCATGGCCGAATTGCTGGTCCGTCTCGGTGAGGAGGGCAACGGCAAGAAAGTCAAAAGCGCCTGGGTCTATCATCCCGAGCCGATGAAGCTGATGCTTGAGTCGATGTTGCTCGATGCCGGTGTCAATATTCGCCTGTTCACCCGTGTGGTCGGCGCGGTCAACGACGACAAAAACCGACTCGCCGCGATTGTCACCGAATCCAAATCGGGACGCGAAGTTTTCACGGCCAAAACATTCATCGACGCCACCGGTGATGGCGATCTCGCCGCCCAGGCGGGGTGTGGATTCGAGTTCGGTCGACCCGGGGATGGTATTACTCAGCCATTCAGCCTGATGGCGCTTTTCCACGGTGTCAAAACCGATGACATCGCGCCGTTCGTCAATCACCTCGCTGCCGAACGCGGGCTGGGTAAGGGCAAAGCCAATCTACTGGCTGAATTTCGCAGTGCCGGAATCGATCCGTCGTATGGCGGCCCATCGATTTTTGAGATTCACGACGGTCTCTACGCGATGATGTGCAATCATCAGTACAATGCGTCGGCGATCAATGCAGATGATGTCAGCAAGGCAACGCTGGAAGCGAGGCGTGAGAACAATGCCCTGATCAACGCCTTGCGGAAAAAGGGCGGACCGTGGAAGGGAATTGAAATGGTCTGCACCGGGGAACAGATCGGTACTCGCGAAGCGCGCAGGATTCACGGTCGCTACGAGGTGACCGGCGAGGATTTAAAGAACGGCGCAAAGTTTGATGACGGCATCTGCCACGTTACTTTCGGTATCGATGTGCACTCGACCTCGCCTGATAAAACCAAAGCCATCGAAAGCAAACCGTTTAAATCCCAACCGTATGACATTCCGCTGCGCTCGCTGCACGCCCGTGATGTCGACGGCCTGATGGTGGCCGGTCGGTGCATCAGTGGTGATTTTATTGCCCACAGCAGCTATCGCGTCACCGGAAATTCGGTTGCGATGGGCGAAGCTGCGGGGGTTGCCAGTGCGATCGCCTGTGCCGAAAAGGTGTTGCCTCATGAAGTACCGTTCGAAGCGTTGAATGCCAAGGCGGCGTCCGCGTAGCGTTTTTGAAACTACCCTTACCTGTTAGCCATGGATCTCACCACCGCAGCTGGAATTTCACGCCGCCAGGCCCTCGCCGGGATAGGAGGCGGTCTGGGGTCACTCGGTCTCGCTTCGGCCCTCCAGGCAGCGGGCTACAACACGGCGGGCGCGCATTTTCCAGGTCGCGCCAAGCGGGTGATTCACCTGTTCATGAACGGTGGGCCGTTCGGCCCCGATTTTTTCGACCCCAAGCCGGCGCTGAAAAAGTATTCCGGCAAGCGGCCGGATGGTGCCAACCTGGTCACTGAGCGTCCCACCGGCGGATTGATGGACGTGCCCTACGCGTATTCTCAACACGGTGAGAGTGGGCTGCCGATCAGCGAACTGTTGCCGCAGACGGCGCAGCACGCCGACGACTTGTGTGTGTTGCGTTCGTGTTACACCGACAACCCCAATCACGGTCCGGCACTGCTGTTGATGAATAACGGCACGATGACCCCGAAGGTGCCGAGTATGGGCGCCTGGATGTCGTACGGGTTGGGTACCGAAAATGAAAACCTGCCCTCCTACCTCGTGCTCTGTCCGGGGCGGCCGGTGCGTTTTTCGATACTGTGGAACAGCGCGTTCCTGCCGGCAAAACATCAGGGGGTTTACGTTAATCACTCCAAGCTCGACCCTAAGGCGATGATTCCGTGGTTGAGCAATGACCAACTCAACCTCAATGATCAACGCCGTCAGCTCGATTTGCTTTCCGAACTGAATCGCGATCATCTGCAAGCCCGCGGAGGAACCGACGCCGCGTTGCAGGGACGAGTTGAAGCGATGGAAACCGCTTACCGGATGCAGTCGGAGGCGACCGATGCTTTCGACATCGATCGCGAGCCGAAGTCGGTGCGCGAGAGTTATGGCGACAGTCATTTTTCCAACGGCTGTCTGCTGGCACGTCGACTCAGTGAGCGCGGTGTGCGCTTTGTGCAACTGTATTACGGCAATGGTCAGCCGTGGGATACCCACAGTGGTCACGACAAAAAGACGCGTGCGCTCGGCGCTGACATTGACAAGCCGATCGCCGCGTTGCTCGCCGATTTAAAACAGCGCGGCCTACTCGATGAAACGCTGGTTGTCTGGGGAGGCGAATTTGGCCGAACACCGGTCAGCGAAAAAGGTGATGGCCGCGATCACAATCCACACGGGTTCCTGATGTGGATGGCCGGCGGCGGGGTGAAGGGCGGCTACGCGCACGGAGCCAGCGATGAGTTCGGCTTCAAAGCGGTCGATAAACGCATGCATGTGCACGATGTTCACGCCAACATTCTGCATCTGTTAGGCCTCGATCACGAAAAGCTGACCTACCGTTACGCCGGGCGCGATTTTCGCCTGACCGACGTTCATGGTAAAATCGCCAAAGACATATTGGCATGACTGGACAGGGTGTTGGGCGTTTTCCTGCTGCCCCGGAGAACCCATGACGGACCCGCCACTTTCGTGGCGGGCCCGAGTGAAGACCATGCATTCGGCTTACCCTGGGGGGGCGTTCTGCAATAGCGGCCTTCGACTTTGTTGGGGGGACTTTTTCGAGGACATGGCGACCGTGCCGGTGATGTGAATTATATGACTGCTGGCATCGTTTGCGTTCTGTCTGGTTGCGGCGCGGCAGGGCAGTAAGCGTTCCTGAAAAGAGTCGCCAGATCGGCGATGAAGGGCAGTGATCGGGGGGAGGTCACTTCAATGAGCGGGGGGGCTTGTGTGATTGATTTTAAGGTAACGAGCGAGACGATGGATCAGTTTCACTTTTGGTTAAAAAAATGTTCCTGGATTGGCTGACTTTTGACTTTGCCGTTTTTGCGTGGCCTGATGAGCTGAGCATCAAGCCGTTCAGTCCATTTCCTTTGAGCAGGCGTATGCTACCCCATGAGAAAAAACATCGCGGCGTTGTACTGGACCCGGAGTCGTGGGCCGGGGGCGGGAGTCAATCACCTTCAGAATGCTGTCGTAGGCATCGAAATTTTCACGCGCGGGCGGGTTACAGGCAGCATGGTGGGGCTGGTAGCTGACGCCGGCATGGAGATCGTTTGTGGCTGAAGAACTTGAAGCGCGATGAAAATCCTTCTCACTGGAGCCAACGGTTACATCGGCGTCCGCCTGCTTCCGGTGCTGCTCGATATGGGGCACGACGTGGTGTGTCTGGTTCGGGACCGGCGGCGGTTTCCGGAAAAAGATTTTGCCGGGCAGTCGGATGCACCGGGGCGACTGAGCCTCATCGAGGGCGACCTGCTTGAGGCGGACTCGCTGCAGTCAATTCCCGAAGACATCGACGCGGCCTACTACCTGGTGCATTCGATGGGCAGTTCGCGCGGTGATTTCTACGAAATGGAAGCCCGCTGCGCGCAGAATTTTTCGCAGGCGCTGGGCGCAACGCGGGCGCAGCAGGTCATATTTCTCAGCGGCATTGTCAACGAATCGCCGCAGGCCCTGTCGCGGCATCTGGCGTCGCGAAAAAATGTCGAAGACATCCTGCGTGCTGGACCAGTTGCCGCGACCGTGCTGCGCGCGGCGATCATTGTCGGTGCGGGAAGCGCCTCCTTTGAAATTCTGCGCGATCTGGTCGAAAAACTTCCGGTGATGATTGCGCCGAAGTGGCTGAACACGCGTTGCCAGCCGATCGCGATTCGCAATGTGATTGATTATCTGACCGGGGTGCTCGGCATGGATGCCACTGAGGGTGAGATCTTCGATATTGCCGGCCCGGAGGCCTATCCCTATCGTGATTTGTTGCTGCAGTATGCCGAGGTGCGCGGTTTAAAGCGTTACCTCGTGCCGGTACCGTTCCTGACACCGCGGCTGTCGAGCTACTGGCTCTACTTCGTCACCAACACCAGTTACTCGCTGGCGCGCCACCTGGTGGATTCATTGAGTTTCGATATGAGTTCCAGCGATTCACGGATCAGGCAGCTGGTGCCGCTGGAGTTGATCAGCTATCGCGATGCGGTGCAGCGGGCGTTCACCTTGATTGAACAGAACCAGGTAAAATCGAGTTGGATCGATTCGTTGTCGTCGGGACGAATGGAGGTGGGACGGCTGCGCCAGGTAGAGGTTCCGACACACGGCGTGCTCACTGACCGGCGGGTGGTTTCGTTTGCACGCGATCCTGACGAAGTTGCCGAAAACATCTGGCGAATCGGCGGCAGGGAAGGCTGGTATACGATGGACTGGGCATGGCAGCTGAGAGGCTGGATGGATCGCATGGCAGGAGGCTCCGGTCTGCGTCGCGGACGTCGTCATCCCAGTGAACTCAACGCCGGCGATGCCCTGGACTTCTGGCGGGTATTGGTATCGGATCGCGAACAAAGAAAGCTGGTTTTGTATGCCGAAATGAAGCTGCCCGGCGAGGCCTGGCTGGAGTTTCGGATCGAACCCGACGATACCCACAGCGATTCCAACTGGCGTCTGATCCAGACCGCGACCTTTCGTCCCCGGGGGCTGCTCGGCCGGCTCTACTGGCTGGCGGTACTGCCGTTTCATCATTTCGTTTTTCAACAAATGGCTGAGGAAGTGGTTTACCGTGTCAGGCAGTAGAGCTTGGCAAGTCGTATCAAATGGAGGAAAAAATATACCAGCTGGTCACGGCAGGGGATGAAGACGCCCGCGTTTGCAAAGACATCTCGGAACAAGCCTGTGTGGTGGTGCCGCAGAATTTTGGCCGGCAGGTGCTGGCGCTGGTGGCCACCAAGACCGGCGATCAACTCAGCAAGCCCGGATTGATTCTGACCTGGCTGCTGACCGCGCTGGGCGCTCCGGCGGCAACGATCGGGCTGCTGGTTCCGGTGCGCGAGGCGGGTTCGCTACTGCCGCAGATGATTGTCGGAGGCGTGATCCGTCGCTATTCGATTCGGAAATATTTCTGGGTGCTGGGCAGTATTTTGCAGGGCCTCGCGGTACTGGGGATCGCCGTCGCGGCCTGGCAACTGCAGGGGGGCGCTGTCGGTTGGACGGTGGTCGGTTTGCTGGCGCTGTTCAGTTTGGCGCGCGGGGTTTGCTCGATCGCTTCCAAGGAGCTGCTTGGAAAAACGATTCCGAAAACCCGCCGCGGCCGGCTTGGCGGTCTGGCGTCGTCGATCTCAGGTTGGATCGCGGTTGGCGTCGGCTTGTTTTTTGCTTTTAACAAGGCCGGGGATCTACCGGTCAGTCTGTTGGTCGGCATGCTGCTGGTGGCCGGGGGATTGTGGCTGGTGGCGGCGGCGGTCATGGCGCGGCTGATCGAAATGCCGGGAGACACAACCGGTGGTGGCGACGCCGTGAAGGACGCGTTGCAGAGTTTGCATTTCCTGCGTGACGATGCCGTGTTCCGTAAGTTTTGTATCGCCCGGGCGCTGCTCGCCAGCACGGTGTTGTCGATGCCGTTCTACGTAGTGCTGGCACATCGTGCCACCGGGGGAAAAATAGCCAGCCTGGGCATCCTGATGATCGCCGGAAGTCTGGCCGCGGCGATCAGCGGAGTGACCTGGGGAAGACTGGCTGATTCGAGCAGCCGCCGGACTCTGGGAATCGCCGGTCTGGCGGCGGGGATCGTTGGCTGCGTGGCCGCCGGGATAGGCGGGTTGGACTTAGACAGGACCGTGGCGGTTTGGCTTTTCGGTGCGCTGTTTTTCCTCATCGGCCTGGCCCACACCGGCATTCGGGTGGGCAGGAAAACCTTTCTCGTCGACTATGCGGATGCGGACAATCGCGCCCGCCTGGTGGCGGTCAGCAACACTCTGATGGGAATCGTGCTGCTGCTCAGCGGCAGCTTCGGTTTGCTGGCGGATACGATCGGCGAGCGTTTCGTGATCTTGATTTTTGCTTTGCTGGGAATTGCGGGCAGCGTTCTGGCGTTTACTTTGCCGGAGGTTCAGGAAACGGCAGAAAAGTCTGGCGACCGGGCCTGAATTTGAAATAATCCGTGATCCAATGAGCAGCGATTTACAATCCATCCACAGCGACGCCGCGCCGGCTGCAGTCGGGCCTTATTCTCAGGCGATGCGCGCCGGCTCGATGCTGTTCTGCTCGGGACAGGTACCGCTCGATCCGCAAACCGGGCAGTTGGTTGAAGGCGGCATCGAGGCGCAGACCCGGCAGGTTTTCGTGAATCTCTCTGCAGTTCTCGCTGCGGGCGGATGCGGCCTGGCGAACGTCGCCGCCACGCAGGTGTTCGTCACCGATCTCGGCGATTTTGCTGCAGTGAATGCGATCTATGCGGAGTTTTTCGGTGAGCATCGACCGGCGCGGGCGACGGTCGAAGTGTCGGCTCTGCCGGTCGGGGCCAGTGTGGAAATTTCCTGTACCGCCATTGTTCCCGGGTCATGATCGCAAATTGCCGCCGTCGCCAGTGCTTGTTCAGCCTCGTGGTAGCGGCCGTTTTTTGGATCAACTGTGGCGGGGTCGTTCATGCGCAGTCAGTTGCCGACAGCGCTGTACCGAAATTGCCGGGCGTGAGATTGGCGGAAGGAATTTCGCAGATTACCGGGGTGGCGATTTCGCCTTTGCTCGGCGTCAGTTGTGTCGGTGCCTGGACTTACTGGCAGACGCCCGCCGAGCAGCGCGTTGATCTTGCCTGGTACTGTCATCCTTATGCCTGGGGATTTGGCTTCAGCCTGCTGGCGATGTGTTTTGCCAAGGATCTGTTCGGAACGGTCGCGCCACCGTTGGTGAAAAAGCCGCTCGACGTCGCGGAATTGTTTGAGGACAAAATCAGCGCTTTGATCGTCAGCGTCGGTTTCGTGCCGCTATTGGCATCGGAGCTTTTACGAGCCGGCGGCGGGAGCGGTCTGCCTGCATCAGCACCTGATGCTGCGCTGTCGCTTCCGGCGGAAGGCATGCTGGCGGCGGTTCCGCTGGCGGGGATTTCAGGGACTTCGATCATGCTGGTGCCGGTGATGGTCATGCTTTTTCTGGTTGTCTGGTTGGCCAGTCACACGATCAATGTGCTCATCGTTTTGAGTCCGTTCGGCATGCTCGACAGTGTGCTCAAACTGATCAAGGTCGGGCTTATGGCGGTGGTCGCCGCGAGTGCCCTGCTGAGTCCATGGATCGGACTGGTGGTTTGCATTCCCATCATGATCGCAGCGATCCTGATTGCGCCCCGGGCGTATCGGTTGAGTCTATTTGGCAGCTGGTTCGGTTTCGATCTGGTCCGGTTTATGAAGCTTGAGAAACGTCAGGCCGAATCGGTCGAATCGTTGCGCAGTTTTTCATCCCGTGGCTTTGCAGGCCGCCCGGCGCGCACCTGCGGACGTATTTCGAGACATGCCGATGGGACGATGGTGTTTCGCTCTCGTAAAATGGGATTGATTCCCACGCCTGCGAGTCCCTTGCCGAGTGACGGATTGATTCTGGTGCGCGGTCTCTGGTGCCCGCTGTTGCTGCAGGAGTCTTGCGACGAGGCAGGCCGCAAAAAAACAGTGCCGCTGTTCATGCTGTCGCCGCGCTATCGATCGCGGGAGGATGAAGTGGCTGCAGCCTTTGGAATCGTTGAGCTGCGCGATGGAGCGTTAGCAGGCGGATTTAAGGCAGTCAGGCAGTGGTTGCGCGAAACTTTAATTACAGGGTGCAACAACGAGGTCATTGTGTAAAACTTGGCGCTTCACGTCTGCCGTTTTATTTGTTATTAGTTCCCCCGATTGTGAAAGAATTCGCTTACATCCACGACGAGGGCCATGTCCCCGACACGCTTCGACAGGTTCCGTTCCTGGAATCGTTCACGGAAGAGCATCTCAATGACGTGCTGCACTCCAGCGCGTTCCTGGAATGCGATCCGGGTGATGTTATTATCGCCGAGGGCGAAGAAGCCTCGCGCATTTTCATCCTGTTGGCCGGTGAGATCGACGTGGTAGTAGGCGGTGACGTCGTCGCGAGCATCAACACGATTGGCGATATCTTCGGCGAACTGGCCGCGTTGCAGGACGAGACCCGCTCCGCTTCAGTGGTTTCGAAATCGAAGACTTTCTGCCTGGCCGTCGATCAGAAGTTTCTCGAGTTCCAGAAGCCGAAAAAAGACAATCCGACTTTTTACGCGGCACTCTACGAGTTCATCGCCAAGTTGACGGCAAAACGCCTGAAGGCGACGTCGGAGCATCTTGCTCAGGTCGACAAGGAACTGCGCGATTTGAAGAAATCGCTCGCCGAAACTACTTAGTTTCAGGAGCCGGGCGGGGAGTGTGCCTGCAGCCTGCAGCGCTCAGCGCCAGCTGATTGCGCAAGGAAGCAAGCACGACACTCCAGCCGTGCTTCTGCGGCCAATAGCGCAACGAACGGCTTGACCGTGTTCGCCGTTTGTTACCAGCGGTGCATTCGGCGCTTCAGCCGCCACGGAACCACAGGAGTGTGGTCCCTGCTTGGCGGTAGCGGGGCTGTTAAAGCTGCCCGAACTCAGGCGGCGGGCCGTCGTCCTGTGCTGCGCCTCCGCCCGATGACGCGGCGATACCTTTATCAATCTTCCACGCCTGAAGGTTGACGTAGTAGCGACCGTTGTTCTCGTTGCCGCGAATGTTAAAACTGACGGTGACTTCTTCGCCGGAGGCAAACCCGTCGACCAGAGCGCACTTGTCCTTGATGAGTTCGAGTTTGATGTCCTGTGGAAATTTGTCCTCAGTGGTGACGACAAACTCGCGCTTAGTAAAACCCGACGGGAAGGTGACTTGATCCATGACCGTCTTAATGCGGCCTGAAAGTTGATAGCTGTCCATGACGTTGGCGAGCATTACGCGATTTTCGGGCCTTGCAAAGTACAAACTTTATTTGTCGATGATCAAGTCTTCGACGTTGAGATCGACAAAGTTTGTCCAGTTCCAGTCGGTAATGATTTCATCAATCCGAAATGCTGTGCCGAATGGCGCACGAGTGACGGAACCTATATCGATTCGCCCATCGCGAACATCGACAGTCGGGAATTTGCCGTGATGCGAGCGATACAGATCGCCGTGATGTTCGAGCGCGGCGGCTTGCAATTTTTCCGGGTAGGCGCTTAAGCCCGGAAAGTAGTGATGGCCATTCCGCTCGACGTGTTGGATGCCCAGTAGCTGCATGACGGCAAGGTCCTGCTGCAGGGCGACCGGGCCGAGGTTGGCGAGATCTTCGCCGGATAGAATGGCGGGTCGTTGTGGATCGGCGCTGCGCCGTTTGGCGAGTAAGGCGGCAATGGCAATACCTTTGATGACGCCTTTGCAGTTCTTGTGACTGGTGCCGGAATAGCCGAGCTTGAGGGCGCGCGTGGCGCTGCCGATTTCTGCGTCCGATTCGTCGATGATCAACGGCGGTGCATCCGGCCAGTTTTTGAAATCGCCGGCAATGCTGTCGTCGAGGGCGCGGTCGCGGTGGACCGGTTGCTCGACGAAAATCAGGTGCTGATCGGACAGGAAGCTTTCCAGTTTCGGTTCGTCGTGGAACGCCTGCCAATGTTCACGAAACTCGCTGAGCGTCTTGTATTGTTCGTTGCCATCGAGGGTGTAGCGGTAATCGGGGCACTTGGCGTTGAGGATTTCGCTCAGACTGATCAGCCGTGCCAGATCGGTATCGATTTGACCGCAGATTTTGATTTTGAAATAGCGCAGACCATAGGCATCGATGCAGGCTTCCAGTGATTGCGGCAAACCGTCGTCGGCACGGTCTTCGTCCGGGATGTCAGAATCGGTGAGTGGATCGGCCAGACCGACGGTGTGGCGGGCGAACAGTGTGGTTTTGATCGACGGCGGTGGCAGAAAGGTCGCCTCGAGGCCGTCGTGAATCGCTTCGAGGTGCAGGCCGAGTTGGTTTTCGGCGACGGCGACACTGAGTGGGCAGTTGAGCGAGCGGCACAGGGCATCGAGCCCGGCCCTTTCGATCAGCGACGTGCCGAGATTGGCGAGCAGCGGCGGAATGGAGCGGGATTTTGCCCAGCCTTCCTGAGCAGAGTAGACCGCCTGCCACCAGTTAAAAAAGCGTCCACAGTTTCCAAGCTCGATCGCCGCTTCGAGCGCATGGCGGATGGCGGCGAGCATGTCGGGCAGGTCCTGCTCGAAAGTGGTGTCAGGGCTTTTGGTGAACCATTTGGGCGGCAGGCCTTCGGAGGCGATTCCGATGAACGGATGACCGTTAAACTCAAATTTTGCCCTTAGGAAAAGATGCGGCGCGGACGTCATCGCAGCGATGCCGTAGCGGAACGGAAAGCGCGTGCGGGTGGCGAGGACGTGGCAGTCGACGTCGAGTAGGCGGACGGATTTGGGCATTTTCTAAGGCGTAAGGAACCAGGATCAAGGCTGAATGTTTCAGGGCTTCATGTCACGGGCGAAGGCGTCCCGGTGGTTGGCGTCGAGTTTTTTGGTGAAGCCGCTGACGAGGGCGAATACGATGCAGTTGGCGGCAAATCCCGTGAAGCCGATGTAGAACATATTTTTGAGTGGGCTCATGGTGTCGCTGATCGCGCTGCTACCGAGCATAAGGTCTGGAAACGGGGTGAACAGAAAGATTACCACAATGCCGATGATCATGCCGGCGACCGCTCCGGCGCGGGTGCCGCGGCGGATGAACAGCATGTCGAGTGTGATCGGCAACAACTGGGTGGAAAAACCGATCGCGGCAAACATCAGGTCGGCGATCATTTTCAGAGGTTTGAAGTCTTCGTTGCTGTGTCCGGTGTTGACCAGCCAGAGTGCCAACAGCGCAACGGCAACGATGACACAGCGACCGAACCAGGCGCGTTCGCGCTGCGAACTATGCGGACGGAGAAAACGATCGTAGACATCGCGCGTCATCACCGCGGAGAGCGCGTGCAGGTTGCTGTCAGCAGTGCTCATCGATGCGGCGAGCACGGCGACCATGATCAGCGCGACGAAGAACAACCCTAAGCCGGTCATGCCGAGCGCACCGAACATGGCGGGCAGCTGTTGCTTGACCATGACGATGACGATCTGATCGAACTCCCCGACGGCGGCGTGGGGGAGCATTTTTCCATCGATCATTTGCGGAGGGAACAGCGCCCGTCCACTGAGGGCGACCAGCATGATGCCGAGCAGAAAGCAGGCGGGCAGAACAATCGCGAAAACCAGCGAGGCGCGCTTCAGGGTGCGGTCGTCTTTGGCGGCGTAGAGGCGGATCCATTGGCCGGGTTGCACCAGTGATCCGATCGATGCAAAAACGCAGATGGTGACCAGGACCCAGGGCAGGTAATTGCCGGACGGACCGGGCAGGGAAAGGGCTTCGGGTGGCAGTTCGCGGATTTTTTCGAACATGCCGCCGATGCCGCCCAGCGACCACGCCGTGGCGGCGACCGCCATCAGGATTCCACCGATCAAGAGTAGACCCTGCAATACGTCGGTCCATGCTACTGAACGCATTCCGCCGATTAATACGTAAATGATGGTGACCAGTGAAAGGGCGCTGGCGCCGTTGCGAAAGGCGTTTTCGGCGTGCGGGAACATGCCCTGAGCGAGCAGGCCGCCGGCTTTGATCTGCATGATGACGTAGGGCAGCACATACAGAAAGCCGATCAGTGCCACCAGTCCCCGGATCGCCGGAGTGTCGCCGTAGTAGTCGGCGATCATGTCGCCCTGAGTGACGTAACTGCGCTTGCGGCCGATGCGCCGGATGCGTGAACCGAGCAGATAGACGCACACCCCGATGACCGGTACATTGAGGGCAAACAGGGTAAACGCGACGCCTTCCTTGTAGACATTTCCCGGGATGCCGAGGATGGCGGCGCTCGAGAAAAAGGTCGCCATGATGGTCATCACCGTGACCAGAAAGCCCTGACCTCGACCTGCCAGATAGAAGTCTTCCTCGGTGCCCTGGCTGCGCTTCCAGCCGATGACGCCGAGGCTGAGCAGGATCACCATGTAGACGCCGAGCACGATGGCGCCGATGCTGGCGAGCCGGGCGCCGTCTGTATTGGCGTCGCCGTCGATGGCCAGGGCGAGGACCGGAAGTAGATCGCTCACGATGCGTCCTTCTCCTCCGCGAAATTAGATTTCGGGGTGTCGCGCCACAGAAAGAAATAGGCGACGACAACACAGCTGGCCTGCACAGCGAACCAGAGCAATGCCCAGGCGTAAACGATCGGCATGCCGAAAATAAATCGACGGGCGTCGGCATCGAGGGGATCAGGATTGATCAGCAGATTGCCGGGCCCGGGACCCATCAGCAGGGCTATCGCGAAAACGGCAAAGACGAGTGAGGCGAGCCGACGGGGAGTCATGGGACGGACAGGGTAACAGGTAGATTGTTCGACGGCGAAGGTTGCCCGGTGCAGGGAATTCGATTATCAGGATTGCGTTCATTATGTCAAAAGGTCTGCAACGCATTTTTCTCGATTGGAATCGTCCGCTGCTGGAACAGGCGGCAGAACTCTTGATGGCCGACGCCGGGGATGGCATGTTGCTCGACCTCAGTGACACACTGGCGATTGTGCCTACCCGAAATGCTGCGCGTCGGCTTAGGGAAATGCTCGCCAACCTGGCTGACGAGCGCGCTACGGCGGTGATTCCTCCGTTGTGCGGGCCGCCGACATTGCTGGTTCGACCGGAGGATGGCGCCGCGTTGTTAGAACGGCCACTGGCGGGAACGGCGGAGGTCCTGGCGACGTGGATCTCGGTATTGCGGAATTTTGAAGCGCGGAGTTACCCGCATTTGTTTCCGATCGAGCCGGCGCTGAGGGATTTTGCCTGGGCGCAGGGCATGGCTCGAGATTTAATCGAGGTGCGATCGATTCTCGGTGAGGCGGGGCTGCTGATGGTGGATGTGGCGCGACGTTTGCCGACAGACCACGAAGAGAATGACCGTTGGCAGGATCTTGGGAAGATCGAAGCCGAGTATCAGGAACTTTTGCGAAAGCTGGGGCGCTGCGATCCGGTGGTGGCACGGCGGGCGGCGGCTGAGCGGGCAGGCTTGTCGCCGGAAACGAAGAAAATCGTCATGGTCGGCACGTCCGATCCGTTTCCCCTGGCGCAGATCTTTCTCGAACGGATGGCGAAAACGATTCCAGTGACAGTGGCGGTCTATGCACCGGAGTCGATGGCGGAGGCGTTCGATGAGTGGGGGCAGCCTCTGGCAGATTTCTGGAGCGGTGACCTGGCGCCGATTGAGATCGATGATTTTTCATCGACGGTGCGCGTGCTGGCAAATCCGGATCAGCAGGACGAGGTGGTCGTGGCAACGGTCGAGGCATGTCCAGCGCGAGAGGAAACACTGGCGATCGGTGTGCTCGACAGTGCGCAGGCGTCGCTGATGGAGAGAGCTTTGCGTGATCGCGACATCCCGGGGTTTGCGCCGGAGGGCAGGGCGTTGCGCAGCGAAGGCATCGTCTACTTTCTGGAGGCGTTGCGGGATTTTGCGTCGCGGGCCAAGCCGGCTGCGGCGGCGGTTCTGCTGCGTACACCGGAGATCGATGCCTGGTTGGAGGTGAAAATCAAAGGATGGCGGCAAGCGGACGGTTTGCGCGCGATTGACGACGGTTGCGCGGGACATCTGGTCGACGACTGTGAGCGACTGGCAGCTTTTTTGCGCAGCGACGCGGACTACGCCGAGAGCCGGGAACTTCCGGGCGAACGCGAGGCGGTGCGTTGCCGGATGGCGGCTGCGGCTTTGGATGAGTTGCTGACTCTGCGACGGCGGCTGTCGGTAAACGAACTCAAGGATTCGTTACCGGAGGTTTTGCGTGAAGTTTTGATCTGCCGCAAGTCCACTTCGAACAAGGCGGAAGAACTCTGGCCGGAGAAAGTCATCGAGACGGCGGGTCCAATTTTGCTGAATCACCTCGCGGAGCTGTCGGCTGCGGACGCTGCCAAAGTAGGGATCAATTTGAATCGCGCCGAGCAGCTGACTCTGGCGGTTTCGCTGCTGGCGAAAACGCGGCTGAGTGCGGAGCGACCGGCGGCGGCACTCGAGCTGCAGGGCTGGCTGGAACTGTTGTGGGAGGACGCGCCGCATTTGGTGGTGGCGGGGTTGAATGACGGAGTGGTTCCCGAAGCAGTGGTGGGTCATCCGTTTTTGCCGCAAAGCCTGCGCTCGCTTGATGTGCTCGGGCTGAAAGGAAATGCCGAGCGGTTTGCGCGCGACGCCTACCAGTTGACGGCGCTCCTGCAAAGCCGGCGCGACGGTGGGCGAGTTGATCTGTTGTTGGTGCGGCGTTCGTCGGCCGGAGATCCGATGCGGCCGTCGCGTTTGTTGCTGCGTTGTGCGGATGAGCAATTGCCGGCGCGGGTCGGGCACTTGTTTCGTGAGATCGAGAGCGGTGGCACCAGTGCTTCGTGGGATGCAGGTTTCCGGCTGTTACCGAATGCGCCGTCTGGCGGTGATGCGGATCAGGCAGCGCCGATCGAGAAGTTATCGGTGACGGCGTTTCGCGCTTACCTGGAGTCGCCGTTTCACTTTTACATGGAGAAAGTGCTGCGCGCCAAAACGGTCGAACCGGCGCTTGGCGAACTCGACGCGATGGAGTTCGGCAATTTTTGCCATCATGTGCTGGAGGTGTTCGGCCTGGATGAACAGGCGCGTGATCTCGAAGACGCCGGGGCGATCGAGAAATATTTCATGGACGAGGCGGAGCGATACGCGCGTCGTGTTTACGGTGCGTCGCCGCCGCTGGCAGTGCGGGTGCAACTGCGGGCGGCGCAGCAGCGATTGCAGGCGGCAGCGCGGGTTCAGGCGCTGGAGCGTCAGGCGGGATGGATCATTGTAGACGCCGAGCTTGATTTGAAAGACAAGCCACCGCTGGTTTTCGGTGGCGTCAGGGTGAGCGGTCGCATTGACCGGATCGAACAGCGTGACGGGGTGACGCGGGTGTTGGACTACAAGACTTCAGACAAGGCAAAGAAGCCGCAGGAGGCGCACTTTGTGGGCATTGTTACCGGAGTCGACTATTCGGATCTGCGCGACTATGCACGCTTCGATATGGGGACGGAAGATAAGCCTAAGCCGAAGCGCTGGAAGGACTTGCAGTTGCCGCTCTATTGCCTCGCTCTGGAATCCGCCTACGGAAGTAACATTGAAGCGGGCTATTTTGCCCTGCCTAAGTCGTTGGGCGAGACCGGCGTAATGACGCTCGATCTCGATGACGGAATGCTCGATGCGGCGCGGCGGTGCGCGGAAGGCATCATTGCTGACGTTCAGGCGGGGCGCTTCTGGCCGCTCGAACCGAAAGGGGATTGGGACAATTACGACGGGCTGCATTTGGGGATGGCCGATAAAACGATCGATGCCCAGTTTATCGAAGGAGGGCAATCGGCATGAGTGACGCGGACGCTAATCCATTTGAAAATCTGATGATTCAGGCTTCGGCCGGATCCGGGAAAACTCACGATCTGGTCGGCCGTTATCTGCGCCTGTTGGACACTTTTGAAAAGCCGCAGGCGATCGTTGCTTTGACGTTTACACGCAAGGCGGCGGGAGAGTTCTTTGATCGCATTCTCGGAGCCTTGGCGGAGGCGGCGCAGAGTGACTCTAAGGCCAGCGCTGCGGCGGCCGAGTTCGATGTGCCGACGCTGACGCGCCAGCGGGCGCTGCAGTTGCTGCGACTGCTGGCGGACAATCTGCATCAGTTGTCGCTGGGTACACTGGATGGATTTTACGCACGAGTGTTGCGGGCGTTTCCTGCGGAGTTTGGCGTTACGGCGGACTACGAGGTGCTTGATGAGGTCGCGTCAAAAGCGGCGCAGCGTGAAGTGCTCGATGGCGTGCTCGGCGTTTCGGATTCGGCAGCGAGCGAGGCATTTCTGGATGCGTTCCGGCTCGCGACATTCGGTAGCGAAGAGAAAAATGTCCTGACGTCACTCGAAGATTACGTCCAGAAATTTCACGCGCGGTTTCTCGGCTCGCCGGCGAGCGAAGTCTGGGGTGACCCGTCGCGGATCTGGCCGCAAGGAGAGTGGTGGTTAGCCGAGCCGAAGCGGAAGGATGTCGATGCGGCACTGAAGGCGCTCAGTTCGGCTGCGGATGATTTCGAGGCGGAGACCAAACCGAGAAAGGCACTCGCCAATGCGGTCCGCTCTCTGGTGAAAACCGTGAACCAGGTCGGGATCGGATTTATTCCCGCGACGCTGCCTAAATTTTCCTTGAACCTGCTCGCTGCGCTCGATGGCATCAAAAAAAGGACGGTCTCTGAGCTCGCGTTTCACGGTAAATCGACCGTCGAAGTCAGTGGCGCATTTCGCGATGCCCTGTTGTTGTCCGGGCATTGGATTCTGTGGTGTGAAATGATCGCCAAGCTGCGCCAGACGCGCGGTGTGCGCGACATTGTCAGTCGCTACGAGGCCGGTTATGACCGGCAGGTGCGGCGCATGGGCCGGCTTGGTTTTGACGACGTGTTGGCGGTGCTGGCCGGCGTTGCGCCGGTTCGGGAGATGCCGGGGAGTGATCAGGACGGTGGACATTTCCTGCTGTCGATGGACGCCGATGCGGGCACCGCTGACGAGGATCGCGAGGCGCATCGCCTGTTGGTTGACTACCGGCTCGACGCGCAGTTTCACCATTGGTTGATCGATGAATTCCAGGATACCAGCCGGCGTCAGTGGCAGGTGCTTCGTAACCTGATCGATGAAGTGATGTTCGACGATTCCGGCGAGCGGAGTTTTTACTACGTAGGCGACGTCAAGCAGGCGATCTTCGGCTGGCGGGGTGGCGACTCGCGCCTGTTTGATGAGGTTCGACGACGCTATGCGGAGCTTCCTGAGGGACGCCGAATCGAAGTCAAAAAACTCGATAACTCGTGGCGCTCGGGGCCGGTCATTCTCAACATGGTCAATCGTATCTTCGGTGACAGAGCCGCATTGGCGGAACTGGTCGGAGAAGATCACCGTGCGGTCATCGATGATCGTTGGTCGGCGACTTGGCGCGATCATGAATCGAACAAGCCGAAACGCGTCGGCTACGCTCGCTGGGTGACCGTGAAGAAACCGGCCGACGCCGGGCGGTCGTTGCCGGGTGAGCTGCGATGGAAGACCGTGCTCGGCATTCTGGAAGAATTGCGTCCCGTGGAAAACCGGCTGCAATGCGCCGTGCTGGTGCGCAAGGGCAAGGTTGCTCACGAGTTGGCCGACTACGTTCGCCAGCACAGCGACATTCCGGTGATGGTCGAGGGCCGCATGGCGGTCGGTGTGGATCATCCGGTAGGGACTTCGTTCTCGGCGCTGTTGCAGTGGGCCGCGCATCCCGGCGATACCCGTAGTTGGGTGCACGTGAAGATGACGCCGCCGCTGACCTCGATGTCGAACGGGGAGCTGTCGGCGTTTCGGCGAACCGTTGCACCGAAGATTCTGAAAATGCTTCACGACCATGGCTTCGGTGAAGCCTTCGATTGGTGGGCGACACAGCTGCGCAAGTCGATGGCTGACGGCGGTATCGGCGACTTCGCGGAACATCGTTGTGAACAGATAGCCGAAGCGTGTCGACATTTTGACGAGACCGGAGATCGATCGGTTGACGATTTTCTCCAATACCTCGCCGGCTACGAAGCGGCCGATGTGCCGGCCAGGGGCACGGTGCAGTTGATGACGATTCACAAAGCCAAGGGTCTGACCTTTGATGCTGTGATCATTGCCGACATCGAAGGCGATGGCATTACCACGGCGGGACGTCGACTCGGCGTGCTCAGCGACAGCAATCCTGAGTGGTTACTGATGCGCCCTAAAAAGGACCTCGCTCTCGCGGTGGAACCTTTGTGTTCTGCCTATCGGCAGGCAGAGATGGACGCGGCTTTTGAAGAACTGTGCAATCTGTATGTAGCGTTGACTCGCGCCAAACACGCCAACTACGTCGTCAGCTCGACGCCGTCGAGTAGTGGTGGCTGCGCGCCGACCGCTTTGCTGCAGGCGACCTTAGTCGATGCCGATCCCGAAACCATCGAGGTGGACGGAGTGGAAATCGAGTTGCGCTATGAGGATGGCGATCCGTGTTGGCTGGAGAAATTCGAAGCTGACGAAGAGGATGTTGCCGAAGTGCCCGCGCCGAGACCGACAGTGACTGCGGGTCGCAAATTTCCCCAACGCCGTCGGCGCCTGCCATCCGGTGATGCTGACGGCCGTCCGTTCGGTGACGCAAAACTTTGGTTCGCCCATGAAAATGCGCAGGCGACCGGTTTCGGCACGGCGGTTCACGCCTTGTTCGAATGCATCACCTGGCTGGACGCGACCAACGATACTGAGCGCGAAAAACTTTGGTCAGCAGCACTGGTTGGCTTCGACGCGTTCGCTGGAAAGGCGCGTGACGAAGTCGAGCGGAGTTTGAATAATGAAGAGATTCGCGCCCTTTTCGAACGGCCCGCCAGCAGTGCCGCCGCAGCTGCGCAAGTGTGGTTGGAGAAACGCTTTGAAATGATCGTTGGCGACAACGAATGGGTCTCCGGAGTGTTCGACCGCGTCAACCTGTTTGCCGATCGCGCACAGATCATCGACTTTAAAACCAACCGCGTCGAAACGGATGAGGAGATCGATGATGCAGTCGATCACTACCGATCACAGATGCAGACCTATCGCGTTGCCCTGGCCAGGCTGACCGGGCTTGCCGCGGAAAATATCGAGTGCCTGCTGGTGTTTACCAGGCCGGGCCGGGTGGAGCGAATTGGAACGGCTGAAGTATCGCAGGCGAAAGCCGCCGATCTAAACGTTTCGACCGACCTCCCCGCAGCCAGGCCGGAGCAAGGCGAATTTGATTTGTGAGAGGACGGGCAGTCGTGCTCGACGATGACCAGAGGTTCCCGGTAAGCGTCCTGACATCTTCTTTACAATCTCCTTACCGTCGCCTGACACACGCTTTGTTGAGCCGTGGCAGAGTAGCGGCATGAAAACGAAAACTCTGATTGTTGGTTTGTCACTGTTGGCGCTCTCTTTGGGTGCGTCGCGTGGCAAAAATATCGAGGTGGTGACACCTTCCGTTGAGGCAGTGAAAATTCACGCGCATCTGGACCGTCCACTGCTGGTTCGCGGCGGGGGGGAGCAGGAGGTGATCGTGAAGATCGAGGTGACCGGGACTCCGGTGACCGATGTCGCAAAGCAGAGGCCGCCTCTGAATCTGGCGGTGGTGCTTGATCGCAGCGGTTCGATGACCGGTGCGAAGCTGGAAAAGGCGCGTCAGGCGGCGATGATGCTGGTCGATCAGCTCGGGGCGGACGATGTGGTATCGCTGGTGGTCTATGACAGCGACGTTCAGGTGGTGGCTCCGGCCCGCCGGGTGGGTAAACGTCACGCGGAACTGAAGCGACTGATCGGCAAGATTCAACCGGGTGGCAGCACGGCGCTGTATGCGGGGGTGAAATGTGGTGGTGATCAGCTGGCTGAGTACCTCAGCGACGAGGCCATCAATCGCGTTTTGCTGCTGTCTGACGGGATCGCCAATGTTGGTCCGAAAAGCAATCGCGAGATTGTCGGCCTCGGTCAGCAGTTGACTCAACGCGGCATGTCGGTGAGCACCATCGGTCTCGGTGATGATTACAATGAAGACTTGATGACCGCTCTGGCTGAGTCCAGCGACGCCAATTACTACTTCGTCGATGACGTCGAAATGCTCGCTGAGGTTTTTGAAAATGAAATCGGGGAACTCAAATCGATCGTCGCCCGAAAGTTGATCGTCGACATCGAATTTCCGCAAGGCGTACGTCCATTGCGCTACCTCGGACGTGAGGACAGTTTTAAGAACAATGTCGGCACGATCCGGTTCAGTATGCTCGCCGGTGAGCAGAGCCGGGAAATCATGCTCAGTTGCATGGTTGATCCGGCGATCTTTGACGGCGCGAAGGCTGACCAGGCTTCCGTTGTCGATGTGCGGCTCAGTTATGACGAGGCGATGGCCGGCGACAAAGGCGGCGCGTTAGAACGCCGCGAAGTTCAGTGCCAAGCGGTGGCCGGTCTGACCGACGACGTGAAAGTGGCTGACAAACAAGTCGATCAAAGTGTGCGTGCCGATGCGGCGGTGTGGGCGAATGCCGACCTCAGTCGCGAGGCCCTGGCTCTGGCCGATGCCGGTAAATCGGCCGAGGCGGAGAAGAAAATCGACCGGCAGATTGTTGAATTGCGCAGCGCTCAGGCGGCGGCGCCGGCGGCCAAGCAGGAAGTGCTGGAACGCGAGATCAGTGTTCTCGAAGAGAGTCAGGCGACCCTGAAAAAGAGTGGCGACCTTGACGGCGGCAGTCGCAAGCGTTTGCAGTGGAGCATCTTCAATCGCGCCAACGCCAAGAACCTCGACAGTAAGAAATAGGACGGAGTTTGTCCCAGCCCGGCTTCGCCTTCATTCAACCCGCCGCAAAGCAGTCGACAGTGATGTCGTGTTCGATGACTGGCGAGGTTGGGTGGGGCCGGGGAAGAACCGCACTCCTGTGGTTCCGTGCCGACCGCAGGGGTGAGTGGACGGTTGGCACAGACGGCGGATGGGTTATATCGGTCGTTGACGCTGTGACCGCAGAGGCACGACAGGAGTGTCGTGCTTCCTTGCGCAAGCGAATGGCGCCGATGTATGAAGCCAAGGGCATGGGGGATTTCTGCCGCGTGGCTTGGGGATTGGGTTACCTTAGACCGTTGCGCGACAGTGATTGAATGAGAAGTATGAAGAAACTGGCGATCGTTTTTATCGTAGCTGTGCTGGTGCCGAGTGTGGTGCTGGCCTGGTTGGCGATGCGTTCGTTGCGCGATCAGGAGATTGTCGTGCAGAGCCAGTTGGCACTGTTGCATCAGGGGCGGACCGATTCGCTGGCCGCTGACTTGCGTCTGGCGATGGATGATATCCGCAGTTATTTCGGTACGCTGGTCGACGAGCTGGTCGAAGAAAACGATACCGAGTTTCTCTGTACCGAAATCGATCCCATCGTCCGCTCGCGCTGGGGGCAGGCGTTGACGGCTGCGGTGGTGACTGAGCAGGGCGAATGGTTGGCACCCGCTTTGAACTCTGCCGACGCAAGGGTTCAGGGGTTTGTTCGCGACAATCGCCTGTTCCTGACCAATAACATCGTCGCGGAGGTCTACGAGGCACCGGTGGTACTGGGCAACGTCATTCAGTTGGAGGAAATGGAACAGCCGGCAGACAAGGCTGTCGGAAAATTCGAGTCCGGTTCGCGCGCGTCGATCCCCGGCTCGACGGTCGCGGTCGCTACTGCCGAATCTCAGCAACAGGACCGGTCGGCAGCGAAGCAATCGGGCGCTGTTGGCAAAAGTTCCGCTGTGGATTCTGTGCCGGCCGGCGCTGCAGACGACGTGGTCCTGAACGACGCGCCGCGTAATCGAGTGGAAGTCCTTTCGGGAAAGCTGCGCAGTCTTTCTCAGTCCTTGAATAGGGAACCCGCCGCACCCGCAAAGTCATCTGCGGCGCCAGCCGCGGAAGCCAAGTCCGCTGACAAAAACGATTTGAGGGAAGTCGCAACCAAAGACAGTAATAAACGCAAGGTCGAGCCGTTCAGCCAACTCGGGCACGGCGGGTGGAATGCGGCGGCGGAAGTGGCGCAGCAGACTTTGTCGGACTATGACAACGCCGGTGACTACTCGAATTTTTTACCCGCCTCCGGCGAGGTTCGCGACATTATCGGCGATCAGCGGGAAGGCGCCTTGAGCCGGTTTCTCGATGATGGCCTGCATGTCCTGCTTTGGTACCGGCACCCGGCATTGGCGTCGAAAATCTTCTGGGTGGAACTCGATCTCGAAGAGATTCGCAAGGATCTGGCATCAGTTGTTGAGGCATCGGCGCCGGGCGACAGCGAGGATGAACGCGGTGTTTGTGTCGCGCTGCTCGATGAAGAGAGTGATCCGGTGGCGCGGACGGTGGCGAGTTTTTCGACCGATTGGAAAATCCCGTTTGTCGCCAGCGAACTGGGTGAAATCTTACCTCACTGGGAAGTGGCTGCGTATTTTCTCGATCCCTCGCAGGTGGCCAGTTCGGCGCAGACCACGCGACTGACGCTGTGGTTGTTAGTGCCGATCTTGTTGGCGGCGATCGGTTTCGGCAGTGCGATGATCTTTCGCGATGTCGGTCGCGAGATGCACGCGGCGCGGCAGAAAACCGACTTCGTCAGCAATGTCAGCCACGAACTGAAAACTCCGCTGACATCGATTCGGATGTTCTCGGATTTGCTCGGCAAGAAGTCGGACATCGGTGCGGAGAAAATGGGCAACTACGCCGGTATCATTTCCACCGAAGCAGCGCGGCTGACTCGCTTGATCAACAACCTGCTCGATTTTTCACGCATGGAACGCGGTGAGCGAAAGTATGACCACAGCGAGTTCGACATGGTTGGGCTGGTCAACGAAGTGGTCGAAAACTATCGTCTGCAGATCGAGTCGGAGGGGCTGACGCTGGCGTTCGACAATCGACTCGGGCCCGATCATCCGATTCGGGGTGATCGCGATGCTTTGGCGCAGGTGTTGGTGAACTTGATTTCGAATGCCGAAAAGTATGGTGCGAATGGCGGCGAGATCCGTGTCATCGCACAGCTGTCGGACGATGAACAGCAGTTGGAAATCAAAGTGCTCGATCGCGGTCCGGGCATTTCACGCAAAGAGGCGGCGCGTATCTTTGATAAATTTTACCGGGTCGACGACTCGCTCAGCTGCGGGATTCAGGGGTCGGGACTCGGTTTGACTTTGGCGCGTCAGATTGCGCGCGGACACGGCGGCGAAGTCGAGTGCTGCAGCCGCGACGACGGCGCTGCCGGCAGTTGCTTTGTGTTGCGGCTGCCGCTGGCTGCGCCAGCCGATTCACGGAACAGGGAAATGATTTGATGTGATGAGTAGCGATCCGTCTAACGAAAGCAAAGTGAGTATTCTGGTCGTTGAGGACGATCCGAGTATATTGTTCGGACTCACCGAGGTGTTCGAAGCCGAGGGCTTCGAGGTCGCCGGTTGCGAGCGGGGCGACGAGGCGGAGCAAAAGATCGCCGAGACACTGCCCGATTTGATTGTGCTCGATGTCATGTTGCCGGGGAAAAACGGTTATCAGATTTGCAAAAGCCTGCGCGACGGTAAATGCCGTGTGCCGATCCTGATGCTGACTTCAAAAGGGCAGGAGATCGACAAGGTGGTCGGGCTCGATGCCGGTGCCGATGACTATGTCACCAAGCCTTTCGGAGTGCGCGAATTGGTGGCACGCGTCAACGCCCTGCTGCGTCGCTCGGGCGCGGGCAGTTCCGGGAATGAAGCAGCGCGTCCAGCGGCGGTGGGCGCTTTCTCCATCGGCGAGGCTGACATCGACGCAAGCCGATACGAAATCCGTCGCGGTGATGTGGTGGAACGACTGACGCCGAAGGAAATGGAACTGCTTAAATTTCTCAGTGAGCATCGCGGCGAAGTGCTGAGCCGCGATGCGATTCTCAATGCGGTCTGGGGCATCAATTACTACGGCACGACGCGCACGCTTGATCAGTGCGTGGCGCAGTTGCGCAAAAAAATCGGCGATGCCGGCAGTTCTCCGCGCTATCTGGTGACCGTGCACGGTGTCGGATATCGATTGGAACGCTAACAGTTCCGGGTTGGCTGTGTTATAGTGGCGCCCGCTGGAATGATGTGCTTTCCCATGTCCGTTGAACGATTCTGCCGTGGCCGGGACATTGGCTTCCTCGCTGCCGTTTTTTCGTCGATTTTGCTCGTCCAGTGTGCTCCGGATTCGTCGGATCACGCATCCGCATCTGACCCGGTCGGCACGGCTTCGCAGCAACGAATGATTGAGGCGCTAAAGGCAGGCCGCGAAACGGTGTATCGGGATACGCGTTACTTCGGTGAGCATGCCGAACTTCTCGAAATGCGGCGTCGGCTCAGTCTGATCGATGATTCAATGCCGGCTGCCAGGCAGTTCGAAATTTACCACGACCTCGCACTGATGGAACTGGAGCAGGGGCGGCCGGAACTGGCGATCGAGCATGCAAAACGAGCCGTGTCGACTTTCAGGAGTCCGGATATTTCTGCCGAGTTGTCGGGGCGCTCACAGATGCTGATCGCGCTGGCCTACCTTCGCATTAGCGAGGATCAGAACTGTTGCGCCAATCCAGGTGCTGAAGCCTGCCTTTTCCCAATCAGCGGGGATGGTGAGCATCGAAAGAAGGAGGGGGCACGCCAGGCCCTGCCGTATCTTTTCGCGGTCGCCGGATCGCCGACCGCTGCGATCGAGGACCGGTTTGATGCCGAGTGGTTGATCTCGATTGCGGCGATGGCGCTCGGCGAGTATCCCGAAAAAGTTCCTGAGTTGTACCGGCTGCATGCCCTGCCGGGAGGTGACAATGAGACTGATTTTCCGGTATTTAAAAACATCGCGCCGTCGCTGGGAGTCGATCGTTTCAGCATGAGCGGTGCGGTCATCGTCGATGATTTCACCGGTGACGGCAAACTGGAGATCATCAACTCGACCTGGGATTTATCGACCGGCCTGAATTTCTTTCAACTCGATGCCGACGGTAACTATCAGGAACGTTCGGCGCAGATGAAGCTCGACGGCATATCCGGAGGCCTGAATATAAGGCCTGCAGATTTTGACAACGACGGCGATCTCGATTTGCTGATCCTGCGTGGTGCCTGGCTGAAGGCGGCCGGCAAGATTCCCAATTCGTTGTTAAGAAACGACGGCGTCGGCTCCGATGGTGTGGTGCGATTTGTCGACATCACTTTCGCCGCAGGGCTGGCTGAGGTGTCCTACCCGACCGGTACTGCGGAGTGGGCGGACTTCGATCTCGACGGCGATCTCGACCTTTTTATCGGTAACGAATCTTTTGAGACCGATGCACCGTGTCAGCTGTTCCGCAACGATGGTGTTGCAGCTGACGGTGTGTCCCGCTTCGTGGACATCGCCGCGTCGGCAGGCGTTGACGAGAGATCGTTTGTGAAAGGGGTGAGCTGGGGCGACTTTAACAATGATCGTTTTCCGGATCTGTATTTGTCGTGCTTCGGCAGCGAGAATCGTTTGTTTCAGAACCGCGGAGACGGAACTTTTACCGATGTCGCTGCGGCATTGAATGTTGCTCTGCCGCTGGCCTGCTTTCCAACCTGGTTCTGGGATTACAACAACGACGGAAACCTCGACCTTTTCGTTTCCAGCTTCGTTTGGCACTCAGGTTCATACTTGCTCTACTATCAGGGGAAACCGCTCGATCGACGTTGGCTCCCGAAGCTCTATGAGAATGATGGCAACGGTGCGTTTATGGATGTAACTGCCAGGGCAGGCTTGGAAATACCGATGATGCCGATGGGTAGCAGCTTTGGTGATCTCGACAACAACGGCTATACCGATATTTATCTGGGCACCGGCAGTCCAAACTTTGGTGGCATCGTTCCGAATTTACTGCTGATGAACGATGGCGAAGAGAAATTTGTCGACCGGACGACGGTGTCGGGTATGGGACATCTGCAAAAAGGCCATGGGGTTTCGTTGACCGATTTCGATGGCGACGGCGACCTCGACGTGTTTGAGCAGATGGGCGGCGCCTACCCCAGCGATCAATTTTACGACGCGGCTTTTGAAAACCCCGGGTTCGGAAATCATTGGCTTGAGGTCCGCTTGAAAGGCACCACCTCGAACTCGTATGGCGTCGGTTGTCGCGTGCGTGCCGTGATCACTGAGGAGGGTGTGGAACGTTCGGTCTACACCTGGCTCAACTCCGGAGGCAGCTTTGGCGCCAACCGCCTGGTCGCGCATCTCGGGCTTGGCAGGGCGAAGCAGGTCGACCGACTGGAGGTGTTCTGGCCGGTGACCGGCATTACGCAGAGCTTTGAAGGTATCGATGCCGATCAGCTCATCGTCGTTACTGAAGGCGAGAACAAATGGAGCAGGCGGTAGCTCAGCCGATCGCACGGTCGATCAGGTTTTTGGTCATGCGTTGCACGCGTTGATCCGTTCCGTGCGGGCGTGACCAGTGCGACCATGGCAGCATGTGACCGGGAGGCGAACTGAGCCCCTGCGCCCAGAAGATGGTTGAGGCATTAAACACGAAATTGTCTTTCGGTCCTGGGTAGATCGTCGCCTGCCATTGCTGCGGATTGATGCCGCCCTGCAGTGCCGTGCCGGCGCCGACGATTTCCAATCCTTCGATGTCGTCCGGTGAGTCACCGTGGTATTCCCAACCGATCAAGCCGGGAATGCGATCGCCTTTTTTCATACCCGTGCCCGCGAACATCCAATGCTCCGGCTTATCGCAAATCCAATCGCCACCACCGTTGACGGGGTCGACATTGCGCGCGCCCATCAGGTAGCCCTCGTCCGGACCACGTTCGGGAAACGGACCTTCGTCTCTTTCGCGGGCAACCGCGTATTTGTAATCGCCTCCGTAGGGGCCGCCGCGGAACATGATGCGGTTGTCGCGGCCATCCGTTGATGGCGACATCGGGGTCACCCAGCACACGGAGTTGCCGGAGAAAAACATCAGGTTTACGCCAGCTTCGTCGCGCATTTTTACCGCGTTCTCATACTGGCGGATGTCCCAGTATTCGTCGTGGCCGACACTGAGAAAGGCTTTGTAGCGGCCCGGAGTCGCGCGGGCCGGATCGATCATGTCCGAGTTCGAACAGTAGGAGACATCGTAGCCTTCTTTCTCCAACCAGTAGGCGAACGGGAACTCGAAGGCCAGCCACTCCCCGGAGCCGATCGATTGCGGATTGTCATAGATCTGTGAATACATCGAGTAGGGGCGGTCGAAGCTGACATCGGCCCACGGTCCCTGATTGCCTTTCGGATGGGTGTAGACGGAGTATTTTGAAGGCCAGTTGTTGTAGGCCTGCCAGGTGTTGTCCGAGCACTGGAAAAGAATGTCCGCCGGCCGGTCGTCGCGAACGATGAACACCAGGTAACTCTGCCAGTAACCGTGACCGGTCGTGTCGGTAGTTGTGTTCAGTCGACCGAGGTACACGCCGCTCGGCCAGTCGTCGGGAATCGTCAGGGTGGTTGATGCCGTCCACTGGCATTCGTGCAGATGCCGGTCGCCGCGCGTCGGTTCGGGAACCGGTTGGGTTTTCCCGGGGAACGGGCCCAGCGTGGTCATTAATGCCGCCCCCTTGCCACCATAGTAACCGGTGCGGAAAATCTCGATGCTGAATTCCGTCGCCGGGTTGGTCGATACCATCAGGTCGATCGTCTCGCCGGCGGCGACCGATTGCTTTGAAGCGTAACCTTCGATCATCGATGCGCGGTGTCCGCCACGTTGGTCGAGCTTGACCCGGGTCAACTGCCAGTCATCCGCGCCCGGTCGTGCATTTTCTTTGCGAATCAAATCAGGCTGAGCTTGGGCGGAACGGGCGGGGCGGGACAGCGAGGTTGCGGCAATCGCCGGTGCGATGGTTGCCGCAGTTTTCAGAACGGAGCGTCGGGTTGGTGGCATGCCTGAATGAAAACCAATCCCGGCAGGCGATGCCATCCTGTTTTATTGCGCGAACAGGTAGGGGGGGGCGGCGGGCCAACGCATCGGTCAATGCGATCCGACCGCACGCAGCGGTGGGCCGGTGGCTGATCCGCCGGTGTCGCCACAAGCTCAGCGATGCGCCGGCATTATCCAGCCCACTCGATAACCCGGCGCGCTCTCTCCGGCCAGGCGAGTTCAGTGGCGCGGCGTTGGGCGGCGGCGGCGAGTCTCGCGTAGTCCTGCGCTGAATCGAGCAGGTTGCGGATGGCGGTGGGCACTTTATCGGAACTCATTTCCTGCGGTGCGACATAAACGCCGGCGTCGCCGATGACTCCCCGCGTGCTGGGCAGATCGCTGGCGATAACCGGCAGGTGATGGGCAAGACTGTCGAGGGCTTTGACCGGACAGGTGAGGTGGCGATTGTAGAAGGTGTCCTGCAGCGGCACGATGCCGAGGCTGACATGATCGCGAAAGTGGAGGTGAAGTTTGGCGGGAGGCATCGCCGGCAGGCATTCGACGGTGTGATCGTCGACTTTGATTTTGCGCAGCAGTTTGTCGGTTTGCTCGCGCTTGCCGCCGATGATCTGCAGGCGGATGTCGTGATCTTTGAAGAAAGCGGCGTGGTCGAGCAGGCCGGGCACGCCTTTTTCGCGATGCAGGTGGCCGATGTAGGCGACCGTGCGGTGGGCGCGGCGTTGCTCGACCGGCGGCGATTCAAAGTCGCGACAGCCGAGTGGTAAGGTCAGGGTGTTGAGCTCGGGCAGGGCGGTGCGGTAGAGTTTTTCCTGCTCGGCGGTGATGCACAGCACGCCGCTCAAGCGTGGCAGGAACAGCCGTTCGGTGAGGCGTTTGCGGTGATCGTTGTAGTCGGCCTGATCGCGTTGACTGAGATCGGCGTGAAAGTCGTGGGCTTCGTAATACGTGGTCAGGGTTTGCGGATATTTTCTCTGCAGACTGGCGAGCATGGCGCAGACGCCGAGCTCGCGAGTCAGAAACAGCACGCGCTCGCCGCCGGCGAGTTGTTGTTTGGCGTAACGCAGTGCCTGGCGGTAGATGCGACGGCCGAACGATTCACCGAGCTTGCCGCCTTTTTCGATGCGGTGAACGTTAAGTTGGCGGTGTGGGTCCACGCCGTAGAATTCACGCAGATCCTTATCCGTATCGGTAGTAGCCGAGCCGGCAGACACGAAGAAGTGACTTTCGCATCCTGCCTGAGCAAACGACAGGGCGTTGAGCAGGCCGATGTAGACGATCGGCCCGGGCTTTTTCCACTCGCTGCGGTTGACCCAAATGACTTTCATGAACGGAACAGGGGAAGGGATGTGGACGGGAGCGCGTCAGCTTGGCGTCGAGCGGGCAAGGCATCAATGGCGAAATGCGACGGCGAATCAGGTGCAGAACGGGGCGTGCAATCGGCCGTTTACGATGACTATGGTCGGTCGTTTTGATCGTGGAAATTTTCGCAGTGCCAGCCTCCGGCACGGAGCATGTCTTGTAATATTCATAGAATTAGTATCTAATCTACATTTCAATAAATATGGTGAGAGATTTCCGCTAACAGGGACTGGACAGACTGGCGACAGTATTATCAAGCTCTCGTTTCATCGCAGTGATCCTTGTCTTGTGGCGCTACCTGCCTCGGTTTGTTCCATTTCTGTTGGGGCGAGCCGAATCGGCACCATCTGACCGGCTGAGTTAATCAGTTCGAAAAGGCGAGCGCTGCGGCTATTATTTCCTCGACCAAACTGTCCATGAGTCAGCCTGCCCATTCACCTACCGCCACTTCCGCACCTCCCTCATCTTTCGGGCTCGGTGTGCCACCTGTTGCGCCGATGTTTTCTCCGCCGGAGTCTACGGTGCACGATGCGGGTATTCTTATCGTCGACGAGGACCGTTCGTTCCGACTTGGGTTGGAGACTTTTCTGAAGGAGTTTGTAGGTTTTGAGCAGGTTCACGCCGCAGCCAACGGTCTTGAGGCGTTGGAGATTTTGCGTGAGCATCCGTCGATCGAAATGGTCACGCTGGATTCTCAGATGCCGGAGATGGACGGCATGACGTTTCTTGAGCGGGTCAAGGAGGGGGATTTTTCGCAACTGGCGGTAGTGATGATTACCGGCAGTCCGTCGCAGGAGCTTGAGGGCGAGTTTAAAGCGATGAATTCGCAGAAATTGCTGACTGAGCATTTTCTCGAAAAACCGGTCGATTTTAATGATCTCGAGTCAGTAATTTTGCAATCTTACGAGTCGCTGAAGAAGCAACAGGCCGGCGCGATGGTCGAGTCGCCGGAGGTCGATCCTGAGTCCACCCGGCCGGGCGAAAGTTTCGAGGAAAAGTTCGCCGCCGGGCCGCTGCGCGGTGCGCCGAACGACAATGCGCATTCGGGAATTGGCGAGGTGCGTGCGCGTATCGACTGGATGGGCGATACCTTCAACGGACGGCTGGATCAGATCGAAGCAAAGGTCGAAAATGTCAGCGCGCGTATGCCGAGCATGGCCGAACTTTTTTGGTTGGGCGTATTAAAATGGGCGGCGCTGGGCTTGTTGGCGTGGGCATTCGTGCGCTTTGAGGCGGGCGATAAATTGGTGGCCTGGTATGGAGTCGCGAAAACCAAACTGGAGGCAATGCAGGCTCCCGGGCCGGCGGCGGGCGGCAGCTCAGTAGATAGCGGCGATGCAACTTCTCAACCGGTCGTGGCTCCGGCGGACGAACCGCTCGAAAGTGATGCTGCCGCGCCTGAACCTGCCGCGGAAGCACCGAAGCCGGTCGAGTAGTGCTGCAGCGTTCGCTTTTGGCGGGAGCGGCGGTATTTCTGCCTCCAAACAGTTGGGCTACAGTGGTGAAAGCCGCTGGCGGAGAGTCGTATACGTGGCATCGTCACGTTTTCCTGTTCGCGAGCTGACGCGACGCCGTTTTCTATCTCGATCCCCCTAACCTATGGCCAACGATTCCACTGATTCTGATGCTGACGAGGCGTTGAAGAAGCCTGCCAAGGCATTGCCGTTCACGCTGGCGGGTCAAACCTTTACTCCCGGAGAAGCCGGCAGTGTCGAGGTGCAGATCGGGCACATGATTGATTACCAGCCGGTGACAATGACGGTGCATGTCAGTCACAGCAAGCGGCCGGGTCCGGTGCTGTTGGTCAGCGCGGCCTTGCACGGGGATGAGATCATCGGCGTCGAAGTGGTGCGCCGTCTGCTGCGCACGCGTTTGCTGAAAAGTTTACGCGGTACCCTGGTGGCGGTGCCGGTGGTCAATATGCCGGCATTTTTGGCGCGCTCGCGATATCTGCCGGACCGGCGCGACTTAAACCGACTGTTTCCCGGTTCGGCAAATGGTTCGCTGGGCGCACGCCTGGCACATTTTTTCAACGGCGAGGTGATGAGTCACTGCACGCACGCAATCGATATGCATACCGGGGCGGTCAACCGGCCGAACCTGCCGCAGATTCGTGTCCGCCTTGATGACAAGCGCACGACGGAGCTGGAAATGGCGAAAGCATTTCACCCGCCGGTGATCGTTGAGACCGGGCTGCGCGATGGCTCTTTTCGGGCGACCTGTAACAGCCATGGCATTCCGTCGATTCTCTACGAGGCGGGCCAGGCATTCAGTATCGATCGCGCGTCGGTTCGCTACGGGCTGCGCGGCGTGACTTCGGTGATGCGTCATCTGGGCATGCTGCCACCGGAACGCAGCCATGCGAAAATCAAACGGCGGACGGTGACGACCCGCTTCACCGGGTGGGTGCGGGCGCCGCGCGGAGGCATCTTTACACCTCACGTCGAACTCGGCAGTGCGGTCACGCCGGATACGGTGCTCGGCATTGTCGGTGATCCATTCGGAAAGCATGAAACCAAGGTCATGGGCAAACACGACGGTGTGGTCATCGGTCAGACGATGGAAGCCACGGTTGATGAGGGCGATGGGTTGTTTCACATCGCGCTCACCAAAGATCCCGAACAGGCCGAACAGCACATTACCAAGAGCAGCGAGGTGATGGAGGAAATGTCCGCGCCGTACCTCGACGACGATACCTGAGCGCGCCCGGCGCCCGGAGTGGTGTTGGCGTTAAACCGTGAGCGCGTGGATGGCGTCATTCTGTCCAGATCGTGATCAGGGCGTTGGACTGCTGCAGCCTGCTGCCGCTTTGGTCGACGCAGCCTGCTGCGCGAACCGCATTGGACGGGCCGGTGGTGGCTGCGTTGCAAAGGCGAATGCGGCAGGTATGAAGGTTGCGCGAGTCGCCTTTTTTCATCTCAAATATCGGGCGGATTCGGACTTGCGGCGCCGCGTGCGGCCCGCCATGATCGCCGCTTCATGGCCGCCAGCAACGACACCGCACGGGAGCACCCTTACCTTGTCACCGAGGATACGATCCAGGAACCACCGACGACTTTTTTCGGCAAGACGAAGTACCTCGGACCGGGATTCATCTTGTCTGCATCGATCGTCGGCTCCGGCGAATTAATCGTCACCACGACGCTCGGCGCGGAGGCCGGCTTTGTAGCGCTGTGGGTGATTCTTGTCAGTTGTCTGGTCAAAGTGACCTTGCAGCTCGAGTTCGGTAAGCACGCCATCAATACCGGCGAGACGACGATGGCGGCGTTTAACCGTCTGCCCGGGCCGACATGGGGCAAGGCGAACTGGACTATCTGGGCGTGGCTGGCACTGATGTTGGTAAAATTTCTGCAAGTCGGCGGTATCATCGGCCTGGTGACGTTGACGGTGCAGGTGGCGTTTCCGGAGCTGTTTGGCGGCAAGGTTGCTAATGTCGGTCTGACGCTGTTCTTCGCGGTGTTTGTCGCCATGCTGATTTTTCGTGGCCGCTACCAAACGCTGGAAAAGGTATCGATCGTGCTGATCGGTTTGTTCACTTTGCTGACGATTGTATCGCTGGTTATGCTGCAGGGTACCGACTACGCGATTCAGGCCGGTGACGTGGTCAGTGGCTTGAAATTTACTCTGCCGACATCCGCGCTGCTGGTGGCGGTCGGCGCGTTCGGGATCACCGGGGTGGGCGGTGACGAAATCATGCATTATCCCTACTGGTTGTTGGAAAAGGGCTACGCCGCAAAGACCGGGCCGCGCCGCGAGGGCGATCCCAACTGGGTGCGCCGCGCCAAAGGCTGGATCTCGGTGATGTATCTCGATGCCTTACTGGCGATGGTCGTTTACACGGTGATGACCGCCTGCTTCTACATGCTCGGTGCGGCGATTCTCAGTGCCAGTGTCAATGCCGGTGGTGAGGTGCCGGATGGCATCGAACTGGTCGGCGCGCTGTCGACCATGTACACCGAAACGTTGGGCCCGTGGGCGGGCGGAGTGTTTCTCGCCGGCGCTTTTGTGGTGCTGTTCTCGACTTTGTTCTCAGCGCTCGGAGCCTGGACTCGCGCCTATGCGGATTCGTTCGGGCAGACCGGTTGGATCGATTTTAACAACGAGAAGCAGCGTCGCAAAACGGTCGCCGTGTGTGCCTGGGTGATCCCGTTTCTCTGGTCGGCAGCGTACTTTTTCATGGGCAAACCGAAGCTGATGGTAGTGCTCGGTGGCGTGGCGACTTCAGCGATGTTGTTAATTGTCGTGCTGGCCGCATTTCACTTCCGCTTTCGTCGATTGGCGGCGGAACTGCGGCCGGGGCGGTTTTATGATTTCGCTTTTTGGGGCAGTGCCATCGCCATCGTGTTGGTCGGCATCTACTCGCTGGTGAAGCCGTTCATGTAGAGGGGCGGACGGCTGCGAACGCGGAGGGTTGCCCGCCGGAGTTGTCCACGCGTAGCGGGCGGAGCACCCGCCCTGATATGCCATGCTTTGGCGATGGAGCTGCTTACTTCGGCGAGTAGTGGCGGCCGAGCTTGTCGACGATGAAGCGTTTGACCGTGTCGGGATCGATCTCGTCGGCCTGACGATAGATGATCTCGCCGCCGGGGGCGATGATCAGCGTGTAGGGCGCGCCGCCTTCCCACTCTTCGTCGAGAACCTCGGCGAGGGCGTCGGCATCACCGCCGGCCCAGAGGTAGTTGTTGGTGTTACGGCCTTCCTCTTTCACCGTCTGTTCAGTCAGGCGCGGCAGGGCGGCGTGGTTGCGTTTGAGAATCTTCAGCGCTTCCTCATTCATGCTTGGGTCGTCGAGACTGATGGTGATCATATCAAAGCCGCGCGTTTCGAACTGGCGGCCGATTTCGACCAGGTGCGGCATTTCGGCAAGACAGGGGCCGCAGTAGGTGGCCCATAGATTGATCAGGCGCAGCTTGTCGGTGTTGTTGGCGACCAGTGCTTCAACGCCCTTGGCGCTGATCATGTCGAGGCTGACTTCTTTGGCTTCGAACTCCTCGTCGTACTTGGTAACCAGATCGCGCTTATAGGCCCATTTGGTCGAGCAGCCGTGAGCGCGGGTGGTGGGGTTTTCGACCGGCTTGCCGGCGAGCAGGGCATCGATGGCGAGCCGGGCGTCTTCGATTTTCACCGTGCTGTCATCGCCGAACTTGGAATCGTCGAAGCGCCCCTGATAACGAAGCTTGCGCTCCTTGTCGAAAATGAACACGTGCGGCGTGGCGACACAGCCGTAGGCCCTGGCGACGGATTGGGTTTCGCCGTCGTAGAGATAGGGGAAGTTAAACTCTTCGGCCTTGGCGTGTTTGACCATTTCTTCGAGGGTATCGTTGTATACAGCGTAGCCGAGTTCGTTGAGACGGACCGAGAGCGGATCGTTGGGTGAAATGGCCACCATCTGAAACGAGGCACCGGCTTTAGCGTAGTCGGCGACCAGCTTCTTGTAGCGGCTTTCAGTGCCTTGAGCGGATGGGCAGTGGTTGCAGGTGAACAGCACGGCGAGCACGTCGGCGTCGGCGTAGTCAGCCAGTGTGTGATCTATGCCGTCGACGCCGGGCAGCTTGAAATCGGGAGCTGCGCTGCCGATTTCCAGCGGGCTGACTTTTTCGCCATCGGCGGCGGACAGCGACAGGGCGGTGGCGAGAATCACGGAGAACAGGGCGACGGCGGTTTTCATAGAAGAGGCTGGAAAAAGGATTTTCTGAGTAAACCGGACTCGCTGACATTTCGCAACGGCGCTTTTCGGTGGTCAGCGGCTGCGAGCGTAAGTGAGTGGCCCGTCTGCCGGTTCGTTGGCAAGACGAACGCTGCTCTGCCAACGCACCGGCCACTCGCTGACGCTCGCAGCTACCCCTTGGCGTCGTCGAACTGGCTGCGCCAGTAGTCGAGGCGTTCGCGGACGCGTTTTTCCATGCCTTCTTCGGAGGGATGATAGTAGACGCGGCCTTCGGGGAGGTAGGCCTGCGGCACGTAGGCGCCCTCGTAGTCGTGGCTGTACTGGTAAGCCAGGTCGGCCTTGGAGGTGCCGCTGCCCTCGGCCAGCTTTTTGCGGGTTTTGCTGCGCAAATGAGGCGGCACGACGAGGGTGCGACCTTCCTCGACGTCTTTGAGGGCGGCATCGATGGCGTGGTAGGCGCGATTGCTTTTCGGTGCCGTAGCGAGGTAGACGGTGGCGTGGGCGAGGGCGATGCGGCCTTCGGGCATGCCGATGAAATCGACGGCCTGTTGAGCGGCGACGGCAACGCGTAATCCGTTCGAGTCGGCCATGCCGATGTCTTCGCTGGCCGAGATGACCAGGCGGCGGGCGATGAAGCGAATGTCCTCGCCGGCATAGAGCATTTTCGCCAACCAGTAAATGGCGGCATCGGGATCGGAGCCGCGAATACTCTTGATGAAGGCACTGATGGTGTCGTAGTGCGCGTCGCCATCGCCGTCGTAGACGACGACTTTTTTCTGAATCGATTCGGCTGCGATGTTCTGATCGATGATCGTTTTGCCGGTTTCGTCGTCGGGGTCGGTGGTCAACACCGCGAGCTCGAGCGAGGTCAGCATCTTACGGGCATCGCCGTCGCAGCGGGTGATCAGTAAATGCGCTGCCTCGTCGGTGACTTCGACCAGGCGGCCGCCGAGACCGCGCTGTTGATCGCTCAGGGTCATCTCCAGCAAGTGCTCGAGATCGCTCTCGCCGAGCGGTTCGAGTTGGAATACCTGCGAGCGCGAGACCAGCGGGCTGTTGATGTAGAAATACGGATTGTGGGTGGTCGCGCCGATGAAGCGCACGGTGCCGCGCTCGATGTGGGGCAGCAGAACGTCCTGCTGGGATTTGTTGAAGCGATGAATCTCGTCGACGAACAGCGTCGTGATCATCTTGCGGGTGCGCAGGATCTGCTGGGCAGCCTGGGCGGCGTTGCGGATTTCGGCGACGTTACTTTCAACGCCGGACAGATTGACGAAGCGCGATTCGGTGCGCTGGGCGACGAGTTCGGCGAGACTGGTTTTGCCGACGCCGGGTGGGCCGTAGAAAATCAGCGAGGTGAAGCGATCGGCTTCGATGGCGCGGCGCAGCAGTTTGCCTTCGCCGAGGATGTGTGACTGACCGACGTACTCGTCGAGGGTGCGCGGGCGCATGCGCGCGGCGAGCGGCAGGCGGGTGTTGACCGGCTGCGTGGATTGACCGCGATCGGCGGCACGATCGGCATCGGTCTCATCTTCGGAATCGGCTTCAAAAAGGTCGTCCACGGGAATTTTAAATGTCGAAGGCGAGGCTCTCGGGCGGTTGATCCATGGTCAGGACTTCGTCGATGGTGCGGTTGAGCAGGTAGTCGTTGATGCGTTCGTCGGCTTCGTCGAAGCACTGTTGCAGGCCGCCGTAGCCCGGATAGGCATCGCCGCCGGTTTCGGGGTGGCCGAGTTTTCCCAAAGTGCTGAGATCGCCATCAATGATTTGAATGACCATGCCCAGCGAAATGGTGCGCGACGGACGATCGAGTCGGTAACCGCCGCCGACGCCGCGCTTGCTGCGCAGCAGGCCGGCTTTTTTGAGGCTGAGCAGAATCTGTTCGAGGAACTTGACCGGGATGTCGCCGATTTTCGACATCTCCTGAATCTGCATGGTCTCACGCGACGAGCGGCTGGCGAGGATCAGCAGCGCGCGGATGGCGTATTCGGCTTTGCGGGAAATTTTCATGGCTGGCGCGCTCCGGCTTCGGCGCCGGCTTTTTTAAGGAAGGCATTGGCCGACATCATGATGAACATGGCGAGGTCCTGGTCGCCGGCCGTGACGACGGTGGGAGGGGTGTCCGGGGGACGAATGATCTCGCAGCGGGCGATGAGTTTTTCCACGGCAGGGACCGCCTCGGCGGGCGGTTTCGGTAGCATCTCGACTGTGCGGATGGTGTGCAGGACGGAGGTGAGGTCGTCGGAGGCGAGTTCGGTGATGAGCTGTTCGAGCGCGGCTTCAGGATGGCCGTGGCGAATCAGTGCGTTGGCGGCTTCGATGCGGATCGCGGCGGAAGTGTGGTTGAGTTTTTTGCTGAGTTGTGTTTTTTCGACCGCAGAAATATCGGCGACGGAGTTCAGTGCGATTGCATTCCAATAGCCAGTGTAAGTCTCACCTGAGAGCATAAGGCTGAGATCTCGCTCCTGGCCTTTTCCGCTGAAAGAAAAAGCTGCCGAGATTGATGATATGACTGAGCCAGTTGCATTTTCTTGCTCTTGGCTCGTTCCGTAGCCGCGGGTCAAGCCCCATGGTGTCGTGCCGGAAGTCATCCGCCAAGCTTCGCTCTCGGCGATAAATCCGAAGTCACGGGTGGCGAAGAGATGATCGAAGAGAGTATCCCTTAGTTTGCTAAGACGTTCATTTTGTTGGGGATCGTTGGCGAGGTTGTTGAGATTCAGCGGATCGGCTTGGCAATCGTAGAGCTCTTCGACCGGACGCGTCGGGCCAGCGAACTGCCACTGCGCGTCGGTCATTTTTTCCCGGTCGGTGAGGCGATAAAATTCGTGGCGGATGGCGCCCTGATCGGGCCATGACGTGGGCTGGTTGTAGCCGAGGTGCGGCATGAAATTGCGGATGTAGAGCCAGCGCTTGTCGCGCACCGAGCGGGCCAGATCGCGGACTTCGTCGACGCGGTCGCGGTGGCCGTAGACGAATTCGCGTGGCTCGGTATCGGCGTCACCAAGGAAGGGTTGTCCCTGCATGAAGTCGGGAATTTCAGCTCCGGCGAGACTGAGCACGGTCGGACCGAAGTCGACGAAGCTGACCAGACGGTCGAGCGTCTCGCCCGGATTGGCGGGGGCGAGGTGTCGCCATTTTTCCGGAAAACGAATCAGCAGCGGCACGTGCATGCCGGAGTCGAAAAGGGCACGCTTGTGACGCGGCATGCCGCTGCCGTGGTCGGAGTAGAAAAAGACGATGGTGTTGTCGGCGAGTCCGTCACTTTCGAGTTGTTCGAGAATGCGTCCGACTTCCTGATCCATGGCGGTGACGCAGTCGTAGTAGCGGGCCAGCTCACGTCGAACCACCGGGGTGTCGACGTAGTAGGGCGGCAGCGGGACGGTTCCGGGATCGTGTTTTTCGTCGGCGGAAAGTCGGCTTTGCACGTCGCTCTGAAACTGCTCGTAGGGCCAGACCATGGTGCGGCTCTGGTGACTGGTCATCAGATTAAAGACGCTGAAGAAAGGCTGGTCGATTTGCTCGTCGCTGCGTTTGCGCCAGTGGGCGGTGTCGGAGCTTTCGTTCCACGAGGCGGCGACGATTTTTTCCCAGTTGGCGGTGTTGTAGTCGGTTTTGACGTTGTTGGTGGTGTAATAGTCGAGTTGTTGGCGCAGCTCGGAGGGAAAGCCGGTCATGAACTCCGGAATCGGAAAGGCGGAGCGCATTTGGTGAGTGCCGAGCGAAGGCGCATAGCATCCGGTGATGAGGCAGGAGCGGGATGGAGAGCAAACCGGCGCGGTGGCGAAGGCATGGGTGTAGCGTACGCTCTCGGTGGCCAGTCGGTCGATGTTCGGACTGGTCGCGTATTCATCGCCGTAGCAGCCGAGGGTGGGCGACATGTCTTCGGCGGTGATCCACAGAATATTCGGCTTGCCTTCAGCAGCGTCGGCGGCGGGCGCGACGAAGGCGCTGCCGATGACCAAAGTCAGAACCAGAGTGAAAACAAGCAAACGCATGGCCAGCAGACTAGCCGAGTGTGGCCGTGGTGCAATCCCGCAAGGCGTACTTGTCGCGCTCTGAATGTCGGTTCAGAATGCCGTCATGACTAACTTTCGATTAGGGACATCCTGGAGCGTTTTGCTGCTGGCAGCCGCTGTGACGTTTCCAGGCGGGGCCGGTCAGGCTCAAGATTCGGCAGCCCCGGCGAGCTATTTTCAAGACGAGCAGGCGCTGTTCGGTTCGGCTGCGGTGCGGGTGCGACGCGGCCATCTGGTGCATTCGGGCTCGGTCACTGCCAGAAAACTATCGGGTGATCTGAGCAAAGATTTTTCGTCGGCGCTCGATGAATTGGCCAATTTCATGCCGACTCGCGATTTCGACGGCGAGTTGCGCGAGACCTTGGTGAAGTTGCATGTCTGCGTCGATCCGAAGGTCTACTCCGCGGCGGCGATTGCGTCAGTGATGAAAGAACGTTGGCCGGACGGCGACGCGCCGGCGACCACGGTGGTGATGGCATCGGCTGGCGAGGATGTCGTGGTCGATGCAGTCTGGCAGGTTGAACCGATGAATCCGGAGCAGGCGACGGTGGGCTGGGTCAAGGCGTTCGACGAGCAGTTCCCGGCGTCGACGGGAGTGCTGTCACCGGCGCGTGATATCATTCATGTGTCAGGCCGTGCCGCCAGCGGGGAACTGACTGAGGCGGCGTCGGGCACGATGGTGGAGCTGTTTGATGTGCTCAAAGGTCTGGGTGGTGAGCGGACGGATGTGGTGCAGGTCAAGGCCTTCATCCAGCCCATCGACTGGCTCGATGAGGCGGAGCAGGCCATCGCCGCGAGTTTTGATGGGGGCGACCTACCGCCAATTGTTTTTGTCGAGTGGACCTCACCCTCGCGGGCGACCGAGATCGAGCTGATCGCCACGGCACCGGAGAAAAAAGACAACTCCGAGTCGACCAGTTATTACACGCCCCCGGCCGACAAGGCATCGCCGGTCTACAGTCGGGTGGGGCGAATCCACGGTGGGGAAGTGATATTTATCGGTGGCATCACCGGAACCGACGGTGACACGGGTGTCTCTGAAGTGGCGACGCTTTACGGTGGGCTGAAGCGAATTTCGGCGGCGACGGGGACGGATCTCCGGCACTTCGTAAAAGCCACTTATTACGTTTCGGGCAACGAAGCGTCAACGGCTTTGAATACGCTGCGTCCGAATTATTATGATCCGGAGCGGCCGCCGGCGGCCTCGAAGGTGCTTGTGCCGGGGGTAGGGCAGGCGGATCGAGGCATCCTGATCGATATGGTTGCGGCTCCGGTGGAGGAGTGAATGCCGTGTCGTGTCCCGCGTCCTTCGCGGCGAAGGTCAGGTCGTTTTGGTAAATCATCGGCGAGGCGCCGTCGCCTTCGCTGACGCGATTGCGGCAGGGGCTGACTTGCACGGACTCAGGAGAATGCGAATGGTTGCGCCGATGGCAAAGGGCTTTGAAGAGAATCGCAACCGGGTGGCTGAACTGGCTTCATTCGGCAAGGATCTGGCGCGTCGCGCCCGGTCGAAGTGTGAACTTTGTGAGTCGAGCGGTGTGGCGCTGCAGGTGTTCGAGGTGCCGCCGACGGAGAAATTTCCCCGTGTCGAGCGCTGTGCGTTCCTGTGTGAATCGTGTTCGCGACAGATCGACGACGAGCGGCGCTTCGTGGCGGATGAACAATGGCGTTGTGTGGCCCAAACCGTGTGGAGCGAGATTCCGGCAGTTCAGGTGCTGGCGCTGCGGGTGCTGCGGCGCTTGCAGAAGAGTCAGGCCTGGGCGCGGGAAACGTTGCAGGAGGTGTTTGTCGACCCTGAGGTTGAAGCCTGGGCGGACGAGGCGAAATAGTAGTATCGTTGATAATGAAGGCGACATTTTCAGTGGCGGCGATAATGGCAGTTTCCGGAACTGCGATGGCTCTGGACTACGAAAAGGATATCGTGCCGCTGCTCAAGGCGCGTTGCTACGAGTGTCACAGCAATGCCGAAGGCAAAACCAAGGGCAATCTGGTGCTCGACGACATCGAAGAGATGCGCGACTACCAGATCGGCAAATTCAGTCTCATTCGTCCAGGCAATGCCGCGGAGAGTCAGTTTCTGGATCTGATGAAGTTGCCGGCCAATGATTCCGACGCCATGCCGCCGAAGGGCGAGCGCATGCCGGAGAAAGATTTGAAGATCATCGAGCAGTGGGTAATGGAAGGCGCGACCATTGCCGGCATGACCCGTAATCTCGATGGCGAAGAGGTCGCTATGGTCGAGACCTCCGGTGACGGAAAAAAAGCATCCCCGGCAGGTGCCAAATCCACACCGGAGTTCCGGGCGTGGACGAATACCGAAGGTCGCCAGATCGAGGCGCGATTCGTCAAACTGGAAGGCGAAACTGTGACGCTGGTGATGAAGAACGGCACAAGTTACCCGTATCCGCTGTCGAAGTTGTCGGCAGAGAGCCAGTCGCTGGCGAAGTCGCTGGGGGCTGCGTCAAAGGTCGGCGAGTGAGCGTACCATCGGCCGATTCGTGCGCCGATGGTGGAGATGCATTCGGGAAAAATCGCGATGGGTCGCCGTTTGACGGCCCATGCGTGGTCGATAAAAGCCCGTAGTTGCTGGGATAATCGGCTCGTTTCGGGCGTCTGACCACGGTTCAGCAGGCTTGGTAAAAAAAAAGCTATAGAAGTATTGATTTTAATAAATATAGAAATTATAATTATTTTGCTTAATTATAATTTTTAGTTGATGTCGATTCGCCCTTCCGCTCACAGACTCATGTGCAGCTGTTCTGGAATTCTCCTAACTGCTTTACTGGGAAGTGTTGCGGCGTCTGAAAACGCTCGGGTCATGTTTCAGCGCCTCGACCAGCGCGATGGGCTCAGCGGAGAAACGGTGACGGCGGTTATGCACGACCGTGACGGTCAAATCTGGCTGGGTACGTCTTCGGGGTTGGATCGCTTTGACGGTCAGAAGATTCGTCCGTTTGGCAGCGTTGACGGACTCAAGTCCGGGCGGAGTCTGCGGGGAGTCTCGGTAACCGCGCTGTGTGAAGATCAATTGGGTGGTATTTGGATTGGCACCGAGTCGCGAGGATTGCAGCGGTTAGACGCCAGTCGGGAGAATTTAATCTCTATCGACCGGGTACCTGATGATTCGCTTTTTGATGATGCGGGAGATGCCGAGGCGCAGACAAAATTCAAGGAGGCGAGACAGCGGCGTTTTGCCGAGATCACTTCGCTGGCTACGGACGGCGAGGGGGTGGTCTGGGCTGGTACTCGTGGTGGTCTGCTTTGCTTCGAAACAGATGGCCAAAGCGGGGCGCCAACGATGAAGGTAGTGATCGAGGGAGAGTGGGTTCGTTCGCTTTTGCGGGACGATGATGGTGGCATGTGGATTGGCACAGAAGCCGCCGGGCTCTATCGCGTGGAAGTCGGGCAGCGGACGGCGACGCGAATTTGCCGCATGCCGACTGCGATTACTGCACTGGCCCGGCACCACGACCAGGGGTTGTGGATAGGTATGGCGGGTAGCGGGATCGTGCATTTCCATCGGCAATCAGCGAATGGCGCGTGGCTGCAGGATCCATTGAGGCGTAACACGGTACCAGCTGCTCCTGAACAGGGGCAAATAACAGAGCCGGATCCGCTGCCGCGCGAGATTACCACTTTGGCCACGACCGAAGAGGGGGATCTATGGGCGGGAACTCTGCGCGGTGTGATGCATTGGCATCGGCTCGATGGACGCATCGATCTGTTGAAAAGAGATGCTCAGGATCGTTCGAGTCTTGCGGGCGACCGGGTTACCACCATCGTTCATGATCGGGGTAAAATGCTCTGGATTGGATTGCGCAGCAACGGGGTCTGCAGGTTCGATCTGGGGGGCAAGTGGTTTGACCGGTTTCGGTCGAGGACCGAGCGTGGCCGAACGCTGACCCATGCGTCGGTTAGAGCTTTCGCGCCTGCGCCAAACGGCGAATTGTGGGTGGGTACTGAGCGCGGACTTAATCTCTGGAACTCACGACGCGACAGCAGCGTGGCCTTTCTTGCTGATGAGATTCAGGGACTCGATGATGATTTTATCACCGCATTGCTGACCGATGCGTCCGGCAACTTGTGGGCCGGCACGAGAGGTGGTGGTCTGGCCCGTTACGTCGATGAAAAATTTCGCTCCTACCGGCAGACGGGCAAGGGCGACTTTTCGCTGACTTCCGATTCAGTGAGTGTGCTGTTCGAAAGTTCGATCAAAAAAGTGTGGGTGGGAACTCAGGGGGGAGGCTTACTGCGATGGGACGAAGAAGCAGATCATTTCGAACCGATTGCCGGCATCGAGGGCGGTGCCATCGGTTGGGCGATCCCGGAATTGGCATTCGTGAACGACATCGCCGAGGCGGGCGATGATTGCCTTTGGATTGGCTCGCCTGACGGACTGTTCCTCATCGACCCGGAGAATAGGCTGGTCGCCTCGCCTCGCGAACTTTGGCCGGATGTCACCGGATTTGAAACGGCGACGGTTACGACACTGCTCAGTGACCGGGCAGCGGACCGGTTGTGGGTGGGCACGAATGGCAACGGCCTGCTTCTCCTGAATACCAAGAATGGCCAGTGGCGTCGCTTCGACCGGCAAACGGCTGATTTGCCGGCTGACGTGATCGCTGCCCTGGCTCTTGATGAAAAGCGCCGCCTGTGGGTGAGTGCCGGGGATGGATTGACGATGCTAAGCTGGAAAGGAGCGGTGCCGCCGGTATCTTCAGAATCGTTCGATGCTGCCGGGGATGAAGGTGAAGATCCCCTGGAAGGGTTTTCGCTGAGACGATTTTCGGTGGGCGAAGGTTTGCAGGACGGGATGTTTCTGCCGCGGGCTGCTCACGTCGCCCGGGACGCAACGTTATTCTTCGGTGGCGACGGTGGTTTTAATCGAATCGACCCCAACACCTTGCCGCCTGTTCGTCGTGCGCCGATGCCTATTTTGACAACCCTCGAACTGCTTGGATTGCCGGTGATTCCGAAACTCGGTGGCGTCCTGGAATCGCCGCTGTCGATCACTGAGTCGATCAAACTGACTGAAGAGGACAGCCACAGGATTTCGATTCGTTTCTCCGCGTTGGATTTTTCCGCTATCGATACCCCGGCATTTCGCTACCGGCTGAATGGCCTGGAAGACGAATGGAATGCGGCCGGCGAGGAGCGCCGGGCGACTTACACCGGGCTGGAGGCTGGGAAGTATCTGTTCGAAGTTCAATGCTCGTTGGATGGTATCCAGTGGAACGAGGCCGAGAGTGCCAGTATTGATCTCATCGTCAGGCCCGTTTGGTATGCGACCTGGTGGGCGCGGGTTGGAGGGGTGCTGCTGAGTTCGTTTTTGATCGCGTTATTGATCAAGTTGACGATGCGTGGGCGGGCTGCCGCGATCAATCGCCGGCGCGAACGTCTGGAGATGAAGTGTTCGCGCGCCGAAGCCGCGCTCGCGCGTCAGCTGCAGGGATCGATGCTGGTGCAGCGGACCAGTCGCGAATTCCGGGGCGAAGGTGATGGCGGTCGGGCGTTTGATAAGACAGTTCAGGAACTTGGTAAACATTTTGAAGTTGCCCGCTGCCAGGTGGCACGTTTGCCTGACGGGGTCATCGCCGATCCGGTGGGAGTGTATGCCGAAGTGATCGCCGAGTGGACAGACGACGGTGTGAGTCCGGCAAAAGAGTTGCGGATACCTTGCGCGGGCGCGGCATTGATTGAGTCGGCGCTGAATCTTCACAGCGCTGTATCGAGTGACGACATCGTTTCGGATATCAGTCTCGGTGATTGGCGGGCCGACCTGGTCGAGGCGGAAGTCACGTCGCTGCTGGTGATTCGGACGCATTATCTCGGTCGGACTAACGGGCTGCTGCTGCTGCACCACTGTGGCGACCGGCGGCGGTGGAAAAATGACGAAAAACAGATTCTCGAAACCGTCGCAGATCAATTTGGTATCGCCATTGCGCAACTCGATCAGGGATTAAAAGAAGAACAGCAGCGCCGGGAAATTGAAGCCGCCCGTGAAGCGGCGGAGATCGCCAGTCGCGCAAAGAGCGACTTCCTCGCCAAAATGACTCACGAACTGCGGACGCCATTGAATGCGATTCTCGGTTTCTCGGAGATGATCAAAAAGGATGGCGGCTTGAGCCCAACCGTTTCCGATCACATCGATGTTATCAACTCCAGCGGCGAACACCTGTTGTCGGTGATCAATGACGTGCTCGACATGTCACGGATCGAATCAGGCAAAGCGGAACTGCGTCACGAACGTTTTGAGCCACAACCCATGGTCCGGTCGGCATACGACATGATGTCACTGACTGCGGAGTCGAAGGGGATCGATTTTCAGTTGGAGGTCCGCACGCCGCTGCCTGAGCAGATCGATGGCGACAAGGGCAAACTTCGTCAGGTGATGATCAATCTGCTTGGCAATGCCATTAAGTTTACTCAGGAAGGATGGGTGCGATTGTCGATCGATGTCGAGACTCTGGATCCGGAGATTCAGAACGCCGACAACGGGGGCGGCGCCGCTGACGAGGTCCTGCCGAAGGTGCGAATCTGGTTCGAGGTGCGCGACACCGGTGCCGGTATTTCGGAGGAGGAATTGCCGACCGTTTTCGAAAAATTTGCGCAGACCGAGTCGGGTCGCGGTGCCAAGGAAGGCAGCGGTCTGGGACTGTCGATTGCGCGCAATTTCGTCGCCATGATGGGCGGGGAATTGACGGTTAAGAGCAAGGTCGGAGTTGGTACTGCCTTTACATTTTTCGTCGAAGTCGTCGACTCCAGTGCGCTGCTGTCGAAAGGCCGGGATTCGTCTGGTCAGACGCTGGAAATGGACGGTCAACAGCCATCGTTCGCCGCTGTCGAAGGGCTCGAAGAGGGGCACGACGAAGTGCGCATTCTGGTGGCGGAGGATCAGCCGGTAAACCGCCTGCTGTTGCGCAAGATTCTCGGCAAAGCCGGGTTCACTATTATCGAGGCAGAGAATGGACTTGAAGCCGTCGACAAGTGGCAGGAGTGCGATCCCCACATCATCCTGATGGACGAGGATATGCCTCACTTGCGCGGTTCTGAAGCGGCACAGAAGATCACTGAAATGGCGGGCGAAAACCGTCCACCCATCGTGTCACTGACGGCCTTTGCGCTCGACGAACAGCGCACGACGGCTCTCGAAGCCGGATGCGTTGATTTCCTCAGCAAGCCGTTCAAGGCTGACGAACTGTTCGCGGTGATCGCGCGTCACGTGGACGTCACCTATCGCTACTCGAAGGCAGCGGCTAAAAGTAAAGCTGCTGCCTGATCCGGCTCAGTTTGCAAGCGATGCCACCGAAGTTTGCGGCTCTTCACTGAGATGCCGGACGATTCGATTGTCGGCATCTACCAGAACTACCTTCGGATCGATCGGTTTATCGGTGCTCTCGAATCCCATGATGATGACCTTTTCCCCGGCAGTGATGAGATGAGCTGCGGCACCGTTGACGCCGATGATGCCTGAACCCGCTTCGCCGGGGATGACGTAAGTCTCAAGCCGGACGCCACTGGTGTTCGAGACGACCAGCACTTTTTCGTTCGGCCACAGCCCTACAGCATCGATCAAATCCTGATCGATGGTAATGCTGCCAACGTAGTCGAGATTCGCCTCGGTGACGCTGGCATGATGAATTTTGGATCGAAGAACAGTGCGCATCGTTTCGATGCCTAGTTTGACTGCATTCGAGCCTGAGTCAACCCCGCCTGCCCGGGACGGTGTGTCATCGGGGGGGATTTTCCCTGCCGGAGGGGTGGGCGGAGCGAATGCCCGAGTCGATGTTTTTTGGCTGCAAAGCGCTGAAAACAGAGCCTGACGCGGTGCCGGCAACACCAGCTATTGACTGGGCGCGGCCAGGCTGAGCGGCAATTGCGCATTGCGCCACACTTTCTGCAGCGCTGAGAAAAACCATTTCACCGGAAAACTTTCCGGGTGGTTTCAGCTGAGTGCCTCGGGTTCATCGCCGCCCGGGCTTTCGCGATCGTTGCGATGCACCCACACGCTCTGCACGATGCCGAGCAGAAACAGGACCATCAGCAGGAACGTGCCACCGAAGCTGATCAGCGGCAGCGGAATCCCGGTAATCGGCATGAGCAGTAAATTCATTCCGACATTCTGGAATATGTGCGCAAAAAACAGACCGACCACCCCGACGACAATGAGTCGCCCGAGCATATCTCTACTGTAAAACGCCACAAACAGACACAACAGCAGCAGTAGCAGAAAGGCGGTCAGCATCAGCGTGGCACCGAGAAAACCGTGCTCTTCCGCCAGCACCGCAAAGATAAAGTCGTTGATCGCTGTCTCCGGGGTGATCCAGCCCTGGTGATTGATCGAGTCGGGATCTTTGAAGCCCTTGCCCTTGAAGCCGCCGGTGCCGATGGCGAGCAGGTTATTGTGGGCGCTGTAGGCATCGCCGAGAATGTCGACCTTCTTACCGCGCAGCATATCGAACTGCGTCGTGATTCGAGCTTTCTGGTAATCTTTGAGGCCGAAATAGTAGCCGAACGGCAGCGCTAACGTGCCGCACAGGACGATCACAAAAAGATAACGAAACGGGATGCTGCCAACCAGAAACATTGCTCCGATGACCGGCAACCACACCAGAGAAGAGCCGAAATCGCCCTGCTTTAAAACCAGCAGAAAGGGAATGCCACCGGCGATACCCGCGACCAGCATGCGGACGAAGTGATTGCGGAAGAACGGGTGAAGTTTGTGCAGACTGCTGAGCAGCATCGCCATGAAAATAATGCCGCCAGCCATTGCCACCTGTGACGGTTGAAAAGTCGGCAGACCGGGGATCTTCAGCCAGCCTTTGGTGCCATTCACCTCGATGCCCGAGAATTGCGCGTAGACCAGCAGGGCGAGCCCGCCAAGATAAAAGGGGATAGCCGCCCAGCGCAGCCATTTGTAGTCGATCAGCGCGAAAACGAAATACACGACGAGTGCCGCGAATCCAACTTTGGCCTGGCCTTCCCACTTCGTTGCCAGAGTGGAGTCGCGCATCCAGGAGGCGCTGTAGATCGCGGTGATTCCGAAAATCAACAAGCCCATCATGGTGATGAACAATGCCCAGTTGATCCCCAGAAACCGGCGGAACAGGGGAGTGATGCTTTCGGCGGATTGATTCATCTCATCGTCTATTCAACGGAGGCTGGTGGTCGACGCTACCAACCGTCGGGTGTAATCGTGTTGCGGCTCGCGAACAATGGCTTCGGGAGCTCCCGATTCCACGATGCGACCCCGGTTCAAGATCAGCATATGATCGCTCATGTGGTCCGCTACTGCAAGGTTGTCGGTCATCAGGAAAATCGTCATCTGCAAGCGGTCGCGCAAGTCTTTCAATAAGTTCAAAAGCTCAGCCTGAATCGTCATGTCGATGCCGGCGGTGAGATCGTGACATATCAACAGCTTCGGCTCGACGGCAATCGCGCGGGCGATTGCCGAGCGCTGCCGGTGCGCGGCAATCATCTGGCCGGGGCGGCGGGACAGGACCGCCGGCGGGAGGTTGACCGCGGTCGTGGCGGCGGCGATTCGTCGATCGCACTCTTTCTCGGGGAGCTTTGGGAAGTACAGCTTCAGCAACTGTCTCATCTGAGCGTGGATGCTCTGGTGCGGATTCAACGGATCGTGTTCGTCGGGCATCAACAGCTGGATCTGGCGTTGGATGTCCCGGAATCGACGGCGATTCATTTTGAGGACGTTTTCCTCACCACCGTCGAAGTAAACGGCTCCTCTGGCGACGTTTTCGACGCGCAGGATGGCCAGAGAAAGCGCCAGTTTACCGCTGCCTGCATCGCCGACCAGACTGGTGATACTGCCCGGTTCGATTTCGAAATTGAGATCGTCGAGAACCTTGCGTTGTTTCTGCCCATACTGCAGCCACAGCCGGCGGTGACGCGGGCGCACAGTCAGGTTTTCAACGCGGAGCAGAGACATCAGGTTTCTGAAGGTGAGTCTGAGGGGTAGAGGAAACCGGTCAGCGGACTGGTCGCGGAAGCGGTGTCGCTGGCATCAGGTAACCCGGTTTCGTAAGCCATGCGACCGGCTTCCACGGCCATCTGGAAGGCCCGCGCCATGGTCACTGGATCGCGGGCGATGGCGATGGCGGTGTTGACCAGTACCGCATCGGCGCCGATTTCGAGGGCTTCGGCGGCGTGCGACGGCGAACCGATGCCGGCGTCGACCACGACCGGAACCGTGGCCTGTTCGATGATGATTTCGATCTGGCGTCGAGTGTCGAGCCCGCGGTTGGAACCGATCGGGGCTCCGAGCGGCATCACCGTAGCCGTGCCGACATCCTGCAGGCGCTTGGCCAGCACCGGGTCGGCATTGATATACGGCAAAACGGTGAAGCCTTCGGCGACCAATATTTCGGCCGCCTTGAGAGTCTCGATGGGGTCGGGTAACAAATAGGTAGGGTCGGGATGAATCTCGAGTTTGATCCATTTCGGCAAACCGGCGGCTTCGGCGAGCCGCGCCAGGCGGACGGCTTCCGCGGCGGTGTTGGCGCCCGAGGTGTTGGCCAGCAGCAGGTATTTCTCCGGATCGATGAAATCGAGAATGTTGGCGAACGGATCTTTTTCTCCACTCAGGTCGGCCCGGCGCAGGGCGACGGTGACGATTTCAGTCTGCGCGGCGGCGAGCGCGTCGCGCATGGCTTCCGGTGAGGCAAATTTTCCGGTTCCCAACAACAGGCGGCTGGAGAATTGACGGTCGGCGATAGTCAGCATGTCAGAGGAGTGATCGAACTCGGGGTGTTGCCAAGATGGCTGGGGAAATGGTCTTGGCCAAGCAAATGTTGTGCGCAGGGCCCGGCAGGGGGGCGTGTGGAAAAAAACGTTGCGCAGGCGGGGAATTCCACTATTTTCCGCCAATTGCAACCCCTTGAGGGGCTTTTGTCATGGCTGAAGTAGAAGATCGTTACGAAGACAATGTTAAAGGGTCGTTCTATGTGGACGATCAGTGCATCGACTGCGACCTGTGTCGCGAGACGGCGCCGGACAATTTTACCCGTCACGAAGAGGGCGGTTACTCCTACGTCTATAAGCAGCCCGAGAGCGACGACGAGAAAGCGCTCTGCGAAGAGGCCATGGAAGGTTGCCCGGTCGAAGCCATTGGCGACGACGGCACCGACGACTGAGCCCGTTCCGCTGCGGGAGCATTTCCCGCGCTGAATATTTCCCGCGTTGAACGATCGGGAGTGTGGGCTGGATTTTTGCAACCGTCGGCTTGGCGTGTTGTCGAATAGGGTGCATGTTGATGCCACTTTGAGTGATTCTGCGAAAACCCCGTACCGAAAGCCGCGCCAGCGCAAGCGTAAGGGGCGCAGCAACAAAGATTACGCTCTGGCTCAGTTGCGTGGCTACTGGGAACCGGAAGAGGTCGACCAGTACGGCACGGATGCCGCGCAGGTGGTTGCCAAGGCGCTCGAGGGCTTGCAGGCGGGACTCGGCAAGCAATTCGCCGAAGAAGAAATGCTCGCCGCCTGGTCGGGCATTGTCGGTGATTTTGTCGCTGAGCATGCGCGACCGATTCGCATCGACCGGCGGGTGCTCTACGTACAGGTGCTGCAGCCGGCCATTCACTACACGCTGGAGCGCGGCAAGGCCGATATCCTGGCGAAAATGCAGGCGCGTTTTGGTGCCGCATCGATCCGTCAGGTGCGTTTCCGGGTTGGTTGAGAGAGGGTGAAACTGGTGCGATTGCGGACTTTCGCTGCTTGCCGGCATCCGATAGTCTGCGGGCATGAAATCTTTTCTTTGGCTCTGCCTGCTCGGTTTGAGTCTGATATTTTCCGTCCACGTCGATGGGGCGGAACAGACTGCCGCAACCGAACCGTTGGCGGGGCACTCCAATCACGGTGAGGTATTTAACGAAGGTCCCCGCCAGGGCGCAGTGCTGATCGAAGGCACCGGTGCAGTCCATTTCCCGGTCACCACCTCGAAGCCGGAAGCGCAGAAGTTTTTTGATCAAGGTGTCGGGCAACTGCACGGCTTCTGGTATTTTGAAGCCGAGCGAACTTTCCGTCAGGTGCTGGCGATCGATCCCGATTGTGCGATGGCTTACTGGGGGCTGGCCATGGCTAACTTCGGCAACAAGGATCGCGCCACCGACTTTATCGCCAAAGCCGGCGAGAAGCAGGAAAACGTAACGGCGAGGGAAAAAGCATGGATTGCGAGTCTGGCGAAATTCTTCAAAAACCCGAAAGTCGACGAAAACAAACGCCGCCGCGATCTGGTCCGTGACCTCGAAGCCATCGTTTACGCCAATCCGACCGACCTCGAAGCGAAAGCTTTTCTGCTCTATCAGATCTATTCCAACAGCAAGCACAAAGACGGTTACAAGATTCCTTCGAACCTGGTGACCGACCTGCTCGCCGACAGCATTCTCGAGAAGAATCCGCGACATCCCTGCAACCATTACCGGATTCATCTCTGGGACAGCGAAAAGCCCGCTAAAGCCCTCGATTCCGCCGCTCAGTGCGGACCCTCCGCGCCCGGGATTGCCCACATGTGGCACATGCCGGGGCACATCTACTCAAAGCTGTATCGGTTCGCGGATGCGGCCTGGCAACAGGAGGCTTCGGCACGGGTCGATCATGCCCACCAGATGCGCTACGGGCTGATCCCCGATCAGATTCACAACTTTGCGCACAACAACGAGTGGCTGATTCGCAATCTGTCTTATATCGGACGGTATGACGACGCGATTCAACTGGCGAAGAATATGATCGAGCTGCCGCGTCGGCCGAAATTCGACAGCAAAGGCAAGGTCTGGCAGCATTCGGGAACCAGTTGGGCGTATGGGCGCCTGCGCTTGCGGGATCTGTTGCTCGAGTATGAGCAGTGGGACAGCTTGCTCGCTCTGGCGGAGACGGATTATCTGAAACCGGGCCCCGACGATATCGACCAGGCAGAGTGGCAGAGGCTGGTCGGAGTCGCGTCATTTATGACCAACCATCCTGAACGTGGTCGTGATCAATTGGTAGCTCTGGAGTCGGCGTTGGCGAAGAAAGAAGCCGCCCGCGACAAAGCAGTGGCGGATGCCGAAAAGAAAAACCGCGATGCGAAGAAATCCGACGCGGAAGTCGAAAAGGCCGGAAAGAGTGCCGGCGATAATTTTGCCAAAGCGATTACCGAGCTTACCAATCAGGTAAACGAACTCAAAGCCTGTGATCTTGTATACGGATCCACCGAAGGTTTGTCCGATGACAAAAAGAAGGCAGTGAGTGAGCTGTTGCCCAAATTGAAAAATGTTGACCGCGCCCGTCTGGCGGAGATGTATCTGCGCCTCGGCGAAGTCGAAACTGCCGTCAAGAAAATGGCCGAGGAAGTCAGCGCATCGAAGAATCAAGTGGTTCCGCGCGCTCAACAGGTGGACATCCTTTTCGGTGTGGGAAAAACCGAACAAGCGCTCGATTCATTCGATGAATTGCGCAAACTTGCGGCTTATATCGATCTTGATCTGCCCGTCATGAAACGGGTTGAGGTTCAGTTGAAGCGAGTCAAGGCATCCGGTGAGGCGCGTCTGGCGACGGTGGATATCGCGGACTGGCGTCCGCAGGCAGTAGTCGCCAAAGATATCGGAGAGCGGCCTTCGCATGATTCACTGGGGCCTTTCCGGTGGAGTCCGCAATCGGCACAGGAGTGGTCTCTGACCGACGGTGATGGCAAGAAGGTCTCGCTGGCTGATTATCGAGGAAAACCGTTACTGGTCATTTTTTACCTCGGACGCGGCTGCGTTCATTGCATGGAACAACTGCAGGCGTTTTCTCCTGTGCACGCGAAGTATGCCGCCGCGGGAATTCCGATTGTCGCGATTGGTACCGATAGCGAAGCCGGCTTGCGCGAGACCTATGCGCAGACCAATGACGGGGTGAAAGATCCTTTCCCGTTTCCACTTTTATCTGATGAGTCGCTGGATACCTTCCGTGCCTACCGAACTTACGATGACTTCGAGAAGATGGCGCTGCACGGCACCTTTCTGCTCGACGGTCTGGGCCGGATCCGTTGGCAGGATATCAGTTACACGCCGTTCATGAATGCCGATTGGTTGCTTGAAGAGTGTCAGCGCCTGCTGGCGCTGGACGATGGCAAATCCTGAGTGCTCTGAGTGCCGGCGAAGTTTCGCTTCGCTTTGCCCGGGGCGGCCGACGACCGCAAAAGGACTGGAGAAGGCTGGGCAGGGGAGGCGAACCGAGCAGAATCGGGTGAATCGCTGTGGCTCGTCAATGCTCAACGCAGATCGCGCAGACTGTGAAAATCATCCACGTCGAGTTGTCGAATCGGCCGTGCTCCCGTGGCTCGCGGCCGGGCGAACTGGTTCGGCTTCATCTCCACCAGTTTATCAAGAAAAGCTTTCGATCCGAGAGCCGCCCCTCTGGTCAAATGGCGGACTCGCAAGCGGAACAAGCGAGCCGGCGGCAGTTTGCCTTTGTCATTGATAACCTGAGCCACGTTCCCGGCGGCAACACCCCGGCGCAGTACCGTGCCGTCCCTATCCTCGATGCGGGTGGCTTTGCCGAACAGCAGCACGCGATAGTCTTCCGCGAGCCGCTTCCAGGCGGGCCCGGCTGCGTTCGGGTCATCGCCCCGTTCCTGAGCTTGTAACATGCAGCGGATGCCTGCGCGGGCTTTGCGGTTGCCGCCCATCGCCTGTCCATAGCCGCACCAACGGTAGAGCGACGGATCATCGACGATACCGGCGCGCACGGGATTGAGATCGATGTAGGCCGCGACCGTGCGTAGCGAGTGAGGTGAATTTTCAACCAGAACACTGCGGAAACGGCCGCTCCACAGTGTGCCCGAACGGTCGTGGTGGTGATTGTACCAGATCGAAAAGCGCTGCTTCAGCTCTTTGGTGAAAATCGATACGTCGCCAATCCGGGCAAGCAAGCGTTCAACCACTGCATCGGCTTCGGCAGCGTGATTTTCGGTTCGCAACTGATCGATCTCGGTCACGATGCCGGCAGCCTGCTTGGTGGTATAAATGTGCTTTAAATGAGCGGCAAAGGCGGCCGGGTCAGAGCGCAATCTTTGTCGAAGTGCCTCAGTGGCAGAGTCCGTAATTCGGATCAAGAGGTGAAAGTGGTTGGAGAGGCAGCACCAGGTCAAAATTTCGACCCCGCAAAACACGGCACACCTGGCGACCATTCGCCCGAACATTTCCCGCTCAGCCGGCCCGAACAGGAAATCACGTCCCGTTGTCCGACTGATCACGTGATAGCAATTGGTATCGTTCCACCCCAGAAGTCGTGGCCTGTGCATAGCTGAAAACGGATAAAAATAGGCAATCCGACAACAAAATGCATTAACACATCCTGAAGGGCAAGTATAAACAGGCGCTTTATTAATTCTGAAGCGATACTGATGATACTGACGGTTTGATCTGGCCTACCGTCTGCTTTCTGCCCGGGCGGCAACCCGGGGATTGGGGGAATGGAAGGGAAGGGGGGCTGACCGATGTGAGGCGGTAAGGCCCGGGCAGGGCGGGCATTTACGTTTTTACGTTCCGGGGCCGTTGCAGTGTCTGTAGAGGTGATCGTAGACGTCGGTAGCGCGGAGGCTGGCTTGATCAGGGAAGCTGGGGAAGTCACCGATCAGGACGGGGCGGTCGTCGTTGTTGTCGGGGATTCTGCCGTGGGAGCCTTTGACCAGGGTCGAGTCGATGGGAATGAGATCCATCAGGGTGCGGAAGCCGAATGCGCTGCGCAGTTTTTTACCGACAACTTTCAGCTTCGGACGTTTGATGCGTGGATTGACGAACAGCTCGACGGGGTCGTAGCCGATCTTCCGATGGATGTCGACACAGCGGGCGAAGTCGGGTGCCCGGCGGTCGTCATCCCAGTAGTAGTAGGTAAACCAGCTGCGCATATCGGAGACGGCGATGAGATCACCGGAGCGCGAGTGCTCCAGACCGGAGTAGTTTTTCATCGCTCCGTCCATGACTTCATCGACGCCGTCGACCGCGGCGACGGTTTCGCGAACTTCGGAAAGAATGCTGCGATCGTTGACGTAAATATGGGCGACCTGGTGATCGGCGATGGCGAAGGCCTTTGAGTCACCGAGTTCGAGGATGTCGTGGCCGAGTTCATCGCGGATTTCGAGCCAGCCTTTTTCGCGAAAGATGCGGTTGAGGTGGATCGGGCGATTGACGTCGGTGATGCCGTACTCGGAGAGCAGCACGACTTTGACCCCGGCGTTTTCGTAAAAGCGGATCAGGTCACCGACCACGGCATCGATCTGGCCGAGGTCGATACTGATACGCGGATCGTTGGGACCGATGCGTTGCAGGTTGTAGTCGAGGTGCGGAAGGTAGACGAGACTGAGCGTCGGTTGTTTTTGGTCTTCTATCCACTTGGCGGAGCGGGCGATCCACTGGGATGATTCGATGTCGGAGGCGGGGCCCCAAAATTTGATGAACGGAAATTTACCGAGTTCCTTTTTGACCGGCTTGCGTAGATCCTGGGGGTAGGTGGCGATGTCGAAAACCTTGCGACCGTCCGACCGATAGATCGGGCGGGGGGTGATCGAGTAGTCGACCGTTGAATACATGTTGTTCCACCAGAACAGTTTGGCACAGGTGAACCCGGGATCGTTCTCGCGCAGGTGTTCCCAGAGCTTACGGCCCTCAACCAGATGATTGGATTGCTTCCAGAATCTGGTTTCGGCGTAGTCGCGATCGTACCATCCGTTGGCAACGATGCCATGTTTTGATGGCGGGGTGCCGGTCAGGTAGGTGGCTTGCACGGTCGAGGTGACAGCGGGCAGGCTGGGTTCGACGTGGGCGATGCGGTTATCGGCGCGATCGAGGAAGGCGGCGATGTGCGGCGTGTTTTCGCCGATGTGCCGGGGCGTCAGGCCGACGACGTTGAGGATGGCAGTGCGTTGCACGGTAGCGATACGATCAGTGGATCAGGGGGTAAATGGAAGATGACGCTTGCGATGCGGCGGAGTGGCTTCTACATGACAGTCGACGAGCTTATGAGCCAAGTGGAAAATTATCGGATTCTTTTTGTCTGTATGGGTAACATCTGCCGGTCGCCGGCAGGGGAAAATGTCATGCGTTCAATGATTGAGGCGGAGGGGATTTCGGATCGGTTTGAGCTCGACTCGGCGGGCACGATTTCGATGCATTCCGGAAATTCACCAGACCGTCGGATGATCGAGGCGGGGCGGGCCAGGGGGGTGCCGATGACCGGGCGGGCGCGACACGTGAAGTCCGATGATTTGGAAAAATTTGATCTGATTCTGGCGATGGACGATGACAATTTGTCGTATTTGCAGGACCTGACGAAAGGGCGCGGTTCGAAGGCTGAGTTGCGCTTGTTTTGTGAATTTTGTACGCAGCATGAAGCAAGCTGCGTGCCTGATCCGTATTATGGCGGTGCGGCAGGTTTTGAAAAGGTCCTGGATCTGCTTGAGGATGGTTGTGCAATCAATGGCGGGCCGGTGAACTGCCGGGGCAATCTCCGGGTGATGGTGAATGAATGCGGAGCTGCAACGGGCGATCGCGGCGACGATCGGCGGGGCTTTCATGGTGGCCGGCGCTGACCGTGTCGGCGGAGGATGTATTAATCGGGCGTGGCGGGTGCGTGGCACGGATGGGGAGTCGTTGTTCGTGAAGACCAACGGCGAGGAAAAACTGGAGATGTTTGCGGCTGAGGCTGAGGCCTTGATCGAGTTGGCGGCTGCGCAGGCGGTTCGAATTCCGCGGGTGATCGGGCGGGGATGTGCCGGGGGGCAGGCATTTCTGGTACTGGAATGGATCGACCTGGTATCGACTGGCGATGCCGGGCTGATGGGCCGGCAGTTGGCGGCGCTGCATCGGGTGGTATCGGCCGACGGGCGTTTTGGCTGGCGGCGCGACAACGTGATCGGTGAGACCTCGCAGGCCAACGCTTGGTGTGATTCCTGGGCGGAATTCTTTATCGAGCGGCGCTTGCGTCCTCAGTTGGAAATGGCTGCGAGCGGTGGCTGGAGTTTTGCAAACACTGATCCGCTGATGCTGCGGGCGGCTGAGCTGTTGTCAATGCATCGACCTCAGGCCTCGTTGTTGCACGGCGATTTGTGGAGCGGTAACGCCGGCTTCGCATCGGCGGACGGGGCGCCGGTGTTGTTCGATCCGGCGACTTATTTCGGGGATCGGGAGACGGATCTGGCGTTCAGCGAATTATTCGGCGGTTTTGGCGCGGAATTTTATCGCAACTACGAAAAGGCGTATCCGTTGAGTGACGGTTACCCGCAGCGCAAGCCGCTCTACAATTTGTATCACGTGCTCAACCACCTGAATTTGTTTGGAGGCGGCTACGCGGAGCAGGCGAGGCGGTTGATGGCTGCGCTGCTGGTCTGAAATCAGCTGGCCGCCTCGACCGCGAGCGGCGTTTCGCGGTAGCCGCTCTCAGTGACGAGTCCGTCCATGGGTTGATCGTGGGATTCGGCGGGAACTTCGACAAGTTGCAGTTGGTAGGCGATGCCGAGTACGGTCGCAGGTTGTTTTCGGCTGGCTCGCAATGTGGCGAGGAACCGGTCGTAGTGTCCTTTGCCGCGGCCGAGTCTGGTGAAATTGTTAGGATCGAAGGCGACGCCCGGGGTGAGCACGAGATCGATGTCGGCGGCGTCGACGATCGGGCATTTTTCAGGATCGGGTTCGAGAAATCCGTGCTCGCCGCGCTGCAGCTGGGATTTGCATTCCAGCAGGCGGAACTCGAGACGGTCTTCGGGGGTGACTCGCGACACGGCGAACCGTCCGCCGGTGTGCGGCGGCGCACTGAGTAGTGGCGCGAGGTTGGGTTCTGACTTCAGCGCAATAAAGGTGGCGATAACACCACTCGATTTGACGGCGGGCAGGCAGCTCAAGGTGGAGCAGATTTTCTGCACAGCGCGCTTGCGGTCGCCCAGGCTGACTTTTTTCAACTCAGCGAATAAGGTTCGACGCAGGTCGGGTTTGCCGTTCATGTAGGTTTTAAGATTGCTTGCTAAAAGGAAAAATACCGATGTACGTAGCGCTTTTCGGGGGTGGTCGCAATGGCGGATCTTGTGGATCGGTTTTGGCTGGTGTCGGTCGGCACGAATGGGATAGTTTGTCAGCTTATGAAGCCGCCTGTCGATTCCCGTCCGTCCGTTGATTCGTCGATGATCTCGCGCAGGCATGTTCTGAAGGCGGCCGGAGCGTCGGGCATGGCGGTGATTGCCGGCGCGGTGAATGGCCCGGCTTCCGCTGTGGAAAAATCTGCCGAACTGGCGGGCGGGCCTGAGACATTGGTGCAGAGCTTTTTCGCCAGTCTGACCCCGGAGCAAATGTCGGCGGTGGTGTTTCCCTTTAATCACAAGGAGCGACTGCGGGTGGAGAATAACTGGCACATCACCAAGCCGACGCTGAGCCAATTTTTTAATGCCGATCAACAGGCGATGGTGCGTGAGATTTTCGATGGGCTGCACGCGGAGCCATATCGGCAACAGGTTCGCCAGCAGTTTATTGACGATAACACGACTCAGCGAAATTCGACGCCGGAGCAGGCCTTCGGTAGCGCGTCAGTGGCGTTGTTTGGAACGCCGGGCACGGGAAAATTTGAGTTCGTGTTCACGGGCCGGCACTGCACCCGCCGCTGCGATGGGGATTCGGTGGAGGGGGCGGCATTTGGCGGGCCGATATTTTACGGACACCAGGCGGGGGCTGAGTTTGACGAGGCAGCGGACCATCCTGGAAATGTGTATTGGTTTCAGGCGAAGCGAGCCAACGAGGTGTTCGCGATGCTCGATGGCAAACAGCGCGAGACAGCGTTGCAGGATCAGCCACGCCGGGAGCGCGGTACCAAGACGGTGGAGCTGTCAGGGAAGTCCGAGGGCCTGGAGGGGCTCGCTGTCAGTGACATGAGTGCCGATCAGAAGGGCGAGGTGCGCAAGGTTTTGAGCGATTTGCTGGCGCCTTTCCGCGAGGTCGACCGGCAAGAGTCGATGCGCCTGATTGAGCCGCAGTTCGACCGCTTGCGCATGGCTTTTTACAAAGCGCACGATGTCGGCGGTGACGGCATTTGGGACACCTGGCAGATCGAGGGACCGTCGATGATCTGGCATTTTCGCGGTGATCCGCACGTGCACACCTGGGTCAATATTCGCGAGCCGGAGTCCACTGCCGGATGACGATTGCGAAAATTGAAAAACGGGGGGGCTGCGGATGCCCGAAAATATCTGTAAGTCGCGTATCTTTTTGCTTTCGCGTCGGTCGAAATTTCGGTTTACTTTAAAATAGAAGTTGGAAATTTTCCCTTGCGTGTTGTCAGCCTTTTACCTGCTAAAGCTATGAAACTGTTCTCTTTACACCGCACCGCGCTTCCGCTCCTTTACGGGGCTGCCGTTTTCGCGATCACCCTGCTGTCGACCGGTCGTGCCGATGCCCGCACCTGGACGTCGGCTGCCGATGGCCGGCAATTGCAGGCAACGTTCGTTGGCCTGGAGGGGGATACCATCAAGCTCAAGCTCGCCAACGGCAACGAGGTGGCGATACCGAAGTCGCGTCTGATCCCTGCCGATGGCGAGGCTGCGGATCGTTTTGCGGTGCTTGGCGATGATACGCGGGTCAAGTCAGCGGCCAATAAGATCGATGGATTGATCGCCGGAACCCTGAAGAAGAACGATGTCGCAAAGTTCAACGAGCCGCTGCCCGACGATCTTTTCGCCCGCCGGGTCTACCTTGATATCATCGGTCGGGTGCCGACTCGTGATGAGTTTCAGCGCTTTGCGGAAAATGCCCGCCCCGACAAGCGCGAGGCGCTGATCGATGAGTTGCTGATGCATCCGGGCTACGCGTCGCACCTGTTTAACTACTTCGCCGACATGTACCGGCTGATCGGTAAGTATGCTCCGCAGGGCATTCGTTCTGAGCCTTACATTCAGTGGTGGAAGGATCAGCTGGCCGAGAACAAATCCTACAAGCAGATCGTCACCGATATGATCACCGCAGAGGGCAACCTCGGCCACAATCCAGCTTCGGGCTTTTTGCTGCGCGATGCCGGTATGGAGTTCGATGCCTTTTCGAATTTCAGCCAGGTATTTCTCGGCATCGATATTTCGTGTGCGCAGTGTCACGATCATCCGTTCGAAGACTGGACGCAGATGGACTTCTACCGCATGGCCGCGTTTTTCGGTAACACGCAGCGGACTACGGGTGGTTATGGCATGAATGCGGCGACTTTGCCGGATGCTCCCGATGGTTGGGAAGCGGAGTTTACTGCCTACGCCAAGGCGAACGGGGTTCCGATCGATAATCGTCAGATGTCGCAGCGCTTCACTTACTATGTGCGCGCGCTGGGTTGGAACCTGACCGACAATGAAAATCTTGAAATGGCTCTGCCGCACGATTTCCGCGGTGGTGGTGGTAAGCCGGGTCAAGTGGTCAAGCCGCGCACGCTGGTCGGCGACGCCGCCAAAACCGGTGGCAAGACGTTGCGCGAAGGCCTGGCCGAGTGGATGACGTCGCCCGACAATCCTCGTTTTGCGACGGTGATCGCGAATCGCATGTGGGACCGGGCGTTCGGCAAAGCTCTGGTCGAGCCGGTTCACGATTTCAGTGACGAACAGATCGAAGACGCGATGCACGCCGACGTGTTGAAGTATGTCTCGGGCATGATGCGTGGCGTCGACTACGACCTGCGCGAGTTCATGCGCATCCTTTACAACACCAATGTTTACCAGTCGATGGCGACCACCACTGAGCCGACCAGTGCCAAGCCGTATCTGTTTACCGGGCCGGTGTTGCGCCGGATGCGCGCTGAGCAGGCGTGGGATTCGTTGATGCTGCTCGCAGCGGGGCCGGATATCGATCAACGCAAGGGCCGTGACGGTTCATTTCTGCGCGCTGTGCTCAACGTCAATTTTGAAGAGGAAACCGTCGAGCAGGTGTTTGCCAAATACAAAGCCTACGAGGCGGAGTATCGCGATCTCGGTGCCGGGGTGGTTACCGACCTGGACAGCATTTCGCCGTCGAAGCCGGACCTGCCAATGATCGGGCGGATGGAAATGGCACGCGCCGCAGAAATGATTCAGCCCGCCCCTGCGGCGTCGCTGCTCGACACCTTCGGTCAATCCGATCGTGAAGTGACGGATGCCCACAACTACGATGGTTCGGTTCCTCAGGTGCTGGCACTGATGAATGGTGACATCACCGAGAGTCTGACCGGCAGTTCCTCGAAGATTGTGCTCGAACTGGCTAATCTCGATGCTCCGGAAGACAAGGTGCAGGCGGTATTTTTCACGGTGCTGTCCCGTTACCCGAATCCCGAAGAGCGCCAGCTGGGCGTAAAAATGCTCGAAGACTACGGCGACGATGGTATCCGCGATCTCGCCTGGGCCCTGTTGAACAGCCCTGAGTTCCTTTTTATCCAGTAAGTCGCCACAGCGGCGTCCGGAGCGTTCCGGTTCGCCTTTGTCCTTTATTTTCAGTCCTCAACTCTTTCTCATCATGATGAATATCGCCGAACTCGCAGGTCGCGACAGTCTCAGTCGCCGCTTTTTTATGCAACAGGCCGCTCAGTTTTCGCTGGGCGTCAGTCTCACCGCCGCTCTGCCTTCGCTGGCTCGAGCCCAGGCGGGCAAGACCGGCACCGGCAAGGCTCAGAACCTGATTTACATCTACCTCTCCGGTGGCATGACCCATCTTGATACCTTTGATCCAAAGGACAGCAAAGGGGTGATGCTCGGTGACGATCCGATCAGCACGAATGTCGATGGCATGCGCTTCGGCTCGACGCTGGAGAATCTCGCCAAGCACGCTGACAAGATGGCGGTGATCAACAGCATGAGTTCACAGAACGGTGCTCATGAGCAGGGCCAGTACATCATGCGCACTGCTTACAACAAGTTGGCGACGATCGTTCATCCGACGATGGGGCCGTTTCTGGAGGAATTGATCGGCAAGCGTGACAGCATCCTGCCCGACAGCGTGATTGTCGGGGAGAGCACGTCGAACGCCGGTTATCTCGATCCGTCACGCAGCCCGCTGCCGATTGCCGATCCCAGTGGCGGGGTGCCCAACGCGACACTGCTCACCGACGAGACCCGTTTTCAGCGGCGCATGGAGATCGCCAACAAGCTTGGCAAGCAGTTCGTGTCGAAATACGACTACAGCGGTGCCAAGTCGTATGTCGAATACTACGATCAGGCAACGACACTGTTAAAAAGCTCTGAGCTGGATGCCTTTGATATCTCCGGCGAAAGCAATCGTGACAAGTACGGCGACAGCCGGCTTGGGCAAGGCTGTTTGCTGGCCCGTCGTCTGATCGAGAACGGAGTGCGCACGGTCGAAGTGATTTCCGGTGGCTGGGACATGCATGTCGGTATCGACACCGCGATCACCGACAAAGGCAAGGAGCTCGATATGGCGCTGTCGACGTTGATTGAAGACCTTGAATCCAGAGGCTTGCTCGACAGCACTCTGGTGGTGGTCGGCACGGAATTCGGCCGGACGCCTGACATCAATATGAATGGCGGTCGCGATCACTTTCCGGCGGCTTACTCGACCGCGATGGTCGGCGGTGGCATTCAGGGTGGGCAGGTTTACGGTTCCACCAACAAGGAAGGCAAAAAAGTCGATTCCGATCCGGTGACGCCGAAAGATTTCATCTCGACGATCGGCTATGCGATGGGCGTCGACCTCGAAGCGGAGATTTATTCGCCCAATGGTCGTCCTTTCAAGTTTGGCGGCGGCGGTACACCGGTGACCAAATTGTTTGGCTGAGTCTGCTGGTTGCAGTCTATCAAAGAGGGCGGATGGACGGACGGGCATCCGTCCGTCGCCGCTGATGCTCTGCCCCCAGCGGGGGATGGCATCGCGGCGGTTGCGCGTTGGTCTTGCGGACGGAGTCTGCGGGGCGGATAGCGCTCCGGATGCGGGCTGTTTGCGGCTAAGCGCCGGGAAATCAGGCGGTCAGGTGAATGCGTGATCCCAATCGGGATCGGCCCGGAGCTGCGGTCGCGTAGCCATTTAAGCCCTGCTCGCGGGTCAATTCGGGTGTGTCGTGTCTGGCGCAGAAGCGGATCGAGCGAAAAAATCAGAGAAAAATGCATTATTTCGAATATCCAGACTTTCAATTTTTCCGAATACATCTTAAAGTTATGGAAATTAGGCATTTTTTCTTATTTTAATGGACTCTCTAAGCAAGATTTTAGTTACGGGCGCTGGCGGTTTTATCGGAGGGCATCTGGTCGCAAGATTATTGGAGATGGGAGTGCCTTCCGTGCGCTGTGTGGATATCAAGCCGGAATCGCAATGGCAGCAGGAGCACCCGGGGTGCGAGAATTTGGTGCTCGATCTACGGGAATCCGGAGCCTGTTCGCGTGCCTGCCACGGCATCGAAATTGTCTTTAACCTCGCGTCAGACATGGGCGGGATTGGCTTTATCGAGTCCCACAAGGCGGATTGCATGCGCAATGTGTTGATTAACTCGAACCTGATTCAGGCCGCTCTGGATGTCGGTGCGGAACGCTACTTTTTTGCTTCGTCAGCCTGCGTTTATCCTGATTACCGGCAGAGGGCCGAGCAGGTCGGCGGCCTCAAGGAGCGCGATGCCTATCCGGCCATGCCCGAGGACGGCTACGGCTGGGAAAAGCTGTTCAGCGAGCGCCTGTGCCACCACTTTTACGAAGATCACGGTTTGCAGACCCGGGTCGGTCGCTTCCACAACGTTTATGGGCCGAAGGGCTCCTGGAACGATGGCAGAGAAAAAGCCCCGGCAGCGATTTGTCGAAAAATTGCCGAAGCGCAGCTCGATGGCAGTGACAGCATTGAAATCTGGGGTGATGGCTCTCAGGTGCGCAGCTTTTTGAACGTCGAAGATTGCGTCGATGCGATCCTCTGGCTGACCGCCAGTGATTGTGCCGAGCCTTTGAATATCGGTAGTGAGGAGCGAATCACGGTTCGCGAACTGGTCTCTGTGATCGAGGACATCGCCGAATATTCCGTCGACATTGATTTTAAGAAAAATGCGCCGGTTGGTGTCAATGCCCGCAGCAGCGACAACACCAAGATTTCCAGAATTCTCGGTTGGCAGCCGTCGGTGGATCTGTGGACCGGTCTGGAATCGACGTATGAGTGGATCCGCGAGGAATTGATCAAACAGCGTTCCGGTCAGCGCAGTTTTGAAGGAGTGCCGGTAGATCGCCGATTGCGATTGGTGGGATCCGATGAGTCGGTGGCACTTGCGGGGTAAGAGGCTGTTTATCAGTCATTTGCGGATAGGTAACTGTTTTCATTGAGCGAAGAGTTGGACAAATAAACGTGGCGGTGTTATAATTTCCATAACGAGCATTGGCTCACGAATTGTATTCAATGAAAATCGCCGGCCTCGTATTGGGAATTGTTGGAATTGTCCTTTCGGTATTGCTGTTGCGAGCCCATTTGGAGATTTCTGGCGGGGGTGATGCTTCGGAAACTGCTGCACCGCTGGGCCTGTGCGGTGGGGCCGGGGAGTGTGACCAGGTGCTTGAGAGTCGGTGGGCGTGGTTTCCCCCGGTGAAAGCCGAATCGGCGTCGTTATCGGCATCAAGTGCTGAACCTTCTGAAGAGATTGTCGGCGCGGCTGATGGTGAACGCCGTGTTCCGGTGGCGTTGATCGGACTGTTTTATTTTACTGCATTGCTTTGCTGGTTTGCCATCAGTGGCAGGGTATCCGCGGAGTGGAAGTGGGTGGTTCGCGCGGTGTGCATTCTCGGAACCCTGAGCTCGTTGACCTACGTGTCACTGATGTTGATGGTAATCCGGGCCATTTGTCCTTTCTGTATGGCGACCCACATCGTCAATTTTTCGCTGCTCGGAATTTTGTGGAAAATCAGCGGCCAACAGGCGCGAGCGGTCGGGAAGCCCACGCCGATGTTGCGCTCGATGGTTGCATCTCTTGGTTCGCCTCGACTTGCGATGGTCTCCTGCGCCCTGATCGCAGCGCTTTGCACAGGGGAGGTGATTGCTTACCAGGCCGCAAAAATACAGCGTCAACACTCCGCGATGAAGGAGGTGCTGGCTGCGATTCAAAACGATGTCGACGCGATGGATTTGATTTACTTCGCTCAGAGCAAGCATGATGTCCCGGTGCGGGACGACTCGCGCTCTGGATTGGATGCGATCGAATTCGATGCCACCATCGCCGCCAGTGATGGCTATCGGAATACGGTGGTAGTCTTTGGAGATGCGGAATGTGGATCGTGCAGCCGGTTTCACGAGTTCCTTTTTAATACTGTGGAACCCAGATACGACGGACATTTGCGGGTCGTCTACAAGCATCTGCCACATGACGGTCTGCATCCCAACTCGCGGACTGCAGCGAGAGCTCTGGAAGCCGCGCGGCAGCAGGGAAAATTCTGGGAATTGCTGGAAGAATTGTATGCCAACCAGAGGGCGTTGCACAGTTTCGACTACGTCGCAGTCGCCGAACGCCTGGGTTTGGATGTGGCGAGTTTTACCAAAGCGATGAGTTCTCCCCGCACCGACGAGCGCATTGCGGAGGATGAAGCTCTGGCAAAAGCGCTGAGTGTTACGGGAACGCCGGCCGTTTTTCTCAATGGACGACGCGTCGACGGAAAGCTTTTGCGCCTACCCGGTTTCTGGAATGGACAGATCCAGCGGCTTAAAAGCAGTCGGGAAAAAGCCGGACAGGGTTGGGGGAGTGGCGGCAATAATTCGACAATTGCTCTCGGTGAATCATCCGATTGAGCGGGCCGTAGCGAGAATTTCGCTGAGATTATCGACGCAGATCTGTGACCAGGTTTCGAGGCTGTCGCGGCGATCCTGCAGTTGTTCGGCGGTGAAAAATGAGAGCTCGCCGATGTCGGCCTCATTGGGGGTAACCTGATCCGAATCGAGGTCAAACAAATGCACGACGCCTAGGTGAACGGCGCCGACGTCATTAGAGTCGTCATTTATTAAAGCGACAATCTTTTGTCGATGAGCACCGATAATGTTGAGCTCCTCATCGATCTCCCGTTCAACTCCGATGCTGTAGGTATCAGAGGACAGCGACGATTTTTTTTCGTCATCTGAGTTGATGTGACCGCCGATTCCAATCGAGCCTTTAGCTGCCAACCGCTGTTCCCCGGAGCCGCCACCTCTGACGTAATGGAGGAAACGGCCGTTATGGTGGAAGATCGCGTAGGGGATAATCTGCTTGTAGTCAGGGTCTTCTTCAGCAGATGCCCTGGAAAGAAAGAAGTTATTCTGCGGCTCTAAAAATTTCGGCAGATACCGATCGGGCTCCGCACACAGCCCTTGAAAGGCGCCGAGCTCATCAAAAAGGCTGCGGGTAACTACCAGTACTTGTTCGTCGGAATTCTTCATGATGCGTGGGCGTGGAAGCTGAGACGCTAAAGGAGCTTGCTGAAAATACCAGCTCCGGGAGCGTTATTCTGCGGCTTCGGACAGTTTCCAACGGTGGTTAATAATTGGCAAAGGCTCAATTATCGAAAATCAGTATAAATGTGGAAAGTCGCATTTATTCGACTGATTATAAAAATTATTGACTTTATCAATAATTTGTGCGAATTTTACGGTGAAACATCCGCGAACCTCGCGAGCAGACAGAAACACGAACAACTCAGTAACATGATGAAGCGCACCAAACACATTGCGAAAGGGCTCCTGGCTTGCTTCGCATTTCTTGCCTTACTGATGGCCCCGCTTCAGGTGGACGCCAAAAAAGGCACCAACAATGGTAACGGCAACGGCAACGGCAACAGCAACGGCAACAGCGGTGGCAGTACCAGTGACGATAGCAGTGACGATAGCTCGAGCGGCACTACCGCGACGGGATCTGGTGGCACCGGAAGTTTGGTGCTCGGCGCACCGGGCGTTGGTCTCGATTTCCTGGTTCTGAACAAAACGCCTTTTGCCCAGACCTCGGATATTGGTCGCTACTACAAATTCGTGTTCACCGGAATTGAAGTGCAAAGTGACGCAGACGGGGTTGCCGGTTCTTATACCTACAGCAACCACATGTGGGACACGAAGCAGAAGAGTAACAATGGTCACGGTAATAACTGTGACGGTGTTGACTCCAGCAACCCGGGAAATGGGCATGGCGGCCCCAACGGCCAGGACGACCCGTCAGGTGATGTCGACGACGAATGCGGTCACAACGCCGACGATGACAACGACGGCACGCCCAACCACAGCGACCCCGACTACAACGGTGCGAAATACGTTTATGGAACCTGGTCGATGTGGGCACGAGTCAATGACCAACAAATCGGGAACCTCACCTACACCAGTTCAGAACTGGAAGCGTTGAGTCCGGTTCTGCGTAAGTATTTCACTACGCCAGTGGTATTCGAAGAGCAGAATATCACCCTCGAATGGCACGGCACCGGCAACTCAAGCGATCCGAACGGACATTTCTATATCCTCGGTTCAGCCATCAAAGAGCCACCGGTTCCGCGTGGAGAATTGCAGATCAATCAAACCTACTACGAAGATGGAGCCACTCCGAATTACGGATGGAGCATCGACCGGGAATAACCAAAATGAAGACTATTAAAAAACTTCCCAGACAATTGCTGGCATTGGCGGCCGTCGCGGTTTCGCTGGCTTCGATAGCGACCAGCGCTTCCGCGCAAGATCGAAAGTTGCCGTTCAGAGTCAAAAAAGACGGAACGGTCAATTACGAAGACCTGAAAAAGCTGACTCGCCAGGCACCTTCCCGGGACAGCATCACGGACGATGAGCTGGCGGCGATCAAGTCGAAGCACGTCATTGAATACGATAGCTTCTTCACGCCGACCGACGAGGCCAAGAGCCCACCTCGCTCTGATCTGTATGCAGATTCCATCATTCTAAGTGACGGAGTCAACCATACGCTGCTACCGAAGCGTTCGCTCGTATTTGTACCGGAAAGGTATCAACGACGGGTCGTCGACGCCCCTGTGGGCAAGCTGATTCTCTGGCCGACCTTTAACAAGATCAACTCCAGTTGGTTGCGGGTTCAAGAGGTGTCATTGCCGATAGCAAAGGGTGAAGAACCGCTGGCTGATGGCATCCGGAGACAACTGGAATCGGGATTTCAGGTCGTGGTCAGCACCTATAAGCAATCGCCGATCAGCGTCATGCCTCTGAAAGAGCCTTCTGAAGTAGAGGGCGAAGAAAACAAACTCAGCAAAGCTGGTACACGATTGAGTCGGCGATAGGCTGCGGCCCTTGCTGATGAATCTTTTTTTCGAGGAGTTTTTATCTCAACCAAATTAATCCAATGAAACATCGCAATAACCTTACAACCGCTGCCATAGCGTTCGCAATGGTAAGCGTATCAATCTCCGTCCAGGCGGAAAACATCATTCGCCAGACCCAGCTCAGTTCGGGCCTGCAATATGATCAAGTCACCGACAACGATTCCGGCACAGCAATCACGCATTTGCCGATCGAAGAAGGTGGTGCTTCCTACGAACTGTTTGCTCGGGGATCGGCATGGGATGAAAATCTCTACTTCCTCGACTCGAAGATTGTCGGTCACTACATGCCTGAGGCGAGTATCGAGATTACGACCGACGATTGGATTAACCAATGGTTCAATGGGAATGCAGTTCCCAGGACGAGGGCAGACCAGCCGTATCGCCTCGCGATTCGCGTTTCAGGGCTGCTTGAGGATGATCCTGACGCTCCCGCAGCTACCAAACAGGTGCTTTATACTCACGTTGGACAGAACTTCAACGCGTCGTATGTGCCGGGAACCAATGGTGAATACACGTTGGCATCGTTCCTCCTTGGCAATTCGGAGCCGAGTTATACGCCGATCTATACGTCGCTGACACCTATGGCTCCGACGAAAGCGATGGGCGTGGAAACGTTTACTGTTTCATCACTGTCTGATGAAGAAATCCCGGCGGAGGCGATCCTTGCCGAGGAGATGGTAATGGTCTGGCCGATCAGCGAGGCATTTATCCAGGGAGTTCAGGATGACATGGTGATCCGTGACAGCCTGCCGGACATCGTCGTGAACTACAAAGACCTCTATCCGCTGTCGATGACATACATGCAAATCTATGAGGGCCCCCCGGTGTTGGGAACTGTAGGCCAGGAAATCCCCAGCACGAATCGATTTCACAACACCACGGTTCCGCAGAATGAAATCATTGCGATTGAGAACTGGGAGACCTTGGTCCCCAGGGACGGAATCTACACCATCGAGGTGCTCAGTGTCACTCCGTTCGACGGTTGGCAGCCCGAGCGCTTAAGCTACGTCAGCTTTGAGATCGATCGTCACGTCAACATCAATTCGCAGACGGTTACTTCAGAGAAATAAGCTCATTGCGACATGGCGCTCCATTTCCGGATTTGTGAAATGGAGCGTTCGTCGCTGTATCTCAAACGAGTATGAAAGTGATCTACCATGAGCGCGCTTCGAGTTGCTGTCAGAAGGGCAGCAGTCGGGGATCCGTGCTTATCGAGGTCACCGCGGCTCTTTTGACCTTATTGATTTTGAGCATGCTGCTACTGAAGTCTTATGTCATCGTCGCGGGCGCCCAGAGGTGGACGATCGGGCAAGGTATGACGGACAGCTTCGTTGCGAGGGAAAGTGCCCTGGGCAAGCGCGTGCCTTTTTCTGACATTACAGCGACGGCCGGCAGCCCGTGGCCGACGAGTCCTGCGGTCAGTACCAGCACTGTAACGGTGGGAGTCATGCCCGGGGGCATTCCGTTGACGGCAACTTTACGCCGGACCAAGCAACCGGACCCCAATAATCTTCCTGAAGATGGAGGATCCGGCACGGTGGCAACCAATCCGTCAAAGATGGAGTCGTGGCAGCTGCGCAGCTACCTTTCCTACGAACTCGCCGGCAGGACCTATGTCAAGGCGCGTACCACTGTGCGATCCCAATGAATGTTCTACACTCGATTCGCTCTCGCCGTCATGGTACCGGGGGGAGAAGAAAAAGCGGCTACACTTTAGTTGAGCTGGCCCTTGCGATCGGTCTTTCACTGGGAGTGGCGGGCGCAATTGTCGGGGTCCTGGCACAGCATTCTTCGTTCATGACTCTTCTTGGTCAGTTCGAATTTCTCCGGGATGATGCGCCTCAGATCAACAATGTGATGAACAGCCTGACGTCGCAGGCTGTGTCGTACAGGCTCTATTCCAGCAAGGATGACGCTTTTAGTAATACCGGGGCGGTTAACAGTGGAGCGTCGGCTGTGCGAATGATTTTTCGCAATCCCAACGGAAGTTTCGAGCAGGCCGTGATCGCCTACGAGACGGTATCGGGTGAGCCTCAACTTAATTTCTATCAGAACGATGGGGGGTGGGGGGCGCAACCCAATTGGACGATCAGTTCAAAGCCGGCTGCTGTCGTCTTCGACGATACCAGCGGTATTTTTGAAATGACGCTCACCGGACCAAACAGCGAGCAAATCACCTACGCGGGAACAACTGAATGAAAACCGTATCGATTTCAAAAGGAAATTCGGATGGCTATGTGTCAGTCGCGATGGTGGCGGTCTTAGCCCTGTTGATAACATTCAGCCTGGCGATCACGTTCAGTCATTCGATTGACAGTCAGGATTTCCAATCCCGAGTACAGGTTCGCTCGGATTTTTCACAGAAGGAGGATGCGGTGATTCGATCGCTGGTGTCGATCCTGCCCAACAGGGCGATTGGAGCGATGCAGGACGGTTCGAATGCTCAGTCGGCCAATTTTTCCTGGGCAACGATTTTTGCCGAGGCGATCGACCTGGCCGATGCTGAACAGGCGGTCGATTCGGTAGTGATGGCCGACTTTGGTATTACTGATTTTGTATCGGGAAACAGCGGTGACCACGCCATCGCGGATTCGTCGAGTATGATCACTCCGGTGCTGGGATCGGCCGGCGCGGTCACCAGTGGTACTGTCGCCGATCAGGCGATCATGTTTGACTCCCGGTTCTCCACAAAAATGCCGGACCCGCTTGAGGCACCGGCAAGTGTCATGTCTGCAGACAGAAACTTTCCGATTATTTCCACGCAGAAGGTGTATTCCTCGAGCTGGACCAATGATGCTCAGCTGTCGATAACTGACTACCCGCTCTACAATCGCATTGCTTATCCGAATATTCGTTTCGGGTTCAAGCAGCCGGGAGAAGCATTTATCGCCAAGCGTAACTGGTGGGCTTTCTCGATTCGCTTCGGCCAGTCGGCGGCCAGTCTTGATCAACCTTTGTTGACGAGAAATTATGTTGTGTCGATTTATGAACTGCCGTCCCAGCAGCCGATCGAAGCTGAAACGTTTATGTCAGTGGGTAGCCACGCCAATGGCGAAGCCTGGACCAACTCGGCGGTCGATGGTGGGATCAGCGCAGGCATTCTTAAAACTGATGCGTCGTTTGACCTGCTCAACGGCAACCTGACGGGACGAACCGGCCTGGACCTCGGCAATGGAACCACTGTCCGTGGACAGGTGGTCAGCAACAATTTTGATGCTCTGGGGGTTCGTGAAGCCGCATTCGCTAACTCCGCCAACGATGTCGGTCGGGCTTCGCTGGCGGGCAATTCGGGGCGGGTTGCCTTTGTGCCCATTAACCGGGGGCTCGATTTCTACACCGCTTCCGCCAGCGCGGAAGCCAATATGGTTTCGCCGACAGGATGGAATGAATACAGTCGCGGAGCTGATCAATGTGAAATGAAAATCATTATCGATGAGGTGGAGTCAGTTGATAACCAGCGGCCGACCAGGGTTCGCTGGGAATATCGAACTGCCGGTGGCGGGGTTTTGACAACCGTCCTCGAGCGTGGCGTTAACTGGCCGTATCTAAACGAGGCCGGCGGTTCCCTGGTTCCGTTTCAAACTGAGCACCTCGAGAATGGTCGGGATGCTCTGGTGGTGCATCTGGAGCAGATGAGGACTTACTTAACCGCAATGGGTGGAGCTGGTGCGACCGTCAACAACAGTCTGCTCATTAACGTTGATAACAGTTTCGATCCGGACGTCAAAATGCCCGAATTCCCCACGGTGTCCCATGATGTCTGTCTCGTGCTTAGAGATTGTGCAGATTTGAGCGCCTATACCGAAGGGTTCTCACTGGTGACGAATCTGAGACTGTATGTTGCCGATGATTTCAATACTGTACAGATCCCTCAGCCTGCCAATTCCGGGCTTGGCTCTGGTGAACCCTTCTATCCGGCGACATCTCTGTTCGCTCCCGAAAAGCGCTATGGGACGACACTGAAAATGCGCCCGGTAGAGTACCGTGGCCAGGTGGCCAGCCTGGCCGAGGGGGATCTGAGTGCGTTGCACCCGTTGGATTTCCGGATTGGAACTTACGATACCGTGTCGGCAGCGATGATTACGACCGATCTTCATGAGCTGACGAGTCCCGCGGAGTTGCCGCCAATTCATTTGATGAACTGGTTGATTACCGTCGAAGAAATTCGTTGAGCGGCGTCATCGGGCTCCAACGGTTGCTGATGAGCGATAGAGAGTAGCGGGCGCGCCAGTGCTTATTTATTGGGCTGCAGCACAATAAGAAGCGCGATCTGTGGGCGGAGTCAGAGAATGACTCTCGAATACCGATTATAAAATTTTATAAAATAATTGCTTGCCTAATTTTATAAATACTATAAATTCCATTACAGCTAGCGCGACTAGCTTCTATTAATTACTGGGCTTTTCCCATGTCTGACTTCCGCCACGCAAAATTTGTTATGAACGAGATCTTCGCCCAGGTCGGCGAGAACTCGATTTCTGACATCCAGATTCGGTCAGACAGGTTGATCTACACTCACACTAAGAAGGGGCTGGAAATCATTTACTCGTTGGGCGAGCTGCCGGGCGAGATCGTCATGGAAGTGTTGGAGCTGCTCTACCAGAAGCAGGAGGTCAACAAGTTCAGCAACGCCGAATCGAAGCTCCAGGAGCAGATTCCGCTGATGGAGCGGCTGGGTGAGTTCAAGGTGGTCGATTTCTCGTGTGAGGGCCAGGAGCTGCAGGACGGATCAGTTTCCGGCCGCATGCGTGTTCAGGCTCACCTCAGTTCGTCGGGTCTCGGTGTGACCTGCCGTGTGCTCAACGACGAGATCGCCGACCTCGACCAACTTGGTATCGGTGGCGATACGGTTAAGGCATTGCGCGGATTTCTTTGCAAGCGTCAGGGAATGGGACTGGTGACCGGACAAACCGGTTCGGGTAAATCAACCACTCTGGCGGCGATTCTCGATTGGCTGCGCTGCAATCAGCCACGTCACATTGTTACCGTTGAAGATCCAATCGAGTATCGCTACGATTACGATATGCCGTCGCCGCAAAACCCGGCTGAACGGGTGGCTGCTCCCGGTTTTGTGACCCAGCAGGAAGTCGGTAAGCACGTCAAAAGTTACAGCCAGGGCCTGAAGGACGTTCTCCGTAAAGCGCCGCACGTGATTCTAATCGGTGAGGTTCGTGACCGGCTTACTATGGAAGTTTGCATCGAGGCGGCGCAAACCGGTCACGTGGTGATCACAACGCTGCATACCAATGGTGCGGTTAAGACCCTCAGTCGTATTCTCGAATTTTTCCCGCGCGATCAACATCGCGCTGTTCTCGGTCGCTTGAGTGAAATCCTGATGTTCATCCTCTCGCAGGGCTTGATCACAGGTAAAAGCGGTCGTGTGCTCAACTACGAGTTTCTTCAGAACACGGACTCGTCCGTGCGCTCCGGTATCGCCGCCTACGACGGTGGTGCCAAATCTCTCGAAGACGTTATCCGCCAGAGCGGCAACGTCGAGTGGGACGCCAACCTTCGCACTCTCTACGAGCGCGGGTTGATCAACCACGATGCCTTTCAGATGAACCGAATGAACGACGACGATGAAGACGCAAGTCTCTTTTTCCCGGCTGAGGCCGTCTGAAACCAGCAGACATCTCCACCTGGAGTGGGTTTGCAAACAACAACAACAAAACAAAACTAAGTAATACAACATGAAAGTTAAACTGAACAAAAAAGGCCAAGCCGGTCTGACGCTTATCGAAGTAACCCTCGTTATCGCAGTGTTGCTCGGCCTCATCTCCGTGCTCTTCATCGGCGTTGCCGCATACAAGAAAGGTTCGGATCGCGCCAAGTGCATCCTGCAGATCTCGTCTGTGCAGAAAGCTGTCCGCTCGTACGCCAACATGTACGAAAAAAATCCGGGTGACACGGTCGCCAAGACGGACTTCATGGCAGCGGGTTCGTTCCTTGAAGCCGAGCCGACCTGTCCCGACGGTGGCACCTACACCTTCAGCGCTACCGTTCCGTTGGTTGGCGTTGCCATGATGACCTGTGACCAGACCGGTCACGCGCCGTCCAGCGTTGCCGGTTGGTGATCCTGCTTCGTCATTCGCATCATTTTCGATGATCTGAGTGACGAACCAAAATTACGGGGCCGACCGATGCACCTGCGCGGTCGGCCCCTCTTCTTTCTTCCTTAATTTTTTTAGTTAACCCATCGCGACTATTTCGCCATGACACTTGACCTCCAACATCCTGCCGAACTTAATCCCTGGCAGATTTACCGGCAGGCGAAGCAATTGGCCAAGCATACCAGCCGCGCAAAAAACGCCGATTGGTATAAGGGGGCTCTCGAACTCGGTCGTCAGTGGCATCTGTGGTATGACGGCGAAACTCTGGTCAGTGCGGTCTATGATCGTGACAGCGGCCAGTGGCACGAAGGGCCTGACCTTCCAGAATTTTCCGAAGCGGACGCTGGTGGTGTCCTTACTTCTCTTGAGCCCAAGGAGTCGGTTCAGGAACTTCACAAAACCCTCAAGAATTTGCTGGCCGGCAAGGAGCTCGGTGGCAAGGCCCGGTCATTGGGGGTCATTTTTCATCTGGCCGATGACTTTACTTTCGCCGACATTTCTCCGGAGTACGCTGCGGATCAGGACTACGACGCGGTCAACGAGCTGCTCATCCTGGATCCGCAACTGGCTCTGGGCGATCAGAGCATCGATACCTTGGCGGCAAGTTGGAGAGCGCTTCCTTACTGGGGCGTTCACGAAGGTGAAAAGCGCTCGGTCGCGGTTCAAGTCGCTCGCGCCAACCAGGCACTGATCAGCGAAATTCGGTCATGGGGTGAAAATCACAATATCCCGGTGATCGCTTCGGCGGTTTGCGCTCCGCTTGAAGCGCTGCGCCTTGCGACTCTCTATGTCGAGTGGACCGCCGGGGCAGGGGACATGATCCTTCTGCAGTATCGCCACTTCAGCGCCTTTGCCGTTCTCGGTGTGAGCGGGGAGCTGATGTTGTTGCGGGCGCTGCCCCATGTGGGTGATCGCAGTCATCCGTCGCGACTCGGTGAGACTTTGGTCAACACTGCGGCGTCGATGAATCTGACCGAACCCAGGGTCCACATCGTGCCGATGGGAGAGACTTCCACGGATGACCTTGTCGATGATCTGGGGAAATTTTTTGCAAACCGCCCGGCGATGGATATCGGGGTGATCGAGCTGGAAGGGATTGAGGGCATAGCCGGGATTCCGGGCGGCCGTCTGGAGATGCTGGTTGGTCAGCCGGAAGCGTTTGCGGAACGGGAAGAGGCCCTGCCGCTTGCCGAAACCGACACGTTCACTCACCTGGCCACGTCGTGGGCGACTCAGGATTTTTACGGTCTTTCAGAATACGAGAAAGCGGTCTACCCCGAACGCAAGGACCTCAAATTGTTGAAAGTGGCCGGGGTGGCAAAGCTGCTCTTGATGGTCATCGCCTTGGGGCTGGTGGGTTGGACCGGATTCGAATATCTGCGAACCGCAGGCACCGAAGCCTGGAAACTGGACGCCGCTGAAGCGACTGCAGCCAAAACCAGGATGCAGGAACTCAAGAAGAAGAATGACGAAGCCGTCTATTGGGAAAATATCATGGCACCGCGTGCCGAAGGCTGGCTGGTGCTCGAAGCTTTGCTGGATCTCTTCCCTGCCGATTGCGGTTTGTTGGTCACTGACTGTGATTTTAGAATCGTCGGCAGTACTGCCGAAAAGGATGCCAAGGAAGTCGGCTTCGAATGCCGGTGGAAGATAAAAGGCTACGCACGTTCCGAGGGGAGCCAGAAGCTCAGCCAGCTAAGCAGCAACCGTTACCTCAGCGAGCAGTTCGAACGGATCGGTCAAGACTTTAACAGCGAGGTTCTACTCAGCAATGAAGAGACTCGCAGCCTGCAGGCGACCATGCAGCAGCGCCAGGGGCAACTGCCGGCCACCTTCGGAATACCAGCCAGTGTGGCTCGTCACTATCGGACATCTTTTGAGCTCACCATCAGTCAAGTATACGACCAGACTGATGCCCTGGCGTTGACCGCTAAACCTCCTTTCGAATGAACAAACACACTGAATCGATCGTCGTTTTTGGCATGGTACTGCCTGCCTTTCTGCTCGCCGGGGTGTTGGGCGGCATTATCTTTGCGCGCGGTAAGCTGCACGCGGCACAAGCGGAAAAAGTGGCCGCATACCGGGAGCACGAGCAGGTGGTTGCCGCGCTGCAGAAAACTGAGGCCGATTTCGGCACTCGCAGTGAAAATCTCGATTACTGGAAGGAGAGTCTCAGCAAGGAACTGGTGCAGACGCTGACCGCGAATCTCCGAGAGGCGATGGTCGACTACACGGATGACCAGCTTCGCCAAACCGAACTGGGCCGGCCGTCGAACAGCAGTCAATTCGCCGCCGGCACAGAAAACAGTTATGAGCGCTTGAGCCTCTCATTCGAGGGAGGTTTTGCACCCATGCAACGGGTTATGGCCGAACTCGAATTGAAGATGCCGCAACTGGCGTTGGAAAGCCTGATGGTTGGCCCCACCAGCTCTGGCCCCAGCAACCAGGGATCTCAAAGGCGTTTGAAATTCGTCGCAACCTACCTCAGCTGGCAGGACGGCGACATCGCAAATTAAAACCAACGATTTCCTTTCGACATGACTACGAGATCCACCCCTTCCCAATGGCGTCCCGCGTCCGCAACTGCAGTTCTTGCCGGGCTACTGGCATCGATGGCGGTCACCGCTCCGACGCTTGTCGCTCAGGACGAGCCTGCTGCAGCCCCGCCAAAAACGGTGGCTGTAGAACTGGCGCCTGACAGCAAAGCCAAGGATAAAGACCGGAGTGGCGTCGAAAGGGTGATGGACCGGGCGAAGCTGTTGATGGACAAACTCAAGGGCCGCGAACGCAAAGTCGATCCGTTTGGAATGTCGATGGATCCCGAAGAGAAGCTGGAAATCGTCGAAGAAGCGATTGAGGAGGCGCCCCGGCAGGTGACGACTTTGGAGGAAGCGGTGGCTCGTTTTACCGTCAGCGGTGTGGTGCCGAAACGCCGGGAAGTGATCGTCGGTGCCCGTAGTCTGGGGATTGGTGACCGTGTTTTGATCGAACACCGCGAAGTCCGCTTTCAGTTGACCATCGTCGAAATCACACCGCATCGCATTTCCCTCAAGGATCAGGAAACCGGCGAAATTGCCAGTGTCGATCTTGGTATCATCCCTGAGGACCTGCCGACCGCCGTGACCGGAACGGGGGCTCCTGAACCGGGAGAGGGGATCATGGCGATCGATTCCATCTTCGAGGTGGAGTAAAATTTTAAAATTTTTACTAATTAAGCTTCCTTAAGCTTGACGCGTACTGTTTTTTATAGTAATTATATAATTTATTGAAATATTCTACTGGGACGGTAAATCTGAGCATCTCTAAAAACGCCTGCTGCCCTCATTCACACTCCGAATACCACCGCTTTCTCAACACCGTTCCCTACCGCCGCGCATGAAAATTCAAGCCATCTACACGTTGCTCACTGCTGTTGTCGTGACAGTACTGCCAACTCAGTCTCCGCAACGCGGAATCGTGCCTGCTGAACTGCAGCTTGCATTAGAACAATCCGGTGACCGGCCTTTCGAGTCATTCGCAGCTGATCCGGTGCCGCTTGTCTGGGAGACAATCCCTCAGACGGAGACTGTTGGCGCTTCAGATCAAGCATCGCTTGCTTCCGGTGAGACCGGCGTTGAAACCCTGGCCGACGAAGTCGCTGCTGAAGATACCGGCGGATTCGCCGCGTTCGGTGAACTCGACGATTCGGCGATGTCTGACGCAGGCAGCGGCGCAGCGGTTGCCGATAGTGAATGGGATTTGGGCAGTCCCTTGAACGTTGAAGATCCTTCCACTGCTGCGAACGGAAACGGCACATCCACAGTGAAGGGTATCCTGGCAGAAGCCGCTGAGCGCTTTCAGCAAAATGCTGTCGCTGAAGAACTGGAGAGCAGCAACCCGCAGGTTCAAACGACTGGCGAAGCGGAACTCGCATCGGCCGGTCTCGAATCGGATCTGCTGCCCGGTCAAGTGAACGCAGGCGCCATCGACACGCCGACCACGGCTACCAATCCGCCCGCGGCGGCAACGGATTCGGGTTCGATTCCGGCTGAAGAGCAAATCGTCAGCGACGAAGAGGGTTTCTGGATCCGCAGCGCACGCCTCAACGATGTTTTCCAATACCTGGCGCGGCTGGGTGACCTGCAGTTTTTCCATAACTCCGACCTCGATGCACCCAATTACGTGGTGACCGGTCATCTGCGCGATGGCGACCCGGTGGCTCAGATGGAGGAACTTGGGCTGATGTATGGCGTTACCATTCATCGCAAGGGATCGACGGTGTACGCGATGACCAGCGCCCAGCTCTCGCAGCTGCCGACCAAGCCGTTTCAGTACAACCTGCGCTACCTTCGACCGACCGACATCGATCAGATCAAAGCGATCCTGCAGACCATGCTGACGCCGGGCAGCGGTATCATCGAGTATGAGCCGAAGACCAACACGCTGATCATCATCGACAACGAACAGAAGGTGGATGTCGTGAAGGAAATTCTCGCCGACATGGACCGGCCGAAGCAACAGATTGCTATCGAGACCCGCATTCTCAGAATCAATACCAACAGTTCAAACAAGATCGGTGTCGACTGGACGTCAGTGCTCGGTGAAGGTTTGACCATCGAGGGCGCAGAAAGCCTGAACGCGCTGTTCGGTCTGCCGGACACCGATACCGTCAGTGAGGTGGTCACTCTGACCAACACGCTTGCCAAGACGGCGACCAGTGCCTTTGAAGGCGAGTCGGTTTTTAATGAGACCCAGGGAGGAACTCTGCTTAATGGCGCGCTCGACGGCGATGTCAACGGGTCCACCACCACAGACTACACGGGCACAGATACCTTCGGAAACTCCCGTAACGAGGGCAGTAACCGTTCTTACTCACGTAACCAGAATATCTCCTCAACGGGCTCCAATCTGGTCCTCAGCCCGGTTCAACTTTCAGCGACTTTGCGCGCCCTCAATGCAGGCGGGCTCGCCCAGCAGGAGTCAAGCCCAACCCTGATTACAGAGGACAACGAGCAGGCGATCATCTCGATCATTGACCGTATTCCGATCGTTACGACAACGATCAGCGAGACCGATGCCGGCCAGAATATCTCGGAAGACGTTCGCTACACCATCGATTCGGCTGATCCAACGATCTCGGATGATCCCACCAGAACCCGGGAAATCGGAGTCAGCGTGGCAGTTACGCCGACGATTCTTCCGGACAATACCATCCGCATGTCGTTGCGCCCGCGTTCTGCACAGATCACGGATCTGATCACCGGGGCATCCGGCAACGTCTACCCTCGTGTCAACGAGTCCTCGGTTGACACGATTGCGCGCATTCCCAACGGCAACTCACTGCTGATCGGCGGCTTCTACGAAGAAAACGAATCGGATAATAATACCAAGGTTCCGGTGCTTGGCGACATTCCTGTCTTGAAGTTCTTCTTTTCATCAACAGAAAAAACCAAATCGAATACGAGTCTCATCTTCGTTGTTACCCCGAAACTCTATGAGCCTACATCGTCCAGTCAGACCCTGATGACGACCCGTGATCTGCAGGAACGCCACGTAGTTCCCAACGATCATGGCTGGCCGGATCGCCACAATCCGGGCAATGGCTACGAAGCGCATCTGGGCTGGACCGCAGGTAACCTGGTCAACGCTTACGACCCGATTCCGCCATCGAACGCACTTCATCCTGAGCATCCGCTGAACCTGCCCGAGGGCACCTTCGGACCGCAGGAGCGCGAGTCGTTTGCACCTGAACTTGAGCCTACACCGCGACCGAAGCGTCGCGGCCTGCTCAATCGCCTGTTCAGTCGCGAATAGGCCTCAGTATTTGGCCGGGCCATCCGGTGTGCTCTACCAAAATCCCCAACATAACCTACTATGGCACGACGTGTTCTATTTCAGCAGACTGAATCTCAATCAGCGGTCCAATTGGGCGCGGCTGATGATTATCAGCAAGCTGCAGCGGCCGACCGGGCAGGGGTCACCGGGGAGGTGGAACTCGACGCAGTCGAAGCCAATTCCTCGCAGGCACCGGCGCCGGCAGAATCGTCAGTAGCAGTCGCCGCCGCCGAGATTGCCGAACTGGTTGGTGAAGAGGGGCAGGCAGCGTTCTCCGCACGACTTCGACAGCAGACCTTCGCCTGTGGCGAAGCGACGATTAGAAAGCTCGCTGAGATTCAATACCTCAATGTAGAGGATGCCAACGGCATCCTCAGTTCGTTTGGCTACTACGTAAACGATCTTCCGGATAAAAGCAGCGTGCTTGATATCGTAGCGTTTCTGATCTGGATTAAACTCGAATCCAAAGACGAGAAGGCGGTCAAAGAAATCCGCAATCTCACTACGATTCTGAAATCAGCGGCTTCGGAAAAGATCGGTCATATGGGGTTTGCCCACTTGAATGACACGCCCGGCAGTCTCTACCACGGGCATCCCCGGGTTTTCGAAATTTGTTCGACGATGATGTGTCCCGTTATTCAAAATAACGAGGCCGACTTCGTCACCCTGACGTCGGTAAACCCCATCACCGCGATCACTGCGGGTGAGTTGGTTTCCCAGGAATTGGAGCGTGCCACCGGCACTAAGCCCTTCATCGTCGTCATGACCACTGACTCCAACGCGTGGAGTTTTCTTTGTGAAAAACACTTTGGATCATGAATCTGAATATTGGCATATCTCTTAACGAGACGATCACCAACGCCGTGGTGGATCGGCTGGCTGAGTACGATCCATCGCTTCGTGACCGTCCGAAAGAAGACGTTGTGCGCAAGTGCAGCAGTGCACGTATCCTTTCAGCGATCGGCAATCTGACGTCGATTCCGGTGTTCCTGAAGATCAAGAATTTCGCTGATCGTACGCTGCTTGAGCAGAACGATCCGCAATTGATGAGCCGCGGCATGTTCGTGCCACTCCGTGAAGACAACGGACGCATGTTCATTGCGGTTGCGAATCCCTGGGATCCGGTAGCGGAAGACACTTGTGGTCAAAAGTACCCCGATCTTGAGATCGTTCGAATTCTCGCTCCGGCGGCGGAAATTTCTTCAGTGATCGAAACGGTGTCCAGCACGACAGGCGTAAGCCGGTCGGCGCTCGAATCCATCGAGGTCGATGAAGCGACCGAGACCATCGAAGATTTCAACGTCAGCACGACCTACGAAGAACCGCTGACGCAGTTTATTGCCCAGATGATGTCGGAAGCGGTCAAGCAGCGCGCTTCCGATGTTCATGTGAAGACTGAAAAGGATCGCGTCCACTACAGCTACCGCGTCGATGGCGACATGGGAGAAAAGGTCGACATCCCGATGAAGTTGCGTGACCGGCTCGACGCGTTTCTGCTTAACTTGATGGGTATCGCTCCCGAGGAACGCACCAAGAGTTGCGGTATCTCCGGTCGATTCACGATCATTTATCTGCGTCGCAGCATCGACATCCGCTTTGAGCGTCACCGCACCTATCGCGGCTATCATATCACGATGCGTCTGCTCGATAAGAGCCACTTTGAAGCCAAGCTCGGCATGGGCTCGCTGGCATTCGATGAAGCGACTCTTTTCGAGATCGATCGCGTCATGAATGTGCCGTCGGGGATCATCGTTATGTCGGGCCCGACCGGTTCCGGTAAATCGACCACTCTGAACGCGATTCTGCGCGAGTTGAACCGTCCTGAGGACAATATTCTCACTTTGGAAAACCCGGTTGAGGATGAAATCCCCGGCGTCATTCATTGTGACTTGAAGAACAATACCGAGTTCAAGCCGATGATCACCAGTTTCATGCGGTCTGACCCCGATATTATTCTGATGGGTGAGGTTCGTGACCTGGACTCTGCAGAGTTGGCCATCGAGGCTGCCATCACCGGTCACAAGGTGTTGACCACGATTCATACGCCCCGTGCCTCGCAAATTATCGAACGATTTGAACAGGTTGGTATCGAGCGCTGGAAGATTGCGCAGACCTTGAAGGCGGCTTGCGCCCAGCGTCTTATCAAAGTGCTTTGTCCCTACTGCAAGATCAAGCGCCCGGGAGTTTCCGAGCGCGACGTGCGTAAGTATAACCTGACAGAGGAGTGGCTAACCACTGAAGTCTACGAAAAAAGCGCAGACGGGTGTGCCGAATGCGGCGGTCGTAAATACATGGGCCGAACCGCTATCCTCGAGATCATACCGATCACGCCCAAGTGGTCGGATGAACTTTCAAAGGGAACGATGAGTCCTTACGAGCTTGAGCTGCGGGTCCGCGAGCAGGGCGTCCTGCCTTCACTTCGCGACAGTGGTCTCAAACTTGCCCGCGAAGGTAAGACTGACATCGAAGCGCTCAGGAAATCTATCGACCTTACTTCCGATTAAACAGGGGGGCAGATACCCCAATTCATTTTCTTTTTAAACATGAGCATTACCGCCGCTACATCCTCCGCCGCTCAGGCTGCCGCTAAGTCCCGCAAAGGCGCCAGTGCGAAGTCGGCGCCTGTGGCATCGGCAAGCAAAGGCGGGCTGTTTTCGTCGAAACGGGTCAAGCCGTTCCCGCAAAAGGAATTGATCAAGTTCTGTCGCGGCATGGCTTCCATGCTCAAAGCGCAGATCAATACGTCCGACGCTCTCAAATACTACGCCCAGGATCAGCCCAATGCCGAAGTGCAGAGTGCGCTGAAGCAGATCAGTAAGATGATCGATGCCGGGGCTCCAGCTTATGCTGCGTTCGGTAAGACCGGCAAATTTGACGACAAACTGGTTGGATTGATCAAGGCAGGTTGCGATTCGGGCCAGTTGCACAAGGCGTTTGCAGCTATCTCTGACCGGCTCAAAAAGGAGGCTGAGTTTAAGGCCAAGGTTCGCAAGGCGATTTTGCTGCCGATATTGGTTATCCTGGCCCTGATCGGTATTTTTATCGGTGCTCAGCTGAAGGTGGTGCCGCAGATCGAAGGGATTCTCGGTGACTTTGCTGCTGAGCCGGATGCATTCACCAAAATCGTTTTTACCATCAGTCATGTCGTTCAGAAGATTTGGCCGCTGATCATTATCAGCATCGCCGCTTTTGGCATTTCTCTGTTCAAGTTCGCGAAATTTCGCGATGGCATCGTCTACTTGATGATGTCGAAATGGCGTCTGCTGCGCAATCTGCTGATGGGCCTTCGCCAGATGTTGTTTCTGGGCACACTGCACATGTTGCATGCCAATGGCATCACGCTCGCCAAGGCGGTAAAAACGGCCGCGGAATCGGTCAAAGGCACGCCGTTGTATCACGAGCTGCTCGACGCGGGAAAGCGGTATCAGCAGTCGGGTTTGCCGTTCTCGGAGTCGATCCGGAAATTCACGTCCTGCGATCCCCAGGTTTCGCACATGATCGCTATTGGCGAACGCTCATCGTCTCTTGAAATGCAGCTCGATCTGCTAACCGAGATGTATGAAGAAGATGTCGAGCAATTGGTCACCGATTTTACCAACGTTGTGAACCTGATCGCCATTGCTTTGGCCGGTGCGCTTATTTCGTTCGTATTCATCGGTGCCTTCCTGCCGATTTTCCTGATGGGGCCGAAGATGATGAACAGCGGTATGTAGACGCAGTCTTCGATGCGAACAGGGCGGACTATTTCCGCCTTATTTAAAAGCCGAATCGACTACAGATTTTTCAAATACACCAGCACCACCCATGCAACAAACGTCATTTGACCTTTGGCTGAGGAAGAAATTCCTCTTTGTCACCGCACTCTACTGCAACACTCTTCCCGAGGACCTGCCGCCGGAGCTGACTATTGAGGAAGCCGCCGACGAGAGCGGTGCGCGTTTCCGCTACAAGCTTGAGACCAGAAGAGAGGATGTCATCGAAGATGCGACGGAGTGCTTTCGTATGCAGAATATCACCTACACTTCGCGGGTTTCGGATCGCAAAGTCTGGTTCAGCAAGTACCTCAACAACCGCAAAAAGAGCGTCTCTTTTCAGCTGATCTGGGTTCTTATTATGTTGGGATTGGCAGGTTTTGTCTTTTCCGGTATCCCGGTAAAAGTTTGGAATTCGCTCATTGAGGAAGAACCCGCAGTGGAGGAACCCGCCAAGTAAAGTAATGCCGGCAACGATATCCAGATTTCTACGGGCAGTGCGTTGACCCATTGTTAAAACGTTCAATTGCGCCAGACCTCCCATCTGGTGAATCGCATCCGAAGAATCAAAATACAGAACCCAACATTGAATATGAACTTCAAGCCTTCTCCACGCTTCAGCCGCAATCGTCACGCACGTGGTATGACCTTGGTCGAGATCAGTGTGACCCTGTTTCTGCTCCTTTCGCTTGCCAGTGTGAGCGCATTTTCGCTCGGCGGTATCAGTAAATGGAAGCTCGGGCGCCGTGCCTCGGTTGAACTTCAAGGTGTCTATCTGGCACAGAAATCGTATCTTGCGGATCACCCCACCCAGTCAATTGACTCGGTCACGGCTGCTGAACTGCAGCCTTATCTACCGAGCACGATGGAGAGCATTCCGACAGTGGAAGCTCTCGATGGCAGTACCCTCACCATCACCTTCACAGTGATGCCTCCCGTGGTTTCGTCAGCCGGCAGCACCTACGATCCATCCGGGGCGTCGGATGACGCGCTGTGGGACGTTGGCAATCGCTAGCGCGAATTGCACTTAACGGTTCGGGTCTTCGATGTAGACGGTGCCCTCTTGAAACAGGCGGCGGTGCTGACTGAGGACTCGCAACAGGTCCGGGTCGCGGGTTTTTGCCGCCATCGTATCGAGCTTGGCGAGGGCTTCGTCGAACTTTCCGACGGCAGCGTAAGCCACGGCGATGGTGTCGTGACAAGGATCCGGTAGGTTGTCGATTTTCTCCATTTCGAGAGCGTATTCGTAAGCCACTTCGGGGGAACGAACTGAAGTGTCGACGTGGGTTGCGAGCACCCAGGTTAAATTGTTGGCGACCGATATCGTGGTCTTCAATGCGCTGTTATCGAGTGGAAACTGTTCGAGGTAACGTTGGTAACAGCGGATCGCCATCACCGCCCGACCGGATTGCTCATAAGCGTCGCCCAGCCAACTGAAGAAATAGCCGAAACGTGCGTTGGCAGCATCGGCCTTGTCGTCGGCGTTACGGCGGATCAGATCATAGAGCGACTTGAGGGCGTTGATCACGGTCTTGTGATCGTCGATTTTGCGCGCGCTGAACGCCAGGTGATAAAACGTCATCTCATCATCTGAGAAAATGGTTTCCACCTTGCCCATCGGCTTGCCGGCAAGGCCCGTCGTCGAGTCGTCACCGGCTGCAACCGTCGGCGGTCTGGGACCACTGGCGGTGCGCGGCAGATCCATCCGGCGCGCAGTGGCGGCCACAGTGGTCGACAGGTTCATCTGCTCGCCGCCCGGCAGCAGGTAGGCTTCGTATTCGGTATCGTCCGTCGTCCAGCCGCGGCCATTTCCGGATTGCATCTCCACCGGAGTCCAGCTGAGTTCCGGCGACGGTCGGTTTTCATCGAGAAAGCGCGCCACGTCGTCGGTGTTCAGTTCGAGTTTTTCGTCGCTGTCACCTGCGGGATCAGGTTTCAGCACGAACAGCTCGTCACAGGTGCCGCCGGCGAAGAACACGACATAGGCAAAGCCGCCGTCGAGGTAAAGAAACGAGCCGTCGGGATTTTTTTGTTTGGGGGGTCCGTAGACAGCATCACACTTTTCCTTGGTGAGTCCCAGCCGGGCCTGAACTGCATGCGGGAACAGGCAGAGTAAGCCCAGCTGCAGCACCAACAGGTGCCGGAAATTTAAATGGAGCAACGACATCGCTTTGAAAATCGTTTCAACTGGGCAGGGTTTCAAGGACGAAAGGTGGACAGGGGAGGAAGTAGGTCACGCTGCACGACAACGCGGTTGACCGGCGGGGTGTTTCCGGCTTTACCTGTAGTCTGAACGGCTGGCAAGCCCGCCGCAAGTACTATGGGTCAACTCAAGCAAATGCAGATCGTCTTCGTTCCAGTCGAAGACCGTCTGATGTTCCGCGTCAATACTTCGAACCGGCAGGAATTCAGGTTCTGGATGACTCGTCGCTACGTGAACATTCTGTGGAAGGCGATTCTGGACATGTTAAAAAAGCGCCAGGTGGCCGAGAAGCCTCCCGAAGAGGTGAAGAAACAAGAGCCTCTGCAGGCGGCCATGTTATCGATGGAGCATGAAAAGGCCATCGAGAAGGCCGATTTTAAGACCGAGTATCAGGAGAGTTCGTATTTACCGCTCGGCGAGACTCCCGTATTGCTCGCCAAGGTGGCGGTGAAAATGCAGTCCGGTCAGACCGTGCCCTTGCTGTGCATGCATCCTGAGAACGGCGAAGGCATCGAGGTCGCCCTCAACGAGCAGATTTTGCATTCGATGTGCCGGCTGTTGAGCGATTGTGCCAAACAAGCTGATTGGGGCCTGAAGCTCGATTTCGGCGAGGCCGAGCAGTTTTTTCCCAAGCCGGGCCTCAACTAGGCAGGCGGTCGGTTACCGGTTCAGCGTCCAGATCGTGTAAGTCAGGAATGAGGCGAAGCTGACCCATGCCAGGTACGGCACCAGCAGGACGGCGGCGACTTTGGAGACGCGCAAAAAGCTCGCGATCGTGGCGGTGATCGCGACCCACAGGGCGAGGATTTCCACCAGGGCCCAGCCGATTTGGTGCCACGCAAAAAACACGAATGACCAGAGTGCATTGAGCGCCAGTTGCACGGCGAACAGTGCCAGTGGCCAGGCTTTTGCGCCCGGCCCGGCCTGCCGCCAGACGATCCATGCCGCGACGCCCATCATCAGATACAGCGTTGTCCACACCGGTCCGAATACCCACCCGGGCGGGTTCCAGTCCGGCTTGGCGATAGTCTGATACCATCCGCCGATGCTGCCGGCAGTGGCGATGCCGCCGACCGCTCCGGCGGAGAGGCTGAGTAATACAAAGCCAACCAGAGCGAATCCGGACTGTCTGCGGCTGAGCGTTTTCACATTCGGTCACCCGCGGCGAATTTCCGAGCCTTCGAAATATATGCGGATCCGGTAGACGGTGTTCGGGCGGAAACTGATCGCGCCGGTGCTGAGGTCGACTTTTTCCGGGACCCGGTTGAGCTGCTTGTCGACCACGGCGTGAAATCCACGCTCCGAGAAGACGTCGATCAGCATCGCCAGGGCGAGCGGGTCGGACAGCAACTCGTCTTCACTGTTCACCACCGCCCGGCCGGAAATGGCGTGACGTGCGATAATCGGCATGAAGCGACTCTGCAGCAATTCGATGACGCGATCAAAAATGTCGCCGTGGTCGTGGGAATACTGGTCGAGGCGGCGCACCAGATCCTGGCGGGCATGAATGACGATCTCGCTGGCCAGCGGAATGCCGCGCACACGCTCGAACGTCCGCGGATCGAGCTCCAGCGAACTCTGATACTTGAGTTCGTCGTGAATGTTGCGTTCGACTTCGGAGAAATCTCCCTGCGCATTGACCAGGTGATAAAAGAAAATTTCTTTCAGCGACTGCAGTGCGTCCCAGGTGCTTTCTTTAAAAACGCGGTAGCGATGCTGGGCCCGTTTCGGGTCGAGGTCGGTGGCGCGCAGTTCCTGAATCTCACCGATGCCGGTGGCTTCGACCTCTTTGTTGTGCGCTTCGATCTCGCGACCGCGCTTGAGTTGGCGCTCGACGCTGGTTTTTTCATCGACGAACAGCACCATGACGTGGACCGTTGGACGGCGAAAATTCGTCGCCAGAGGTGTATCGGCAAACTCGCGGTGCAGGTGCGCGATCTTCGCCACCAGCAGTTTCATGCATTCGACCTGTACGTGGGTGCGGGGAAAGCCGTCGAGGATGGCACCGTCCCGGTATTGAGGTTCGATGAGCGTACGAAACAGGATCGCCACCACCTCGCGGTCGCCGACCATGTTGCCGCCTTCCTTGAGCTTCCGCGCTTCAGGGGAGTCGAGCAGAGAACTGATGACGATCGGCGGACAGGTCAGACCGCGGGCTTTGCTGATGAATCCGGTATTGGTGCCCTTGCCGGAACCCGGCGCCCCGCCGAGTAAAATGATTTCCTTGGGAAAGAGCAGATTTTCGCGGCCACGCTCGTTTTCGAGTTCGCGCCAGACATCCCCGAAGATGAGCTGTGCATCTTTGATCTCGAGTTCGGTATCCGTGCTGACCGCTGGCGTAGTTGAGGGCATAGCGTTATGAATTTCTGGAGAAAAAGTAGGGGTCTGACCACGAAGCAGGCCCAGTTTTAATGCACTGTCAGCAATTTGCAATCGGCGCTTCGCCGTATTCTAGGAGGGAATTCTTGTCATAGAAGAAAAAATGATGAACATCGGCTATCAGCGGTAGTCTAAAAAGGCACGCCTTCTGCCGTGATGTTCAAAAACTCCCTCCCGTTCATCGTTCTGATCGTTGTTTTCCTGGTTGCGGGAGGTGGCGCTGTTCATGCGCAGGACCTGCGGGCGATCGATGGTCTGCAGTTGCTCTACGAATTTGGTGAGGGCAAGGGGGCGGATATTCCCGATCTGTCAGGGGCTGGCGAAGCGCTCGATTTAAAGGTGGCGGCAGCCGGGACCGTGCGCTGGGGGGACGCCAATCTGGAGGTGCTTCAAGCCCCCGTAATCCACAGTCAGGAATCAACGGCGAGGCTGGCAGAGGCGATTCGTAAGTCGCAGGAAATCACCCTCGAGGCCTGGCTGACGCCGGCAAATCTTAAGCAGAAGGGGCCGGCGCGGATATTTACCCTGTCGAAATCCTCAAGCATCAGGAATTTTACTCTCGGTCAGGAAGGTGACCGTTACGTGGTCCGGCTGCGCACCAGCAAAACCGGCAACAATGGCATCAATCCACCGCTGGAATCAAAACCGAAAGCGGCTGCGGTCAAACTGACGCATGTCGTCTATACCCGTAACTCGAGCGGCAAGGCGCGGTTGTATGTCGACGGCAAGCTCAATGCCGAGGCCGACATCCCCGGCGACCTCGCGGCATGGGCGAATGACTTGACCCTGGCGCTTGGCGACGAGGTCGGTGGCGGTCGTCCGTGGCTGGGTGGCGTCCATCTTCTGGCGGTCTACGACCGCGACCTGTCATCGGGCGAAGTGGAAAGGCACTTTCGCGCCGGTGCCAAGGCGTCGGCCGCACCGGGCGACGAGGCGAGGCTCAAAGCGGATGCGTTGACGGCGAATCGGCACCTGTTTGAAAAGAAAATCGCTCCGCTTTTCGCCGAGCATTGTCTGGAGTGCCACGACACCGGCACGCGTGAGGGCAAGCTCGATCTTTCCCGCAAGAGTGCCGGGCATCAGGCGGACGGCATCATCGTTGCCGGCAAATCGGCGGACAGTCTGCTGTGGGAGTCGATCGAGTCAGATGAGATGCCGGAAGATCGTGATCCGCTTTCGGCGGCGGACAAAAAGCTGCTGCGCGAATGGATCGACGGCGGCGCCCAGTGGAGTATCGAGCTGATCGATCCCGCGGTTTACGCGCATGCTTCCGGGCATGAAAAACGGACGCAGTGGGTGCGCCGTCTGACCATCGATGAGTATGTTGAAACCGTTCGCGCCACGGTCGGCGTCGACATTGAAAAGCAGGCGCGCGAACTTCTGCCGGCAGACTTGCGGGCGGACGGCTTCAGCAACACGGCTTACAACCTCAACATCGACCTCAAGCATGTCGACGCTTACGCGCAGCTTGCTGAGACGATTGTCGGGCAAATGGATGTCGCCGCGTTTGCCGGTAAATATGAGAAAAGTCGCAGCCTCGCCGATGACGATAAGATGCAGGCGATGATCGCCAAGGTCGGACGCTGGCTGTTGCGCGGCCCCTTGTCGCCGAACGAGATATTCGCCTTTCGCGGCGTGACGACCACCGTCGCCAGCGCGGGCGGCGAGTTTGACGAAGCGGTGACCTTCATGCTCGAAGCAATGCTGCAGTCGCCGCGCTTTATTTACCGGATCGAAAATCAACGCCCCGGCGCCGATTCGTGGGTGATCGATGATCACGAACTGGCGGTGCGGATGAGTTACCTGGCATGGGGAGGCCCGCCGGATGAAAAACTGGCGAAACTGGCCGACGCCGGCGATTTGAGCAAAGCGCAAAATCTCAGCGCTGAAGTGCAACGCATGCTCGACGATCCCCGAGCGAAAGACCAGGCGCTGCGCTTTGCGGAAGACTGGTTGAATTTGAACCGGCTTCGCAATCTCCAGCCGGACCGCAAAAAGTTTCCCGACTGGGATGCCGTGTTAGCCGAAGACATGCGCGCCGAAACCCTGGCATTTTTTGAGGACGTGGTCTGGACGCAAAAGCGGCCACTCGGCGAACTGTTCAACGCCCAGTTGAGCTTTCTTACACCGCGCCTGGCCGCGCACTATCGGCTGCCCGATGCGGTCCGTCCCAAGTCAGGTGCGAATGACAAGCTGCAGCGGGTCGCTCTGGAATCCGTCAATGGACGTGGCGGTTTGCTGACTCACGGCAGCGTGCTGACCATAGGCGGCGATGACGCATCGATGGTCACACGTGGCCTGTTCGTGTTTCACGATCTGCTCCGCGGCGTGGTGAAAAATCCGCCGGCCGGCCTCGACGTGTCACCCGTGCCAACCAGGCCTGGACTCAGTCATCGCACCGTCGCTGAACAACGCATCACCAACAAGAGTTGCGGCGGTTGTCACGAGAAATTCGAACCGCTTGCCTTTGGCCTGGAAAAGTTCGACGGACTGGGCGCGTGGTTTGACGTAGACCAGCACGGCAATCCGCTGCGCGAGGATGGTGAAGTGCGTATTCCCGGTGATGCCGAAGCGGTGGCCTATCAATCGGTCGGTGAACTGATGGATGTGCTCGCCACAAGCGAGCGCGTCGCCGAGAGCCTGACCTGGAAGCTCGTCCAGTTCGGCCTCGGGCGTCGCCTCACGGCGGAAGATGCGCCACTGGTCAGCAAAATCCACAAGGCGGCCGTTGCCGACGATGGTGGTTCGTATCGAGCTTTGATCAAGGCACTGGTGATGAGCGATCTGGTGCGCAAAAATTACGCCGATGAGACCGATGGGTAACTTTTTTCCAATTCTATGAACCAAACTCTCCTCAGTCGTCGCACTATGCTGCGCAACCTCGGTGGTATTGCCGTTGGGCTGCCACTGCTCGAAGAAATGATCGCTCCGTCTGTGGTGAAAGCTGCGGGCGATGCCGCAGTCCCGGTGCGGGCGTTTAATGTGTTCTTCGGGCTTGGCATTCCATCCCCCCTACAGACCGAGGGTTTCGACGATGTGCTCGAACCCCTGAAGCCGCTCAGCGACAAACTGCTGATCATGCGTGAGGTCGATCAGGTGCGTTGCGATCAGCGCGGCATCAATGCCCACTACGACGGCTCGGCGGCTGCCTTTACGGCAACGCCGCCGAACGGCGAGGCGAAGACCGGCGGAGCATCGATCGATCAAATGGTGCGCCGGGCGCATCACCCTGACGGATTGCCCAACGGCATTGTGCCGACGCTGGTTGGCGGCACCTTTTTCCGGCGCAGTCGCATCAGCCGCTACGTGCACAGCTACAACACCGACGGTACCGTCGCCGCAGCGATGCAGGAACGCCCGCGCGATCTGTTCGACCGCGTGTTCGGCACCGTGGTGTTGCCGAAAGACACCGATGCCAGTCCGGAAACGCTGCGGCGTCAACGCCTCAAGCACAGCGTGCTCGACACGGTAGTCGATCAATACAAGCACTTCACCGGCGCCAATTCACCGCTCGGTGCCGCTTCCCGGGCGCGAGTTGCCGAACATCTGGAACGCATCCGCGAGTATGAGCAGCGTGCTTACTCCTTGCAGCGCAGTGATCCGAATTCGCCCGATTTACCGCCCGAATCGCAAATTCTGCACGGCGGCCGGGCCGATCCCGGAGGTGAGGGCATCGATATCACGCTCGAAGAATTGACTTCCGAGTGGCATATCATGGCGGATCTCTACGCACTGGCGATCCAACTCGACCGCGTCCGCTTCGGATCGCTGACCTTTCTCGCCGCCGGCGAACGGATTCGGCTGACCGGTGACTACCACTACGACGGCAAGCTGCGCTACTCGTTCAACGATCGTGCCGAGCGCAACGCCGGCGGATCAAAAGGCTGCAGTCACGAGTACTGGCATGGCTTCGATCCGGGGAAGGAAAACAAACAGCTGCGCGCCCACGCGCACATGAAGATGAACGAAGTGGCCTACTTTCTGAAACGCCTCAGCGAAGGGGACGACGCCATGGAAGCCAACGGCAAAACCATTCTCGAAAACAGTCTGATCACCATCTCCACTGAGTCCGGCGACGGTCGTCACTCAGATGTAAAACGCGAACTGTCCGGCGTCTTCCACGCCATCACCGGAGCCAACGGGCGCTTCAAAACCGGTCAGATCATGGATGTGAAATCCGAAGGCATCGACGTCTACAATACCATGCTGGATGGCATGGGGGTGAAGGGGCGGCTGGGACCGGGGGATAGGGAAGCGCGACCGGTGGATGCGATTCGGGTGTGAGTAACGGAAACGAGCGATTCAATTTTCCTCCACTAACGCCGTAGCTGCGAGCATCAGCGAGTGGCCCTTGCGTTGGCCGGGCGACGTTTTCTATCACCCGACCGGCAGACGGTCCACGGCCTGACGGACCGCGGCTACGTGGCCTCACTTACGGATCTCCCACACCGCGGGCAAGTCTTTCGATTCCGCGCCGTAGGTCTGCGACACCACAAACCCACTCGCTTGCGACGTGTAAAAAATGCGACCGTTGGAGACTACGGCGCCGAGACATTCGCGTGAATCGATGGCGGGTCCGGTGCTGACCAGTTTGCCGTCCTGGGAGAGATCGATCATGTCCATGTTGGCACCGAGCACGTAGGGCTCGGAGAGGGTGAAGCGGCAGCAGGCGTAGTTGTGGCCGATGCTGCTAAGCACTTTGCCGTTGTCGCGATCGAACAGATTGCCCTTGCCGCGCAGGGCGTTGGAAAAGATGAATTTTTCGCCGACCGAGACCACGTTGAGCGCCGAGGTCACCGGATCGGATTTCCATTTCAGCGATCCATCATCGGCGTTCAGGCACCAGACAAAGCGATCGTCGGTGCCCTCCTGAGCGCGATTGAACCCGCCGATGTAGATGCTGCCGTCGCGGGCGCTGAGGGTGCACTTTGAGGTGACGTAGTAATCGTTGGTCTGCCAGATGACTTCGCCGGTTTTCGGATCGATGCAGGCGGTGAGACCATTGTTTTTCACCGGCAGGCCACGGCGTTTGCGGGCACTGGCATCGTAGCCGAAGAACACCGAGTAGAAAAGTTTGCCATCGAGCAGGCTGATGCCGCAGTCGTTACCGCCGCGGCCCTGGTCGGCGAAATCTTTTTCCCAGACGACGTCGCCGGTTTCGAGGTCCCAGGCCCAGATCCGCGGGTGCTGATCTTTGGGGTAGTAGGGATTGTCATTCGAATAGATCCAACTCATGCGTTCGCTGCCGTCTTCGGTCGGCTCGGGATCGCCTTTGAAGGTGAAATATTTCTCGCTGCCCTGGGCGGCGTAGTCGCCGGATCCGGAGGCATAAATGGCAATGCCGTCTTGAACGACCGGCGGAAACTGTCGGCTCCAGCTGGGAGTGCCGGTGAACGGCGCCTCCCAGATCAACTCGCCGGTAGCGGCGTCGAGACAACGCATCAGAGAACGTTTAATCCCGGCCTGCGGAACCAGCAGTTTGCCATCGATGTAAAGCGGTGAGGTGAAGGAGAGATACACGTCCGGCCAGTGACGGCGCCACAATAAGCGGCCGGTGTCCTGCTCGACGGCGATGATTTGACCTTCGGCAGTGTGCGAGTACAGCCGTCCGCCGCCACACACTGGAAGATGTTTGACGGTACCTTCGAGCCTGCGTGCCCAGCGCATGCGCAAGGGCGGCGCGAGTCCCTGATCGTTGGCGTTGGTGCCGGCGAAGTCGCCGTAGTTGGTGTACCAATCGTATTCTGGACCGGCGAGTTTGCCGGTCAGCGGGCTGCGGATTTTCCAGACATCGAGCGACTTGGCGGGCGCGGCGGCTTTGCCACCGGGAGCGAAGGAGTAGAGGTAGCCGTCTTCGCAGGCAGCGTAGATTCGTCCGTCGGCGACCGCGACCGGTGCGGAGATCGGCGACCCGAATGCGGTTGCGAGAGCAGTCGTCGGGCCACCCTGCAAGGGGGTGACGCGCACGGTTCCATCCAGCCCGCCGACGATGGCGTGATCCCGGGTCAGGGTGGGCGGAGTGATCGCGGCGGCCGTGTCGAGCGCTTCGGGGGCGTCGAGCGTCTCGGCGTGACGGCAAAGGCCGAGACCGGATTCGGGACGGGTGCGGAAGACTGCCTCGCCGCGAATACTGACCGGTGCAAAACTGAGCAGGCCGTGAATGCCGATGGCGGTTTCGGTACCGCGCACAAATCCGTAGTCGAGAGCGTCGGCGTCTCCGTCTGCCCCGAGTTGCATGACTTCGACGCGGCCGGCATTGTCGCGGCGATGCCATTGCACGTAAACCTTGCCGTCGGCGTCAGCGCTTTGACCGAAGGTCGCCGGATATTCCTTGCCGGCATACTGAGGGATCTCGCCGACGACACGGAGTCTGGCTGCGCTGCCGGTGTCTTCGAGGAAGACCGTGCGACCACCGGCGGGGATTACCACGGTGCTGCCGATCGCGCAGAGGTCGCGCGAGCAGACGAAGTGATCCTTCCAATTGACCCGGTCGCCGCGAAACGCCAGCCAGTCTTCGCCGCTCCATCGGTCGCCGTCGAAGCCGACGACTTCCTTCACAAAGTCCCAGCTCCAGGCAAGTTCGCCACCGAAATCGACGGCACGAACTACGGCGCCGAGCGTGGCAAAATAGACGCGTTCACCGCTGACCACCGGCGTGCTGAAGATGGCGTCGCCGCAGTCGATTTCGCGAATCAGCTTACCGCTGTCGCGATCGAGAACGTAGTAGATTCCGGCAGTGGTGCCGAAGTGTAGATGATCACCGGCGATAACCGGCGAGCTGACGTTGTTGCAATTCTGCGCGCCGCCTTTGCTCTCGAACTTCCAGATTTCCTTGAGAGTGACCGCGTCAAAACACCAGGCGACACCGGCGCCGTCGACGACGTAAACTTTTCCATCGGCGACGACCGGCGAAGTGTAGAGGCCGTCGCTGGTAGCGGCGGTAGCGGCGAGTCCGAGTGCTGCGGGTTCGATGGTTCGATCGACGGCATTGCCCGAGTGACCGGCATCGAACTGCATCTGCGGCCAGTCTTCAGCGGAGGCAACGCTTGCGCAGAAGGCCGCGAAAAGGAGCGAGCAAACGAGGGCAGTTCTCATGCCTGAATCGTCGAGATTTGTGCACGAACCGACAAGTCGAATTTCTGGCGTGTGTATGTGTGTGAGCTCCGGCGCAAGCGGCAAGGAAGCACGACACTCTTGTCACGCCGCAGCGGGAAACTGCGAACGAAGCTGGACAGGCATGCGCCGCAACACTGCGAGAGCGATTGTTGCCGGCAGGCTGACAGTGAACCACAGGAGTGTGGTTCTTCGTTGGAGCGGCCAGAGAAAACGAACGCGAAAAAAGCTACACCGCATCGGCAATCCGCTTTTGCAGATCGTGAAGCTTACTGCGGTAGGACGCCCGCACCTCGGGCCATGCGGCCGTGGGCGTGCCGATCAACGTGGCGATGCCGCGCCGGGCGGTTTCATCGCCGGCACAGGCGTCGTGAAACGCGCAGAAGTAGTAGTCTTCGGCCTTGTCGACCAGGCCGTGCAGGACGGGGTGCACATCGACAGACAGGGCGGCGGCGAGTTGCTCGGCTTTGCCGGGCAGTGGCGTGCAATGAAAGCGCTCCTTCCAGACCAGGGACTCGACCTTGCGAAAGTTTCGCCAGTGGCCGAGGCGTACGAATGCGCTCTTCACAAGCCGGGCCAGTGGGTAGCTTTGCGTGTCGCTGTGATCGTGTTTGTCGATACGGCCGGGTGGTTTCAGTTTGCCGCGCAGGACGATGCGATAGCTGGTCGGCAGGTAGCACCAGGTCAGCAACTCGAACGATTCCGCGCGGGCGGCGGTCTCGATAAAACCGCGCAGCATGGCGCGGTCTTCAAGGGTGAGCACGGGAACCCCCGCGCGCATGCGATTGGCGATAAGCACGGTGTGGATGCCGGGCTGAATAAACAGATCGTTGCGTAAAGTCCTCATACTTCGGCTTCGATTTTGACTAAACTTTCAGCCAGTGCCCGGGCGGTCGCCGGGCCCAGCGTTGGATCGTCGAGAGCGTATTTTTTCACCGCCCGCCGCCACACACGGTCCTTATCGAATACTCGACCACGGGGAGCCGCCCCGGGGCGGTCGGGAGAATGGGTTCCTATTTTGGCTTTTTCGCGTTTAGCTAACGCTTTGGCACCCGGCGACTTTTGCCATTCGAGAAACTCGGCGGTCAAATCGTCGCGCCAGGCTTTGAACTGTGATGGCTGGCGCAGGTGTGAACGCAGGCCGATCAGGTGCTGAACGCGTGCGCATTCGTCGTGCGAAGGTTCAATACCGAACTCGCGTTTCAGCAGTGCCTTGACCTCGGGTGCACTCCACATGCCCGGTTTGGTATAACCTTTGGCGATGCCCATTTCATCGGGGGAATGGTTGGGCAGGGTCTTGCGCAGGTAGGCGATGAACTTGTCGTCCATCCGCTGCGGGGGATCGATGAGATTTTTCCCGGCAGCTTCGTCGACGATAATTTCCCGGCCGCCCTTTCCCAGAAAGGCCGCTTCGCCGCGCTTGCGATAGTTGCGCATCAGGCGCCAGACGGCAGCGCTGGAAAAGCCGAGTTCCCAGGCGAGTTCGTTGGCTTTCTCCCCGTCCTCGACTCGCCGGATGATGTCGCGGCGAAGTTGGCTGCTCATGCGTCGCCTGCCTGTGGCGGTGGTGCTTTTTGATTTTGGCTCAGCCATGTTTCAGATGGTTCCTTGGAGCTCAGAGTGAAGCCGTTCACTTTATCCGTTCGACCACATACTTGCGTGGCTTCGGCTGAGCGGCGGCGTAGATTTTCTCGTCGTATTGTGCCGCCACTTTCAGCAATTCGTCGATCTGAGCTTTGCGGGGGGCATACTCGGCGGCGAATTTTTCCGGATCGCTCGCGGCCAGTTTGCGGCGCAAACCTTTGATCTGCGACCACAAGCCGCGCATCGGGCGAATGGTGGTGTCGTTGCGTTCGCGATTCAGTTCGGCGACGGCGAGTGCCTGTTGGTACTGCGGCGTGTCGGCGAGTGATTGCAGTTCGACCTTGGCGGCGAGACGGGTGTGTGGAAGCGGTTTGCCAATCGGCTTGCCGTCGATGGACAGTTGGTAATTGCCGGGTGCCAGGCCGAACACTCTGATGCGTTCGTTGCTGAGTTTGTGGCCGGCGACGGTCAGCTGATAGCCGAGCGCGGCAGGCGGTTCGACGTCCCATTTCTCATCGGTAGTGGCGGCTTCCGCGGGGACTACCCACGGAAGGCTGGCGGCGGTATGAGTGAAGCTGACGCGGCTGTTGTCTTCATTGACCAGCAGATCGGAAAACTCGCCGGTGCCGCCGGTCTGCCAGACTCCTTTGGCGTTGCGGGTGATGCCGATCGAATCGACGCCCTTTTTGTCGGGTGGCAGTTGGTTCAAAAGCGTGAACGCCATGATGAAGTGACCGGCGGCGCCCGGGTGGATGGCATCGGGAATCAGGGTGAAGTCGGCCCGGTTGCGCCGTTGTTGGAAAGTCAGGTCATTGAGCGGCGTCCAGAGATCAACGAAGGGGAGCGCGCGCTGGTCAGCCTGTTCGCGCAGCCAGCCGGCGTAGTAGGCAAGCAGCGCGTTGTAATTGTGGGCGAAATCGCGGTTGCCGAAACGATAGTCGGGATTCGACATTTGCAGCGTCAACTGATGCTGATCGAACATGGTCGGGGCGAGCACGATGGGGATCGCGCCGATGGCTTCGATGCGATCGAGGATCTCCGTCATGCCGCGTGCGTAGATGGCAAAGGTGTCGGCGTTGTAGTCCTCGTAGCTGCCGTCATTCATGCCCAGCAGGACCGAGACATACTTTGGCTTGAAGGCGGCGACGTCATCATCGAAACGCGCCAGGGCATCGGCGGCGCGGTCACCGCTGACGCCCGCATTGTGAAAATTTATGCGCCGCCCGGGATAGCGGGTGCGGAAAAAGTCCTCAACGTATTGCGTGTAAAGGCATTGGTGAGTGATCGAGTCGCCGAGAAAAACCATGGTGTCGCCATCCTGGAGATCGATGGTCGAGATGACGCGGGAAGTCTCCGCCCGGGCCGCGGATTGAGTGCCGACAAAAAGGCTGGCCAAGCTCAGCGCGATGAGTAATAGAGAGCGTGTGAATGGGTTCATGAAGGCGATAAGAAGATGGGAATCTGTGTCGAAAAATCAAGCGGCGTTGCTGATCAGAGATCGCATGCATACTCCAGCAGATGCCCTCGAGAACAGGGAAATGATCGAAATTTGGCAGAAATCAGCGCATTTTCGCGGAAATGAGTAAGAATAGTGATAAAATTATTGTTTTTATGGCTAGTTGAGATAGTATGGTTCCATCATGAGTGCTGACCCGCCACTGCCGATTCAATCCCACGCTGAACAAGACGAGGGCGCCCAGGTGCTCTCGTTCCTGCCCGCTGCGGTCGGCCTCACTCCGGCCGAATATGCCTACGCGAAACTGGACTTCGAGAGCTGGTTGGCGCTCTGCAATGTGTCCACCTGGCTTGATCTGGCAGAGTCGCAGTCGGAAGCCTCAGCCCAGCGGCACTCTGCCTGAAAACTGGCGGGCGATTAACGGCTCGTGCGGCGGCGGAAGACGCTACCGATGAACACGCCGGTCAGCAGGGCTCCGGTCATGAGCAGCAGGGTCTGCGAGACGACTGTCGATTTTGTGGTCGGGACGCTGCCGGTCAATTCGCTGTCCGCAGGCTGGTCGGCATTTTCGATCATGCGCCAGATCGAGTAATTCGAGAGGGCGAGGATGTCGTTGGTGGTGGCGACGAAATCGGAAGTTTGACCGGCGGGCAAGGAATCGGCGGTGGTGCGAAAATTCGCTTCGACGGTCAGCGTGTGGCCCTGCTGACGCACACTGCGCTCAAAACGTAGACCATTGTCGTCGATAAAATGGTCTTCGTCGTCGAATTGCCATTCGGCGTTTTGCGGAAGTTCGATGACCATACGTTGGCGGATGTGATGCGGCCCATCGATTTTCAGCGGCATGGTTCGTTGCAAGTGAGTCGGTGGATCGAGGCTGCTGCGGATGGTGTCGAAGTTGAAACGAATCGAATGGTAGCCATCCGCTTCAGCATCGGTGGACCAGAGGTTTTCGCAGCGATAGCTTTCGCTGACGGTGAGTTGATTGCCGGCAAAATCATCCTCGAGCGTCAGGCGCTGTGCGATCTGCAGTTGCGGGAAATCATCGTGATACATGGCAATGTGACTGCGTTGCGCGACATCCGGATGGGTTGTTTCAAAATAATCGCGCACCGCATCGGCTTCCTCGCCGCGGTAGATCGTCGCCACCTTGAGCAGCGAAGCTTCGCCGACATCGCCCAGTGAAAAGGTTTCGGTGATCTCCATGGTCGCGACATCCTGTGTTGCCGGCGATCGTTCGATCGCAATCAGCGCGGCAGCATCTTCGCGGAGTGGCAGGCCACGGCTCAGTTGTCCGGGATCGAGATCGCGCAGCTTGCCGCCCTGATTACTCAAGGTCGGATCGATCCACACCGGCTCGCCGTGCTGGAGGTCGATTCGAAGAATCACATGATCGAACGCCAGCGGCGATGGCAGCCAGGCAAAATCGCGATGGGTTTCATCCAGATTGATATACACCGGGGTGCAGGAGATGCCCAATTCAGTAAGGATGCGCGCCAGCAGGACCGTCTTGTCTTTGCAGTCGCCGTAGCGGCGCATAAACGTCAGGTTGGGAGCTGCGGGACAAAAGGCGCTGCGCCCGTCTTCGATGCCGAGATAGCGAATGTCGTTCTGCACCAGACGCACTGCCATCAGGGCGCGATCCTCCTCGTCAGAATGGCGGGCACTGATCGCTGCCACCTGATCCGCCAGTCCGGACGACAGCGGCACGGAGGAGAAATCGTAATATTGCAGACCGAGCCGGGCTACTTCGTTCCAGTCGTTAAAGCCACTCAACTGGACGAACGCGTACGGCAGATACCATTTCGGCGTGCGGGCTTCCATGAGCACGGCTAGGGTCTCGGTCGCTGTCCACAGCCACTCGTCGAGACCGTCTGCGGTGGTGTTCTGGATCGGGCCGATCCCGGATCGGTGATTTTTCCAGTTCACGGTGCGCTGCGGCGATTTTAATAAACGGTAGCGGACTTCGCCGACCGTCGTGTCCCATTGCAGCGGTATGTCGTCGACGAAGACGCCGCCAAAGAACGGGTTCGCGCCAGTCAAGGTGTAGCTGTATTCGAGCACGTCGCCGACCTGAGCACCCGGCAGCAGTAGCAACAGTTCGGCATGGCCGCTGAGCAGATCGTCGTCGAGTTCGTCCTCGGGCCGAAGCAGGCGTACCGACGCGGTATCGAAGGCATCGATTTCCTCGCCGCCGCGGTGCAGGGTGACAGAGTGGAGGGTCAGAGTCTGATAAGCGGGATCGAACTCGATCGAGATTTCGCCATTTTCATGCAGACCGGCCGTCGTCAAAAATTCGTCGACATAGTGATGATAATGCTGCTGCCGCTCGGCGTGAACCTGGCGCTCGACGAGGCGATAGTAAATACCTTCGGAAATGCCGCCGTTGCGACCGGCTTCAGGCGCCGGCAAATTCAGATCGACCGTGGTCGGCTCGACCCAGTCGGGCGGGGGAGCGATCTGGTACTGCGCATTCTGAGTTGTGCCATCCTGCGCGCCGCAGAGTGTTGCGAAATATCCGAGCAATAACGTTAGCAAAACTGCCGGATTGCGAAGATCTGAACTACGGCCCGATCGGGGGGTGAACTGGCGTATGCGGCTGGTTTCCAACACTGGCGCAAATGTCGTGGCGAATTGCAACTCGTGCAAGCGGCTCGCTTTCCCTGAGCTGGGCAAGTCCTGAAAAAGAACTCGGCCCTGCGCCGAAGCACAGGACCGAGAAGTCCCCCCTACTTACTGGTTTCCCAGTAATGCTCTGCAAGACGTCTTATCCGAAGTGCGTCTAAAGTGTCGTTGCCGGTGAAGAATCGAAGCATTGAATCTCGCGCTCTTCGTTTGGTAACTGGATGGAAAATAGCCGACTTTCGGGAGTTAGGCAATCGGCGGGCGCCCCGAGAATGCGCTAGGGGAAACCCCTAGAACCGCGTCCGTGTCGATATTGATCATTTTCTCAAAAAAAATGCTAAGAAACCCCAAGGCCCGCCCGTTGATGATACTGGAGCCCGCATTCACCAGGATCATCCATGTCCGCCGCCGCATCATCATCCCCGACTTCGACCCACGCTGACCCTGCCGTGAAGGACATACCCGATTACCCCGTTGCCGCCGAAACAAATGACCAACGGCTTGAGGCGGCCCAACAAGAACTCGGCACGCCGCTGCTGGCCTTCGCAATGAGCATTCTGCGCGAGGATCGCGAACGCGCCCACGATGTCGTTCAAGACGTGTTTTTGAAGCTGCACCGGCACGGCGCGGACAAAATCGAACCCGGTCGAATGAAGGCCTGGCTGTTTGCCGTCTGTCGCAACCGCGCCATCGACATATTACGAAAGGAAAAAACCATGACCGTCACCGATGCCACCGAACTCGCCAGCGTCCGCGATCAACGCCCCGATCCGTCGATCGAGGCTGAACGCCGCGAGCAACAGAGTCGGGTCCTGGATTTGCTCGACCGGCTCCCGGAAAACCAGCGCGAAGTCGTGCGCCTGAAATTTCAATCTGATCTCAGCTATCGGGAAATCGCGGACGTCACTCAACTCAGCGTCAGCAATGTCGGCTTTCTGCTGCACAACGCCCTCAAACAACTGCGCAAAATGGCGGCCAGCCTGCCCGCTTGAACCATCGCGATCCCCAAATTTCCCCCTCGAAACCGAATCTCACTTTTTCATTTTTAGAAAGGACCCGAACCATGTCTGACCAAGCCATTCCCCTCGAAGAAGATCCCCGTCTTACCACTTACGCCATCGGCGAAATGGATGCCGGTGAGATCGCCGAGTTTGAAGAACTGCTCGCCACCTCGCCTGAGGCGCAGGCCGAAGTCGAAGCGATCCGTGCGATCAGCGAAACCCTCGGCAGAGAATTTTCCGCCGAACTCGCCAGCGTCGAAAGCGAATCCCCGGCGATCGCGGTTTCGATCGACAAACCTGTGGTGGCGAAGAATGTGCTGCGTCCACCGGCGTGGTTGTTTGGTGCAGTTGCCGCGGGAATGGCGGCGATGTTGACAGTTACGACCCTGGTACATTTTAAAACCAACGAGCCGGCGCCGATGAGCATCACCGTGGATCGAGCGGCGCCGGTAGCTGATCTCGCATCAGGGGACGAGTCGATGCTGAAGCGAACGAAGAAAGATGCCGACCGGTCGGAGCTGTTGTCAGCTGAGGTTGATATGCCGGCGCTTGCGGCTGTGAGCGAGAGTCTTGATGTCGACTACACAGTTGCGGAAGCCAAGCTTTCGAGAAAGCCTCAGTCGGCTCCCGCTCCCACAGCCGCTCCAGCTCCTGCTCCTGCCGATGCCTTGTCCGCCACGGAAATGGTTGAAACCGATGCCGAGTTCCGGCGTAGAGCGAAAAGTGTTGATGAATTTGGAAGCCGTTCTGAGCTTGAGTCGGGAACGCCGGGTGCTGTTGCTCTCGCCGGCAGAGATGCCGACGCTTTTGCAAAAGGAGGAGCCGGCTCGGAAGGAATGAAGTCACAGACGCGCGGGGGTGCTAACGAACCGGTCGGCAGCACCCAACCCAAGCCCGCGACGGTTGGGCTGGACGTTCAGTCAGCTCCGGCGCGTGGCCAGGTAACGGTGACCTCCACGGGTGCGATGCGAACGCGAGCTAATGCTGAAAAGGAACTTGAAGAGTCGGAGGCTCTGCTCGCTGAACAAGTTGTACAAACCAAGAAAGCAATCGATAAATTGGAGCGTCACGAACAGCTGCTTCAAGATGAAGCGAAGTTGAGAAAACTTGCGTATCTCGATATCCCAAGCGGCAACCGCCACGCATCGCTGATCGACAACGTATTTAAAGATCCGCTCGACGAGGAGTTGTCGACGTTTTCCATCGATGTCGACACGGCTTCGTATGCGCTGCTGCGGCGTGCATTGATGAGCGACCACCGCTGGCCGCATCGCGACCAGGTGCGCATTGAGGAACTGATCAATTACTTCGACTACGGCTATCCGGCACCTGATCTGGAAGATGTCGAAGCCGGACATGTCGCGCCGTTCGCGGTGAGTATCGATGATGGCGCGGCGCCGTGGGCAGCGAAGCATCGTCTGGTGCGCATCGGTCTGAAGAGCGCTGAGCTGAAGGGCCGGCGACCGGCGGCGAACCTGGTATTTCTGGTCGACGTGTCAGGATCGATGAGCAGTCCTGACAAGCTCGGGCTGGTGCAGAAATCATTGCGCGAACTGGTGCCGCAGCTCGGTGCTGAAGATCGTGTGACCCTGGTTGCCTATGCCGGTCGGGCCGGAGAAGTATTGGAACCGACCCCGGGTGATGATCACGAGACCATCAAAGCGGCGATCGATGCCCTCAGCGCCGGTGGATCGACCAACGGTGCGGGCGGGATCAAGGTGGCCTATCAGCGGGCGCGGGAGCACTTCATCGAGGATGGAGTTAACCGGGTAATTCTCGCTACGGACGGTGATTTTAACGTCGGTGTCTCGGGCGACGATGAACTGGTGCAGCTGGTGGAGTCGCAGGCCGGGTCAGGTGTCTTTCTGACGGTAATGGGCTTTGGCAGCGGCAACTTGAACGATGCGATGATGGAAAAAATCACCAACAAGGGCAACGGCAACTATTTCTACATCGACCGTCTGGCGGAAGGCAGGAAAGTGCTGGTTGAGCAGATGGCGGGAACGCTGGTGACAGTGGCCAAGGATGTGAAAATTCAGGTCGATTTTAATCCCGCCAAAGTCGCCTCGTATCGGCTCATCGGATATGCCAATCGCATGCTCAATCGCGAAGACTTTGACAATGACAAGGTCGACGCCGGCGAGATCGGTGCCGGTCACACGGTAACCGCACTCTACGAAGTGGTGCCGGTGGGTGTCGCTCAGGAATTGACGGGTGCGCAGGAAGTCGAGGGGCTGAAATATCAGCGTCGGCTCGATGCGGCGGCGGAGCAGGATCTCGAGGCGAAACGTCAGAAGGAACTGGCCGAACGCGGTGTGGAGATGGTTGAGAGCGACGAACTGCTGACGGTGAAGCTGCGTTACAAACGTCCTGCGGAAGATGAGAGCGCCTTGTTGGAATTTCCTCTCAAAGATCGCGGCGAAAGTGACGAAGACGTCAGCGATGATTTTCGCTTCGCCTCGGCCGTTGCGGCCTTCGGGATGCGCCTGCGGCAGTCGCGCTACATCGATCAACAGTTCAGCCTTGAGGGCATCGCCGAGATCGCGGCAGGTGCCAAAGGCGAGGATGCGCACGGACGCCGTGCCGAGTTCGTCGAGATCGTCAAACGTGCCGCTGCCGCCGAGCCGGGTGCGAAAGAAGATGTGCGCCGTGCGGTGCAGGAACGTTTGGAGGAGCTGCGCTAGTGGCAGTCGTCCGACTGGACGGAGTGTGATACTGGCGTCTCGCCAGTCCGAGCTGGACGGTTTCGCGCTTTACACTCGTCCACTGGGGACCGGCGGGACGCCGGTGTCACACTTCAACGCACTGTGAACGGCGATTTTCGAGTCTGGCATCCGGGGCGGAACGTGTTATGGAATGGAAATTGCCATGGCACCCTCGACACCAATACATCCCACTGCACTGATCGCCTCCGGGGCGGAGCTGGCCGATGATGTCGAAGTCGGTGCCTATGCGATTATCGAGGGGCCGGTGAAGATCGCGGCCGGTTGCAGGATCGGTGCGCATGCGCAGATCATCGGCGACGTTTCGCTGGGCGAAAATTGTGTGATCGGGCGGGCGGCGATCATCGGTGAGGACCCGCAGGATTTGAGTTTTGATCCCTCGACGGCCAGCGGCGTCCGCATCGGTCGTGACAATACGCTGCGCGAGCTGGTGACCATTCATCGCAGTTCGGTCGAGGGCGGCTACACGACGATCGGCGATTCAAACTTCCTGATGGCGGCCGCTCACCTGGCGCACGATGTGGTCATCGGTGACCACAACGTGCTCGCCAACAATGTCATGCTGGCCGGGCATGTACAAGTGGGCAACCGGGTGTTTCTGGGCGGTGGCACCGGGGTGCATCAGTTCGCACGGATCGGTGACTACGCGCTGACCCAGGGCAACTCTTCGATTACCAAAGATGTGCCGCCGTATGTGATCGCTTATCACCGTTGCTGCTACGGCGGACTGAATGTGATTGGACTGCGCCGGGCGGGCTTCGATGCCGGGACGCGCAAAGAGATCAAGCACGCGGCGGGCGAACTGTTTCACAAGGGCCTGCCGTTTCGGGAGGCCCTGGCGGCCGCGCAGCAGATCGAGTGGGGCGACGAGGCGAAAGTGCTGGTCGAGTTTGTCGCCGGAGAAAGTCGCAAAGGAGTGATGACGGCAAAGCGTGGCAGCGCTTGAGGGAGCCGTCGGGTGTGAGTAGATGGACCTGTCGACTCAGCACGGGGAGTAGGGAGCGTCGACCCTCTTTATAAATTCGATCAAGTAGGCGCAGGTCTGCGATGCAATGCTTTCAATGCTCCAGCATTTGAGCTTGAAACAAGTCTGCTTACGGTGTTAGAAATTTTCCTGCCAACCAAATCATGCAGGCAATTGTCACGTGATGCCCGACTCGACTTTGATCCATGCCAGTGCGCTGATTTCTCCGCAAGCGGAGATAGGTGAAGGCGTTGAGATCGGCCCTTTTGCGGTAATCGAAGGGCCGGTGAAAATTGCTGCTGGCTGCCGGATCCTGGCTCACGCTCAGCTCATCGGTGATGTCGAAATCGGCGAAAACTGCGTGGTCGGGCGGGGGGCGATCATCGGTGAGGATCCGCAGGATTTGAACTTTGATGCGGCGACGGCCAGCGGGGTAAAAATCGGCAGCGACAACGTCTTTCGCGAACTGGTGACCATCCATCGCAGTACCAGCGAGGCAGAATTTACAAAAGTAGGAGATCGAAATTTTCTGATGGCAGGCGCTCATCTCGCCCACGATGTCGAAATCGGAAACGACAATGTGATCGCCAACAATTGTCTGTTAGCGGGACACGTGAAGTTGGGCGAACACGCCTTTCTGGGGGGAGGAACGGTGGTTCACCAATTCATTCGTCTCGGCGACTTTTGTCTCACTCAGGGAAATAGTGCGATAAGTAAAGACGTGCCGCCTTATGTGACAGCCTGCAAACTGAACCGGTTCGGGGGCATCAACGTAGTCGGCCTGCGGCGGGCAGGATTCGACAACAAGTTGCGGCGGGAGATTCAGAAAGTAATCGATGAACTGTTTCGGTCGGGAAGGCCTTTGCGGGACGCGGTCAGGGAAGCGCGCTCGGAGCGATGGAGCGAGCATGCTGAAAAAATTATCGAATTTGTCGCCGCCGAAAGTCGCAAAGGGGTACTGACGGCAACCCGCCGTGGCTAGTTGTCACGCGATCACTTGCTCGATCGGCTCGGCGCCTTCGACGCCGACCAGGCGCTGGTCGAGACCGCCGTAGAAGAAGCTCAGGTCGTTGGGTGGCAGGCCCATGAGCTGCAGGATGGTGGCGTGCAGGTTTTTGACCTTGAAGCGGTCGTCGACCGCCATGCTGCCGAGTTCGTCGGTCTGGCCGACGCTGATGCCGCCTTTGACGCCACCGCCGGCCATCCACATGGTGAAACCGTAGCTGTTGTGATCGCGACCGGTGCCTTTGGCGTATTCGGCGGTCGGTTGACGGCCGAACTCGCCGCCCCAGACGACCAGGGTTTCGTCGAGCAGGCCACGCCGTTTCAGGTCTTTCAACAGACCGGCGATGGGTTTGTCGGTAGCGCCGGCGTGATGGTTGTGATTGGTCTCAAGGTCGCCGTGGGCGTCCCAGTTTTCATCGTTGTGGGCACCGCCGGAATAGATCTGGATAAAGCGCACGCCGCGCTCGACCAGGCGCCGTGAGAGCAGGCATTTGCGTCCGAAGTCTTCGGTTTTCTGTTCGCCAATGCCGTACAGCGATTTGGTGTCGTCGCTCTCACTGTCGAGATCGATGGCTTCCGGTGCGGTCGCCTGCATTTTGTAGGCGAGCTCGTAGCTGGCGATGCGCGCGGCGAGGTTGGTGTTGTCGTAGCGCGCTTCGCGATGGCCCTGGTTGAGGTGATTGAGGGAGTCGATCAGGGTGCGCTGCTCGCCGGTGCTCATGCCGTCGACGTGCTTGAGGTTGAGGATCGGTTCGCCCTGCGAGCGGAATACCGTGCCCTGGTAGGTGGCGGGCATGAAGCCGGAGGTCCAGTTCTTCGCTCCGGAAATCGGGCCGCCGCTCTTGTCGAGCATGACCACGTAGCCGGGCAGGTTTTCATTTACCGAGCCGAGGCCGTAGTTCACCCACGAGCCGAGCGATGGCTTGCCGCTGATCAGCGAGCCGCTGTTCATGTTGAGCAGCGCCGAGCCGTGGATCGGCGAATCGGCGGTCATGCTGTGCAGAAAGGCGATGTCGTCGACGCAGGTGCCGAGGTGCGGAAACAGATCGGAGACATATTTGCCGCATTGGCCGTACTGTTTAAATTTCCACTTCGGCTCGACGATGCGGCCCTGATTCTTTTTGCCGCCGCGGCCGAAGGTTTTAACTTCGATGGTTTTGCCGTCCATGCCATACATGGTCGGCTTGTAGTCGAAGGTATCGATGTGGCTCGGGCCGCCATACATGAACAGAAAGATTACGTTTTTGGCTTTGCCGGGCAGCATCGGTGACTTCGGCGCGAGCGGATTGGCGAAGTTGCTTTCGAGTTTGGTGGCGGCCTTGGCCTGGTTAAAAAATCCTTCGCCGGACAGCAGGCCGGTCAGGGCGAGGGCGGGGAATCCGCCGGCCACGGTGCTGAGCATTTCGCGACGGTTGAGGTTGCCGCAGAAGTTTTTGGGTTTCGGGTTCATGGAGGCGGGAGTTTTAAGTTTTAAGTGTCTGATGGGTGACGCCAGAATTTAGAACTAATCCAGATACAAAA